>JBAVYH010000092.1:0-76827 GCA_049698695.1 Bryobacteraceae bacterium | reverse complement strand
GTTGGATTTACTGGCATTACTGGCATGGCAGGTTTGTCTTCTATAATTCCGCGACCGCGCGGTCGCGGCCCCATTGAAGCAGAGCGGCAAGGGCTTGGTTGCGGACTTGTGCGGTCGCGGCCCCAATGGAGGACTTGGGGCGCATCTTGCATGGCGTCTAGCGTCCGTCGTTCCCTACGGCGTCACGAGTCTCTCATAAGGCATACAGCGATTTCCGCTTCTGCTCCACCAGCTTTGTGAAGTTCCGTTTGATCTTGTACTTCACGCGGAGGGCTTCCAGGTCGCGCACGAACTCGGCGCTGCGGTCCATCCGCTTCATGACAGCCGCGGCCTTCACCAGCAGGCTGACGGAATCCTCATATCGTCCATTGCTGGTACGGGCGACGCCGGTCTCGGCCTGCTTCAAATAGATGGGTGCGGCGTCCTCTGGATGCTCCTTCTCGCGGGTAGCCGCGAGAAGGAGCCACAGACTTTCCGAGCAACCTCCTGCGCCAGCCTCCCGCCAAGCCTCGTCGGCCTTGCCTTCATACAGAAAGATCTCGACGAGCACGGAATGGTTGTCATCGGCCTGCATCCAGCGGGGCCGAGCCTGGCCGCGCGCTTTTTCCTTGGCCTTCGCGATTCGCAGCCGGATCTCGGCCAGCGCGCGCTCCCGCCACTCCGGCCAGGCGCCCGCCTTCTTCGCGTGCCGTTCCAGGGTCTTGTAGCCCTCCAGGAATGGCCGTTCCGAGAATTCGGCCCACATCAGCTTCATCGCATCGCCGTGGCGCCGGCGCCGGTGATATTCTTCCGCCGCGAATTCGCGCAGCCTGCCGTCGGTGTGTTCCGGAAATGCCTTCAGCCCCTTTTCCGCCCAGAGCAGGGCGCTGTCGTGCTGGCGGGCTTCACGATAGACCTCGGCGATTCTCCAGTAGCCGTACGCTCTCGAAAGGTCACGGCTCATCACCGCAACCAGTTCTTCGATATCGCCCGAGGCCTGCGCCAGCGATTCCATGATGTGCGTGATGCGGAAGTGCCGGACTGACTCGCTCCGCTCATGCCCGGCGGTCCGCGCCGGCACACCCGCCCATTCGGCCCCGGCCAGTTCCCGGTAGACCTTCATACCCTTGGCCCCAAGAATCTTCGCATACTGCGCCGCCGCGCCGTAGAAGACATCGAAGTCGCTGTGCAGTTCCCACTGAAAGAGCCGCCTGGCCAATTCCGCCGGATCGGGCCGAGCCTCCTGGCACGCACGGTAGTGGATGTCCTGCAACCGGTCTCGAAGCGCACCGAAGTGGCCATCGGAATCGTCCACCGCCTGGATGGCGCCCAAGAGCGACTGCAGCGCCGCCTCGCACAACTCGATCACTGCGCCGGCTTGGCCATCGTTCAGCAACTGCTCTACCGAATCGATGGTATCATCGACGCCGCGCGCCCAGCCCGTCGCCTCCCGGTAATTCACGAAATCGCGAACCCGAACCGCCTTCTCGAACGCCCGCCGGACAGCGGCGGCTCCGGTATCGGGCCCCGAGCGCCGGGCAGCGTAGAGAATGAGCCGTTCGTGGAGTCGGTCGTCGTCCTTGGCCCAATCGAGCACCATACGCACCAGCGTGCTCTTGTCCTCGGCTTGGAGCATCTTCCCGGCGTCGGCCAGTGTGACCTCCTTGGTTTTGCCGCGGCCCACCGGTTTCGCCGGTCCCGCCGCGCGGTCCAACCAGGCCAGCGCCGCCGCGACGCAGTGCTTACAGAAGGCGCCGTCAATGCCCACGGGACAATCGCACGTATAATCCGGCACTCCATCATCGGCCGTCAGCGTGACCGTGTAATCCTGATTCCCGCGCACGACGGCGTGGACGCTGCCAAGGCGGTCTTCGATGGATTCGACGTGTCCGTGAGAAAAGTAGTCCATCCCGCGCTGGTAGGACTGCGCGCCCGCCAGCCGGCGGATCACTGCATCGTTCAAAGCCCTCGAAAGGTGGTCTGGCACATTCATCATTATCCGAAAGGGCAGGATGCCACGGAGATTCCGAGAGGAGATGGAATGCTACCTGCTCCCTCGGCTACCGACCAAAGAATCGCCCGGCCTCCGGGCCAAATGAACCATCTGGAAACTGGCGCCGTGGCAAGGGTGGCACTGACATCCCAAACCGTTCATGCCACTTTTCCCAAGCCTCCCGGGTAAAGACTCCAGCCGGAGCATGCTCAAGCACTCTTCGGAATTCTTCTGTTGGCACGTAACGCTCGGCTACTGAAACATCCGCCGAGGAGCCGTAAACCATCAGGTGCGTCAGAAACGTCATCAGATCGGCCAGGGCTTCCTCTGGCTTCTCATACCACACGACCTTCCGCGCCACCCGCAGTAATTCAGATGGATAGGGAGTGGCGATGCTCATCGCTCCAACCCTCCCGGAGTCAGACCGCACCGAGGATGCAACGAAGGTAGCTGCCCCAAGTCAACTGCTTGCGCCCACCGGGTCAAATCCCGCTGCACAGCGGCCGGAACCCGATCCAGTGTCCCGTCGCCATAAAACTGCAAGGCGCGAAGACTCGTGATCGGATCGAAGCTCCGATCAATCGCTTTGGCCGCCGCCAGTCCCGTCGGCACGTCGATCCCATGAGACACCAGCGCGTGGATGTCGGCATAGTCCTTCCAACTCCCCCGAACTTGAATCACCCGCATCTTCATGCCAGCCAAGTCTACCAGTGAGGCCACCCGCACGCGCGACCCCGCCGCCCGCAGCGGATCCTCGATCCGTCGTAGAGTATCGAGCCCTCCAAAGAAGGCAACCTTAACCACTCCACCCCGATCTACGAAGGCCTCGAGGTTGTCGCGCTTGTAGTGTACCCAGGCGTCGCGGTCAGCCGGATCCAAATCCTTGAAGAAGGGGAGCCGCAACTGTAATCTGGACGGGTCAAATCCAGAGGATGAGAAGAAATCGAAGTCTTCCGAAACCCGGTGGCCGAGCTGGAGCGCCAAGCCAGTGCCACCATAGAGCACGAAGACTGACGGCACGGCATCCAACTCCGGCCACAGCCGCCGTTGGCATTCGGGCAGGACGTCGAGACGAGGCTCAAAGGTCGCCGACATTGTCAATAAGTCCAAAGCGCGCTTTAGGAACTCACCGTGCGCGCCGCCAGCGTAGCTTCGCCCTCGTGAACTAGGCGCCCTTGTTGGCTATTTCGCACGGCAATTTCCACCTCATTCATTCTCCCATGCAAGCTTTCCGTGCAGATACGGAATTCTTCGGCCCCCACCGTCAGAGAGTACTGGCAGCCGACGAATGCGAAGCCGACACCCATCTCGGGCCAAAAAACCTCTGCAGATGCTTCAACAGTCTTCGCTCCAGGTCGCGCTCGCGCGCTGCTTCGCCGAGCATCAGAGAATCGAAGTGTATGAATCCTTCGTGACTTGTTGCGCAAAATCGGACTGAAGTGGCGGGAGGGTGCGACCGAAGTTGGTGATGGCCTCCCCACTGCCCGCTGATGGAGACCGCTCTCGATCTGATAAACCAAAACGGCTCGGCTCCGGCTGTGCTGGATAGCGGCCGGCCCGCACCAGACACGCCGGTCGCGGTCGGTAACCTTGTCGAGCAGGACGCAACTTTGGAACCACGGCAATTGTGCAGCAACCTGCTGCACAATTACTCCTCAGTTTAGACTTCGGCGAACCGTCTCATATACTAAAAAGTTGCGCGGCGAGCGCCCATCATATGGGGAAACGACCGATCAAGGTCTTCGGTAAGGCGATCAAGGCGGCACTGTGTCGCGCTTTCTGTTTCCATCATCGTCCGACCGAGCGGTCCCGTTTCCGCTGCTGCGAGCGAACCAGATTCCGTTTCTTCCCCACCTCGATCTCACGAGCGGTCTTGCACAGGGCTGCCTGATACCTCCCCAGCCAGCCTCCCCAGCCGTCCTCGGTCGGCATGATGCCCCGCTTGAGTAGCTCGCGCGCCTCCTCACCAAGATGGCGGGGATTAGTCAATAGCTGGTCCGCATCGCCGAGATCTTTGACATCGAGCGTCAGGGCCCCATCCAGCGCCACCTTCCGCAGTTGTACGAAGGAGTTGGTCCATAGTTCGCCGCGGCTGCGAGCCTCCTCCATCTCCCGGCCGTAGTTGATGAAATACACCTTCGCGTCCGTTCCTTCCAGCATCAGGTAGTTGCGCCCGGATTGCTCGTCCTGGCCGTGAACCAGCATCCGACCCTCGACGGACGTGATCTGTCTCACATCGAGTACTTCCATAGGTAGGCGCTCGTCTGACACCAGCGCTCCGTGTGCCGCGAGCGTCCTTTGCCTGTCGCTGGTTCTCTGCATTGCCCGCAGTATTTGGTCGAAATCCCGGCGCGCACGCCATCGGTTTGGTTCCATGAATTCCGCCAAACCCATGCGGCAGAGTACGGCGAGGCGCGCTACCTCGTGTTGCGCACGAAGGCGCACCGTTTCGCTCGAACCAGCCTGAATCGGGTTCCGCGTGACGGCGAAGTATGATGGCCCAAGGTCCGAGCTGATTTCCTGCGCGTCTCTCAGCAGCCTGCGGTCCAGTGACGTAAACCGCTCTTCGGTGATTTCACGCCGTTCCGCCTCCGCCGCGTCGCGCTGGGTCCGGTATCCAAGTTGGCGGGTACACAAATCCGCAGCAATGCTCCGAATCCCATGCTTCACGTAGTCCCGGCTCAAACGCAAGGACTGACCGTCACTTCTGACGCCGCGGACCACGACGTGAACATGCGGGTGCTCCGTGTTGTGGTGCTCCACCGCAACCCATTCCAGATCCGTTCCCAGATCCTCCTCCATCTGTTCGATCAGACCGCGCGTCAGGCGTGACAGCTCTACCCGATCACCGAATTCCGGCGAGACGATCAGTTTAAACATCCGCTCGTCCCCCGCGCGCTGCCAGCCTTCGAGTTGACGGACAATGTCGATTCCGTCATTCTCTCGATTGAAACCCCCGGCCTTCGCGTCGTTTTCGAGGGTGGCGCTTTCGCGCGCCAGATAACGCCCGTGCGCCTGCCACTGCCCTCGCGTCTTGTTATTCAGATAGGTCACTCGGACGGCGCAGCGCTGATGGTAAGGGCAAGTGCCTTTTCCTTTCCCACTTGTGGTGCGGTTGCCGACCTTGCGACTCATGCGGGCGTAGTGCATGAGAAGCCTGAAGCCGCTCGACCACGCGGCTCGTTCGTTCCGCGGAACGCGAGGCTTTGGTGGCCGGAGCCGGGTTCGGCGCTCCTCGTCAGTTCGTGCCATGGCTTACCAGATCCTCCATGGCGGCGCGTGCATCGCCTGACATCGCCTGACCGGCAGCCTTGATGAGCCGGTCGTATCGCTCTCTGGCTCGCGCGGCGGCCTGTGGCCTGGCATCGGGCGGCGGTTCCGCCACACAGGTCAGCACCACCTTGGCAAAAGCGTCCACCAGCGCGAAGAGCGCGTGCTGTCCGCGTTCCACGCGGAAGATGTTCCGCGACACACCATCGAAGCCTCCTGCAATCCGCTCTTCGGTGCCAGTCAACTCCGCTCGCCCCTTCAACTCGTTTCGGATCGCCGCCCGGATGAACACACTGGGACTCGTGTAGCCCCTCGTCTTCGCCGCCGCCTCGATTTGATGTTGCTCGTCGCTACTGAGCCGGACCGCGATTCTGGCGTTTCGGGCCGCACCCGCGTCTTGCCGCATGAATTGCCCCCTCAATTAGTAAGGGAATGGGAGAGGCACACTGGGACAAGAAATCTTCGCGGAGGGCTCGGGAATTGGGATGATTTCTCACCGAATTCTGAGCGTCGAACATTTGTCGAACACGTGACCGATTTTGTCCCACCGCGAAAGCCGCTGATCGCACGCCGGTTGGAATGAAGAAAACACCCGGCCGTTCGACATTTCCTTTATGTTCCACTACCAGTGTTTTCGGCCTGGGAGCCGGTCGCAGGGCGACCGATCTAACCTGATGGCTGTCGAAGCACGTCGAAAATTGTCGAAGTGCCAGCGTTTTGTCGAATACCTATGGAAAGACGCCGAAATACGTCGTAAACTGTTGAACAAATGGGAAAGGGTGAAGAATACACACAAGCCGAGCAGCAGTGGATTGCCGAAACCCGGCACCGCCTCGCGCAGCGGCGCGGGAAAAAGCCTGCCACCAAAGCCGGCCAGATTCGCGCCCTTTGGCCCGAGATCAAAGCTGCAATTGCCGATGGCCAAAGCCTGGCGAGCATCCGGCAGTGGCTCGAAGAGGAAGGTGGCGTCATCGTCACCGTGCAAAGCCTCGGCTCCTATCTCACGCGTATACGTCGTAAGGAACTGGCCAAACCAGTCACGCCAGCTACCCACGCCGCCCAACCCTTTGCGGAGACGACGTCGCCTGTTCCGAACCCACCAGCGAAGCCTCAGGAAGCCGCCAAGAGAAAGCCCACGTTCGAATATCCTCCCGGCCCGCCAGACGAAAGCAAGCTGATCTAGTCCTGCTTTCGAAACATCGGTTAATTTAGTGTCCCACACAGCCTCTGCCATTACCTTACTAATAGAGAGGGTTCAACTCAGGGAGAGACTTATGTCACGGAATACAACGGACGTCAGCGGACAAGACTCCGTAATATCGAATACAACCATCCGGTCTGGCGGAGATCCTGCCACACCTGCCATCCACCTCACGCTGCAAGGCAAGGGTGGCGTAGGCAAGAGCCTGGTCGCCAGCATCCTCGCCCAATACTTCCGCCATCGCGGTGCGGAAATCCACTGTCTCGATACCGATCCGGTGAACCAGACTTTCTCGCAATACACCGAGTTGGGCGCCGAGCACCTGGCCCTCATGCACGACGGGAAAATTGACTCGCGCGGTTTCGATGTCCTGATGGAGCGGCTTCTCACCGAAGACGGAATCTTCATCGTGGACAACGGCGCGTCCACCTTCATCCCGCTCTGGAGCTACATCGTCGAAAACAACGTACTCGAACTGCTCCGCGCTGCCGGCCGGCGGATCTGCGTGCACACGGTGGTGACAGGCGGACAGGCGCTCGGGGACACGCTCAAGGGCTTCAAGAGTCTGGCTGACAGCAGCGCTGATCGGAACATCGTCGTCTGGTTGAACGAATACTTCGGCGTTATCGAGCGCGACGGCAAGACGTTCACAGAGATGCTGGCCTACAAGGAGTGCGAGTCGAAAATCTTCGGTCTGGTACGCATCCCCAAGAGAAACCAGGATACCTTCGGCCGCGACATCGAGGACGTAATCGCGCGCAAGCTGACCTTCGAGGAGGCGATTCGGAACGGCAGGGCGTCGGTGATGAGCAAGCAACGTCTCAAGGTGGTGCAGCGGGAGCTATTCGAGCAGTTGGACCAGATGCCGCTGTTGTGAGGAGAAACGCCATGGAAAACGTCAAGCGAATGATCAGCGAAGTTGCAGCGCAAAACGGTATCCGTGTGGAACCTGACGATCCGCTATTCGCACTGGTGACTATCAACCGGATCGTGTTGGACGAAGCCACGCAGAAATTGCAGGATCACATTCAGGCACGAATCGCGGAGTTCGACGCGTCGATGCAGAAAGCGGAGGTGCGCGCCGGAAAGATGCTCGCGCAAATGGTGAAGGACTCTGCGGCACAGATGCGGCAGGGTTTGCAGAATGACATTCGCCTGGCCGGCCTGAAGGCGTGCGAGTTCGTACATCTGGTGAACGAAGCGCATCGCCGCCCTGCCTTGATCCGCTGGTCCTCCGTCGGCTTGGTGGCCGGCGTCTTGCTGTTCGGCGGCGGTATTTGGCTAGGGACCCTCCTCCGCTAGGGGTGGACCAACCGATCATACCTTCGCTGCCAGGGGGAATTTATGAGCGCGACAATGAATGCGACTCTCACCACCATCGGTGACGAACTACCCATCCGTGTGCGCGATGCCGCAGTTTTCCTTGGCGTCAGCCCGCAAACGGTGTATCTTTGGGTTGAGCGAAAGCAGATTCCCCATCTCCGCGTGATGGGACGCAACATCCGTTTTTTGAAATCGGATCTCGTCCCGTTCCGCGCGCAGTTTAAACAGGAGATGGAGAATGGCAAGGCCTAACAGGCATGACGGTGTCGTCTATAAACGAAACGACAGCGACCTTTGGTGGATGCGCTACAGGGACAAGACCGGTCGCCGCCGCCTGGAATCAACGCACACGACGGACTGGGACGAGGCGCAGAGGCAGATGCGCGAGCGCCTCGCCGCCAGGGACAATAACAGCCTTGACGCAGTTCGCAAGGGCAAGCAGATAACGTTCGATGAATGGGCGGAGTTTTTCCTGGAGAACTACTCCAGGCCGCCGATTCGGGCCGCAGGCACGCACCGGGCCAACCAAACTGCGTTGAAGAATCTCATACCGATGTTCGGAGCACTGAAGCTGGGCGATATCGATGCATCACTGATCGAGGATTACCTGCGCCATCGGATCGCTCAAAGGCGCCGCGTCCGCCGCAAAGCGGGCGTGGTGGAACTTGGAATCCTAAAGCCGACGACGGCCCACCAGGAATTTCGAGTTCTGCGAAGGATCTTTAGCGTTGCCGTAAAGAAGAAGCTCTGCCCGGTAAATCCATGCACCGCGGCGGAGTTTCCGGTCAGACTCAAGGGCCTGTTTCGGCCGCATTACATGACGTGGTCGGAACAAACCAAGATCGAGAACCACGCCCCCGCGTACCTGCGGAACGTGATTCGGATCATCACTGAGACCGGCTTGCGAGTGTACAAGGAGTTGGCCGCGATGAAGAAGGATCAGGTGGATATCCCCAACAAGGTGGTGTTCATCGACGACTCCAAGACCCCAACCGGGGTTGCCGAGGTTCCACTGACCGACATCGCTGTAGAGGCGTTCCGTAGCCAAGTCGAACTTGCCGGTCCCGGCCCGTGGCTGTTTCCCAGCGACGGTAACCGGACCGGGCACCAAACTGAGTTTAAGAAAACTTGGGCAACCACGCTTCGGAAGGCTGAGGTTCGGTATTTCCGGCTCTACGATCTTCGTTCCACGTTCGCCACGCGGCTGAGTTCGGGCGGCGTGGCCGACGAGTGGGTGACGCAGATGCTACGGCAGACTGACTCGCAGGTATTCAAGAAGTATTCGCAGATGAAGCTCCAGATGAAGCGCGAAGCGCTGGCACAACTGAACCGCCGGGCTAGCGAACCAAGCGCTGCAGGTTCTGATACGGAACCACACGTCTGATGGGGTTTTGATACGTTTCTGATACGTTTTCAGTTTTTGGGGACAGGACATGGACCAAGCGAAGGAGCCAAATCATTGGTTCAAAGCGGGTTGTGTGGTAGGGACGGGCGGATTCGAACCGCCGACCTGTCGCTTAGGAGGCGACCGCTCTATCCATCTGAGCTACGTCCCCACGTTCCCTTCATTGTACCTGGCAAGGCCTTTGCGGCCAATATCGTGGCGGAAATGTGCGCCCTCGAAGTGAATCGCTTCCACTCCTGTGTACGCGCAGCCGATCGCTCCCGCAAGGTCGTCTCCGCCCGCCGTGACGCCCAGCACGCGCCCGCCCGCAGTTTCGAGACCTCGCGCGCCTAAACGGGTTCCCGCGTGAAACACTAAGGCGCCCCGCGCCTCGGCATCCGCAATTCCGTTGATGGCCTTTCCGGTTTCGTAGGCACCAGGATAGCCGCCCGATGCCATCACCACGCACACGCTTGGGCCTGCGCGCCATTCGAGACGCGTGCCGCTCAAGCGCCCTTCCGCCGCGGCCATCAGCGCGGGGACAAAGTCGCCACTCATGCGGTGCATCAGCGGCTGCGTTTCCGGGTCGCCCAACCGCACATTGAACTCGAGAACCTTCGGCCCTTCCGCCGTAATCATCATCCCGGCGTAGAGGAACCCGGTGAAACCGGTGGCTTCCACCGTCGGATAGATAACGTGGTTGAGAATATCCTCGGCTTGGCGCTCGCTCAGAATCGCGGCGTCGCAGTACGCGCCCATTCCGCCGGTGTTGGGCCCGCGGTCGCCATCGAAAACCGCTTTGTGGTCCTGCGTGGCGGCGAGCGGCACCACGTCGCGACCGTCACATAGCGCGATGAAACTCACTTCTTCGCCGCGCAGGAATTCTTCGATCACCAGCCGGCCACGCAATCCGCCGAGCGCTTCCTCCGCCTGAGCCCGGTCCTGAGCCACCACCACACCTTTGCCTGCCGCCAGGCCGTCGGCTTTGAGCACCACCGGAAACCCGAAGCGGTCAAGTGCCCGGCGCGCGTCCGTTTCGTTTTCCACGGTCACGAATGCCGCTGTGGGGATATTCCTTTGCGTCAGAAAGTTCTTTGCGAAAACCTTACTCCCTTCCAACCGCGCTGCTTCCCGGCCTGGCCCCACTATGCGCCGGCCGCGCGCGCGGAACATATCGGCCACCCCGGCCACCAGCGGAGCTTCCGGTCCGACCACTGTCAGGTCCGCGTCAATCGTCTCCGCCGCCGCCAGCCACTCCGCCGGGTCTGCGCCCTTCGCCGCCAGGCACGTAGCAGCGCTCGCCATACCCGGGTTTCCCGGCGCCGCGAACACAGCGGTCCCCGGCGATTGCGCCAGTTTCCACACCAGCGCGTGCTCTCTGCCTCCACTGCCGATCACCAGAACTTTCATCGTGATTCCACCATTAGAATGGTATCAATGCGCGAACGCTACGACGTCGTTGTCATCGGCGCCGGTCATGCCGGGTGCGAAGCCGCCCGCGCCGCCGCACGAATGGGTTTGAAGACCGCCATCGTCAGCATGAACCTGGACCTGATCGCGCAGATGTCCTGCAACCCGGCCATCGGCGGCATCGCCAAGGGTCACCTGGTGCGCGAGGTCGACGCGCTGGGTGGAGTGATGGGTGAGGTGGCGGACGCCGTCGGCATCCAGTTCCGGCTGCTCAACACCAGCCGCGGGCCGGCTGTCTGGTCGCCGCGCGCGCAAATGGATAAGAAGGCGTACCGGGTTCGGATGCGCGAGGTCCTCGAGCGGGAACCGAATCTGCGCATCAAGCAGGCCGAGGCGGCCGCGCTGAACATCGAGGAGGGCCGGGCCACGGGGGTCGCATTGCGCGACGGCCGCACCCTGGATTGCGGCGCTGTGGTTGTCACCACCGGCACATTTTTGAATGGCTTGGCGCATGTGGGCGAAGCGCGCTACAGTTGCGGCCGCAACGGCGAAGCGCCGTCGCAACTGCTGGGCGAACAGTTGCGCACTCTCGGCCTGAACTGGACTCGCCTCAAAACCGGCACACCGCCGCGCCTGGACGGCCGCACCATCGATTGGTCGCAGTTCGAGCCCCAGCCCGGCGATGCCGAACCGACCCCATTTTCGTTTTTGACCGGGCGCATCGACCGCGCCCAGGTTCAGTGCCACATCGGCTACACCACCGCGGAGACACACCGTATTCTCCGCGATGCCATTCCGCGCTCTCCCCTGTACAGCGGCCAGATCAAGGGAATCGGTCCGCGCTACTGCCCTTCCATTGAGGACAAGATCGTCAAATTCCCCGACAAACTGCGTCACCAGATTTTTCTGGAGCCGGAGGGCCTCGACACCAACGAGGTGTACGTCAATGGAATGTCTACCAGCATGCCCATCGACGTGCAGACCGCCATGGTCGCGTCGATTCCGGGCCTCGAGCACGCGGAAATGATCCGGCCCGGGTACGCGATTGAATATGACGCCATCGATCCGCGCCAGTTGTCGCACACGCTCGAAGCGAAATCCATTGCGGGTCTTTACCTTGCTGGCCAAATCAACGGAACGTCAGGCTACGAGGAGGCGGCCTGCCAGGGCCTCATCGCCGGCATGAACGCCGCGGCGAAACTGAGCGGCAAAGAGGCGGTACTTGTCGGCCGCTCCGAAGGGTATACGGGAATCCTGATCGACGACCTTATCACCAAGGGCGCTGACGAGCCGTACCGCATGTTCACCTCTCGCGCGGAGTTTCGTCTTCACCTCCGCATCGATAACGCCGACGCGCGCCTGACGCCGATGGGCCGCCGCGCGGGCCTGGTGACGGATGCGCGCTGGGACGCCTTCCAGCGGAAGCAGAAGCAGTGCGAGCTGCTGAAACAAGCGCTGGAGGGCCACCGCCACGGCCAGTGGCTCAAGCGTCCCGAAGCGCGCCTTGCGGAAGTCCCAGGCTGGATCCGCGAAGTGCTTGGTGAGGACGCTGTAGCCGGGGTGCTGGCCACCGTGGAAACCGAAACCAAATACAGCGGCTATATTGGTCAACAGGAACGCCAGATGGAGCGCCTGAAGGCCGCCGAGCGCCGTCCGATTCCAAGCGACTTCGGTTTCAATGGCATCCCGGGTTTATCCCGGGAGGTTCTCGACAAGCTCAACCGGGTTCGCCCCGCGACCCTCGGCCAGGCCGCTCGCATCCCCGGCATTACTCCTGCGGCGGTCGCCGTTCTCGATGTCTATCTCGGCTTGAACCATGTTTCGTGAGCTGCTCCGGGAACGGCTTGGCGGCATCGCAGAGCTGACAGACGAGCAGGTACTGGCGCTGGAAGCCCATTACAATCTGTTGGTTCGCTGGAACCGCAGGCTCAATCTCACCGCCATTCGGGACCTCGATGAGGTAATCGAACGCCACTATTGCGAGTCCATCTTTCTCGCTGCCCGCCTGCCTGCCAGCCGCCTGCGAATCGCCGATGTGGGCTCAGGAGCTGGCTTCCCTGGTCTTCCAGTTGCGGTGTGTCGTCCCGATTGCCTTGTCACTCTAATTGAATCGCACCAACGAAAGGCAGTCTTTCTAAAGGAGGCGGCCCGCGCCCTGCCGAACATACGCGTGGTGGCGGGCCGCGCCGAGCAACTGCACGAGCAGTTCGACTTGGCGATTTCTCGTGCGGTGAGCTACCAGGCTCTCTCCCCGAGCCTAAAGCTCTTGGCGCCTGTTGCCGATCTCTTAGGTGGAGCTGAAGGCGCACCCCCGGAAGTGGGGTTCGTGTGGGAGCCGCCGATCCCGATGCCGTGGGGGAAGCAGCGATACCTTCGCATCGGACACCGAGTTTAGGGGCGGAACAGCCCAGGCCTGCTCGCTGAGGCGGCCGGCGAGGCATGTCCACCTGTTTCACGTGAAACGCAACCTCCGCTATTGCAACGCCTGGTGTTTCACGTGAAACTCACGCTTCAGCCGCAGCGAGCTTCGTGTTAGTATGGCCGCTTGAGCCGGGTATTTGCAATTGCAAATCAGAAGGGTGGCGTCGGCAAGACCACTACTGCCATCAATCTTGCTGCTGCGCTGGCAGCCAACGACCTCAGAATCCTGGTCATCGATTCCGATCCCCAGGGGAATGCCTCCAGCGGCCTCGGCATAGCCAAGGATCCCAGTCGCCCGAGCCTCTACCACGTCATTTTAGGTGATGCTTCTCCCCGCGACGCGATCATCACCACTGCCTTCGACGGCCTGTACGTCATTTCCGCCGACAAGAACCTCGTCGGCGCCAACCTGGAATTGGTGGATATCCCCAACCGCGAATTTCGTCTTCGCGAACGCATTCAGAGTATCCGCGACAAATACGACTTCATCCTGATCGATTGCCCCCCCGCCCTCGATCTCCTCACCCTCAATGCCCTTATCGCGGCGGATTCCGTCCTCGTCCCCATCCAGTGCGAGTTCTTCGCGCTGGAAGGCATTTCAGAGCTCATGGATACGATTGATCGAATTCGCGATGCCTTTCAGCATCCATTGCAGGTGGAGGGCATCCTACTCACCATGTATGACGACCGCACGAACCTGACCCGCCAGGTCGCGGCCGATCTCCGAGAGTTCTTCGCTGACGAGGTGTTCGATACCATCGTTCCCCGCAGCGTCCGCTTGGCCGAGGCGCCCAGTTTCGGCAAGCCCATTCTTGCTTACGACCCCCGCTCAAAGGGCGCCGAAAGCTACATCCGGCTGGCCAAAGAGATCCTGGACCATGAACAAAACAGAGAAGCCCCGCAAAGCGCTCGGTAGGGGCCTGGGCGCACTGTTGCCAACTCGCCCGACCCTCCAGCCGGTGCCTCCTCTCGCGCCAACCCAGGAAGCGGCCCTTAGTATTCCGATCGATAGCATCGACCCGAACCCGCTCCAGCCCCGGCGCGTGTTTCAAAGCGAGCGCCTTTCCGAATTGGCGCAGTCCATCCGCACCAACGGCATCATTCAGCCGCTGGTGGTCCGGCGGTCCGGTGAACGTTATCAACTGGTCGCCGGCGAGCGTCGCTGGCGCGCCGCCAAACTCGCGGGCAGTCAATCTGTGCCGGCGGTAATTCGCGATATCCCCGACGACCGCCTGCTCGAAATCACCCTCGTCGAGAACATCCAGCGCGAGGACCTGAACCCCATCGAGACCGCCGTCGCTTTTGACCGCCTGGGCCGCGAGTTGCTCCTGAATCCCGATCAGATCGGACAACGGACCGGCAAAGACCGCACCACCATCATCAACTTCCTCCGCCTCCTGCAGCTTCCCGCCGATATCCAGCAACTGGTCTCCGAGCGCCGCCTGTCTGCCGGCCATGCCCGCTGCCTGTGTTCGCTTCCCAGCATTGAGCTCCAACGGGAAGTCGCCGAAAAGGCCGTCGCGCAGGGATGGTCCGTGCGCCAGACCGAGCGCACCACCCAGCGCATGCTCGAGGGCCGCAAGCCTAAGCACCTGGATGAGCTCGAAACCGATCCTAACGTGAAGGCCGCCATTCAGGAACTGGAGCGCGTCCTCGGCACCAAGGTCCGCATCGTCGAGAAAGCCAAGCAGAAGGGCCGCATCGAGATTGAATACTACTCCCCGGAAGACCTGGACCGCATCTACACGGTGATCGTCAGTCCGCCTTCCTAAGGCCCTGCGAAATTCAGGTAACAGCCGGGCAGGACCGAAGGCCGTTCTCGCCCGCCATGTTATGGTCAAAGAATCATGGATCAGGATAAGCACAGGGGCAACCAGAGCGCCGGCCGCCGCTACGTGCAGGTGCGGCGCGTGGATGAATGCGAGACGCTCGACGAACTGTTCACTCATTGCCTACCCGCATTCGGCGGTGCCTTTCTGCGCCGCATCTATGGGATTCTCGACCGCGCCATCGGCCTGGGCTGCCCGCTTACACTTGCCGTCGCCGGTCCGGTCACAGTCTCCGGTCAGCACCAAACCTGGCTGATTCCTCTGCTCGAGACCGGCTGGGTGGCTTACCTGAGCACCACCGACGCCGTCTGTTACCACGACGGTCACCGCAGCCTGGAAGCTTACAAGTCCGGTCCCATCCATGAAGTTCCCATCGCCAGTGACGACGCTGCGCTGCGCGAAGAGGGCACCATCCGTGTAACCGACATGGCCTTCGATGAAGGCGTTTTGCTCGACCAGGATCGCTTCATCAGCGCGGTGCTGGCCAGCCCGGAGTTTCAGCGCACGATGACGGGCACCGAACTGCGCTACCTGCTGGGCAAATACTATGCCGCCGAGGAGCAGCGCCACGCCGTCCCTCCCGGCCTGCTGTCTACTTGCTGGCGGCGTGCCATCCCGATCTTCGTCGGTGCACCCGGCGATGGCAGCGTGTTCCTGAATTCCATGAAGCTGTGGGCCATGCGGCAAGCTGGCCTGATCCCGGATTACAGCTTCGATCTCGACCTGCACGCCGAAGTCTTCGAAGCCTGCGCCTACCATCGCTGGGGGCTCTTCGATCATCCGGCTCACGCGCTCGCCACGGTCATTCTGGGCGGTGGCGTCCCCAAGAATTACAATCTCCAGCCCGAGCCCGCCCTGGGCCAGGTGCTTGGCCTGCCCAACGTGCGCGGCTATCAGTTCGATGTGCAGATTGTCACCGCGCCTGTCACCGATGGTTCGCTCTCTTCCTGCCCGCCGGCCGAGGCGGTCACCTGGGGCAAGGTGGACAAAGACACCTACCTGCAGACCACCGAAAGCATGCAGGCCGACTACTCGCTCATCATGCCTTTTCTGGTTAAGGCGCTGCTCGACAACCGGCGCCGTTATCGGCGCATGGTGGAGGCCGAAGGCGAAGCCGCCGTCTTCGCGCGCGAGCCGAAGGCCCGCGGCTACCTGCGCTCTCCCGAAGGCTACCGCTTATTCGATGCGCGAGGCGAACTTTGCGGCCGCCTCACTGCCGATGTTCGGCAGAATCGCGACTGGCTTCTCGAAACCCTCCGCTACCCGTTGGCCGTATAGACCGCCCGGCCCCATCGCGCAGTTGCTCGGAATTCTCCTCGCACCCTCGTTGCTTCGCGGGTCTCATTATGCTATTTATGAGTCAAGTCGAAAAGCGAACCCAACGACCAAGCCGCTCTCGCTGTGCCAGGTAGCGGCAAGTCAAACAGATTCTCTTCATAAGGATGGCATTCAGTGGAGACTGTCAATCGCAAGCTCATTCGTCCGTCGCTGAACGAGATCAAGGAGCAGATTAGTCCACCCCGCCGCCCGGCCCTCCAGTCACAGAAAAAGCCTGTCCCGCCAGACCAGACCAATGCGGAGAATTTTTATTACGTGAAGCAGATGCAGGCCAGGACCCCAATGGTCTTTGTGCTGCGCGACGGCGAGACACTGCATGGCGTCATCGAGTGGTATGACAAGTGCTGTCTCAAGGTGAATCGCGACGGCCAGCCGAACGTGCTGATCTATAAGCCCGCCATCAAGTACATGTACAAGGAAGGATAGCCGGCACCACCGGCGCATTCCCGGTCAGCGCTGTGAAGTCCACCCCTCCACATTTTGTACTCATAAAACATAAATACCACAAAATGTTGTGGACCCTGGCGGTTCCGTTTTCTGCATAAAAACCGTAACTCGGCGCCCGCTGGCCATCCTCCCGCGTCATTAGGTTTTCACAGCCGCAAAACGAAGGCGAATGTAATCCGCGGTCCAGCGGCCCTGCGTATCGCACAGAACGGGCTTCAGCATCGCCGTGACGTCATCGAGAAACGTGCTGCGCTCACCTTGCGGCAACGCCGCGCAGAACGGATTGGCGAACGTTTCCAGCCATCCGCGCATTCCGCATTCGAGCGCCGTGGGCCGTGGAACCAGCTGCACACTTTGCGGCACAAACCCGGCTCGCCGGAGACGGGTTTCGTATTCGTCCACCGTCGGGAAGTACCAGGGAACCCACGATGCGGCGTCCCTGATGCCGCGGCGCTCGAGAACCGCCACCAGCGCAACCGTAATCGCGCCGACGCACGCATGGCCGCCTAACTCGCCCACAAACCGCCCGCCGGCTTTCAGGGCACGGAAGGCACCCCCGACCGGCGCGTCCGGATCGTCTTTGATCCAGTGCAGCGCAGCATTGGAAAAGACCGCGTCGAACTCGTTGTCGAAGGTCAGTGATCTGGCATCCATCATCCTCACGTCAAGGCCCCGTTGGCGCGCGGCCGCGATCATGTCCGCAGAACTGTCGATGCCCACCACCTGCGCACCCAGCGCAACCAACTTCTCGGTGAGCGCTCCGTCTCCGCAACCCAAGTCGAGGATGCGCTCACCGGGCCGGGCCTGGAGCAATTCCAACACCGGTTGCCCGAGCGCGGGCACGAAGTGGGCGTTCGCGGCATAGCCAGCCGCGTTCCAGGTTTGGCCAGACGGGGATTGAGAAGACATGGTCACGGCAAAGACTCCTCTCTATCTAAAGAGTCTCGCAGAATCCGGTAACGAAACTTATCCGGCCGCACACTCAAGACTCACTGAAGGCTCACTGGCCGGCCTGTGCAGCGGTTTCCATCACCAGCAGACCCATTTTGGGGTGCGACGGCTCCAGGTTGGGATGAACGCCGAATTCCTCCAGCGCTTCTGTGGTGGTGGGGCCGATGGAGCCGATCAGGCATTTGCGCAGGCCTTCCAGCATGGCGGGTTCAATCCCCTGCTCTGCTGCCACCCTGACGACGTGCGCGATCTGGACCGCCGTGGTGAACAGGGCGACCTGGAACTCACCCGCGGCCAGCCGGCGCGCGGCCTCCTGCAACGGGCCGGCATTCTCCGGCAGGTCGTACTGATACACGCGGACTGCGGTTACTTCGGCGCCGCGCGCGGCCAGCGCCGCCAGCAGCTCCGGATTCGAGCGGCCGTACTCCTGCACCGCGATCCGGCGGCCGGCGCAATTCGCCGTGGCGGCCAGCAGCTCGCGCCACGTGTTCGGCTCCGGCGCCACAATCGACGGCGTCAAACCCATCTGGCGCAGCGCCGCCACCGGTTTCGGGCCCCGCGCAACCAGCGTGACCCGGCGTAGCGCGTCAGTGAAGGCACCTGCGGGATAGCGCGTCTCGAGCACCCGATTCAGTTGCCGCGTGCCGACACCCGTCAGCAGCATCACGGTATCGAATTCGCCCGCGAATAGCCGCTCGGCAAAAGCGAATGCGGCGGCGTTGTTTTCGACCGGCGCCTCGCGCATCGCCGGCGCAACAAACGGCTGCCCACCCTGCTTGCGAACCAGCTCCGCCATTTCCGCCGCGCGCCGGCTCTCAAACGCCACCACTCGCATGCCTTGGAACGACATACCGAATTATAGCCGGGGAATCAGCCAGTTCTGGCACGAGGTAGCGGCCCAAACATCAGATCGACCACCGAAAAACAAGCCAAACGTATCGACGTACTAGAACAGTTGGTTTAGTATGGATAAACCGGTGTCCGGCAGCGGATAACTCTTTTCCAGGTTCAGGAACAAGGAAGCTATGCCCGCCTCCGCGGAAATCGATATCGGACTGGAGACCCGAAGGAAGGCTGCGCCTTCGGACACTACTGGCAAGCCATTCCGGATCGCGCTGCTGGGCGATTTCAGCGGGCACGCAGGCCGTGCCACACCGCGCCGCCCGACGGCGCCGGTACCGATCGATTCCGACAATATCGAAGAAGTCGTGGAGCGCTTCGACGTAGCCGTGCACTTGACCATTGCCGATACGCCCATCGAGATTCCCTTCCGCTCGCTCGACGATTTTCATCCCGATGCTTTGCAGGAGCGGTTACCGGTGTTTCAGGCGTTCGCGCGGCTGCGCGCGCAACTGGCGGACCCGGCGATGTTCCCGGCGGCAGCCAGGTTTTTGGGGACTCAGTTCGCGGACCCGGCACCCGGCGCCTTTTCCAACGCTTCACTGGACTGGGCGCCCGGCGGATCCGCCGCGGCCCAGCCCGCGCCGGACCCGGCTGCCGGCTGGGACGATTTCATCCGGCGCAGCGTGGCGGCGCATCTGTCTCCGAGCCCCGAGCCGAGCCCGGAAGAATGCACCGCCGCGGTGGATGCGGCCACCGGCGCGCTGATGCGGGCTTGCCTGGCGCACGCTGCATTTCAAAAGGTGGAATCGGCACGCGGGCGGATCTGCGGATCGAACTGATCGACGCCGCCAAAGAGGAGTTGTGGGATCTTCCGCCGGCAGGCTGGTCGGTGGCGGCTTGTCTGCACCGGTTCGCGCCTGAGCCACGCGATTGCCGGTTGCTGGCGCACCTGGCCGCGGCGAGCCGCCGCGCCGGTGGGCCGGTGTTGGCGGAAATCGATGCTCGCCTGGCGGGATGCGCATCGATCGCGGACACACCGAATCCCGACGATTGGCGCCTCTCGCTGGATGAAACCGCCGACGCGGCATGGCGCTGGCTGCGCGCCGACCCGGACGCCCGCTGGCTGGGAGTGGCCTTGCCGCGATTCCTGCTGCGCCTTCCCTACGGCGGCGCCACGGGAGAAATCGCGTCTCTTGCCTTTGAGGAGATGCCTTTGCCGCCGGTGCACGAAGCTTATCTCTGGGGCAGCCCGGCCGTCGCCTGCGTCTGCCTGCTCGGCCAGGCATTTCTGCATCACGGATGGAGCATGCGCCCGGACCAGGTCCGCCGCCTCGAACAACTACCGGCCCACACCTATCTATTCGATGGCAAGAGCCACCGGCCGTCGCCAGCGGAAGTCTGCCTCTCCGAGCGCCGGGCGAAACGCATTCTCGCCGATGGCGCCATGCCGCTCGTCTCCGCCCGCGCTGGCGATAGCTTGCGCTTGCTCCGCTTCCAGTCTGTCGCCGATCCACCCGCTCCGCTGGCCGGCCCGTGGGGACCGCCGCCCCGTTAGGTCTCCGGCCGCGTGATGCTGTGCTCTGGCGACGAACCACGCCCTTGCGCTCGTATCTCCGTGCGCAGCCGCACGCGCAACCAAAAACCGGAGTACTCCATCCCGCTCGGGCTGTGCCATAATGTAAATCTTTCTCAGAGGCAGGGCGGGCCGCCGCGGCAGTTCGCAGGCGGCCGCCTCGAAAAGAGACGCGCTGATGAGCGGAATTAGCCTGAGTCGCAGATCGGTAATGTTGAGCGCCGCGGCGCTGCCGGCGATCCGCATGGTGTCGGCGAAACCGGATCCGCGCGCGGTTGTGATTTCAAGCGCCAACCGTTTCAATGGCGGCGTCAACTGCTGTGCCAAGGCGATGGAGTTGATTAAGGCCGGAAGTGACACGCTGGACGCGGTGGTGGCCGGAGTCAACATCGTGGAGCTGGACCCGCGAGACACCAGCGTCGGCTATGGCGGTTTGCCCAACGAGGACGGCGTGGTACAACTGGATGCCAGCGTGGTGCACGGGCCGAGCCGCCGCATGGGCGCGGTGGGCGCTCTCGAGGGCATCAAGACTCCTTCCAAGGTGGCGCAGCGCGTTATGGAAGATACCGATCACATGATGCTGGTCGGCGCCGGCGCGCTCAAGTTCGCCAAGGCCGAGGGCTTTCAGGAAGAGAACCTGCTGACTGAAGAAGCGCGCCTGCAATGGCTGGTGTGGAAGAGGTCGCTGCGCGATCGTGAGGGCCACAACAACTGGGGGCCCGGCCTGGATGCGCCGCCCGAACAACAGAAGGCAGCTTCCCTCCGGGAACTGAAGAGGGAGTTTCCCTGGGCGAGCGAGGAACTGCTGCTGGAAGCGATCGAGAACGCATATCACCCGCCGCATGGCACCATCAATTGCATCGCGCTAAACGAGAAGGGCGAAATGTCGGCGGTTACCACCACCAGCGGCCTGGCGTGGAAGATTTCCGGCCGCGTGGGCGACTCACCCATTATCGGCGGCGGCTTGTGGCTGGATCAGGATGTCGGCGGCGCCGGTTCCACCGGGCGCGGCGAGGAAAACCTTAGGGTTTGCGGCGCGAGCACGATCGTCGAAAACATGCGGCACGGGATGACGCCCAAAGATGCGGCGCTCGACGCGTTGCAACGCGTGGCGCGCAACTTTAATCATGACCGGAGCCGGTTGGAAGCTATCGACCTGAGATTCTATGCGCTGCGCAAGGATGGGGAGTATGCGGGCGCTTCGCTGTGGGATAAATCATCAGTCAAGGCGAAGCAGGTGGCGCAGTTTGCCGTTTGCACCAGCGATGGCGGCAGCCGTCAGGAGAATTCCGTGTTTCTCTACGCACGGAGTTAGTGAAACGATGCGGTAACGCGATTAGCTTGGAACTTCGTAACAAGTTTTGCATCTCTAAGAGGGATTGGGTCTGGGGACCGAGGGCATGTCGACAAGCAGGGTTGCGGGGGTTGCTGTCTTCTTACTAATGCAGACTAACAACATTCTGACAGTGGAAATGGGGCGAAGGTAGCGCCCCATGGCCCAGATTTTTCATAAGAGCGCGAACGCGTTCGCGCGCATGTCAGTCTATGGCGCGGTATTCGCGCTGGCGTTTTTGGGCTGGGCCGCCGACAGGTTGAACCGCAGCGCATACAGTACGCGCGCCTACGTGGCACGCGAGCAGCCCATTCCCTTCAGCCACGCGCATCATGTCGGCGGGTTGGGCCTGGACTGCCGCTACTGTCACACGTCGGTGGAAAGATCGAGTTTCGCCGGCATTCCGCCGACCAAAACCTGCATGAATTGCCACTCCCAGATCTGGAGTACGAGTCCGATGCTGGAGCCTGTGCGCGAGAGTTTCCGCACCGGCCAATCGATCCGCTGGACGCGCGTCCACGACCTGCCCGATTTCGTTTACTTCAACCACAGCATTCACGTCAACAAGGGCGTGGGCTGCGAGAGTTGCCATGGCAGGGTGGACAAGATGCCGCTCACCTGGCCGGTAGCTTCGCTGCAAATGGATTGGTGCCTGGACTGCCACCGCCATCCGGAAAAAGTGCTGCGGCCGGTTGCGTTTATCACCACCATGGGCTATCAGCCGGCGGGCGACCAGGAGCAAATCGGGCGCCAACTGACGGCGGAATATCACATACAAAGTACGCACCTGTTGACGAGCTGTTCCACTTGCCACCGATGAGCGACTTACCGAAATACTTAGATCTGGCCGGGGCGCGGGCGCGCCTGGAGGCGAAGCGCGGGCGCGAGTTCTGGCGCAACCTGGAAGACCTGGCTGCGACGCCCGAATTCGAGGATCTGTTGCAGCGCGAGTTTCCCCGCCAGGCCATCGGCTGGAGCGAGGATGAAGACAGCGTCGAGGGGCGCCGCAACTTTCTGAAGATGATGGGCGCGTCGCTGGCGCTGGCCGGGCTGACTGCGTGCACCCGCCAGCCCACCGAGCACATCATGCCCTACGTGCGGCAACCGGAGGAGTTGATTCCCGGCAGGCCGCTGTTCTATGCCACGGCGGTGACGCTGGGCGGCGTGGCCAACGGTGTTCTGGTGGAAAGCCACGAAGGGCGGCCCACCAAGGTGGAAGGCAACCCGGAACACCCCGGCACGCTGGGCGCACTGGATGCGTTCGGCCAGGCATCGGTGTTGCAACTATACGATCCGGACCGGAGCCGCACCGCGTCCGAAGGCGGCGAAATCCGCTCCTGGGCGGACTTTCTGGGAATGCTGCGCGGCTTGCTGGAGCAACAGCGTTCGAGCGGTGGGGCCGGCATCCGCATCCTCACCGAAACGGTGACGTCGCCGGCGATGGCGGATCAGCTCGCGACCATTAAGAAGCTGTTTCCTGCCTCCAAGTGGCACCAATGGGAGCCGGCCGGACCGCACAGCGCACGCACGGCCGCTATGCTGGCATTCGGCGAGCCACTCCATACCTATTACAACGTAGCCAACGCCAACGTGATCGTCTCGCTGGACGCGGACTTCCTGGCATCCGGCGAGGCCAGCCTGCGCTACGCGCGCCAATTCGCGGCGCGGCGGCGCGTCGAGGATGGCGGTAACACCAGCATGAACCGGCTCTATGTGGTGGAGCCGATGCCCACTCCCACCGGCACCAAGGCCGACCACCGGCTTCCGCTACGCGCCGGCGATGTGGAGGAATTCGCCTGGCTGCTGGCCGCGGGCCTCGGCGCCGCTGAAGGCCCGAAGGAAAGCGACAACGGCGACATCAACAAGTGGATGGGCGGCATCGTTAAGGACCTGATGCACAATCCGGGCGCCAGCCTGGTGATAGCCGGCGAATTCCAGCCGCCCATCGTCCACGCCTTGGCCCACGTGATGAACGCGAAGCTCGGCAACGTGGGCAAGACGGTGTTCTACACCGACCCCATCGAAGCCAGCCCGGTGGACCAGGTGGCCTCACTTGAGGACCTGGTCAGCGATCTGGATGCGGGCGCGGTGGACCTGTTGCTGATTCTGGGCGGAAACCCGGTCTTCAACGCTCCGGTGGAGTTGGGCCTGGCGGATCGTTTTCAAAAAGCCCGCGTGCGCGCGCACCTCAGTCTCTACGACGACGAGACTTCCGAAATCTGCCAGTGGCGCCTGCCGGAAACGCACTACCTGGAAAGCTGGGGCGACGCGCGCGCCTTCGACGGTACAGTCACCATTCAGCAGCCGCTCATCCAGCCGCTCTACGACGCTCGCTCGGCTTACCAGGTGTTGCAGATGTTCACCGACGCGCCGGAGACGGGCGGGTATCAAATCGTCAAGGGTTACTGGGCGGCGCAGCACACCGGCGCCGATTTCGAATCCTGGTGGCGGCGCACGGTACACGATGGCGTGGTAGCCAACTCGGCACTGCCCACCAAGACGCCTACCATCAACGGCGCGGCTTTGGCCACGCCGGCGCACAAATACCGCTTGGAAGGCAAGCTGGAAATCGTTTTCCGTCCCGATCCGACGATTTATGATGGCCGCTTCGCCAACCTGGGCTGGCTGCAGGAATTGCCCAAACCCATCACCAAGCTCACCTGGGACAACGCAGCCATCATGAGCCCGGCGACGGCCCATCAGTTGGGCGTGCTGAAAGAATCGCTGGAGGTGGGTTTCGTGGGCGTGCCGATGGTCGAGCTCACCTACCAGGGCCGCAAGTTGCGCGCGCCGGTGTGGGCGCAGCCGGGGCAGGCGGATGGTTCCGTCACCGTTCACATGGGCTACGGCCGCACCAAGGCGGGCCGCGCCGGCACCGGGATGGGCTTCAGTCCTTACGGCCTGCGCACGGCTAAAGCCCTATGGCACGACACCGGCCTCGCCGCGAAGAAGATCGATGGGAGCTACCTGCTGGCGACAACCCAGAACGAGCACGCGCTCGATCCGACACGGCACGTCATTCAGGCGGGTAATCTCGACGAGTATCTGAAGAACCCGGGTTCGGTCCACCAAGGCGCGGAAACGCCGCCCGCCGGGCTGACGCTCTACCCGGGATGGAATTACAAGGAAGGCCACGCCTGGGGTATGGCCATCGACTTGAACTCCTGCACCGGCTGCAGCGCGTGCGTGGTCGCCTGCCAGGCGGAAAACAATATCGCCGTGGTCGGCAAGGACCAGGTACGGCGCGGCCGCGCCATGCACTGGCTGCGCGTGGATTCCTATTACAGCGGGCCGGTGAACGCGCCTGAGATCTACAACCAGCCGGTGCCCTGCCAGCAGTGCGAAGATGCCCCGTGCGAACTGGTTTGCCCGGTGCAAGCGACGACACACAGCGCCGAAGGGCTCAACGACATGGTGTACAACCGCTGCGTCGGGACGCGCTACTGCTCGAACAACTGCCCGTACAAGGTGCGGCGGTTCAATTTCTACCTGTTTTCGGATTTCGAGACTCCCAGCCTCAAGCTGCTGCGCAACCCGGACGTGACCGTGCGCAGCCGCGGCGTGATGGAAAAGTGCACCTATTGCGTGCAGCGCATCAATGCGGCCAAGATCGATGCGGAAAGGCAGAACCGCAAGATCCAGGACGGAGAGATCCAGACCGCGTGCCAGGCCACCTGTCCGACCGAGGCAATCATTTTCGGCGATATCAACGACCCGAACAGCCGCGTGTCGAAAATGAAAGCCGACCAGCGCAATTACGGCCTGCTGGCGGATCTGAACACCCGGCCGCGGACCACCTACCTGGCCGCGCTGCGCAACCCCAACCCGGAGATTGAGGATTAGGCACGAGCGATGGCGGACGACCAACAAATCGTAGTCGAACAGGCGGCGCCGGGCGAGATTATCGCCCCGGGCTACACCTTCGGCACCATCACCGATCAGATTGCCAGCGTGGTGCTGACGCGGAAAACGCCGCTCTTCTGGTTCGCGGCCTTCGGCTTCGGCGGCGCGCTGCTGATGCTCTTCCTGCTGGCGGTAACCCTACTGATGGTGAAGGGCGTGGGCATCTGGGGCATCCGCACGCCGGTGATGTGGGGCTTCGCCATCACGAATTTCGTGTGGTGGATCGGAATCGGCCATGCCGGCACGCTGATCTCGGCCATTCTGCTGCTGCTCAATCAGCGCTGGCGCAACTCGATCAACCGTTTCGCTGAGGCCATGACGCTGTTCGCGGTGGCTTGCGCGGGCATGTTTCCGCTTTTGCACATGGGGCGCCCGTGGCTGTTCTATTGGCTGCTGCCGTATCCCAATACCATGACGATTCAGCCGCAGTTCCGCAGCCCGCTGGTATGGGACGTGTTCGCGGTTTCGACCTACGCCACGGTCTCGCTGTTGTTTTGGTACGTGGGCCTGATGCCCGACCTGGGGACGCTGCGCGACCGCACCAAGAACCCGATCGGCCGCGCCATTTACGGAATGATGGCGATGGGGTGGCGCGGTTCGGCGCGGCACTGGAGCATCTTCGACACCGCTTCGCTGCTGCTGGCTGGCCTGGCCACGCCGCTGGTGCTTTCTGTGCACACGGTGGTGAGCTTCGACTTCACGATCGCCATCCTGCCCGGCTGGCATAGCACCTTCTTCCCGCCATACTTCGTGGCCGGCGCCATTTATTCCGGCTTCGCCATGGTGCTGGCGCTGGCGATTCCGCTGCGCTCGGTCTATGGCTTGCAGGGCCTGATCACCATTAAGCACCTGGACAATTGCGGCAAGATCATGCTGGCCACCGGCTGGATCGTCGCCTACTCCTACATGATGGAGACGTTCCTCGCCTGGTACGGCGGGAACACGTACGAGGGGGCCGCTTTCTGGCACCGCATGACGGGGCCCTACGCCTTCCAGTATTGGTTCCTGGTGACGTGCAACATCGTTTCGCCGCAAATGCTGTGGTTCAAGCGCGTGCGCAGCAACCCGGTGTGGCTGTTCGTTTCCTCGATGATCGTACTCACCGGCATGTGGCTGGAGCGCTTCATGATCATCGTCAGCAGCCTGGCGCAGGATTTTCTGACCTCCTCGTGGGGCATCTTCCGGCCGACGCGCTGGGATTGGGCCACCTATGCCGGCACCATCGGCTTATTCATGGTCCTGTTCTTCCTGTTTGTGCGCGCGCTGCCGATGATCTCCATCTTTGAAGTGCGCGCGCTGCTGCCGCAGGCCAAAGTCCAGAAGGAGGCGAAGGGGTGAGCCATCGCGGAGTTTACGGAGTGATGGCCGAGTTCGACAGCCCGTCGGGGCTGGTGAGCGCCACGCGCGCGGCGTGCGCCCAGGGGTACCACAAGCTGGACGCCTACACTCCGTTTCCCATCGAGGAACTGAACGACGCGCTGCACCTGCACAAGAACAAGCTGCCGCTGATCGTGCTGGCCGGCGGGATTCTGGGCGGCCTCACCGGTTTCCTGATGCAATACTGGATCGCCGTCATATATTTCCCGATCAATGTCGGCGGGCGGCCGCTCAATAGCTGGCCTGCGTTCATCGTCATCACCTTCGAGCTGACCATCCTGTTCGGATCGATTTTTGCGGTGCTGGGCATGCTGGCGCTGTGCGGGCTGCCCATGCCCTATCATCCGGTGTTCAACGTGCCGCGATTCAGCGCCGCCAGCCGCAACCGGTTTTTCCTCTGCATCGAGTCGGCCGACCCGCTGTTCGACCGGGTCAAGACGGCAGAGTTTCTCGGAACCCTGGAGCCCCGGGAGGTATCCGAAGTTGCGCAATAATCGCAAGACCTCCGGGCAGGGTTTGTGGGGCAGGATGACATGCTGCGCGCGGCCCAGAGGGCGCCCCGGCAATCGCCGCGCGTGCCGATTGGCAATCGGTACGCAGCTTACCAAGCTGCCCCACAAACGGCCAGGATTGCTCGCCGCCCTCGTGCTCTTCGCCGCCTCAACCATGGCCTGCCGGCAAGACATGCAGGACCAGCCGAAATACATTCCGCTGCGGCCCACTGATTTCTTCTCCGATGGCCGTTCAGCGCGCCCGCTGATCGATGGCACGGTGGCGCGCGGCCACCTGGATGACGATACGGCCTATTACACGGGCAAAGGCCCGGACGGCAAGTTCACGCCCGAGTTTCCCTTCCCGGTGACTAAGGATGTCATCGAGCGGGGCCAGGACCGCTTCGACATTTACTGCACGCCCTGCCACGATTTTCTGGGCACGGGCGACGGCCGCATCGTGCGGCGCGGCTTCCGTCATCCGCCGTCCTATCACATCGACCGGCTGCGCCAGGCTCCGGCGGGCTACATCTACGACGTCATCACCAACGGATTCGGCGCCATGCCCGATTATTCGGCTCAAATCCAGCCGCGCGACCGCTGGGCCATCGTGGCTTATATCCGCGCGCTCCAACTCAGCCAGAACGCTTCCATCAACGATATTCCCGCCGGCGCCAGGGCGCGGCTCGAGCAGGAGGCCGCACGGTGATCGCACAGGCAATCGATTTCCAGGCTTCCGCGGGGCTTCGCGATGGCATGCGCCAGTGGCGCGTCCGCTTCGCGGTTTTGGGCGCCATCGGGCTTGCAGCCACCGTGGCCGGCTTGTTCGTGGTCTCGCCCGACCAGTTCTATCGTTCCTGGCTTTGGTCGTACCTGTTCGTGCTGGGCACCGCATCGGGCTGCCTGGCCTGGCTAATGGTGCAATATCTCTCGGGCGGCGCGTGGGGCGTGGTCATACGTCGCTCGGCCGAGGCCGCCGCGCGGACTTTCCCGCTGCTGGTGCTGCTCTTCATCCCGATCTACATTGGCGTCCGCAATCTATACCCGTGGACACATCGCGGCGTGGTGGCGGCCGACGAGATTGTGCGGCATCAGCGGCCGTATCTGAATCTTCCCTTCTTCACTATCCGCGCCGTAGTTTATTTCGGCAGTTGGTGCTTTATGACCTGGTACCTGAACCGGTGGTCGGCTATCGAGGACCGCGAGGGCGGCCAGATACCGCGCCGCAAGATGGGCGCGTTGTCGGGTCCCGGCCTCATCGCCTGGTGCTTCCTCGTTACCTTCATGGCCACTGATTGGGTGCTGTCGATCAATTCGCAGTGGACCTCGACCATGTACGGTTTCCTGATCATCGGCGGCCAGGCGCTTTCCGCGATGGCCTTCCTCATCACCGTGATCGTGTTTCTGGTGGCGCGCAAACCGATGGCCGATGTCGTCACGCCGCGCCACCTGCACGACCTGGGCAAGCTGATGTTTGCCGTGATCATGCTGTGGGCGTATTTTTCGTTCTCGCAATTCCTGATTATCTGGGCCGGCAACCTGCCGGAGGAAATCACCTGGTATTCGGTGCGGCTGCATGGCGGCTGGCAGTACGTGGCCCTGATGATCGTGGTCGGTCACTTTGCCCTGCCTTTCGCGCTGCTACTGTCGCGCGATCTGAAGCGTAATTTCAAACTGCTGCGAAACATATCGCTGTTCGTTCTGGCGATGCGGGTGGTCGACACTTACTGGCAGGTGGTGCCGCATTTCCGGAGGGGCTCCTTTGGCCTGAGCTGGATGGATTTGAGTGCTCTGCTGGGGCTAGGCGGCATCTGGATGGCGTACTTCCTCAACCAATTGGCAAAACGGCCGCTGCTGCCGCTGCACGATCCGTATCTGAGGGAGGCTTTGGAACATGGCCGAGAATAGACACGACGAGCACGCCGCAAAAGACACGCCGCTCGATCTGAGCCGCCCCGAACTGCGCCACGAGCGCACCGACGCCGATGTCTGGGCGGTGAGCAAATTCGCCATCGCGTTGCTGCTGCTGTGTATTGCATCGCTCGCCATCGTGTTCGGGCTGTTCCGCTATTTTGAAAGCAAATACGGCGGCGTGCTGCCGCGCGCGACGCAGTCTCTGGGGCTCGATGCCCGCAAACTGCCGCCGGCGCCGCAGTTGGAAATCACGGAAAGGGAGGATCTGGAAGCGCAGCGCGCGGCCGAGCGCCAGATATTGTCGAGCTACGGCTGGGTGGATCGGGAGCACGGGATCGTGCGGATTCCGATCGATAGGGCAATCGATCTGCTGGCGGCGAGCCATCTACCCTCACGGCAGACCGAGCTACCGGTGAGTGCGGCAGCGGACGTCAGCGTTCCGACCGAGTCCGGGCTCGGCCCTAAGATGCAACCACCTGGCGGTCCGCTGGCCGGCCTGATCCCACCAGGGCCGGTTCCGGCAGCCGCGGCAGCGCTGGCGCCCGAGGTGAAGGCACCAAAGGAGAAGATGAAATGACGCGTTCGGTCGGTTTTCTTCGGTGCAGGCCCGTGGGGGCGCTCTGCGCCGGTTTCCTCTTCACAACCGCCGCTGCGCTGGGGCAACCTGGCCAGCCCGCACCCATGCAGCCTTCGTACAGCTTGCAGGATTCGCACCTGAAGCCGGTTCTGCCTGGCGCGCTGAAGGGGGTCGGCATCGACCAGAAACTGGATGCGCAGGTTCCGCTCAGCACTATTGTGCGCGACGAAGCCGGGCGCGACGTCCCGCTTGGCTCGTTTTTCCACTCCGGCAAGCCCGTGCTGCTGGCTCCCGTTTATTACCGCTGCCCGATGCTGTGCACCGAGATTCTGACCGGAATGGAGAGCGCGCTGAAGGTGGTTTCGCTCAACCCGGGCAGGGATTTCGAGGTGATCGCCCTCAGCTTCGATCCTAAAGACACGCCCGACCTGGCGGAGGCGAAGAAGGAAAACTATCTGCGGCGCTATAACCGGCCCAACACCGCCAATGGCTGGCACTTCCTCACCGGCACGGAGGCTAACGTCCGCGTCATAACCGATGCCATCGGGTTCCATTACAAATACGACCCGACGACCGACCAATACGCGCACGCCAGCGCCATCATGATCCTGACCCCAGCGGGCAGGGTATCGAAGTACTTCTATGGCGTGGAATACTCGCCGCGCGATCTTCGCCTGGGCCTGGTGGAGGCGTCGAGCGAGAAAATCGGCACGCCGGTGGACGCGGTTCTCCTGTTCTGCTTCCACTACGATCCGGCGACCGGCAAGTACGGGGCAGTCGCCATGAACCTGGTGCGGGGCGCGGGCGTGGCCCTCCTGCTGGTGGGCGGGCTGGCTATCGTGATCGCATTGCGCCGCGAGTCGCGCGGGCGGAAGAACATGAGGCAGGCTGGATAAGCAAGAACATGAATCTACCTCATCTTTGGGAGGCGTCGAATTTCGCGCCCGACGTGGACCATCTGCTGTATTACATGGCCGGCGTGTCGGTGTTCTTCATCGTACTGATTTTCGCGCTCATCTTCTACTTTGCCATCCGCTATCGGCGGCGCTCGAAGTACGATCTGCCGGAACCGGTGCACGCCGGCCTGGCGCTCGAGATCGCGTGGTCGGTGATTCCTTTCGGCCTGACTCTGGTCATGTTCGGCTGGGGAGCCAATATCTTCTTCAAGGAAAGCCGCCCTCCCGAGAACGCCATGCAGGTTTACGTGGTCGCCAAGCAGTGGATGTGGAAGATCCAGCACATGGAAGGACAGCGTGAAATCAATGAGCTGCACATTCCGGTGGGACGGCCGGTCAAGCTGGTGATGACTTCCGAGGACGTGATCCACAGCTTCTACGTGCCTGCGTTCCGCACCAAGCAGGACGTGGTGCCCGGCCGCTACTCCACCACCTGGTTCACGCCCACCAGGACCGGCCAGTACCATTTGTTCTGCGCCGAATACTGTGGCACCAAACACTCCGGCATGACGGGATGGATTTATGTCATGCGGCCGGAGGATTACCAGGCGTGGCTGAGCGGCGGCCGGGCGTTCGGATCGCTGGCGGAAAATGGCGAAAAGCTGTTTCAGGACCTGGCTTGCGGTAATTGCCACAAGGCGGACGGCTCGGGCCGCTGCCCCAGCCTGGTGGGACTCTATGGCCGGGGCGTGTTGCTGGCCGACGGACGGGTGATCACGGCGGACGAAGCCTACCTGCGCGAATCCATTCTGCAGCCGAACGCGAAGATCGTAGCCGGCTTTCAACCACTGATGCCCACCTTCCAGGGCCTGGTGACCGAAGAGGGCGTACTGCAGCTCATCGAGTACATCAAATCGCTGTCGCCGCGTCCGGCGACCGGGGCCGGAACCACTCCGGCGGAGATCAACGTGAACCCAGGCGCCCCCACCGCGGCGCCCACCAACCCTTAGCCATATGAATACCGCCGCGCTAGAAGAACGAGAGACTTACCTGAACGCCGGCTACGGCCTGAAAAGCTGGCTTCTCACCAAGGATCACAAGCGCATCGCGATCCTGTATCTCATCACCGTCACTTTTTTCTTTTTCATCGGCGGCATTTTCGCATCGTTGATCCGCATCGAGCTGCTGACGCCGCAAGGCGGCCTGGTCTCGTCGGAGACTTACAACAAGCTGTTCACCATGCACGGGATCACGATGATTTTCTTTTTCCTCATCCCGTCGATACCGGCGACGCTGGGCAACTTTTTCCTGCCGATGATGATTGGCGCGCGCGACCTGGCTTTTCCGCGCATAAACCTGCTGAGCTGGTACCTGCTGGTTATCGGCGGCCTCTTCGCCATATTCGCGATGCTGGCCGGCGGCGTCGATACCGGCTGGACATTCTACACGCCCTACAGCACCACGTATTCCAACACCTGGGTGATCGCCACCGCGCTCGGCATCTTCGTGGCGGGCTTCTCCTCGATTCTGACAGGGCTCAACTTCATTGTTACCGTGCATCGCATGCGCGCGCCGGGTATGACATGGTTCCGCATGCCGCTGTTCGTGTGGGCCCACTATGCCACTGCCGTGATCCAGGTGCTGGGCACGCCGGTGCTGGCGGTCACCCTGGTGCTGGTGTTGTGCGAGCGCCTCTTCCACATCGGCATCTTCGATCCGGCCCTGGGCGGTGACCCGGTGCTGTTCCAGCACATGTTCTGGTTCTATTCGCACCCGGCCGTGTACATCATGGTGCTGCCGGCCATGGGCGTGATCAGCGAGATCATATCGGTATACTCGCGCAAGCCGATCTTCGGCTACCATTTTGTGGCCTTTTCGAGCATGGCCATCGCAGTGGTAGGCTTCCTGGTTTGGGGGCACCACCTGTTTGTCAGCACGCAATCGGTCTATGCGGGCCTGGTGTTTTCGCTTCTCAGCTACTTCGTGGCGGTTCCTTCCGCGGTGAAAGTCTTCAACTGGACCGCGACTTTGTACAAAGGCTCCATCTCTTTTGACACGCCCATGCTGTATGCGTTCGGTTTTATCGGCCTGTTTACCATCGGCGGCCTCACCGGGCTGTTTGTCGCCAGCCTGGGCTTCGACGTGCATGTTACCGATACTTACTTCGTGGTGGCGCACTTCCATTACATAATGGTCGGCGGCGCCATCATGGGGTTTCTAGGGGGGCTGCATTACTGGTGGCCGAAGATGACCGGCCGCATGTATCCGGAGGGTTGGGCGAAGCTATCCGCCGCTATTATCTTTGTCGGTTTCAACCTGACGTTTTTCCCGCAGTTTATTCTGGGCTACCTGGGCATGCCGCGGCGTTACCACCTTTATCCACCGGAATTCCAGGTGCTGCACGTGCTTTCCACGGCGGGCGCATCCGTATTGGCGGTCGGCTACCTGTTTCCCATGGTTTACCTGCTTTGGTCGCTGCGTTACGGCGAGGTGGCGGGGCGAAATCCGTGGGGCGCTACGGGCCTGGAGTGGAAGACGCAGTCGCCGCCGCCGGTGCACAATTTCGACGAAATACCGGTGGTGACGCACGAGGCGTACGATTACAGCACCGTGGTAGGGGAGGCGATCGAAGTTGGCTGAACAAGCTCACGCTGAGGTGGAATCGCTCGCGCTGCGCGAGCAGTTCGATACCCCGGAACAGCAGAAGGAAACCTCCACTTTCGGAATGTGGGTCTTCCTCGTCACCGAAGTGATGTTCTTCGGCGGGCTCTTCCTGGCGTACACCATTTACCGCAACGCGTATCCCACTGTGTTCGGGATGACGTCGACGTCGCTCAATGCGATGATCGGAGCGCTCAACACGGCGGTGCTGCTGTGCAGCAGCTTCACCATGGTGCTGGCGGTGCGCTCGGCGCAACTGGGAAAGCGCAAAGCGCTGGTGATTTTCCTCATCCTCACCATGCTCCTGGGCCTCGTTTTCCTGGGGGTTAAGGCGTACGAGTGGAACGAGAAATTCGTCGAGCATCACGTTCCGGGCACGTCCTTCCATTTCGAGGGCGCGGCAGAGCAGGGACCGGCGCAACTCTTCTTCTCGCTCTATTTCGCCATGACCGGCCTGCACGCGCTGCACATGGTGGTGGGCGTGGGCATTCTATCCTGGCTTTTGTATCACGCCGTGCGCGGACGGTTCACGGCCCACTACATGACCCCGGTCGACATTGCCGGCCTCTACTGGCACTTTGTCGACATCATCTGGATCTTCCTGTTTCCCTTGCTCTACCTGATTGACCGGCACATGAGATAGCTATGACCGAACACGTCGATTCCGTCAAAACCTATACAGTTGTTTGGCTGACCCTGCTGGCGCTTACCGCCATCACCACGGCGGTAGCCTACGTCGATTTGGGCGCTTTCAGCGTGGTGGCGGCGCTCGTCATCGCCGCCGTCAAGATGCTGCTGGTGGCGCTGTTCTTCATGCACATGCGGCATAGCCCCAAGCTGACGCAACTCGCTGCCGCCGGCGCCTTCCTCTGGCTGTTCATCATGATGGTATTTACCTTCGCCGATGTGTGGACCCGCGGATTGGTCGGCACGCCGGGCCGGTAGCCCGGTATAGGCGCTGCCTCATCGCCAGCGTTGCTGGTGACTGATCAATAATACCGGTGAGTAACCGATCGCTACGGTCGCTCCTTCGACGGCAGTGACGTTTCCGAAGATGTCGTGCTGGGAAACGGAGTGGAAAGTGCCGGGGATGGCGAACGACACGGTTGTGTTGGGGTTCCACACAATCAGCCCGCGGTTGCCGCCGGGCAGATCCAGCCCAATCTGCCACGTACCTAAGGTATCGATTGAGGCGCCGGTGAGCCAGGCGCCGCGCAGCCAGTTCAGCAGGATGCCGAATGCGCGGCCGGCCTCGGTGAGCGCCCGCGGATCGTTTTCTTCCGTGCCCACGCAGAAAGTGGTGGCCTTGCCCCAAGCGTACCAATCGAAGCGGATGGAGCCGAAGGCGAGGTGGACGAGATACTTGCGCACCAGGTAGGCCGCTGCCAGATCCTCGGGCGCGGTGGTGTTGTCGCCGGTGGCGCCTTCGGTAGCCCAGACGGGCATCGCGCTCAGGCCATTCGCTGCCATCACCAGGTTCACGTTGGCGATGTCGGTGGCGGCCGCCTCCGGCGGTGTCTCGTAGAAGTGATAGGCGATCATGTCGACATACGGCGCCATTCCGGCTTGCAGAAGCTGCTCCAGGTAACCCGGCGCATAGGCCGCCGGGGAAAGGACGGTGTTACCCGGGTCCACCTGCTTGAGAATTCCGTAAGCTTCCTTGGTAAGTTCCACTAACTCGTCCACGCTTCCGGCGTAGTAAGTGGGATCGTTCGGCTCGTTCCAGATCTCGTAATAGCGGATGCGCCCTTTGTAGCGCTGGGCGACCGCGGTGATGTAGTCGCGCCAGTCCTGATTGTCGGTGGGCGGCGCGGGGGCGCCGGCGCCAACGTAATTGACGTCGTTTGGATTGGAGGACGCCCAGGGCGGGGTCTGGCCGAGCGTGAGCAGAACGTCCGGCACGCCGTGCTGCTCCGCGGCGGCCACCCAAGTGTCGAGAGGCTGCCAGTTCCACACGCCCTTCAGCGGTTCGAGCGAAGTCCACGCGGTACCGGTGTCCCACAGCCGCAGGGTGCCGAATTTGTCCGGGGGCCAGGGGACGCCGCCCGAGACCGGGGCGCCGGAGGCATCGGTGAATTGCACGTCGTCCACGTAGAACGTGCCGGCTTGCGAAGCCTGAAACATGAGCAGGATGCTGCCCGTATCTTCGACAGTCCCACTGGTAGTGAACTGCTGCCAGTCGCCGGTGAGCGTGGCCTGGGTTCCACCTCCGTAATGGGTGTACGGCGTGTTGGAGTCTTGCAGGATCAGGTTGACCTTCATTCCCGGGTCGCCGCGCAACCATGCGGAAAGGGTGTAGGACTGGCCCGGAATCACGGTGATCGATTGGACCAATTGCACGGCGTCGCCGGCCGGCACGGTTTGCACGCTCACCTTTTGGCAAGCCGTACCGCTATGCGGGTTGGCGTCGTCCTCCGAATACGTCACGGTGGGATTGGGAACGCCCCACGAGGAGTTGTCGGTCCAGTCCACGGCAATGCTGCCCGAAATCGGATTGTTTGCGCCGGCCGAAACATAAGGTGGCTCGAAGCCGCTGTTGAGGAGCTGACTCTGCAGGAAGTTCTCCACGTGCATGCCGAAGAACGTGGTAGGAATCGGGCCGATGCGAGGCGTGGGCGCGAACGTTCCGGGCGTAAAGGAGAGCGCAAAGTCATCCGCCCACACGGTGCCGGGAGCGTCGATGGCGACCATCAGGTACGCCGGTTGGTCGACAGTGATGTAGCCGGTCGCGACAAGTTGCTGCCAATCGGCGGTCAGAGCCATCGAGCTCTGGATGTAAGTGGCATAGGGGGAGCTGCCCTGCTGAATGACCAGCGAAACCTGCAAGCCGGGATCTCCGCGCAGCCAGACAGAAGCGGTATAGATGTTGCTAGCCTGCAGCCGAAACTGTTGAATGAACTGCACGCGGCCTGTGCCCACGCTGCTCACGACCACCTTCTGGCACGCCGATCCACTATGCGGGTTGGTGTTCTCTTCGGAGTATTGGACGGCCGCGTTCGCCCAGGCCGAGTTTTCGGTCCAGCCGTTGGCGAGATAGCCGGAGATGGCGCCGCTGTTCGAATTCACGGCGTAGTATGGCTCCTCCATACCGGGATTGGTCAACGCGACCGGCGTATCCGCTTGTGCCGCACCGCCGGCGCAGATGGCCGCTAGCAGGAGCGCGGCGCAACGCGAAGCGCGCGTCTCGCGGCGCCTCCCCCGGCAGCACGAACCTTGCAGAAGGGAAGGACGCACTCGTCCGCTGCGGCCCGGAGGCGCAGCCATGCCCGGCCGCTGCCGGCGATCGACCTGAGTCAACCAGATACCTACCGGTTCCACCCTTTCCATTATGGCTGGGTTGCGCAGCGCGCGGCCCTCCGCCACACGAAGTGCCGGCGTCCGGGCGCTACAGCGAATTATTAGTGCCGCTGGGGCAGTACCGCGTCTGCTTTTTCTGGGCAGACGGTTACGCAACTGACGTGGAAATCGTGGACGGGCGTGGGGCAGATTGGCCCAGGCTCTGCGGCTAACTCATTGAAAACAAGAGAGGCCGTTGGCTTTCCGTGGGGCAATCTGCCCCATTTTGACTGGTTGTTTCATAGACTAAGATCACAGGCCGGCATTTCGGAGGTCCCGTAGCAGGCATTCGCAGGTCGGGGACCTGCGCCATCTCCCTATGCATACTGTGACACGGAGGGAGGGAAAAGCGGCGCGGGGAGGGCGGGAAATGGCCGTAAGCCAAGCTGGAACATGGGTTTGGGAATACTTGGCGAGCGAGTGATCGGAGCTGGACTGGAAAGCGGCTGGGTGGCACAGGAAGGAACATGCGCGCCAATACACGGGGAACGCGGGCCTACGAGCGGTTTTCGTGGGAGGACCTCCCTTTCGATCTTCGGACGGATCTCCCGGGCGGCGATCTCGAGATCGTAGGCGGTCTGAAGATTCAACCAGTCTTGCGGCGACGTGCCGAAGTAGCGGGCCAAGCGCATCGCAGTGTCCACGGTGATGGCTCGCTTTCCGTTGACGATGGCGCTGATCCGGTTCATCGGGACCCTAAGAGCGCGCCCCAACTCGTTCAGGCTAATCCCGATCTCGTTGAGTTCGTCGCGAAGCAGCTCGCCGGGATGGATGGGCGGCAATTTTTTCCTCTGCGCCATAATTCTCCTTCGTCCTCAGGGGCCGATCTCTCATTTGGACTCCAGTGCAGCGAGATCGCCTTTCTTGACCCATAAGGCCTCGCCAAGGTACGGCTCACTCAGGATCCGAACTTGGCGATATGAGGCAAAGTGGTCGAGGAAATTGGTGTCGATCACGAGGCAGGGGATCCCGGCCGGGAGTAGGACCGCGACATCGCGCTGAGCAAGTTCGGCTAAGCCGAACTCGTCGTTTGCTTTTTGCGCCTTCTCCAGGTCAGCGAATGCCTTGCCCAGGTCCTTTAGCCCATAAGTGGCGCGCGCGGTCGAGCAGCGGCTGCCGACCGGAATGGCTACCGAGTCGTCACTTACCGACTTCACGGCAATAATCACAACGAATACCAGGACTCCCAAGGCGATATTCCTTGCGGCTAACGCAACAGCCCCAACACGGTTCTGCGCCGGCTCCTTGGTCTCCACTGGCGGAGAATTGTAACACCCAGCGTGGTTCGGCCTCCTGACGGCGGAAGCTCCGTCAGATCGTGATCTTCGCAGCGAGCGCCTGCAGCAAGACCGCGTCTGATTTCCCTGGGATATGATACACAGTTGCTGAACTGGCAACCGTATAGAGCCCAAGCTCCTTCACAAACGCTGGCGTAGATGCCTGGAAGAGGACTGCGGCCACCCTCGGGTCCTTCACTTGGCCAAGAGACCGCGTATTCCGCTTGATGATTTCGTCGATCTCACGGCGAAGCGCTGTGCGGAGGTCGGATTCGCAGTCCGCAGTCAAAATGCTGTCGCCGGGATTAAGTAGCCTCGAAACCGAAACTGCAATCAAGCCGCAGTCCGTCGGACTGCAGGAGTTGTTCAGATCCCTTTTCAACTGCTTCGCGGCCTCCCCGATCCGTTTTGGAACTGCGCCTTCGGATAGCACGCGCTTGCATTGAACGAGCATCCTGCGACCGTTAAACTCGAACAGCACGTCGGGTTCACTACCCAATCGGGGCTTCAGACCTGCGAAAGCCGCACGGCCGGCGACCACAATCTCGAACATTGTATTGCGGCCCAAGTTCGATTTGCTGTCTTCAAGATACAAGTCCGCGGGGCCTTCGAGCGCGCGCTTTAGCACCTCCGGAGGCGGCGGGCAACCCTGTCTTCGGAGTGCGTTGATTGCGTCAACAAACTCCACAGATTCGACCAGTGACCAGAGAATCTCGCGGCGCTTCTCCTCGGTCAGGAAGGAGCGGAAGGCGTCGAGCCTTCGCTCGTCGGTTGCCTGGGCCAGTTCGGCAATGTTGTGCTGGTGTGTGCGTATTCGGTCGTTCTGGGTTAGACCCCTCTGGCCGAGCCATTGATCGATCTCGGCCAGTTGATTGACGATCCCGCGGTAGTTAAGGCGATCCATGTCATTTTGTTGCCCAGGTTGTTGCCCACCAGTTTGGACGGGCAATCCTGGACCGCCGCGCCTCCTACTTCTTCCTTTTCGCCACCAGTCTCACTCGCTTGGTCTGCGAAATCGCGCCGGGCGTCAGGGCGTCGTCGATGATTTCGTGCTGCTCTTGTTGGTGGCGCTTGCCGGAGCCGGTGGCGGGGCTGGCGGATTCGGCGCGGCCGACGTAGCGGATCTCGCGGCGGGTCGAATCGGCGAGCGGCTGCATCTGCTCGCGCATGTAGCGCCAGGGGCCCATGTTTCTGGGCTCTTCCTGAGCCCAGACGATTTCGGCGGTGAGCGGGTAGTGCAGCAGGATGTCGGCGGCCTGAGTCGAGGCGAACGGGTAAAGCTGCTCGACGCGAACCAGCGCGACGTGATCCGCCTTGCGCTCCTCACGGGCTAGCAGTAAATCGTAATAGATTTTGCCGGAGCAGAAGACGACGCGTGAAATGCGCTGCGGATCGGCGCTGGGTTCGCCGAGCATTTCGATGAAACCGCCGGTCGCAAAATCGTGCACGGTGGAAACGGCGCGCGGATGGCGCAGCAGGCTCTTGGGGGTGAAAATGACCAGCGGCTTGCGCACGCCGCGGCGGTCGGAGCCGCCATACATCTGGCGGCGCAGTAAGTGGAAGTACTGCGCCGGAGTGGTGCAGTTACAAACCTGCATGTTGTTTTCAGCGCAGAGGACGAGGAAGCGCTCGATGCGGGCGCTGGAATGCTCGGGGCCCTGCCCTTCAAAGCCGTGAGGCAGGAGCATTACCAGGCCGCTGGGCTGTCCCCACTTGGATTCGGCGCAGGAAATGAACTGGTCGATCATGATCTGCGCGCCGTTGGCGAAGTCGCCAAACTGCGCTTCCCAGATGACCAGCGTGAGCGGATCGGCCACGCTGTAGCCGAATTCGAAGCCGAGCACCGCGTATTCGCTCAGCGAGCTATCGAAGACATCGAAACGCGCCTGGTCCGGCGAAATGTGCTGCATGGGAATGTAGCGCTTGCCGGTTTCGTAATCGTAGAAAGCCAGATGGCGCTGGCTGAACGTGCCGCGGCCGGAATCCTGGCCGCTGAGACGGACGGCGGTGCCTTCCAGCGCCAGCGTGCCGAAGGCGAGCGATTCGGCCAGCGCCCAATCGAGCGGCGTTCCCTGGGCGATGGCGTTGCGGCGCTTTTCGATGAAGCCGCGCAGCTTGGGATGCAGGTGGAAAGTGCCGGGAAAATTGGTGATGCCGCGAGTCACCCGCTCGAGGACCTGCTGGTTCACCGCGGTGCGCGGGCAGAAGGCGGAGATCTCGCCGCTGGGGACCGCGCTCAATTCCTGCAACTCGTAATGCTCGGTCTGCGCCTGTGCCGCATCATAGCCGGCCTCGAGGCGCTGGCTGACCTCGCGGCGCATGGCGGCGACTTCTTCGGCGGCCGCCACGCCCTCGCGCATCAAACGATCGGCGTAAAGCGTGGCCACCGAAGGGTGCTCTTTGATCTTGCGGTACAGGATGGGTTGCGTGTAGCTGGGGTCGTCGGCTTCGTTGTGCCCGTGGCGGCGATAGCAGATCATATCGATCACCACGTCGGTCTTGAACTTCTGGCGGTAATCGAAGGCGATCTGCGCCACGCGGACGGCGGCCTGCGGGCTATCGCCATTGACGTGGAAGATCGGCGCTTGCACGCCGCGCGCCACGTCGGTGGAGTATGGCGTGGAGCGCGATTCATCGGGCAGGGTGGTGAAGCCGATCTGGTTGTTGATGATCAGGTGAATGGTGCCGCCGGTCGAATAGCCGTCGAGCTGCGAGAGGTTGAGCGTCTCAGCTACCACACCCTGGCCGGCGAAAGCGGCGTCGCCATGGATGAGCAGCGGGATGACGCGCTCGCGGGCAGCGTCGCCGAGGAGGTCCTGCTTGGGACGCACGATGCCCTCCACCACAGGGTCCACCGCTTCCAGGTGGCTGGGGTTGGGGGCAACCGAAATCGCGATTTCGCGGCCGTTTTCGCAGCGGCGCACGCTGTAGGCGCCGAGATGGTATTTCACGTCGCCGGAACCCTGCGTGCTGGAAGGATCGATTTCGCCCTCGAACTCGGAGAAGAGCTGCTTCAAATCCTTGCCCACCACGTTGGCGAGGACGTTGAGGCGGCCACGGTGCGCCATGCCGATGACGACCTCATGGACGTTGCCGCTGCTGGCGCGCTCCAGCACCTCTTCCAGGATGGCGAGCGCGGTCTCGCCGCCTTCCAGCGCGAAACGTTTCTGGCCGACGAAGCGCGAGTGGAGGAAGTGCTCGAAGCCCTCCGCGGCGACGAGGTTGCGCAGAATACGGAGGCGCGTTTCGGGAGCGAGCGGCCAGTGGTTTTTGCCCGGCTCCATGCGCTGCTGCAACCAACGCTTCTGTTCCGGCACCTGAATGTTCATGTACTCGCAGCCGATTTTGCCGCAGTAGGTTTCGCGCAGAGTTTCCAGAATCTCGCGCAAGGTGGCAAGCGGCTTGGGGCCGGCTTCGCCGATGGCTTCGCCCAGGCTGCCGGTGAGGAATTCGCGGTCCAGGTCCCAGATGGTGAGGCCGTAGGTTTCCGGATCGAGCTCGGCGTGATAGCTGGGCTCGTGGCCGAGCGGGTCGAGGTCGGCGATGAGATGACCGCGCACGCGGTAGGCGTTGATCATCTGCATGATGGCGGCTTCCTTGGCGATTTCGGCAGTGCGCGTGGAAGCGGCGCCGGGGAGCCGCGGCCGGCGGTCGGTCTCCCAATGGACCGGTTGGTGCGGAATCTTCAGGTGATCGAAGACCTCTTCGTAGAAGCTGTCCTGGCCATCGAGCAGCGCCTGCACTCTGCCGAGGAATGCTCCCGATTCGGCGCCCTGAATGATGCGGTGATCGTAGGTACAGGTGAGGGTCATCACCTTGCTGATGCCGAGGATGGCGCGGGTCTCGGCGGCGGTGCCGTGGTATTCCGCCGGATAGTCGATGGCGCCGGTGGCGATGATAGCGCCCTGACCGGGCATCAGGCGCGGGTTGGAAGACATGGTGCCCACCGTGCCAGGGTTGGTGAGTGAAATGGTGGTGCCCTGAAAATCCGCGGTGACCAGCTTGCCGGTACGGGCGCGGGCGACCAGGTCGTCGAAGCCGTTCAGATATTCCTGGAAGTTCAACGCGCCGGCGTTCTTGATGTTGGGCACCAGCAGGTTGCGCGCGCCATCCTTGCCGGCGGCGTCCACGGCTACGCCCAGATTGACCTGCGGATGCATCACGCGGTAGGCCGCACCATCTTTTTCCGCGTATGCCTGGTTGAGGCCGGGAACCGCCTCGATCGCCTTGACCACCGCCCAACCAATCAGGTGCGTGTACGACACCCTGCTCAAGCCGAGGACGGCGCGGTGCTGGTTGATGATGCGCCGGTTTTCGTCCATCACTTTGACAGCGATGGTGCGCTGCGAGGTGGCGAGGGGGATGGAAACACTGGCCGCCATGTTTTCCGCGATCCGGCCGGCGGCGCCGCGCAGCGGCTGCAACTGGCCGCCGGCGGGCGGCTCGAGCGCGGGCTGGGTTGGCTGGCTGGCGCCTGTCCCACCAAGCTGCGACTGGCCGGCGGCTGGCTTCGGGGGCGCAGGAGCCTCGCTTCCGCCGTTCGAGTCGAATATTTCTTTCCAGCTTTCGTCTACGGTCGACCGGTCGCGAAGGTATTGCCGGTAGAGTTCTTCTTCGAGCCAGCTATTGACGCCTATTTGCGGATCGGGTTCCACAGCCATGCGGGAGATGCTTTCTTATCTATGATAACGTGCGCGGCTGGAGGGGGCTTAAGGATGCGGCGCCGAATGCCGGCGCCCGCATCTTTTCGATGATATCCTGCATCTTACTGAATTAATGGAACAAACAGTGACGATTTTGGGGATTGCGGGGAGCTTGCGCAAGGGCTCGTTGAACCGGGCTGCGTTGCGGGCGGCGCAGGCGCTGGCGCCGGAGGGAGTGCGGGTAGAGATTTTCGATCTCGATGGCATTCCCGTCTACAACCAGGATGACGAGACGTCGCCGCCGGCGCGCGTTGCCGAATTGAAGGCGCGGGTCCGCGCGGCGGACGCGATTCTGTTCGTTACGCCCGAGTTCAATTACTCGATTCCCGGCGTGCTGAAGAACGCGATTGACTGGGGATCGCGGCCGTATGGCGACAGTTGCTGGCAGGGCAAACCGGTCGCGGTGATGGGCGCTTCGCCCGGCCCGTTCGGGACGGCGCGGGCGCAGTACCATTTGCGGCAGTGTTTCGTGTTCCTCGACATGCACCCGTTGAACAAGCCCGAAGTAATGATCGGCGGCGCGCCACAGAAGTTCGACGCGGCGGGAAACCTGACAGACGAGCGCACCAGGAAGTCGATCCAGGATTTGCTGGCCGCGCTGGTCGCGTGGACCCGAAAGCTACGGTAAGCAAGGCCCGCTGCAGCGTCGCCTATCATTTGCCCTGCCACCTGGGCTGACGCCGGAGCAGCAGGCGCGCTGGACCAGCGGCGCGCGGATTGTGATCGATCACCCCAGCTTTCAGGCCGAGCAGCCGCTCACCGCCGCGCAACTGGCGGAACTGGGCGCCGACTTCGCGTAAGGCGAGCCGCTACGTGTCGTAACGCTCCATGGTCCGCGGATTGTAGCCCCAATGAAACTCCAGTTCGTAACCCATCGATTTCGCCAGGCCGTCGAGGTCCGGAAATAAGGTCGCGTAAGTGATGTTCATGCGGTACAGCTCGCGCAGAGCCACTTCGCGCATCGAGTGAGAGAGAACGAACTTGGCGAGAATGTTTTCCTGATCGGCATCGCTGAGGATTTCATCCAGCGGCATGTTCAGCACGCCCGGTACGGCGAAGGTTCCCGATTGCGCGATCAGGCGGCGGTTCATGGTGTGGGGCTCGCCCATCCAGATGAACCGGTGGCGGCCTTGCAGAAAATAGCGCCGGAAGCTGCCTTCGGCGCGCAGGTCCGTGCGCACTGGCTTGCGGGCGCGGCTGCTGTCGATGCGCGCCGGGTTCATGGCCCAGACCACGCCTTCGGCAAGGGTGTGTTCGAGCGCGAAAAAAGCCGCCACGTAGGGCGACCAGGTGAAATCGATCAAACGGGTCGGCGCGCCGTGGTGCTGCATCAGGGCCAGCCATTCAAAGTCGTCGTCCCATTCCGGTGGCCGCGGCAGAAACTGGTGCGCCTTGCGCTTGAAGATCCGCAAAATGCGCTCCTCCTGCAACGGCCACGCCTCCGGCGCCACGCCGAAATTCCGCAGGTAGAGGGAGAGCGAGCTATAAAGCGGCCCGCGCTCGTTGCGCTCTCCGCGGAATGCCCAGTGCGAGTAAGGCGGCTTGGTGATGAGCTTCAAAAACGCTTCCCACGATTGCAGAGGGAAAACAGGGTAAGGGCGTCTGTCCCGCTTGCGGCCTGCCATGGTGTTTCTATCGTAGCGAGAAAGCGGCCCTACTTGGCTGGCGTCAGCTTATAGAGGCCCGATGCGTGCGGCGCGACGTGGAAGGTGCGGCCGTCGCGGATCACGCCGACGTCCGCGCGCTGCCACAGGTCGCGAAGCGTGCAATTGGCCGGCATGCCGAGCGCAGGCCAGTCGACGCGAATGTCGATCGGGGCGCGGTCGCCGACGTTGAAGACGGCGAAGAATTTCGCTCCGCCCGGCGCGTTGGCCGCCCAAACGATGCTGTCGCCGCCCTCGGCAAACGCCCTGCCGCGCGAGCCGGTCTGGTCCACGGCCAACACGTCGTCGTTGGTGATCAGCGACTCGGTGAACTCGTCGTTCGACGGCAGGTCGCCGCCGAACATCAGCGGCGACTGCGCAATGGACCAAAGGCTGATCAGGGTGCGTTGTTCATCGCGCGTGAAGCCGGACGTGCGCGCTTGGCCGCGCTCGGCGCGTATGCCGATGCGGCCGAGCGGCAGCATGTCGGCATCGGGCCACGCGCCTGGGCGCCCAACGCCGCTCCAGATCGACATCAGGATAAAATTCTGCCGCAGCAGCCGCCAATCGTCCCAGAAATCGTCGGAGATGCGCCACATGTTCGCGTTCTCCTGCAGGAATTCCAGGTCCTTCACCATCGCTGGACCCGGCGAGAGGCTGAGCACGATCGGCCGCCCGGCCATCCCGATGGCGCGGTGCAACGCGGCAATCTCTTCGCGGTGAGTAGGTCGCGCGATGTCATCAGCCTTGATGTAATCTACGCCCCAACCGGCGTATAGCTTGAGCAGCGAATCGTAGTAAGCCTGCGCGCCTGGGCGGCTCATGTCGACGCCGTACATGTCGCTGTTCCACGGGCAGACGGAGTGAACGTCGGCGATGTCCACGGCGTGCAGGTCGGTTCCGAAGACGGGCAGGTTCGCCTTTACGGCCTGCCGCGGAATGCCGCGCATGATATGGATGCCGAAACCGAGGCCGAGGCTGTGAACATAGTCGGCCAATGGCCGGAAGCCGCGTCCATCGGCGGCGGACGGAAAGCGGTTCACGGCGGGGATGAGCCTGCCGTAAGCATCTATTTCCAGCGCGGCATTCTGCCGGTAGCCGTGCGCCTTGGGATTCGGCTCGGACCACTGGATATCGATCACGATGTAGTGCCAGCCGTGCTGCTTCAGCTTGTGCGCCATGTAATCGGCATTGGCCTTCACCTCGGCTTCGGTCACGGTGGTGCCGTAGCAATCCCAACTGTTCCAGCCCATGGGCGGGGTTGCGGCTACGCCGTCGGCCGCGGCACATAGAGCAGGCGCAGACAGAAATACGGCGAGGGCAAGAACAACGATGCCGGCCGGGTGCTTCGCGGTGGGCCGGGCCGGGCATGCCCGGCCCCTACGGTCGGCGGTTTGTAGGGGCGAGCGATGCCTCGCCCGCGGGCTGCGCGAGAAAACATTGTCGTAACTGCGAAATGACCTACTAAGTGCGAGATAGGATTTCATAGGACTTCACTTGTGATGTTACAGTGTGTTCCCGGCCGTTCAGAAAGTCGCCAGCGAAACGCGCAGCAGCACCGGCTCCGAACGGAAATTGAGTCCCCAATCGGTTTCGTCGCCGTTCCAGATGCGAATCATTTTGAAGGCGCCGTTCTCGTAAGTGTCCTCCTCGACGCGGAGGAACTGGCGCTGCTTCTCCGGCGCGCTGGGGCGGAAGTCGACGCGCGAAAAGAGTCCGGTGACCAGGAACTGATTCTCGCCAAGCTGAGCCACCAGCGCGCGGCCGATGGGCGATCCATCGTGGCCGCGCGGCGGATTGTTGCGTATCGCGCCGTAAGACACCTCGGCCTTCCATGCGCCGAAGTCGAGAGTTTGCGAGACCTTGCCTTCTTCCTCGGCCACTGCCTGCAACTTGCCTTCGAAGTTGAGGCGCGCAACCAGGCGGGCGATCGGCCCGATCAAAAGGTAATCCTGTGCGATCGGCTTGAACTGTTCTTCGGTTGCGCCTTCGACGTAGTCCATTCCGAACGGCGAAAACCCGATGGCACCGCGGCCGAGCGCGGAAAACAGGAATCGGGCGACGCCCGCGCTGTGGCCGGTTTCCGGCACGAACAAGGCATTGTCGTCGCGACGGTAAAGGTCCAAGACCTTCAGGTACTCCGCGCTGTCGTTCACGTAAATGTCGGGCGCCAGGATATCCAAGGTCGGCGCGGCGACTTTCCAGATCGGCAGAACGTTATCGGTCGGGCCTCCGCTTTCATACGTGCCGGGGGCGCCCGGCGGGATCGCGCGCCGCAAGGCGGCGTTGGCATAGAGCGGCAGAGGATAAACCGCCTTGCCCGCGGCGGCCACTTTGCCCACATAGGTGGCTACCGACCAGGCGTGGAAGCATACCTCGGCTTCGGCGCCGAACGCTTCTTTCCAGTTCGGCGCGGGCGTGGTGGCGGGCACGTGCATGGCCGCCAGCACGTCGGCGGGCACCGGCGCTTCAAATAACTTCTGCGCACCGGCCGAGTAGTCGCGCTGGATCTGCCACGTGCCGGCTTCATTTTCCACTTGCACCAGCAGCACCGTGTGCTCCGTATCGGCAGCCTTGAGGTGCCGCATGAACGCGGTGAACGCGTGGATATCGGCATCGAGCGAGGCCTTCGCGTAAGGCGACGGCGAATCGACGTCGCGGCCGTTTTGATCGACGATGTGCGGGTACCGTTGCGGATCCAGCTTCATCCATTCCGGCGTGTAGTGCTGGCTGCCGTTCTTATAGAGTCCGAACCACAACAGAACCAGGTGCACGCGATGCTGGCGCGCCTGGGCGAGGAGCGTATCCGTCACCGTGTAGTCGAACTGCCCCGGCCGCGGCTCGAACTGTTCCCAGTACACCGGCATCTCGACCGTGTTGGCATGCAGATATGTGATGACCGGCCAGACCTTGGGAAGCACGCCGGGCCAGGCGCTCGAGTTGCCCACCTGCGCGCCCAACATCAGGTACGGTGCATCATCCACAAACAAAGCGTAGCGGCCGTCCTTGTGCACCAGTCGGGGGAGCAGATGCTCCCTGGTCTGGGCGCAAAGCGCCGCTGCGGCGGCGGACACCGCCAGAATGGTGGCCCATCGCAAAGCTGTTTTCATGATTCCTTGTCTCCGTGTTATGGTGCGCAGGCGCGGCTGGATGGCGTCCATGACGCCCGCGCATCCGTGCGCGATGATCGTACACCCGAGCCTTGATTATATGTCTCTTGCACGGCTGGCCCGGGTTTGGTTTCCCCGCCGCCTTCGATAGAGAACGTGTATCAAATCCGCACAGGTTAATGTTCACAAAAGTCGCCGGAAACGACATTGGATTCGAGAGTGAGGGAACTTATACTGCTGTATGTGATAACCCGTTACCCCGTGTCCCCGATTGATAAACAATCTCCCCCGCAGCGTCTCGCTGCTTTAGACAGCCCCGCCTTCGCGCGCGGCATAAAGAAGCTCAGTTCGTCTTTGGTGCGAACCATTATTCCTATCGCTGTGTTTGCCGTCGCCTTGGCCTCCGCCCAGGCGGACACTCTGACGGTCGTCTACACCGATGCTTTTTCGAATACAGCGTCGCTGACATTGACCGGAACGTCCTCCGGCGGAGTCTTTCACGTGACCGGCGTCACCGGTACGTTCGCCGGCGCCGCCGTAGTCGGCCTTGTGCCAGGCTTCGGGGGATCCGATAATTTTTATACTGATCCCTCCGTGCTTCCAGCCGACACGATCGATACCGGTTTCGAGTTCGAAACTGCCGGCGGGGCCGCGATCGTCAATCTATACGCTTACAATTATGGCGGCCCAGGCTACGCAACCAATGTCACTATCGGCGGCTCTACAGTGAGCGGCGCCGTGTTCATATCCAGTATCACGTCGCCTCCGGTCACTCCAGCACCGACGACAAGCATTTTGGCCTTAGCCGGTCTGGCATTCATCTTTACCTGGCGCAAGTTCGTGGTTCGCCGGAAACTAGTGGCCTAGTCTTCGTCGTGCTGCGCGGACAGGCGCGTCACCACGGACAGATCCTCCAGCGTGGTGACATCGCCGGCGACGGTGTTCGAGGTGACAATTTCGCGCAGCAGCCGGCGCATGATCTTCCCGCTGCGCGTCTTCGGTAGCGCGTCGGTGAAGCGGATCTGCTCCGGCTTGGCGAAGCTGCCGATTTCGTGCGCCACCCACTTGCGCAGGTCCTCGCCCAGCTCGTGGTGGTTCCAATTGCCTTTCTTCAGAGTTACGAAACAAGCCACGGCCTGGCCGGTGATCTCGTGCGGCTTGCCCACCACGGCGGCTTCCGCCACCGCCGGATGCCGCACCAGCGCGGATTCGATCTCCATGGTGCTCAGCCGGTGGCCGCTGACGTTCATCACGTCGTCGACGCGGCCGAGGATCCAATAGTAGCCATCTTCGTCTCGCCGCGCCGCGTCGCCGGTCATGTAAACGCCGTCGATGCGCTCCCAATACTGCTGCCGGTAGCGGTTCGGATCGCCCCACAGCGTGCGCGCGATGCTGGGCCACGGCCGCTTGATGACGAGGAAGCCTTCCGCGTTGTCGCCCACCGGCTTGCCCATCAGGTCGACCACATCGCACAGAATACCCGGTTGCGGCAGCGATCCCGAGCCGGGTTTGAGCGGCACCGCGCCCGGCATGGCCGAGATCATGATGGCGCCGGTCTCGGTCTGCCACCAGGTGTCGACGATCGGGCAGCGCTCCTTTCCGATCACCTTGTAATACCATTCCCAAGCCGCTGGATTGATCGGCTCGCCGACCGAACCGAGCAGGCGCAGGCTCGACATGTCGTGCTCGTTGGGCCACTGATCGCCCTGCCGGACGAAGGACCGGATGGCCGTGGGCGAGGTGTACAAGATGTTGATGCGGTATTTCTCGATCAGGCGCCAAAAACGATCGGGCTGCGGAAAGTCGGGCGCCCCTTCGTACATCACGGTGGTGGCGCCGGCCGAAAGCGGCCCATAGACGATGTAGCTGTGGCCGGTCACCCAGCCGATATCGGCCGTGCACCAAAACGTGTCTTCGTCCCGCAGGTCGAAGACCCACTTCATGCTCGCGGTTACTTGCAGCAGGTAACCGGCCGTGGTATGAACGATGCCTTTCGGCTTGCCTGTGGTCCCGGAAGTATACAGCACGTACAGCGGATGCTCGCTATCCAGTTCCTCGGCGGCGCAGGCTTCGCTCACGCCTTGATCCAGATCGTGCCACCAATGGTCGCGGCCCTCCTTCATCGTGGTGGTGCCGCCGGTGCGCTTGAGCACGATTACGTCCTTGACGCTGGGGCATTCGGTAAGCGCTTCGTCCACCGCCTCCTTGAGGCGCACCTCCTTGCCGCGACGCCAGGCGCCATCGCCGGTGATCACCATCTGAGCTTCCAGGTCCTGGATGCGCGCCTTCAAAGCCTCCGCCGAGAAGCCGCCGAATACCACGCTATGGATCACCCCCAGCCGCGCGCAGGCTAGCAGCGCTACGGCCAGCTCCGGCACCATGCCCATATAGATGATGGCGCGGTCGCCCTTCTTCAGCCCGCGCCCCTTCAGCACGTTGGCGAAGCGGCACACCAGCCGGTGCAATTCCTGGTAGGAGATCTGGCGCTGGTCGCCCGGCTCGCCCTCCCATAAAATGGCCACCTTGTTCTTTCGATGCGTCGTCAGATGCCGGTCCACGCAGTTGTAGGATGCGTTGGTCTTCCCGCCCACAAACCACTTGGCGAACGGCGGATGCCACTCAAACACGTGCGACCACTTCTGAAACCAGAAGAGTTCTTTCTCCGCCAGGTCGCCCCAGAATTCTTCGGGCTTTTCCGCGGCCCTCCGGTAGAGCGCCCGGTACGCGTCCATGCTTTGCACATGAGCGCGGCTCGAGAAATCACGGCTCGGTGGATATACGTTAGCTGGCGCCATTCCAGAGATATTATCAGAATCAGCCTGGCGAATTTGACGGTCTCTCGCCGGTGGGCGCAGGTTCAGCGGCCGTCAGCTGGCCGTCCCGCAGAAGCGTTATCAACCGGAAGTGGCTGCGCGGCGCCGTAAGCGCCGCCGAACCCGGGAGCCTTTTGGAGCCACGACCGTCAGCGAGTGGTTTTTTCAGCAAGCTCCTGGTTCTGGCCCTCAAGCGACTATACTGAGTGCTTGGCGGCTCTTTTGTTCAGCGGCGGACGGTCTTGCCAGCAATGCGGATCACGATAGACGCCCTACCGTTGCTTTTCAGAAGTGCCGGGGTGAAGAACTACCTGTACTACTGGATCCAGCATTTGCAGAGGGAGCCGGGAGCGGACGTGCGGCTGTTTCCCTTTCTGGGAGCGGCCTCCAGTCTGGATCATGAAGAAGCCGTGACCGGCCGTGGCGCCGCGGCGCTGCGGCTGGGCCTCTACTTTTGGATCAACCGGCTCCCGGCAGCATTCACGCAGCCGCTGTTTCTCAACAGCAGCGTGTTTCATGCGTCCAAAGTGATCCATCCACCCTGGCGGGCCAAGCTGACCGCAACCATTTACGATCTCACCTGCTGGCTGGTCCCCGAAACCCACCTGCCCGCCACCCTCGCCGCTGAGCGCGAGTTCGCGAAAAGAATCTGGCAACGCGCCGACGGTCTGATCGCCATCTCGGAAAACTCCCGCAACGATGCGGTGCGGCTGCTGCGAATTCCGCAAGAGAGAATCACTGTAATTTACCCAGGCGTTCCGGAAGTATACTCCCGCGTCAGCCAGGACAGTGTGGATGCGGTGCGGCGCCAACACCGCCTCACGCGCCCATACTTACTGTATGTAGGAACCATCGAGCCAAGAAAGAACGTCGACTTGCTGCTTGACGCCTACAACGGCCTGTCGTCGTTAGTCGCCGGCGAATTCGATCTGGTGGTGGCGGGTCCGCGCGGCTGGTCGGGCCCGGCGACCTTGGCGCGGCTGGAAAACCCGTCGCGCAATGTGCGCTACCTGGGATACGTGCCCGAAATCGAATTGCCGGCCCTTTTCGCGGGCGCCACTGCTTTTGTCTATCCGTCGCTTTACGAAGGTTTCGGATTTCCGGTGGCGCAAGCGATGGCGGCCGGCATTCCGGTTATTACCTCGGGTGTGTCGTCACTGCCTGAGATCACCGGCGGCGCGGCACTCTTGATCGACCCGCGCAGCCGGGCCGAATTACAGGCTGCGATCGAGAACATTCTCACATCACCGTCGCTGCGCGCACGCCTGGGCGCGGATGGCCGCATCCGTGCGCGCCGGTTCTCGTGGCCGGACGGAGCTCGCCGCTCGCTCGACTTCTTCTCGCGGGTTGTCTCGGGATCGCGTTAGCAGGAGTTGGCAACCGCGCGGCGCGCGCGGTGCGCATCCGGCGCGAGGCATCGCGGACCGATCACCGAGGCCAGTTGGGTTACGATGGGTAGCAATGGCCCAGCGCGCGCTGATTACGGGGATTACCGGGCAGGATGGTTCCTACCTTTCTGAGCTCCTCATCTCCAAAGGCTATGAGGTCCACGGGATTGTACGAAGGGTGGCGCTGGAAGATCCGGAGCACCGCCTGGCGCGGCTGGCCCAGGTGCGGGACCGCCTCATCCTGCATGCGGGATCACTCGAAAACTTCGCCAGCTTGATCCAGGTAGTTGCCAAGGTGGCACCGGATGAGGTTTATCATCTCGCCGCACAGAGTTTTGTGAGTTACTCGTTTGACGACGAGTTCTCCACTCTGAACGCCAATATCAACGGCACCCATTATCTGCTGGCAGCCTTGCGCCAACTGGCTCCGAAATGCCGCTTCTACTTTGCCGGTTCGAGCGAAATGTTCGGCAACGCGGACGAGGTGCCGCAGACGGAAAGCACCCGGTTCCACCCGCGGTCTAGTTACGGTATCAGCAAGGTATGCGGGTTCGACCTGACACGAAACTATCGCGAGGCATACGGCGCATTCGCGGTGAGCGGGATGATGTTCAATCACGAATCTCCCCGCCGCGGTTTTGAGTTTGTCACGCGTAAGATCACTTCGGGCGTGGCCCGCATCGCCTGCGGCCGGGCTAAGGAACTGCGGTTGGGGAATCTCGAGGCCAAGCGCGATTGGGGCCATGCCCGTGAATACGTAGATGCCATGTGGCGTATGCTGCAGCAGCCCAATCGAAGCGACTATGTGGTCGCCACCGGGGAGACCCACTCGGTGCGGGAGTTTTGCGAATTAGCCTTTGCGGAAGCGGACCTCGACTATCGCCAGTATGTTGTGGTGGATGAGAACTTCTATCGGCCCGCCGAGGTCGATTTGCTGGTTGGAGACGCTACCAAGGCGAGAAAGATACTCGGCTGGGAACCTCATGTTAGATTCCGCGAATTGGTGCGTGAGATGGTGCGGGAGGATCTTCGCGCGTACCAGCAGGCTTTGGCGTTCGCCAAACCATAGGATGCTGCATCGCTTGCGGAGGCTCGGAACTTGCCATGGCAGACGATAGCAAGCCGGTAACAGTGCCGGCGGACGCGCTGCTCGCTCAGGTGCGGGCGAAGATGCGCCGCGAGCGGCTGCTGGGGCCCCAAGCAGGTGCGGTTCGGTTCTATTCAGGTCCCGTCCGCAACTGGGGCAAAGCGCTGGCGGCCGAAACAGTCTCGCCGACCGCGATGCCGGAGGACGGTTCGTCGGATCTCTTGGGAATGGCCGAGCTGGTGAACCGGCTCAACGCGCTCGATGCCGCGCTCGATTCCGATCTGGCAGCTGCGATCCGGGCGCTTGGAGAGGTTCCGCCCGCTGTCACCACCGTTCGCAGCAAGGTGGGACGAGCGCTCATCCTCTTATTAAAGCGGTTGCTCTGGTGGCACACCTGGTCGCTGAAGGCGTTTGCCGATTCGGCCGGCAAGCAATTTGAGTGCGAGCTGGCGGCGCTCGAGCTCCTGGCGGTTCAGCACAAGGAAGTCCTCGCTCAGGTTGCTGCGTTACAAGAGGAAGTGTGGCAACTGCGGCAGAGCATGCTCCCTAAGACTGAGGTGGGGAGCCAATGAGCGCGGTTCCGGCGCCTGTGACCATCGTCATTCTGACGTGGAACGCGCTGGGGTATACGATACGCTGCCTGGACACCCTGCGCGCGCATACCGATCACCCGGATTACCGGATCGTAGTGGTCGATAATGGCAGCTCGGATGGCACAGTCGAATTCTTGCAGGCGCAGGAATCCATCACGCTGGTCCGCAACCCTGCCAATCTCGGTTTTGCCAAAGGATGCAACATCGGCATCCGCAACAGCCCGCCGGACGATGACATCCTCCTGCTGAACAACGACACGGAGATCCATCAACGCGACTGGCTCAGCCGGCTGCAGACACTTGCGCATTCCGCGCAGGATGTGGGGGTTGTCGGCTGCCGCCTGGCACGACCCGATGGAACGCTGCAACATGCCGGCAGTTACATGCCATTGGACACGTTGGTCGGACAGCAGACCGGCGGCGGCGAAAAAGACGTTAACCAGTACAGCGACAATCGCGAGGTGGAGAGCGTCGTCTTCGCGTGCGCCTATCTTCGCCGCGACCTCCTCGCCAAAGTCGGGCTCCTCGATGAAGAGTACTTCTGTTATTACGAGGATTCAGATTACTGCCAACGCGTCACAGCCGAGGGATATCGAAATCTATGCTGCGGCGGCGTGACTATCGTTCACCACCAAAATGTCTCCACCACCCGCGATGCGCACGCAGCCTATTTTCAGAACGGGCAGCGCGTCTTTTGCGCGAAGTGGGAGGCGAAACTGCGTCAAAGCCGGTACAACCGCGATATCGGATGGCACTCGGCTTTTAACCTGCCGACGGCCTATGCAAGCAGCTCCCGCGAGCTTGTCTCCGCGCTGGACCGGCTTGGTGTGCGTGTCTCTTACCGTTACGTGTACGGCCTCGGAACCGTCATACCGGCCCAGGAAGCGGAGTGCGGGGAATCGTACCTCGCGAACATGATTCACGCCAGAGAGCTGGACGCGGGGGCGCCGCAGGTGGTCTATGCGCAGGGCGACAGGTTCGAGGCCAACTCCGGAACATACAAAATCGGATTCACCATGCTGGAAACCGACGGCGTCCCGCGCGAATGGGTGAGGCAGGCCAACCTGATGGACGAGGTCTGGGTGCCGTCGCGGTTTAACGCCGGCACATTCCGCGACAGCGGCGTCACCCGGCCGATTCACGTGGTTCCACTCGGCGTCGATCCCGATCACTTCAGCCCCGCCATCGCCGGCAAGCCGCTGGCCGGCGTTTATACGTTCCTCTCGATCTTCGAGTGGGGCGAGCGCAAAGCGCCGCAGTCATTACTGCGCGCCTTCAATCAGGAGTTCCGCGCGGATGAACCGGTCATCCTCCTCGCCAAGGTGATGAACGCGGACCCGGATGTGGATGTCCATCGCGAGGTTGCGGATCTGCAGCTCGATCCGCGGGGCGGACGAATCCACTTGTCGTTGAACCAGGTGGTCCCAACCCATCAGTTAGGAGTCTTGTACCGCTCCGCCGACTGCTTTGTGCTGCCGACACGCGGTGAAGGCTGGGGCCTGCCGATCATCGAGGCCATGGCTTGCGGGCTGCCGGCAATTGCCACGGACTGGAGCGCGCACTGCGACTTCATGACAGCCGATAATGCCTATCCGCTGCCCGTCGAAGCCCTGGTGCCGGCGCGCGCGAAATGCCCTTACTATGCCGGATTTCGATGGGCCGAGCCGTCGCACACGCAGTTGCGGAGGCTGATGCGCCGCGTGTTCGATAACCCGGAAGAAGCAAGAGCCAAGGGAGAACGGGCTTCCCGTGAAGTTCGCCAGAACTGGAGCTGGGAACGCGCGGCGTTGAAGATCATCGCCCGTCTCGACGATATCCGTATGGCGGCGCGCTGAGGTGCGGCCGCGTTTCGCTTTCTTGGCGCCTCCGGAATCTTTTCGCCGCAATCGCCGGGATGTCAGCCGTACTGCACTGGTCAGCCCGCCGCTGAATCACTCCCGCTCAGCGCGCGGTCGATGGATGCTGTGCCGCCGCCGCCGATGATTACCGCCAGGGCCATGGCAATCGCCAGCAGGTGATATTCGAAGCCTTCACCTTTGTTCGTGCCGGCCCAGTTCATGAAGAACCCGTTGTGGATGTGCACGGTGAGCACCGCCACTACCATGTTGCACAGCACGCCAAACGCGGCGATGCGGCTGAGAAAACCGAGAATCAGCCCCAGCCCGCCAAAGAATTCGGCGGCTATCGCCAGGTAGCCAAACGGCGCGGGGATTCCCATGTGCCCGAAAAACCCCATCGTTCCGCTGAAGCCGTAGCCGCCAAACCAGCCCAGCATTTTCTGCGCACCGTGCGCGAACATCACCACGCCCAGGACCAGCCGGACGATCGCCAGCGGAGGACTGTTGCGTGTTCCGATAAGCTTGTTCCACATAAACTACCTCCTTAGTCAGGCACTCTTGATCCGAGAGGCAGGATACCACAGGCTCCCGGCGGAGGCACACCGGGCGTCCCTTCAGCACCGACGCGGCCCCCTACGCGGCTCAGCGGGCGGCGCGGGCTGCTGCAATCACGGCATCAAACGCCGGCTTGGGTCTTCCCTCGCGATCGAACAACAGGGGATAGTTGGTTCTGCCCGCCGCCGGAAAGTTGTTCAACCAGGATGTGCGGTCGGTGACGCCCCAGAAGGTCACCCGCGTGATGGCGTCGCGGTGTTTCAGGAAGACACGAAACAAGGCCGCGTAGCGATCCGCCAGCGCTTGTTGCATCGCGGCCGGCAAGCCGCTTACGTAAGGGTTGGAATTGGCGCCCCCTTCGGCTCTGGCGGATACGTCGGCGTTCTGGTCGCGGCGCACGCGGGGCAAGACATCCACGTCGAGCTCGGTGATATTCACCTTGACGCCGAGCGCATGGAAGGCGGCGATGGTCGCATCGACGTTGTCGACGCTCGGCCAGTCCATGCGGTAGTGCCCTTGCAAGCCGACGGCGGTGACCGGCACGCCCTCGGCCAGCAGTTTGCGGATCAGCTCAACGCCGCCTTTGCGCTTGGCCTCGTTTTCGAGCGAGTACTCGTTATAGTACAGCTCAGCCTTGGGATCGGCCGCGTGCGCGTATTCGAATGCCTTGGCGATGTAGTCGTCGCCGATGATGCGGAGCCAGGGCGACCGCCGCAGCGTGCCGTCCTCGTTCAGCGCTTCGTTGACCACGTCCCAACCGTTGATGCGGCCCTTATAGCGGCCCACAACCGCGAAGATGTGGTCGTGCATGCGGCGGAGCAATTCCTCGCGGCCCACCGGATTGCCCTTGTCGTCCTCAAACACCCAGTGCGGCACCTGGTTGTGCCAGACCAGACAGTGCCCGACGATCCACATATGGTTCTTCTCGCCAAACTCGACGTATCGGTCGGCCGGCTCGAAGTTGAAACCCTGCGGCGTGGGATGAATATGCTCCCACTTCAGATCGTTCTCCGGCGTGATGGAATTGAACTGGGCTTCGACGAGGGCCGCTCCGGCTGCATCGCCTCCGGTGTAAATCGCCTGGCTGAGCGCCGCGCCAATCCTGAAATCGTCCCGGTAGGCGGCCTTCAGCGTGGTCTGCGCGGGGACCGGCAGGCATAGCCAGCCCGCCACCAGGGCCGTCAGGACAATCGACTGCGAAGACATGATTTCCGATTTCTCCTCTTTGCGCGGGCGGTCACACTCCCGGCACTGCCTGGGTTGAATATGTCTTGCGGCGCGCTATCAGATCGTCCGCAATTTTCCGGTTGAGTTCCTTCGTGATCCCGTAGAAGAAGAGGCAGACGACGGTGGCGGCGAAGGCCAGTCCGGCGTACACGCTCGCGGTCAGCCGGATGCCCAGCAGAGAGTCCGCGGTCTGGACAGCGTTTGCCACATAACCATAAGACGAGAACAACCAGCCGGCCATTGCCCCACCCAATGCCAGTCCAACCCATAGCGCAAACACAACCGCCGAAGTCACGGTCCCGGTCGCGCGGCGTCCCGTCTTCCACTCGCCGTAATCGGCGACATCGCCGATCATAGCCCACAGCAGCGGACACGACCAGCCAAAGGCGAACTGGCGGATGATTTCCGAGCCAAAGATGAGAACGGTCGCAGTCGCCGGAAGGAACAGCAGCGCCACGGTAAAGCCGCCGCTCAGCACCATGCTCAGGATGAACAGGTTCCGTTTACCGATTCGCACCGCCAATGAATTGGAGACGGCGACGCCGATCAGCAGCGAGGTCAGCCCAAAGCCGTTGAACCAGCTAAACAGCCTTTCGTGCCCCGCACAATACTTGAAATAGGGCAACATCACGCTGCCGCGTATCGAGATCGCCATGAAGTAGAAGATGGTCACCAGAAACAGCGCGATCAGCGGTCCGTTCCGGAAAAGATCCCCCAGGTCCATCCCCACGGAAGTCTTCTGCTCGGGGTTGGGCTGAATGCGCTCTTTGGTTGTGGCAAAGGCGATGATGAAGAAAAACACGCATAACACGGAGAAGAGCCCCATCGTCATCTGGTAGCCCTTCGCGTTGTCGCCTTTCCCGAAGTAGTCGCGCAGGGGGATGGCCAGGCTCTGCACGATCAAGGCCGCGCTATTGGCGAAGATCTGCCGGTAGGTGGAGATGCTGGTCCGCTCGTCCGGATCGTTTGTAATTACACCCATCAGCGACGCGTAGGGAACGTTGTTGATCGTATAGATCAGTCTCAGCATGAAATAGGTCGTGTAGGCGTAGATGATCTTGCCGCCCATGCTGATGTTCGGAGTGGTAAAGGTCAGGACCCCAATGACGCCAAACGGCACGGCCGTCCACAGAAGCCAGGGACGGAATTTGCCCCACCGCGTGACGGTCCTATCCGCGATGAAGCCCATCACCGGATTGAGCGCGGCGGAGATCAGGCCAATCACCAGAAAGAGCGTTCCCGCCTGGGCCGCCGTCAGGCCGAACGTATCGGCATAAAAGCTAAGCTGCAGCGCGATCATCGTCTGGAAGAATAAGTTCGCGCCCATGTCTCCAAGGCCGTAACCTACCTTCTCCCCAAACGAAATTCTTTGCGTCATAAGTGCCTCGTTTCTTTCCACCCGCTCATGCAGTCGTCGCCGTCGACTGTCCGGGTGGAACTACTTAGTCACCTGCAGAACCAGCTTCTGCAGATCGGCATCCCGCGATGAATTGCCGACCATGATTTCGAAGTCTCCGGGTTCCACCCGGTACTTCATATTCACGTCCCAGAACGCGAGTAACTCGGAAGTAATCTCGAACCGGACCGTCGCCGTTTCGCCCGGTTCCAAGGCGATTCGGCGGAAGCCTTTCAATTCCTTCACCGGTCGGGTGACCGAGCTGACCAAATCGCGGATATACATCTGCACCACTTCGCTCCCAGCCCGCGAGCCGGTGTTGGTGACTTCGGCCAGCACTTCGGCCGAGCCAGTGGATGCCATCCGCCGCTTCGACAGTCGAACGTTGCCGATGCTGAAGGTGGTGTAGCTCAAGCCAAAGCCGAAGGGGTAAAGCGGCGTGACGTCGTCGAAAAGGTAGCCGCGGCGGGCCGATGGCTTGTAGTTGTAGAACGCGGGCAGATGGCCCACCGAGCGCGGCACGGTGATCGGCAGCTTGCCGCCGGGGTTGTAATCGCCGAACAGAACTTCCGCCACAGCGCGCCCGGTTTCCTGGCCGAGATACCAGCATTCGAAAACGGCCGCCGCTTTCTGCGCCACGCGCTGGATCGAGTTCGGCCGGCCATGGAACAGAAACACAATGATCGGCTTGCCCGTAGCGGCGATGGCGTCCACCAGTTCCTGCTGCCTGCCGATCAGGTCGAGGCTGGCGCGGTCACCCATATGCTTCAGGTTCCAAGCCTCGCGCGAGGTCTGCTCATTACCGCCGATCGCCAAGACTACAACATCGGCCTTCCGGGCGACCTCGACGGCTTCCGAGATCAACTTGCGGTCCTCCGCCGGGTCGCTGGCCACCACTTCGTCCTGATTCCAGGAGCCGGGCTGGGTGATCTTGCAACCCTCGCTATAGAGCACTTTCACCTGGTTGCCGGCTTTAGCGCGGATGCCATCGAGCACGGTGACCTCGGACTTCGGTTTGCCGCTGTAACCTCCCAGCAGGCTGCGATGGGCGTTGGGGCCGATCACCGCGATGGTTTTGAGCGAGTGCAGATCGAGCGGCGCCACGCCGCCTTCGTCCTGGAGCAGCGTGATCGATCGGCGCGCGGCGTCGAAAGCCAGCGCGCGGTGCGCGTCGCAACCAACTACGCGGTCTGCCTCATCCGGGTCTACATACGGATCGTCGAACAGGCCCATGCGGAACTTCCAGTGCAGCATGGGCGCCACCAGCTCGTCGAGTTCCGATTCCCGCAGCACGCCTTTGTTCACGAGTTCGACCAGGTGCAGGTAACAATCCGGCTCCGGCAGCTCTATGTTCACGCCGGCCCGCACCGCCAGCGCGCAGGCTTCCTTCTTATCCTTGGCGACGAAATGGCCGTGCGTATCAGGGCGGTAACTGAGCTCCCAGATCGCGTAGTAATCGGACACCACGTAGCCCGTGAAGCCCCATTCCTTGCGCAGAATGTCGCGCAGCAGCCAGCGGTTGGCGTGGCTCGGCACGCCATCGACCTCGTTGTAGGATGACATCACGCTGATGGCCCCGGCTTTGTGCAACGCCTGCTCGAAAGGGAACAGGAAGGTGCCCCGGATGACGCGCTCGGAGATGTCCGCGGGAGCGCAGTTCATGCCGGATTCCGGCTGGCCGTGGCCGGTCATGTGTTTCAGCGTGGCGATGACGTGCGCTTTGTCCTCGAAGGAGGCATCGCCCTGAAATCCGCGCACCGCCGCAATGCCCATCCGCGATGCCAGGAAAGGGTCTTCGCCGTAAGTCTCTTCCACGCGCCCCCAGCGCGGGTCCCGCGCCACATCCACCACCGGCGTCAGCGCCTGGTGGGTTCCGCGCAGCCGCGCTTCCAGTGCCGTGACGCTGAACAGCGACTCGACCAGCTCCGGATCGAAGCTGGCCCCCAACGCGATTGGCTGCGGGAAACTGGTGCCGCCGATGGCGGCGTGGCCGTGGAGGCACTCTTCGTGGAAGATCACCGGGATGCCGAGACGGCTGTTCTCGACGAAGAACTTCTGGATGGCGTTGGTCAGCTCGGCCATCCCGCGCGCGTCCTTGCCTCCGCCCGCGTCGCTCGGCCGGCCGACCTGGCCGATGCCGTGCCCGCGCCGGAAAGCCTGCTTGGCCTTGGCGAAATCGAAATTGCCGGCGGCGTCCACCAGCTTCTCGGCCTTTTCCTGCCAGACGCACATCATCTGCGCGGCCTTCTCTTCCAAGGTCATTCGCGACAACAGGTCGCGCACACGCTTCTTCACCGGCACATCGCGCTTCCGGAAAAGCGGCACGCTTTGGCTTTTCTTCTGATTCGGTTTCGTCATAAATGTGGTCTCGTTTGTTTTGGCGGTGGCAAAGCCGGGCCGGACATTCCCGGCCCACCAGGCCCCGGCGGAACCACCCGCCGATTCGCGAGGGAGCGCCGTATCCAGGCCGGTCAAACGCGAATTCGTTCTAGCCTCAAACTATAATCAGATGGCCGGGCCTAAAATGCAAGGCGCGCGCGCCGGGCCGGCAACGGCTCATGAGCATACGCCGAAATCTTTCTCCAGAACCAGAGCCACCGTGCCGCGCAGGCGCGCCACACCGCCTTCCCGCGCTGGAATCAACTGCGGGGCTACGCCGCCGGGCAACACCTGCTCCAGCACCTCCGGCTTAAGCACCGCTTCAAAGCGCTTCCAGGACCGGGTGAGGTCACCGACCACCACGATCCGTTCGGGCGCAAAACCGGCCACCAACATTCGCATGCCGCGGCCCAGGTAGTGGGCCATGGTCTTCAACGCTTTCTCGGCCCGCTGGTCTCCCTGGTCCGCACGACTCAGCAGATCGAGGAAGCTCAGCCCCGCGGGCACCGAGCCGGATTCGCTGTAGTACCGCAGCGCCGCGCGATTGGAGGCAAACACCTCCCAGCAGCCCCGGCGGCCGCACTCGCATAGCGGGCCCTGCGGATCAAGCGGCACATGGCCAAACTCGCCAGCCATCCCATTCACGCCTCGCACGATCTGGCCATTGAGCAGAATTCCCGTGCCGACACCTTCGGAAACCGTAACCACCACCAGGTTGCGAGCCTGTTCCATATGGTCGAACCACACGGCGGCCAGCGCGCAGGCCGTGGCGGCGTTCTCGATTTCCACCTCCAGGCCCGTCGCCTTCATCAACGGAGTGCGAATATCCACGTCGCGCCATCCAAGATTGGGCGCAAAGACGAGCCGGTTCGATCCGGGTATGTAGCGCCCCGGCACGCTGACGCCGATCCCTTCGATTTTCCTGCCCCGGCACGACGCCACGATGCGCCGGATCACTTCGGTCAAACGGCCCAGCGTGAACTCCGGGTCGGGCGTGGTGACGATCGCCTCCTGCGAGATGAACCTCCCGTTGGCGTCCGCCACCGCAGCTGTGATCTGAGCCGGGCGGATGTCCACGCCGATGATCACGCGCGCATCGTTGAGCCGCAGGAAGGTGGGCCGCCGGCCCCTGGGCAGCCGCCCCGTGGGTCCCGTCAGCACCCAGTTCTCCCGGATCAGTTGTTCGACAATCAGCGATATTGTGCTGCGCTGCATCCCGGAAACGCGCGCCAGGTCGGCACGCGAAATGGGCTGGCGCTTGCGGATCAGGTTGAGGACGATGCGCCGGTTGATATCGCGAACAACCTCGCTCGAAGCACCCTGGGGCCGACTCTTGTTAGGTACCGGCATTCCGGTTTCAGTCGTGACCGCGGACTAGCGGCGCCCGGCCCGAAGGTTCATTGAACCTTCTTGCCGGTCCATTCAATCGACTGCCCGCCTCCATCGCCGGCTCGTTCGGAAGTCAGGTGCAGGTCGGCGCCGCTGACCTTTCCTTTGTAACTCAGCTTCATTTCCGTTCCCTGAAAGTCGGCGGTGATGGTGAACGAGAGGTTGTCTCCGTCCACTTTCCCGTCCGTGATAGTGGATTTGCCCAACATCGTGCTGGTGGTTTCTCCAGTGAGTTTGTTTCCGTCCACTTTGAAGACGAAGGTCCGTTCCATCGTTCCGTTAGGGCCCTCCGCCGTCGCTTTCCAGGTGCCGGCGATATCCGCTGCCACCGCTGCCACCGCGAACGCTGCCATCAGAATCAAAACACGCTTCATGGCGCCATTCCTTTCCCCATCATTCTTGCACCTTTCACGCTTCCGGGGCGGTCGCGCCGCGCCTCACAGCCTCACTGCCAGCGCCAGGCCATCGCCCATGGTGGCCATGCTGAGCGCGATGCGCTGGTCGGATTGCAGGTGGCGGTTGAATTTGCGCACGGCCTCCGTGTCGGAATCGTGGTTTGCCGGGTCGGCCACCGTGCCGTGGAACAAAACGTTGTCGGCGGCGATCAGCCCGCCCTGCCGCACAAGGCGCAGCGCGCGCTCATAGTAATGGATGTAGCCTTCCTTGTCGGCGTCGATGAAAATGAAATCGAAACTGCCGGCTTGGCCTTCCGCTACGAGCGCGTCCAGCGAATCGAGCGCCGGGGCAAGCCGCAGCTCGATGCGGTCCGCCACGCCGGCTTCGCGCCAGGTCCGTCTGGCTATGGCGGCGTACTCTTCGCTGGCATCGCAAGCGATAAGCTTCCCGCCTGCCGCCAGGCCGAGCGCAATCCAGCTTGAGCTGTAGCCCATGAAGATGCCGACTTCGAGCGCTTTTCGCGCTCCGGTCAAGCGCGCCAGCAAGTGCAGGAACTGTCCCTGCTCGGGCGCTACTTGCCATGAGGCGCGCGGGTGACTTTCGGTCGATTCGCGCAGCTTGCGCAGCGCCTCCGGTTCGCGCAGAGTGACATCGCGGACGTAAGTCAGCACGGAATCGGTAAGCGGCGTCTGCACGCGGGACATGCCGCCCATTCTACCGCGGGCGCGCACTGGCACGGATCACCAGCCCATCTGGCGCATCCGCTCGAGGATCAGCGCGCTGTACTCGTTCATCCGCTCCGGCCGGCGCCTCAGCGGGGCCGGAAGAATCGCAGCCAGCCGCGCGGCCTGCTCCCGGCCGAGGTTCCGCGCCGGGATCGGGTAGTAGTAGCGCGATGCGGCTTCAGCCCCGTAGATACCCGGTCCCCACTCGACCACATTCAGGTACAGCTCAAGGATGCGCCGCTTGCCCAAAACGATCTCGGCCACCGGAACCAGCGTGAACTCCACGCCCTTGCGCAGGTAAGAACGGCCCGTCCCGAAGAACAGGTTCTTCACAAGCTGCTGCGTGATGGTGGAAGCGCCGCGGCCGCGCCCTTTCTCCAGGTCGTCCTCCATCGCAGTCCGCATCTCGTGCCAGTCGAAACCGTGGTGCTGGTAGAACCTTGCATCCTCGGCGGCAATTACCGCGTGCTGGAGGTCCGGCGCAATCCGGTCGAGGCGGACGAATGCGCAGCGCTTGTGGTACGGCTTCTTGTGGATCCAGGCCTGCACCCGCCGCTCGATCTGTACGGCGGTGAACGGCGGGTTTATCCAACGAACGGCCAACAGGCTGAGAGCCAGCAGCGTCCATCCCAAAAGCCCGGCCAGCAGGCACCACCGAAGCAAACGGCGAATGATCCCCTTGTGCCTGGGCTGTGTGGCTCGAGGACGTTTCGCTTGCGTCACGTTCCAGGATAAGCCGGGCAGCGTGGCTCAGGGAAACGCTGTGTCGGCCGCCTGCGGGCCTCACCGCGTTGTCACGTTGAAGCCTTCCACTACCACGCTCGGTTTCTCGCCGCGCGTATCCTCATCGGCTAAGTCGGTGACGATCGTCCGCCTCTCGCCGGGCATCAGCGCGATGTAGTTGTCGCTGTACAGCGCGGGCAGAATGCGGTCGCCGGTCTTTTCGCGCACTGCCTTCACCCGCACCATCAGCGCGGGCGTGGCGGAAACGTTATGCAGCTCGGTGGTGAGCCGCCAGCGCCCGTCGTGCAACTCTGCGCGCGTGGCGGCTCCGACATCGGCCCTGGCCAGCGCGCGGAGCGCCCGATAGTCGCCGTCCTCGATCCCGCGCCAGTAGAAATTCTCCGAAACCGTCTCGCCGCCACGCGTCAGTTTCAACCGCAGGAAATGGACGGCCGTCAGCCCGGCAGGGTATTCCATTTTGATGCACGTGACCGTGCTGTCCTCGGTGCTATCCACCGGCGCGGTCTTTTCCCAGCGCACGGAGCCATCCAGGTTCAGCACTTCCACGCGAGCCGTCAGCTCGCGCGCATCGCCGCCCGAATAATTCACCACCTCGACGGTGTCCTCCGCCGCGTTCCATTGGATGTGCAGCGGCTCAGCGCCCTTCTTGCTGCCGAAGTAACCGGCGCCCGGATTGAAATAGTAATCGTAGGTTTGCCACAGCAGCGAAGGCCAGGCGGAATGGCTCATCCAGATCAGCAGGCCCGCGCGGTAGCGGCTTTGCGATTCGAACATGGCGCGGTGGGTTTCGTAATCGAGAAACTGCGCCAACTCGACAAACTCGTCGATGTTCTTCGCGGCGCCGTAGCGTTTGTCGAGGATCTTGAAGAAGGAGCGGTCGTCCTGGCGCTCGCCGGGGCCGAGATCGTGCTCGCCCCAGGTCCGGTTGGGCGGCCAGAGCGCATCGGCCGGCATCATGGCGCGCACGCTTTCGATAGCCGGGATATCCGGCACGCCCATTTCGCTGTGCAGCGTCGGCCGCGGCACGGTGGCGAGCCCGCCGTACAGCATCAGCTTCGATGTGGTGTCGAAATACGCTTTCTGCGGCATGATCCAATATGGCCCGCCGCCGCTTACCGGGCTGTCCAAGGAGCTCGAAATGTAATGGCTGCCGGGCGCCAGTTCCCCGAGCGCCTGGCGAATACCATCGTCCAGCACGGCCGGCGGGAAGCCCTCATTGCGGCCGCAGTAAAGTCCGATCGAAGGGTGGTTGCGAATCCGCAGAACGGTGTCGCGGACGTTGCGCAGGAACATCGCCGGATCGTCCGGATCGGGACCGTCCCACGGGTTCGCCAGCCAGAACTCCTGCCACACCACGATCCCGTAACGGTCGCAAGCCTCGTAGAAAGCGTCGTCGAAAGTCTGCCCCACCCAATTACGGATCATGGTGAAGTTCATGTCGCGGTGATACCGGACTGCCGCGTCGTATTCGCGGGCCCGGTAGCGCAGCAGGTCCTCGCTGAAGCCCCAGTTGCCGCCGCGCGGGATCAGCCTTCTGCCGTTGATCCAGATCCGCAGCTTGCCGCCCTCCTCGCTGTAGGTGAACTGGCGCACCCCGGCCTGGAATCGCTTGGTATCGGACGCTTGCCCATCGGCGGTTTCGAATTGCAATTCCACCGCGTAGAGGTTCGGGTCGCCATAGCCGTTCGGCCACCACAGCTTCGGATTCCGCAGCCGCAGTTCCGGGTGCGCGGCGGCGTCCAGCTTCACCGTCTTCGCCGCAGAGGCGCCCACGGTGACGGGCATTTCGAACGTGGCCTCGCCGAAACGCACGCGCAGCTTGCCCGTCACCGGCCGCGGCTCGTGGTTGCGCAACGTTAATTCGATGCCGACGTCCGCGCGCGAGGTGTCGGGCAGCGGCAGGTTGGTCGAAACCAGCGGATCTTCGATCGTCACCGGCCCGCTGCCAGTGAGGTACACGCTGTTCCAGATGCCCGTGTCGCGCCCGCGCACGGCTGGCATCCAGTCCCAGCCGATCGAAGAGTGAAACGTCGGATTGTCAGCGCCCAGCGCGCCGCCATTGCTGCCGAAGCCGGTGACCGTCTTCTCTTTGGTCGATCCCGGCGTGCGGTTTTTCTCGATGCGCACCGCCAGTGCGTTCATCCGGCCGGGGCGCAGCTTGCTGGTGACGTCGAAACGGCCGCGCATGAATGCGCCTTCAATGCGCCCCAGTTTCTCGCCGTTCAAATAAACGTCCGCCTTCCAGTTGATGCCGTCGAAGTTCAGCCAAACGCGCCTTCCGCCGAACGCAGCCGGCGCCGTAAATTCATCGCGATACCAGAAATCCGCGCAGAAAAACGAATCCGAAATCAAATTCTGGTTGTCGCCGTAATTCGGATCGGGAACCGCGCCCGCGTTCAGGAAGCTGGTCAGCACCGTGCCGGGAACCGTCGCAATCAGCCAGTCGCGGTCTGAAAACCCAGGCCGCGAAATTGCCGCGCCATCCGCCTTCACCAGCGATTCCCGTTCCACCCGCCAGCGGCCGCCCGAAAGATTCAACCTCCCGCCGGTCTCGATGGCTGCGGCCGGATGCGCCACCGGCACCGGCCCTCCGCGCCCCCACACTTCCATTTCGCTGAGGATGTAGCCCTCGGGCGCCGCCGCCTTGGTCATCAGCAGGCGCACGTACCGGGCCTCGGCCGACTCTGGCAGCCGGATCACATCGATAGCGCCGGCTGCGCTCGGCAGCGGCGCCAGCGTGCGCCAATGCACCGCATCGTCGGACGCTTCCAGCGAGCCTTCCGCCGCGCGCCGGATCCAGTACAGCTTCACGCGATCGAACGTGCACTGCACCCCGAGATCGACGTAGACCCACTCCTCGCCGCTCGTTGCACTCATCCACGCGCTCGAAAAATCGTACGGCCCGCCGAGCTCGAGCCGCCGCCCGCCGCGGAAGAATGCGACCTCGCCCACGCGCCAGTACAGGCTGCGGCCGCAGCGCAGCTCGATGCGGTAATACCGGCTGCGAACCGCAGCGGGCAGCCTCAGCGACGGCTTGAACTCCCCGGTGGGCCGCAGCCTTCCCTCGTCGCGCCGCAACTCCCGCCACGTCTGGCCATCCTCGGAGCCGGAGAGGATCAAGCTCCATTCCTGGTTGTCACGCGAAGGCGCGGACGCGTCCACATCCACCCGGTCCACTTCAGGAGCCGCGCTGCCGCCCAGGAAGCCTATGTCCACCCAGACGTCGGTGCCTCGCAGATCGGCGCTGGTGGTCCAGTTGTGATCGAGCACCGTCTCGCGCTCGTTCTTCGCCAGCACGCCGTGCTCGCTGGTGGAGACCACCACCCAACGCGGCAGTTTCGTCTCGATGATGCCGTCGGTCGCCAGTTGCGCCGTCAGGTTGTAGTCGTAACTGCTCGACTGGTACGCTGCGCGGCGCAATGCCAGGTTCCGATACGTCGCGCCGTCCAAGCGAAACGAGGGGGCAAAGTTCTGCTGCGGATCGCCTGGATAAACGCCGACGCCGAGCGTGTACTGCTGCGCGCCCAGCGTCGCCACAGCCGCCAGGAGAGAGAAAGCAAGCCTGAACATTTTGCCGGGACTCCAAGGCCCGATTCTTACGAAGCACCACTATATAGCCGCGCGCGGTCGGACGCCTGGCTGCGCAAAGGTAGGACAGACGATCGGTATTTGTCGTCTGTCAAGCCTCGGTGGTTCGCAGCAGGACAGACCACGAAAGGCGACGGTCTGTCCTACCAGCCCCGGCAGGCAGCTTCAAGGGTGTGCCGGCGCCGGCAGCAGCACCACAAATTTGCCGGCGGTCACGTGCGTCGGAAAAGCGCGGTATAGATTCAGCCGTGCATCGTCGCCCAGGCAATCCAGGCACGCGATTGCGCACGGCGCCCCGGCAACCGAGGGCGCGTAGCGGCGCGAAACATTCCCGACGCCGGTGTGCACGAACTGCGCATCGGGGCGCGCCTCGCGCACCAGCGCCTGCAACGGATACTCCAGTTGCAGATTGTGGATGTCGATCCCAATCGTCCTGCATCCGGAGCCTTCGAGGGCGCTTGCCGCCGCGAAGTAGCTGGCGCGGTTGTTCCAATGCGTCATATCGGCAAAATACTGATCGTCGCGCGGAACGTGCAGCACGCTCCTGGGACCGCGCAACGGACGCACCCAGTTTTCGATCGCGGGAAGGCGTGCGCCGCTCAGCAGGAACAGGCAGACCGCTAGCTGAATCCACGGCCGCAGCCACCGCCAGCCGAACTCCTCCACCACGCCGGCCATTGGCGCGCCCATTACGAACAGCGGCAGTTGATAGCGCGCCACGAACGGCGCCCACTTGAGATAAGCGCAAAACGCGATGAAGCCGCACACTAGTGATAGCGCGTAAACGGCGCGGTGCCGGTCGCGCCCTCTGCAAGCACGCCACGCAAGAACGCAGGCCACAATCGCCAGCAGCAAGAGGTGCCATTTGTTGGGTGCGTTGGTTTCGTGGTTGGCGTTGCGCGGAGGTTCGAAGACGCTCCAGTGCGTGGTGGTCGCCGGATCGTTGACATCGATGCCCAGGTCGCGGTGCGCCGCCAGCACAAAATTGTAGACGCCCTGGTTCCAGCGATTGCTACGCGCGCCGAGCTGTTCCGATGCGTGCCGCAGCATATTGGAAACCGTCTGCTTCCACCCGAAAGTTTCGTTGCGCCAGCGGAAAAGCCCGTTGCCCTGCGCCGAGTCAAACCCCAGCGCTGAGCCGCTGAATTCCCAGTTGCGCCGGTATTGCGGCAGATTCACCGCCAGCGCGCAAACCATCGCCGCGATCGCCAGGGGAGCCGCCCGCCGGCGCGCCTGCCACACCGCGGGCAGCAACAGAGCGGCGAGGGGCCATGGCAGGAACAGGTACGCCGTCGCCTTGGTGAATAGCGCCAGGCCGACGGCAACTCCGAGAAACAGCGCATTGATATGAAAGAGTTGTGGGGCGAGTTTTTCCACCCACCGGAGCGCGAAGTAAATCGCGGCCACGGCCCACATCGCCATCACGTAATCGTTCTTCGCGCCGGAGGCAGCCAGAATTCCCGCCGGCAGCGTGGCGCTGAATACCGCTGCGATGGCCTGGCCGCGGGCCCGCGCGCCCAATAAACGCGCTACCGCCGAAACGCCCACCATGCAAGCCAGCGCGGCGAACCACTGGCTGAAGTTGACGAACCAATCACCTCCCGAAAGCAGATACCCATCGAGCATCCAGTACTCGGCCATGGGCTGCAGCATGATTTGGGTGAGATATGGCGTGGGGAAGAAGCGAAGGCTGCCTTGTTCGGCCCAATAGACGACGCGCGGCAAGTGGTACGCCATGGCGTCGGTGCTGTTGGGCGGGCTGAACGCTGCGGTGACACCAGTGGCGATGACGATCGCCATGCAACCGGCCACCGCCAGTAGTACCACCGCGTCAGCGGGCGGCTTCATGCCGCGCCAGGGCGCCGGGCGCCGGCTGCGCCAACCCCGCGCGAGCGCTGCCAGCAAGGCCGCGCTCCACGCAGCAATCATCGGCCCCCGCCGCAACAGGCCGAACACGCTGAGCAGTTCCGTCGCCAGCACGACCATCAAGCCGAATGCCACCGCCGCGCGCAGAAAGCGGTCCCGCCAGCCGTCGTCCGCAGCCGCCGCCCACCAAAGCGCCGCGAAGGTCGCCGGCAACAGAAGAATGAACGCCATACCCGGTACCATCATCGCAGGTGAAACGGCGCATCCGATGGTTGCGATGCTGTCGGCCAGCCTCTGTCGCCCTGCCACCTGTTAGACTCTAATACTTGGCGACGATGCCTGAATCTGCGCGGGTGTTCATGGCGGGGCTCATCGAGCGAGCCCGCAAACTGAAAAAGACGATTGTCTTCCCCGAGGGCGGCGACCCGCGAGTTTTGGAGGCAGCGGCACGGCTGGCGCGCGAAGGTGTGGTGCGGCCCGTGCTCGTCGGCGCCAAGCCCGGCCACGCCCTCGAAGGAGTCGAGTTCGTGGACCCGGCAGCCTCGCCGGCGGCGGCGCGCTACGCCGCCATCTACTATGAGCGGCGGCGCGCCAAGGGCATCACCCAGGTGGAAGCCGCGGAAATCGCGCGGCGCCCGCTCTACTTCGCATCGCTGATGGTCGCGGCCGGAGACGCCGATGGCAGCGTGGGCGGCGCAGCGAATAGCACTGCCGAAACCGTGCGGGCGGCGCTGCATGCCGTGGGACCGCATGCGCTGGCGCGGCTGGTTTCGAGCGTCTTCATCATGGCGCTGCAGGATCGCTCGCTCGGCCACAATGGGCTGATGGCCTTCGCCGATTGCGCGGTGGTGATCGATCCGGACGCGGGGCAAATGGCCGACATCGCCATCGCCACGGCGGAGACAACGCGCGTGCTGCTGAACACGGAGCCGAGGGTGGCGTTGCTGAGCTTTTCCACCAAGGGAAGCGGGAAGGGCGAGGAAGTCGACAAGGTGGTGGAGGCGCTGCGCATCACCAAGGCGCGCGCGCCGGACCTCAACGTAGATGGCGAGCTGCAGGCCGATGCCGCGGTCTCCGAAGCCGTCGGCCGCTCCAAGGCGCCCGGCTCGCCGGTGGCCGGACGCGCCAACACGCTGGTGTTTCCCAACCTGGCGGCGGCCAATATCGGGTACAAGCTGGTGGAGCGGCTCGGCGGGGCGATGGCCATCGGGCCGTTTCTACAAGGGCTGGCGAAGCCGGCCAACGACCTTTCGCGCGGCTGTTCGGCGGAAGATGTCTTCAACGTGGCCGTGGTGACGGCTCTGCAATCGGAGGGTACCCGATAGGGGGGCGGCCATGCTGCCGTTCCGTCTGGTCTATCACGAACACTACGACTTTCACTTCGGCGAACACGTCTTCCCTTCGAAAAAATTCAAATGGCTGCACGACCGCATGCTCTGGACGCGGTTTGCGGTGAAAGAGGATTTCGTCGCTCCTGCGCCGGCCACCGTCGAGGACCTGCTCCTGGTGCACGACCGCGCCTGGATCGACAAGCTCTCGAACGCCACCCTCAGCTACCAGGAGATTCTGCAATTGGAAGTTCCCTATTCCCGCTACCTGGTGGAGGGTTTCTGGCTGGCAGCCGGCGGCTCCATACTCGCGGCGCGGCTGGCACTGGAAGACGGCATCGGCTACAACGTGGGCGGCGGCTTTCATCACGCTTATCCGGATCACGGCGAAGGCTTCTGCGCCATCAACGATATCGCCGTCGCCGTGCGGCGCGCGCAGCGCGATGGACTGATCGAACGCGCCATGGTGGTGGATTGCGATGTGCATCAGGGCAACGGCACTGCGGCGATCTTCGCCGATGATGCTTCGGTGTTTACGCTCTCGATTCACCAGTTCAACAACTATCCCGCCGATAAGCCGCCCTCCAACCTGGACATCAACCTGGACGATGGCGTGGGCGACGGCGAGTACCTGAACCGCCTGGGCGGTGGCTACCGGCCGGCTCTGAAGATGTTCCGGCCTGAGCTGATCGTCTACGTCGCTGGGGCCGATCCATATTACGGGGACCAGTTGGGCGGCCTCTCGCTGACCCTCGACGGCCTGCGGGAACGCGACCGGCTGGTGATCTGGTCGGCGCTACAGGAAGGGGTTCCGGTCGTCATCGTGCTGGCCGGCGGCTACGCGCAAAGCGTGGAGGATACGGTGACGATTCACGCCAATACGGCCGAGGTGGCCAAGGAAACTCTGGAGAAGGTGGGGTACCACAGGAAGGTCACGGGCGGTTGATCCCGCCGCACCGCCTCACAAACGATAAACCCGGCGGAAGCGTGTGCCTCCGCCGGGCCGCGTCGTTCTAATTTGACCCTGTATTAGTAACTTCTTGGTCCCCTTCTAATCGGGGCACCGACTACTATATCACTGAATGGTGGCCTTGCGGATGAAATCCAGCCTGGGGAATTGGCCCTGCAGATACGCGTTGCCCTGGCTTTCGATGGCGCCTTGTTCGGGCGCTTCGCCGTAACCGGGGTAAATGGCATCTACCGCGTCCATCCCCGAAATCACCGTGCCGAATGGCGCGAAGCCCTGGCCGTCGAGCGACTGCGTGTTGTCCACCAGGTTGATGAACAACTGCGTGGTGCGCGTGTTCGCCCCCGCCGTGGCGTAGACCAGCGTGCCGCGCAGGTTGTGATGCAGCACGGGATCGTCGGCCAGCGCGGGTTCCTTCCACTTGCGCGTCACCGCGGGATCGCCGGCGATGCCGAATTGCACGATGAAGTGCGGCACCACGCGGAAAAAGCGGCAGCCATCGAAATAGCCGGACTTCACCAGCTCATAGAAATGATCGGCGCCGATGGGCGCCCAATCGCGACGGACCTCGATCACCACCGGGCCCTTGGTGGTGTCGAAGGTGGCGTGGAAAACGGCGGGCGCTCGCACCTGAAACGAAGCCGGCGCTTCCTGTTTTTGCGGCGCGGCGGCCTCCGTTTGCGGCTGCTGCGCCGGCGCCTGTGCACTCGGCTGTTCTTTCTTGGTCTCGCTCGACGAGGAGCATCCGGCCAACGCCACCGCGCTGGCCGCAGACAGGGCAATCCACAGTGTGATTCGCATGGAACCTTCAGTATGCCATGCTGGAAGGGGTTCGGGGCTCGTGGCCTGCTACGACGATTTCGCCTGGTTTTACAACCGTTACTGGAGCGAGGAATTTCACAGCGTTGCGTTCCCCATCCTGGAGCGCATTTGGCTGCACCGCCTGCCGCCTGCTGCGCACATTCTGGACGTCTGCTGCGGCACCGGAAGCCTGGCGGCACAGCTCACCGCGCGCGGCCACCGCGTCACCGGCCTCGACATCTCCCGGGAAATGCTGGCCTACGCTCGCGCCGACGCGCCCGCGGCGGAATTCTTCGTTGCCGATGCCGCGAGCTTCCACCTGCCCGGCGTCTGCGATGCCGCCGTCTCCACCTTCGACTCGCTCAACCACCTGCTCGAGCCCGCGGCCCTCGAAGCCGCGTTCCGGAACATCGCCGCCGCCCTCCGCCCGGGCGGCCTGCTGGCGTTCGACATGCTTCTCGAGGAGGCTTACAGCACGCGCTGGGGCGAGTCTTTTGCGCTGGTGCGTGCCGATCACCTGCTCACCATCACGGGAGCCGCTTTCGACTCCCGCTCGCGCATCGCGCGCATCACCGTCACCATGCTCCGGCTGCTCGAAGCCGCTTGGCAGCGCTCGGATGTGACGATCGAGGAGCGTTGCTATTCACCCGCGGAGATTTCGCGCGCCCTCGCGCTGGCCGGCTTCGGCGAGCCGTTATGCTACGATGCCGGCGACTTGGGCATGACCGGACAATTGGGCGAAGGGCGCACCTTCTTTGTCGCCACGAAGCTGGAGTGAGGCGGGTCCCCGACCTGCCAACCCCGGGCTGAACCCGACGCCTGGAGTTTCTGCATTTTCTCTCCGGGCGCTGTAGCGGCGGCGGTCCTGCCGACGCCTGCAGGCCGGGGGCCTGCGCCACAAGGGCTACGCCGCGCGGCGGCGCTCGAAGTTACGCAGATGGGCGGCCATCATCCGGTCGGTCACCAACACGTGATCCTCGAGCCAGCCCCCCAGGTACTGGAGCAGTTCGGCCCCAGCCTCGCGGTCGCCTTGCTCGATGCGTTTGACAAACCGCTTCACCTGGCGGCGCGACCCATCGTGCTGCTGCTTATGCCACACCAGCGCGCTGTAGGCGCTCGCCCGCATCAAGCGCTCTTCATGCGCGAAGTGATGCTGTATGTGAGTGGTGAGCGACTGCAGAAGCTCGCTGTGCGCCAAGCGTTTGTGCGCGTCTAAGGCCGTCGCCAATTCGTCAGCCAGCCGGAACAACGTCCTGTGCTCGGCATCGATCTCGGGAATGAAGATCGAGTAGCCGCCTCTCCGATGAAATGAACCCATGCATTGAGTTTACAATAATTCGGAGTTTCAGGACTCTTAGGAGTACAGGCCACTGACGGTGTCAGCGCGTGAGGCTGCGCTGGGAGGCCTAATCAAGCACGGGATGGCCAGGCCGGGTGTTGCCCGGCTGCACCGACTGACAATCGGCGTGCAGGTTACCAACCTGCCCCACAGCGCCGTAATAAGCTCTCGTCAGGTAATCACGCTACCCACCGCTCCCTGCGGTCGCGGCTCCGATGAGCGGTCAGAGCCGCGACCGTGAGGGAGCGGTTGCCGGCGATTGGGCTGATTATTTCCTGACTGACCCTAAGATCGCGACGCCACCTACGCGACGGTCTTTTTGGCTTCGTGAATCTCCTGCAGGCTCCAGACGCGGATGGGGTCGCGAAAACGGGCGGCTACTGCATCGGCGGCGGCGCGGGCGCCGCTCATGGTGGTGATGCACGGCACGCGGGACATCACGGCATTGCGCCGGATGGCTTTCTCGTCGAAGAACGCGGGCGCGCCGGTGGTGGTGTAGATCGCCAGTTGCACGCTGCCGCCTTTCAGCAGGTCGACCGCGTTCGGCCGGCCTTCGTTCACCTTGAAAATCGTCTTGCAGGTGAGTCCGGCAGCACGCAGCGCGGCTGCCGTGCCGCGCGTCGCCACTAGTTGGAATCCCTGTGCGGTGAACCGCCGCGCCACTTCCACGGCGTCCGCCTTGTGATGGTCGTTGACGCTGATGAACACCGTGCCTTTTTCCGGCAGCGGGCTGCCGGCGCTGATCTGCGCCTTCAGAAACGCCTCGCCGAAATTGATCCCTACGCCCATCACTTCGCCGGTCGACCGCATCTCTGGCCCCAGCGCCGGGTCCACACCGGGAAACTTGTTGAACGGGAATACTGGCGATTTGACGAACACCTGCGGCACGGTCAGCGTGCCCGACGTCACTCCGCCCGTGAGGTGCGCGTAATCTTCCAGCTTGCGGCCCCACATCAACCCCACCGCGATTTTGGCCAGCGGCACGCCGGTGGCTTTGCTGACGTAGGGCACCGTGCGCGACGCGCGCGGGTTGACCTCCAGCACGTACACCGTACCGTTCTGAATCGCGTACTGCACGTTCATCAGGCCGATCACGTTCAGAGCCTTGGCCAGCCGCACGGTGTAATCTTCGATGGTGCGGATGGCCTGCTCCGGCAGCGATTGCGGCGGCAGCACGCACGAGCTGTCGCCGGAGTGCACGCCGGCCTCTTCGATGTGCTCCATGATGCCGGCGATCAGAACGCCGCCGCTGGAATCGGCGAGCGCATCCACATCAACTTCGGTGGCGTCTTCGAGGAAGCGGTCGATCAGCACCGGGCGGTCCTGGGAAAACGTCACGGCTTCGCGCATGTACTGCCGCACCATCTCTTCGTCGTAAGCGATTACCATGGCGCGGCCGCCCAGCACATAGCTGGGCCGCACCAGCACCGGATAGCCGAGACGCCGCGCCACCGCGCAGGCTTCTTCGGCGCTGGTCGCGGTCCCATTGGTGGGGCAAGGAATGCCCAGGTCCTCGAGCAGCTTGCCGAAGAGCTTGCGGTCTTCCGCCAGGTCGATGTTCTTCGGATCGGTGCCGATGATCGGAATCCCCAGCCGCTCCAGCGGCAACGCCAGCGTCAGCGGTGTCTGGCCGCCAAACTGTACGATCACGCCGTCGGGTTTTTCGGTGTCGCAGATGTTTAAAACATTTTCGAGCGTCAGCGGCTCGAAATACAGGCGGTCGCTGGTGTCGTAATCGGTGGAGACGGTCTCCGGATTGCAGTTCACCATGATCGACTCCACGCCCATTTCCTGCAGCGCGAAAGAGGCGTGGCAGCAGCAGTAGTCGAACTCGATGCCCTGCCCGATGCGGTTCGGCCCGCTGCCCAGGATGACCACTTTCTTGCGGCTGGAAGGGTCCGCCTCGCACGCGCTTTCATAGTTCGAATAAAGATACGGCGTGAAGCTCTCAAATTCCGCGGCGCACGTGTCCACGCGGCTGAAGACGGCGGCCACGCCCAGCGTTTTTCGCCGGCTGCGCACCGCCTGCTCTTCCACTCCCCAGGTCTTCGAAAGCTGCGTGTCGGATATTCCGTACCGCTTGGCGCGACGGAACAATGCGGCTGGCGCGCCGGCGAGCGTGGCTTCGCGCAGCTCGGTTTCGAAATCCACCACCTCTTTCATCTGCCTGAGGAACCAAGGGTCGATGGCGGTCATCTCCTGGATCTCTTCCACGCTGTAGCCGTTGGCCATCGCGAAGCGGATGTAGCCCAGGCGGTCGGGCGTGGGCGTGATCAGTTTCTGCGCCACCAGCGCCGGATCGAATTTCTCCGAGCCGAAGGCTTTGCCGGTTTCCAGGCTGCGCATGCCCTTCCACAGCGCCTGTTTGAAGGTGCGGCCGATGGCCATCACCTCGCCCACCGATTTCATCTGCGTGCCGAGCGTCGGATCGGCGCCGGGGAATTTCTCGAACGCCCACTTGGGAATCTTGGCGACCACGTAGTCGATGGTGGGTTCGAAACACGCCGGCGTCTTGCGTGTAATGTCGTTGGCGATTTCGTCCAGCCGGTAGCCCACCGCCAGCTTGGCGGCGATCTTGGCGATGGGGAATCCGGTGGCCTTCGACGCCAGCGCGGAGCTGCGCGAAACGCGTGGGTTCATTTCGATAATCACCATCCGGCCGTTGGCGGGGTTGATGGCGAACTGCACGTTCGAGCCGCCGGTATCGACGCCGATCTCGCGCAGGCAAGCGATGGCGGCGTCGCGCATCATCTGGTATTCGCGGTCGGTGAGCGTTTGCTCCGGAGCCACCGTGACGGAATCGCCGGTGTGCACGCCCATCGCGTCGAAGTTTTCAATCGAGCAGATGATGATGCAGTTGTCGGCCAGGTCGCGCATCACCTCCAGCTCGAATTCCTTCCAGCCGAGCGCGCTCTCTTCGATCAGCACCTCGTGGACCGGCGAAAGCGCCAGGCCGCGCTCCAGGATTTCGTCCAGATCTTCCTTGTTGTACGCGATGCCGCCGCCCGTGCCGCCCAGCGTGAAACTGGGCCGCAGAATGCACGGGAAGCCAATCCGAAGGGCGAATTCCTGGCCGCGCTCCAGGCTGTTGATGAGCTGCGATTCCGGCGTTTCCAGGCCGATCTTGCGCATAGCGTCCTTGAACAGGAGCCGGTCCTCGGCCTTCTTGATGGCGTCGATCTTGGCGCCGATCAGCTCCACGCCGTATTTATCCAGGATGCCGGC
>JBAVYH010000091.1:0-38851 GCA_049698695.1 Bryobacteraceae bacterium | reverse complement strand
ACTGCACCAGTTCGCCGCGTTCTTCAGCGGTGACAACCAGCGCAGCAGCGGGAGCACGGGGCATCGCTCCTATAGTATGAACCAAGACCACCTAAAGGTAAAGCTATCTATGAGACACTATACTAGTTCGAGCATCTTCTGCAACAGGCCGGGCAAAACTTCCGTTTGCGGAACCTTGTTGTGTAGCAGGTCCCGTGGGGCCTGATCCTGGTACTCTTGAATCGGTATAACTTCAAAGCTGTAGGGGACATTCATATTCAATCGGAGCCGGGCCGCCTGGCCGAGACGAAGGTCATCTGCACAGTAACCGACTCTCGCTACGCGAATGAGGGGGATGTTGGTCCTGAGAGTCGAAACCGAAGGGACCCATGCATCATGCGTCACGACTTTATAGACAGTCAGGAACCGGTCCAGCGCCCCCTTATATCGCTCGATGGCCTCATCGTCCGCCGCACCGAGTTGGGGCACCTCAAACCTGATCGATATTTCCGTAAAGCGCCGTGGCCAGAATATGCGATAGCTGGGGTCCAGGAGCTCAAATGCAGCCAACACCCGGCCGCCCTCCACGACGGGTGCTATCCATTTCTCGGGAGAGGCGATTGGGCGCTTTAGAGCGAGTAGGGAATCGTCGCCGACGGTACGATAGGTCAATGAATTGTCGGCGTCCAGAACAAGTACCACCTCTCGAAAGCCTTGGACCTCGAGGCGGAAGTGACCACCCTCAGACTCGAATTCAAAAACAGAACCAATTGGAAGCAGCAAGTCTCGCGGGTACAGGAGGTTGACATCGAGAAAGCCTTCGGGGCTATGAACGCCTTCTTGGACCGGCATGCTTCCAGTTTATGCAAACTACGGGGCTAGATCCGGGGGTGCAACTCGGGGACAGACGGAACGGAGGCAAAAGGGGTCAGACGCATTTTCCGCAACGCACGGGCCCGGAACACTACTTCCCTTGGGCTTCCCTGCGGATTCCCTCGGCGATCCACATGCGGAGTTGGGTTTGGTAGCCTACCGACTTCGCGGCTGCAATGTGCTTCGCCGCGGCGATCTGTTCGGGGGCCAAGCGAATCGAGATCGGAGACTTGGCGCGGGCGTGCCGGTCGCGGATCTTCCCGGCCAGCGCGGGCGACGGTTTCGCCTGCGGAGCCTCGGGCAACTGATCCCACACGCCGGCAACAGAGTGACTCTCGAAATACTCCGCGGCCTTTTGGTCGGATTGAAATCTCGGGAGTGGCGACTTTGCTGGAGAAAGCTTCTTCTTCATTGGCGCTGCCTACTTGCGGCGAAATAGCCGCCTTTCACTTGCGTCCATGTCTCTGGCTGTGATCACTCTCACCAGACCTCCGGGCAATCGCCGGAAGACGACAAAAGCCAGGCGCGCGTCCAACGTTTCGCCCAATGCGATGTACCGCTTCTGGCGCGCTCGTCTGACCTTGTGGTCGCTGACGAAGACCTCCTCCACTTCCTCCGGGGTGAATTGGTGCCTCTCGATGTGGAAGATGTTGTCATCGTCCCACTCAAAAGCCGGAAACGACCACACCGATATCGTAGCACTTTGTATATACGACACGCTACGGACAAAAAGGCAAGCTAAAGCATGCCACCGCCAAAGCGATCCGGACCCGCGCAAGCTGCGCAAACCGCCTTACTTCTTCTCTTTCCCTTTGTTCAAGACGATGAGGTTATCAGTGACGGAAAATACATTCGGTACGGCGTTGGCGCGCGTCCTGATGAGCGTGTCATCAAGCTGATTGTCTACCACGCCATCCAGCGTCACGTGTCCATTCTCCACGATGATGTGAATCGACGGGAGGGCCTGATACCCATAGCGGGTTCCGATTTCCGGATCGCCATAGATGGCTCGAGCCTCGGCGTGACGTATCTGCCAATCCATGGGAGATAGCGGAAGCACCCTGATCTCGTTGACCACACTGGTCACACCGGGAATGTGTTTGACCGCGTTTTCGGCATCGGACTTAATGTCCCACGGAGGTTCGGGAGGGCACACCCCGCGCAGCGTGACGACGCCGCCATTCAACTGAAAAGTGAGGTCGTCAAAGATCGAGTAGTACGGCAACATCAAGAGGTTATGGCGGATCTCGCGCGCCAGTTGCGTTTCATTTGGGGGGCCTGAGGTAAAGACGTCATTGTGTTTCGGTTTCTGGTTATTCGCCTGATCTGCCAGTCCGGGTGCCACCGACAGCAGAGCGATGATTACAAGTGTAGGCAGCTTCTGCATTGCCATTCCCTCCTGTTCGATGAGATGCGAAAGCCGCGGGACGGTTTCGGGCGGCCCCAGTCCCGAACTCGAGGTGTGTCCTATGTCACATTCCTTATCCAAACGGCCCAAAACGCCGAAACGGCCGTCCTCGCCAGGTTTCACCCTCTGGGACCGCTGCGCTCAAAGCCCTGGATCGCTGGAAAATAAGGGGGTTTGGTGGCCTGTCGGCCAATGACTCTGTCCCCCAATGACTCAAAAGGACTAAGAACCGCGAAGGGCTTTCGGGCGTCAAACTAGATGAAGGCCACAGAGACTCTGGTGAGCGCTTCGTGGCCGGGAGGCAGCGAAATGGAACGCTACGCGATGCAACAGTGGTTTCGGCGCGGGGTGTCGCTGGTGTGTGTTTTGGCCATGATGGGGTTTGGAGCCGTTGTGCTGGCGCAGGGGCCCGCAGCTCCGCCGGCGTCCCCGCCTCCGCCTCCGGCTCACGCCCAAGCGGCGGCTTTGGCTCCCCAGCAACTGGATGACCTGGTTGCGCCCGTAGCACTCTATCCGGATCCCCTGCTGGGACAGGTGCTGGCTGCCTGTACCTACCCCGTGGAACTAGTGGAAGCCCAGCAATGGCTGCAGGCCAACAGCAACCTGCAGGGCCAGCAGTTGATGGATGCCGCGCGTCAGCAGAATTGGGATGCCAGTGTGCAAGCGCTGGTGGCCATGCCGGACGTGCTGGCAAAGCTGACCGAGAACGTCCAGTGGAGTACCGATCTGGGCAACGCCTTCCTGGCGCAACAGGCCGATGTGATGCACGCGGTGCAGCGCATGCGTGAGCGCGCCCAGGCGAACGGCAAACTACAATCCACGCAGCAAGAGACGGTGACTACCCAGGACCAGGGCGGGCAATCAGCAATCGAAATTGAGCCGGCCAATCCCCAGGTGATCTACGTCCCTACCTACGACCCCTACTATGTTTGGGGGCCCCCGGCCTGGGGATTCTATCCGCCGCTCTATTATCCCGACTACGGATATTGGTTCGGACCCGGCATCGACATCGGGCTGTGCTTCGGCGGTTGGGGCGGCTGGGGCTTTGGCGGCTGGGGCTGGGGAATGAACTGGTTCGGCGGTGGCCTATTCATCAACGCCGGCTTTTTCAATCACTATGGATTCCACGGTTACGGTTTTCGCAACGGATTTCAGGGGAGAACGGCATGGATGCACGATCCCGCTCATCGGCTCGGCGTAGCCTATCCGAATAGCCGGCTCAATAGCCGGTTCGGCTCTGCTTCGCAAGCTTCGCGCATGGCCGCCGGGCGGTCCGGAAACTGGCACACGTTCGGCGCAGGCAATGTCGGGAATCGAAACTCGTTCCGGGGAGGCACGGCTCAGGCGGGCGCGCGAAGCTTCGGCGCCACGCGAGGCTCTTCGGGCTGGCAGCACTTCCAGGGCCAGCAGGGCTATCGGGGCTCCGCGCAAAGCTATCGCGGCTCCGCGCAAAGCTATCGGGGTTCGGCCCAAAGCTATCGCGGTTCCGCCCAAAGTTATCGGGGCTCCGCGCAAAGCTATCGCGGCTCCCCGCAGCGCTCCTTCGGGTCGGCGCCTCGTATGTCCGCTCCCAGCTACCGCGGTGGCGGTGGCTCCCGGAGCTACGGCGGCGGTTCGCGCAGCTCCAGCGGCGGAGGCTTCCACGGCGGCGGCGGTTCGCGCAGCTTCGGTGGTGGAGGCGGCTCCCACGGTGGTGGTGGCCACGGCGGCAGAAGGTAGTTGCCACAGCCACGGGGCAAGACGCCAACCGGCACCCTTAGGCAATTCCAGCTACTCCGGGCTAAAGAAGCTCAGAGCATTGTCACCCTGTTTCACCACGCGGGTGCGCCGCAGGGAGCCGAAGGCCTCGGGCACGGCGACCCGGACGGAATGCTGCGCGATGACGAGCGGGGGCGGCGTGTTGGACAGCAGCTCAAGCGCCGCGTTCAATTCGCGCTCAAGAGTGTAGGGCGGGTCCAGAAATACAATGGCAGCGGGAAAGCGCCCGAGCGACAGCAGCGCGGGGCCGGCGATCACCGAAGAGCGCGCCTCCAGATCGAGCGCGGAAAGGTTCTGGCGCAGCACCTGGAGGGCGGCGCGGCTGCGTTCCAGAAACCACGCATGAGCGGCGCCGCGGCTGAGGGCTTCGATGCCGACGGCGCCGGTTCCGGCATAAGCGTCAAGGAACGTCGCGCCCCGAATGCGCTGCGCCAGGATATCGAATAGCGTCTCGCGCAGGCGGTCGGACGTGGGCCGCGTCGAGCCGCCGGGAATGCCCCCGAACCGGCGCGAACGGAGATCTCCAGCGATGACGCGCATCAGCCCACCGTCACCAGCCCGTACCGCCGCTGCCAGTGGTCGCGGATATACGCCACCGCGCGGCGCAGGTCCTCTTCGGCGGGCGGCCTCGCCACGAAATCGACCGCCTCGCGCCGCGCGATTTCCAGAATCTCCGCATCGCGCAGAATGTTGGCCACGCGCAGCGCGGGCAACCCCGATTGTTTGGTGCCGAAGAATTCGCCCGGCCCGCGCAGCTTCAGGTCGATTTCCGAAATATGGAAACCGTCGGTGGAATCGACCAGCGTGCGTATCCGTTCGCGCGCGGCGTCGTTCATCTTCTCCGTCACCAGAATGCAGTAGCTTTGTGCCGCGCCGCGGCCCACGCGCCCGCGAAGCTGGTGAAGTTGCGCCAGCCCGAAGCGCTCCGCTTGTTCCACCACCATGACGCTGGCGTTGGGCACGTCCATGCCGACCTCGATCACCGTGGTCGATACCAGAATCTGGATGCGGCCCTGCTTGAAGCGCTGCATCACGTCTTCCTTTTCGTCGCCGCCCAGGCGGCCGTGCATCAGGCCCACGGCGAGATCGGGGTAGACCTCGCGCGACAGGTGCTCGTACATTTTCTGCGCCGCTTTCATGGCCTGGGTTTCCGATTCTTCGATCACCGGGTATACCACGTAAGCCTGGCGGCCCTCCGCGACCTGGCGCTTGAGGAAGCTGTAAACCTGCTCGACGCGGTCGGCGGTGGCGTGTTTGGTGATGATCGGCTTGCGGCCGGGCGGCAGCTCATCGATCACCGAGACGTCCAGGTCGCCATAGAGAGTCATAGCGAGCGTGCGCGGAATCGGCGTGGCGGTCATCACCAACACGTCGGGCTGCGCGCCCTTTTTCACGAGCTGGAGCCTTTGCAGCACGCCGAATCGGTGTTGCTCGTCGATGATGGCGAGGCCCAGGCGGTGGAATTCCACGTCCTTTTCAAGCAGCGCGTGGGTGCCCACAACCACCTGCGCGAGGCCGGCGGAAACCAGTTGCTTCAGCTTCTCTTTTTCGCGGCTGGTGAACGATCCGGTCAGGAGCGCGGTGACATATCCCAGCGGAGAGAGAATCTGGCGAAGGTAAAACGCGTGCTGCGCGGCGAGGATTTCGGTGGGCGCGAGCACGGCCACCTGGTAGCCGTTTTCGATGGCGATCACCGCGGCTTCGGCCGCCACTATCGTCTTGCCGCTGCCCACGTCGCCTTGCAGCAGGCGGTTCATGGGATGCGGCTGGCGCATATCGGCGGCGATCTCGGCGATGACACGCTTCTGCGCGCCGGTGGGTTTGAACGGCAGCATCCGCTTGACGCGCTCGCGCACGCGCTCGTTGATTTCGAAGGCGATGCCGGTAACCGTGCGCGCCTTGCCGCGCTTCAGCGCCACGCCGCACTCCAGCCAGAAGAATTCCTCGAAGATCAGCCGGAACTGCGCCGGCGAGCGGAAGGCGTTGAGCAGGCGCAGGTCGGAATCGGGTGGCGGGAAGTGCACGTCGCGGATGGCGGTCGCGCGGTCGGGCAGCTTGAATTGGGCGCGCAGGTGCTCGGGCAGCGGATCGTCAAGCGGTCCCAGCGTCTCCAGTATGCGATGCGTAATGGTGCGCAACAGCCGGGTGGTGATCTTGGAAACCGCTTCGTAGATGGGCACCACGCGGCCCACGTGGAGCGTGGCGTCGCCTTCGTCATCGCCGGACAGGATTTCAAATTCCGGGTGCAGCATGGTGAGCTGGCCCGAGTAAGTATCGAACTCGACCTTGCCGAACAGCGCTACCTTCATGCCTTCCGCCAGCACATTCGCCAGGTAGCCGCCGTGGAACCATTTGCCCACCAGGATGGCGCGCGAGGAATCGCTGAAGCGGGCTTCGAACATCCCCAGGTTGCGGCGGCGGAAGCCGGAAAGCTTGGCCGAGCTGACGCTGGCAATCACCGTGGCCATCTCGCCCGGCGCCAGTTGGGCGATGGTCTTCATGTTGCTGCGGTCTTCGTAGCGGAACGGCACGTAGCCAAGCAGGTCTTCGACGGTGGTTAGACCCTTGGCTTCGAGCAGCGCGGCGCGCGCCGGACCGATGCCTTTGACGTAGGTGAGGGAAGTAGCGAGATCCATGCGGGTCTCGAACCTTAGTGTACACTGCCGCGGGCGGAAGGCCCTGGTTGCCACCGCCGGTGGGTTGGGAACAACACAATCTTCGCGTCCGCACCCCACGCCCAGCCCCGGTCTCCGTTATACTTTGAGATTCATGCCTGGACTGCTGGAGGGCAAGCTTGCCCTCGTCACCGGAATCGCCAACAGATGGAGCCTGGCTTACGCGATCGCCCAGGCATTTGCGCGCGAAGGAGCCACCCTGGTGCTCACCTATCTCGGCGAGCGGCAGAAGGTGGCGATCGATGAGCTGGCGCCGGACCTCAACGTGGCGCTGATTCACCCCTGCGACGTCACCAAGGACGAGGAACTGGCGGCGCTCACCGAAGCGCTCGCCCGCCTGGCGCGGCCGCTCCACGCGGTGGTGCACAGCCTGGCTTTCGCCAACCGCGAAGATCTGACGCGGCCGTTCGTCGAGACCGGCCGTGCCGGTTTCCTGTTGGCGCAGGAAGTGAGCGCATATTCGCTGGTGGCGCTGGCGCGGGCGGTGATGCCGGTGATGACCGAGGGCGGCTCCATCTCCACGCTCACCTACCTGGGAGCGCAGCGCGTTGTGCCGAATTACAATGTAATGGGCGTGGCCAAGGCGTCGCTGGAGGCTGCCATGCGATATCTGGCGAGCGAATTGGGCGAGCGCAACATTCGCGTCAACGCCATTTCGGCCGGGCCGGTGAAGACGGCTTCGGCGCGGGCCATCAAGGGGTTTTCCGGCATTCTGGAAGCCGCGGCGCGCAACCCGCTGCGGCGCAATACCGATCCGGCCGAGGTGGCCGACTCCGCCGTGTTTCTGGCCAGCGCCCTGGCACGCGGCGTCACCGGTAACGTGCTGTTTGTCGATTCGGGAATGCAGATCATGGGATTCTAAATGAAAGTCGAAGTGGTTCTCACCGAAGCCGACCTCGCGCAGGAGTTCACCGAGGCTTTTGAAGCGCGCGATTTGCCGGAAAAGTTCTTCTACTGGTTTCCGCGCTCGGCGGCGGATTGGGCCGTGCTGGCGGCCGACCCGGACCTTTACGGCGGCCTGGCGGCGACCTGGAAAGAACTGGGGTCGGGCGCCTGGGAGATGGCTTCGCACTTCCACGGCCGCGTGCCCGTCATCAGCTTCGGCGCCGGCGACGGAGCGCACGACGCGCTGCTGCTGGGCGCCTTGAAGGATTCCGGCTGCGAGTGCCTCTACTTCCCGGTGGACGCAAGCCAGAGCCTGCTGGAAATGGCGGCGGCCAAGGCCGAGGACAACGATATCGAAACCACCTGCATCAAGGCCGATATTTCAAGCCCCGTGCACTTGGTTTACGCCGCCGACGCGGCCGAGCCGCCGCGCCTGTTCGTGCTCTCCGGCAACACCCTCAGCTCGCTCGATCCGATGGTCGAGATCCGCTACCTGGCGCAGTGCATGAAGCCCGGCGACCGGTTGATGATCGACGGTGAAATCTACCACGCGGAGCAGACCATGGAGCGGAACACACGGCCCGCGGTGCGCAACTTCATCTGGGCGCTGCTCGAAAGCGTGGGTATCCAGCAGTCGAATGGCGAGATTCGATTCAACCAGAAACACGACGAGCGCCACGAAGGCCTGCATTTGATCACCCGCTACTTCCGCGCCGAAACCGATCTTTCCGCCACCGTGGTGAGCCAGAGCATCGCCCTCCAGCGCGGGGAGCATATCGGGCTTAACTTCCAGTATGCTTACACCCCGGAAGCCTTCCGCTGGCTGCTGGCCGAACACGGCGGGCTGGACCTGATGCGGGTGCACGTGTCGCCCGACGGCCGGTTTCTGACTGCGGTCTGTAAGAAATAGCGGCACCGCGCCGCCAACTGTGGAAAAATGCCCGGCTCGGCCAATGGTGTGCGGCCGAGCCGGTAATAATTGAAAGCCCGATCTCGACGCGTGAGTGGGCGCAATTAAAGACTAACCGCACTGGGAGGCACAAACAAGGCTAAGTTCCGATAGAGCAGTTTCATAACACTAGATATGAACCAATGGCCGGTAGTTACTAGTCTGCGGCGTGTTCGCGGCGCGGCGGCGCGTGGCCGAATCAGCCGCTCCTTTTTTTATCCACCACCCAAAGTTCGCTCGAACAACGCCAGAATTCGCTTGTATTCATCGGCCCAACTGCCTGGCTCCGCGAATGCATGGTTTTCGACTGGGTAGACGGCAAGTTCCCAATTCTCCTTGCGCAGCTCGATGAGTCGCTGCACCAGGCGCACAGTATCGTGGAACTCGACGTTGGTATCCACCATGCCGTGGCAGATGAGCAGCGCGCCCTTCAGCCCCTCGGCAAAGAAAATAGGCGATGAGCGCCGGTAGGCTGTGGGATCGCTCTGCGGCAGGTTGAGGATGTCCGACGTGTAGCCCTGATTGTAGAGCGCCCAATCGGAAACCGGGCGCAGCGCCGCGCCGGCGGCGAAGGTGTCGCTCTGGGTGAACATGGCCATCAGGGTGAGAAAGCCGCCGTAGCTGCCGCCCCACAGGCCGATTTTCCTGGGGTTGACGCCCTGCCGGGCCACCAGGTATTTGGCGGCGTCGGTGATGTCGTCCAGGTCCTTGCCGCCCATGTGCTCGTAGATCGCGGTCCGCCAGTCGCGGCCGTAGCCGGCCGAGCCGCGGTAATCGACGTCGATGACGACGAAACCGCGCTCCGTCAGCAGGTGGTCGAACAGATACTCGCGGTAGTAAGTGGAACTCCACCAGCGGTCCACGTTCTGCAGGTATCCGGCGCCATGCACGAACACCACGCCGGGGCCGCCCTTGCGAAAATGGGCCGGCTTGAACAGGCGCGCCGGCACCTCGACGCCGTCGCGCGCGGTGAACGTGATAATCGGAACATCGAGCCAGGGGTAGGCGGCGAAATCGGGCGCCGGCGACGTGGTCAGGCGCAGCGGCTCCGCGCCCGGCCGGTTCTCCTGCACGTAGAGATCGGGCGGCTGGTTGGTGTAGGAATAGACGTCGGCGATCCACTGCTCGTCGGGCGAAACCGTGGTGGTGTGCTTGCCGGTCGGGCCGGTGAGACGGGTGAGCTCGCCGCCTTCGCCGCTCATCTCGTAGAGGTGGTTTTCGTACGGCGAATCCTTGTTTGCCGTGATATAAAAATGCGATTTATCGGGCGACTGGCGCACCGCCAGCACTTCCCAGTTGCCTGAGGTGAGGGCACGCGGCTCGCCGCCGTCCCAGGCCACCGCGTAAAGGTGCGAATAGCCTGTGCGCTCGGATTGGAAGTAAACTTCGCGGCCGTTCTTCATCCAGCCCAGGGTGAATGCGCCGGGGCCGCCGATCCAGGCGTCGTCATGGTCGTGCGCCAGCACCCGCGTCTTGCCGGTAGCGGGATCCAGGGCGAAGATCCAGCGGTCTTTGTTATCGGCGGAGCGGCCCAGCAGCGCGGCCTTGGAGCCATCCTCGCTCCAAACGGGCACCGAAAGGTTAACCTCGCGTTCCGCCGGTCCGGCGGCGTGCAGACCGCGCCCTCCATGTTCCGGGCTGGGAGTCGGCGGCACGGACCCAGGCGCGGCCGGCGCGGCTTTCTGGCCGTGGTCCACCCACTTCATTTCGCCCGACACGGCGTCGAACACCGCCAGGCGCCGGCGTGCCAGCGCGTCGCCGACGTTCGGACGGCCGCGGACATCTTCGGTATAAGCGGTGTCGGTGATCCAGTCGGGCACCGCGGTGCTCTTTGCGCCAGAGGCTTCCATCAGGGCGGCGATCACATATTTTTCATCGGGCGAAAGCTGCAGCGCCACCACCGACTGGCGCGCCTCCAGCGTGAATGGCTTGCGCGGGTGCTCCCGCTTGCGTTTGGCCTCGGCCTCGTCGCGCCGCGCGGCGCGCTCGCGGACACTCTCGAAAAGCTCTTTCTGCTCCTTCTTCAGGGCTTCCTGGCTGGCGCTGGCGGGCTTTTGCTCGGCGGGAACTACGGGCGGCGCAGCGCCGCCCCGTCCGCCGCGCCCGCCAAAGCCGCCTTCGAAGCCCACTGGCGCCGAGGGCTGCGGCGCGCCGGCGGCGCGTATGTCGGTCATCTGCTCCAGGTAGCCGGTGTCGAGCGACATCACGTAAAGGTTGCCGCCGCGCGTGAAATAGATGCGCTTGCCATCGGGCAGAAAATGCGGGTCGGTCTCGGCTTCGCTGGTGTTGGTGAGCTGGCGGACCTGTCCGTTGGTCGAGTCATAGAGAAACAGGTCGCCGTCGCGCGCGTAAACAGTGAGCCGCCGGTCGCGCGAAATGTCGCCATAGGCGGGCGGCGCCTGTTTCTCCTCCGCATCGGTGAGCTTGCGCGGAGGCGAGCCGTCGCGCCCCACCACGTAGGTGTCGAGCGGCGCATCCTGCTTGTCGCTGGCCTGCTTCCACTGGAAATAGATGCGTTGGTTGTCGTGTGACCAGCGGATCCCGGTGGGCTCGTAACCCACCAGCGCCGGGCCGCGCATGATGTTGTCGACCGTGAGCGGGAACTTCTCCGCCGTCCGGGCCTGGAATACGAACAGCGCCAGCGCGACGGGGATGAGGGTTTTTCGGATCAAGACTGCATCATATCGCAACCAGCCGGCTCGATTGGCCGGCCATGCGCCTCTTCACGGACATCTTCACGGCCCTCCCGTTGTCGCCGGACGAGGGGATGTCGCATACTGGAATTGGCGGCCGCGTCATGGCGAAGCCATCCATTTCCCCCGACACGGAGATCGTTGAGCAGGACCGTCTGGTTCCGCTGTATCGCGTCGTCCTGCTCGACGACAACGACCACACCTACGATTACGTCATCGAGATGTTGCAGAAGATTTTCGTCTTCAGCCTGGAAGAGGCTTATCGTCACGCCGAAGAAGTGGACCGCGCGGGCCGTACCGTGCTGATCACCTGCGAATTGCCGCAAGCCGAATTCGCGCGCGACCAGGTCCAGTCGTACGGCCCGGATCTGCGCCTGCCGCGCTCGCAGGGCTCCATGTCGGCCGTGGTCGAGCCGGCCTGCTGATCGGCGTGGTGCAGGCATTCCCGCCGCGCATTCCGGCGCGCCAGGGCTGCTACTTCTTGGTGTCGTCGAAGGTGATGGTGGATTCGCCCGTGTACTTGTGGTAGTTGCGGAAATCGATGGTGTTGCGGGTGCACATGTCGGAGCCGCGCTGGCACATCAGGTTCTCCGAGTGAACCGGCAGCAGGTACCTTCTGGCGTCGCCCAGTTGCACGTACTCGTAGTCGGTCGCGGTTTCCACATGGTCGGCGGGAAAGTCCGAGGGAAAACCGTAGGCCTCTTCCTCGATGCGCAGCACGCGCGAGGTCGACGGATCGATCCACACTGATCCTTTATATGCCGGCGAATAGCGCTGCGACGATACGATGACGTTCCAGTGCGAGTGCGGGTGGTCCACGTTGAAATCGTAGACCTTGGCGTTGATGCCGGCGATGCGCGCGCTCTCGCGGAAGCGGAATTGGGCGTCGGTGGCCGGCGAGAAGAGGTCGACCAGCAGAGTGCCGAATTCACCCGTGGACCAGGCGCCGTCGGTATCTTTGAAGCTATCGCGCGGCTTGCCGTTCACCTTGATGTTGCGGTAGTCCTCTTTGCCGTGGTCGTAAACCACGGCGGCGGTAACCAGGTCGTCGGGCCGCCAGTTGGCCGGTCTGGTGTCGCTGCTGTAGCGGGCGATGTCTTCCTGGCACATGTAATTGGGCAAGCCCTCGGTGAAGTCGAACGCAGCTCCGGCGGCCCTGCGGATCTGGTCGTCGCTCTGCCGCGGCCGAGCCTCCGGAACCGGCACCTCGTCCGCATTCCGGTAATCCGGGACGGGGGGTGGTACGGCGGCTTCGGCCGTCTCGGGCTGCGCGGCGGCACCGGGCTGCGTGGCAGCCGGCGGCGCATTGCCGCCCGTTCCCGCTTGCGCCGGCGGCTCTACTGGAGGCTCGGCGGCATGCTCGCGCGCCGCGTCGGCCGGCTTGCCGCGGCGCAGCACGGGCGGGCCAGGGTCGTCCACATCCGGCGTGGCGGGTAGAGGCGTAGCGGATGGCGGCGCCGCTTGAGCAGCCGGCGCAGTCGACTGCGCCTTCGCTGGGCCGGCATCCTTCGGATTATCCTTCCAGGTGTCTACCGCGCCGCTGTCTTTGTCTTTGCTGGCCGCCGTTTGGGAGCCGGCGGCCTTCTCCCAATAGACATTCACCGCGATCAGGTAGCCCTTCTCATCCTCTGGGCCCTCGACGGACAATTGGTCCCCGACGGCGAACTGGGGATTCTTGATCTCTTCTCCGTTCTTGAAGAATTTGGTCTTTTCGTTGCGCTTGAAGTCAATTCGGCGATCGTCGTCGAGCGCGATGGTGATGGTCTTGTTATCCATCTGCCGCAACTTGCCGCGAAAGTTCGGCATCGGCTCGCCCTTGGTGCCGTTGGGATTCGTCTTGCTGCGGCCGATTGGAATGCTGGGGCCGCCGCCTCCCGGATAGCCCCCCGGATACCCGCCAGGGTAACCTCCGGGTGGGTAGCCGCCGCCTGGGTAACCTCCCGGCGGGTAGACTTGCGCGCTTGCGGCACCGGCCGCCAGCAGCCAGACGAGGAACAAACCGCCGGCCGCGTACGAAACGGCACTGCCGGCGTGAGACACACCACGGGCAGGCTGGAACTGTTCCATAACTAGATGTGATGCGGCGCGGCGGGCCGAGGTTACGCGCAGTTCCGGCCCGCGAAGTGCAATCAGCATCCCAAATCGCGGACTTCCTCGGCTAAAGTGAAGGTGAGAGATCCTGTGAACCCCCACCGGTTACTGATCTTCGATGCCGACCGCGCCTTCCATGAGGTTCTAGCCTCCGTGCTGCGGCGTGACGGACGATCCATTCAGGACGCTTACGACCGCCACGAAGCGCTGGAAGCGCTGCGGCACTCCGCCTGCGATCTGGTACTGGCCGGTCCAGGCCGCAACGGCGACGAAGGACTCAAATTGTTGCGGCGCATGCGCTCCATCCGCCCCGAGGCGAAGGTGATCCTGGCCGGCAAGCGCGATCCGGCCGGGGCGCTGGCTGCCATTCGCGGCCGCGCCTACTCCTACTTCCACAAACCGATTACCGCCGGCCCGCTGGCCGATATAGTGCAACTGGCGCTCGATGCCACCGCCTGGCGCGACGACATCAAGGTTACTTCGGCCCGCCCGGAGTGGATCACCCTGGAGGTGCGCTGCAAGCTCGAAGCCGCCGAGCGCACTACCCAGTTTATCCGCGAAATGCTGGCGGACCTGGAGCCGCAAAAGGCCGAGGACGTCGCCGCGGCATTCCGCGAGCTGCTCATCAACGCCATCGAGCACGGCGGCAAATCGGACGTGCAAAAGCGGGTGCGGACGTCGCTGCTGCGCACCTCGCGCGCGGTGATGACCCACATTGCCGATCCGGGCAAGGGCTTCTCGCTGGAGGCCCTGCCGCACGCCGCCATTTCCAATCCCGACGACTCGCCCACCAAGCACATCGAGTACCGCGAAGAGCACGGCAAGCGCCCCGGCGGTTTCGGAATCCTCATGGCCAGCAACCTGGTCGATGAGCTGCTCTACAACGAGCGCGGCAACGCCGTGCTGGCGGTGAAATATTTGAAGTAGCTGGGTGGGGCAGGTTTCAACCTGCCAACGCCCGCTTGCGGGCGTGTTTCGTAATACCAGGTGGAACCGGCGTAGGCCGCGACGCAGGGCGCCGGGAGGCGATCTTCGCTCAGCGGGTATTGACGGCGTATATATACACCGTTATCCTTGAGATTGGGGAGCGCGCTTCAATTTGAGTGGGACGACGCTAACGCCGGCCATCTGAAGCGCCATCGGGTGACCCCGAGCGAATTTGAAGAGTCACTGCAAAATGAGCCGCTGGATCTCGAGTATGAGACTGAAACCGGCGAGGGGCGCTACAAATCGCTTGGCGCCACGCTCCGCGGCCGGATTTTGGTTGTTATCTGGACACTCCGGCGCGGGCGTGTGCGGGCAATCACGGCATACCCGGCGCCGAAGCGGCTCCGGACGATCTACCTGCGACACAGAGGTGAGCGATGAATAGGCGGAAAGTTCCGGCGTTTCGTTCCGAGGCCGAGGAGGCACGTTGGTGGTACGCCCACCGCGAAGAACTCGACCGCGACCTGGAGGACGCCGCAAGGAAAGGCACGCTGAAGACGCTCAGCCGCGCCGACCTTCTGAAGCGCGCGTCGGCCTCCCGTGTGATTTCGATACGCCTGCGCGAGGCCGATCTGGCCAGGCTGCGCCGCTTGGCATCGCAAAAGGGGCTGCCATACCAGACATACATGAAATCGCTCCTGCACGAAGCGCTCGCCAGGGAGGAAAGACGGCGGGCAGGCTAACCTGGATCGCAAGCAGATCGCTCAGTTCAGGAGCCTGTCGGAGATAGAATTTCCACAGCCATCCGTTGCGATGGGCTGGCGCAGCGACCGCGAGATGTTGGGGTCGAGATGGCCAAAAACCGTTCACTCCGACAGGCTCTCAGGCCGTCCCTCTTTTCCCATAGCAGCACCCTTTGCGACTTGCTATATTGTCGGGCGATGCACCTGGCGTGGCTAGAGAACCTGACAAAGCCGTTCAGCAGCTTGCTTAATCCTCCTGCCGAGCGAATCGGTAAATGGCTGGGGCGGAGAAAACCGAGGCTCTACGTCCATTTCAACCCGCGTCAGCTCGTATGGAATATCGGAGGGGAGAGGCAACCGGACGGAACGAGCCTCGATGTCATGCACGTTCATCTCAATGCCGGTTTCAACCACGACGATGATAAACAGACTCTGCTCATAATGAATGCCTTCCCTGAAGGCACGGAAAATTTCCTGCCTGCTTTGGTGCAGTTTGAGATCCCGCCCCATTCGATGGTCAGCCAGCAAATAGTCGCTTTCGTCCGGCCGGTTATTGGTGAGAAGGGTAAGCCATGGACCGGCCGGTTCATCCTTATCGATCAGTTTCAAAGACGACACAAGACCGAGGCGGCTACCTACCGTTGGAGTGGTTCGCGCCCGAATCCTACCGAGCAGGCAAACTCGGCACCCTGAGAAACCCGTGACTGCTGTCACCTGTATTCTTCGCTCTTGAGCTGTACGTGTCTCCCTCCGGTTTTCCCTTGGTCTGCACGAGGCCCTAGCCAGAGCGGAAAGGCGGGGGGCAGGCTAGCCCGATCCGGCCGAGCGGAATTTCCAGCAAATGGATGCTGCGCCGGTTTCTGGAGCAGTTTGAGTTTCCATTATCACCCCCTTACAGCTCGAACCCCATAGCTTTAAGCTGACGCATCTGGCTCTCTATCTTCTTATCAACCTCCGTTAAAGGGCCAGCCGTATCCAAGACCTTCAAATAGTCCGGACAAATCGTGTTGAATTTGGCTATGTCAGCATCCGTCAGTTTGTCGGTATCTTCGGGCACCCCGATTGCCGTGAAGAAATGCTGTACCAGGCCCATCATCGTTGAATATTCGAACCGATACGATGCGTAAGTCGTCCTGAGTTTCTCGCTCTTCGCAATCGCGTCGGGGTGCTCTTGATCGATCTTAAACCAGGTCTTGACCTCGTCGATTAGCGCGAGCGTCATTTCCTGTTTGCCGGTGACCACGTCGGTTTGGTCGAAAATCTTCTCGGCCTGCGCCTTAAGCTCCTTGGCCGAGGTGGGGACGCTAATCTGTACCTTGTCAAGCGAGCTCCTGTCGAATGGCTTCGGCTTGGGTTTCGCGGTGTCTGGACACGGTACCCACTTCGAACCGGTCCAATATGCTCTCTGCTCGGTTTTGCCGTCGAGCTCCTTGGTCATTACGCAGCGCTGCTGTCCGAAGGCAACGGACAGAGCCAGAACCAGGGCTACAACCAGCCTCTTCATTGCGGTGTTCATTGTAGCTCCTCTCTTTTCGGTTTACTGCCATCGCTGGCAGCGCCCGCACACACACAGACCGCGGCCGCTCGACTAGGCGATCAACCAGGGTCTTGGGACGAAACCGGGACAGGCGCGCTTAATCTAACCCGGCACCCACTTGTGTAACCCACCTCTCACCGCTCCTCCAGCCCGTACCCTTCCCACCGCGCTACCACCGCGCTGGCCAGGCAGTTGCCCAACACGTTGATCGAGGTGCGCGCCATGTCGAGTACGGCGTCGACGCCCAGCAGAACGGCGATGCCTTCCATCGGGAGATGGAATGTGGCCAGGGTTCCGGTGAGGATAACAATGGCGGCGCGCGGCACGCCGGCCACTCCCTTGCTGGTCAGCATCAGGGTCAGCATGATCACCAGTTGCTGGCTGAGACTAAGGTGGACGCCGGCTCCTTGCGCCACGAAGATCGCTGCCGTCGAGAGATATAGCGTGGTGCCGGCCAGGTTGAAGCTGTAGCCGGTGGGCAGGACAAATCCAACGATGTGCTTGGGGACGCCGAACTCTTCCATGTTTTCGAGCGCCAGCGGCAGGGCGGCCTCGCTCGACGCGGTGGAAAAGGCGATCAGGAACGGCTGCCGCACCGCGCGATAAAAGCGGCCGGGCGGAATGCGAAACAGAATCACCACCGGCGCCAGCACCAGCAGCACGAATAGCGCGGACGCAACGTACATGGTGGCGATCAGCTTGCCCAGACCGAACAGCACGCCGACGCCCTTGGAACCGATGGTGACCGCGATCGCCGCGCCCACCCCAAACGGCGCCAGGTACATCACGTATTTGGTGTACTGGAACATCACCTCGGCCAGCGATCCGCAGAACTCGACCACCGGCTTCGACCGTGCGCCGATGGCCGCGCAGGCGGCGCCGAACAGAAACGCGAAAACGACGACCTGCAGCACGTCGTTACGCGCCATGGCGTCGATGATGCTGGCGGGGAAGACGTGTTCGAGAATATCGCCGAGTTTCGCCGGTGGTTGCGCCGCCTGCTCCGCGGCGCCCGCACCCATCGGCACGCCCGCCCCCGGCCGCGCCAGGTTCACCGCCGCCAGGCCCAGGAACAGAGCCAGCGTGGTGACGATTTCAAAGTAGACGATGGCCTTGACGCCGACGCGCCCCATCCGCTTCAAATCGCCCCCGCCGGCGATTCCTGCTACCAGCATCGCGAAAATCAGCGGCGCAATGATGGAGCGGATCAGCCGCAGAAACACGTTGCTTACGGGCGCCAGGTGCGGGGCGAACCCTGGAGCCAGCGCGCCCACTGCCACGCCCGCCGCCATGCCGATGAAGATCCACGCCGTCAGCGACGGCCGCTTCATCGCTTGCCCCAATCCAGTTTCTGCCGCAGCACGTCGAAGAACCTGGCGTGCGGCGGCCGGATCAAATGCAGGGCGTAGTTCGAGCTGCGGCAGACAATCGCGTCACCCTCCGCAATCGGGCCGCCCACCTGGCCGTCAATCGTCAGGTAGGTGGATTCATTCGGATTGTGCGCCAGGATGCGAATCACGCTGGTTTCCGGCACCAGCACCGGGCGGTTGGTAAGCGTGTGCGGGCAGATGGGCGTCAGGCAAATAGCCGGCACCGCCGGGAAGATCACCGGCCCGCCCGCCGAGAGCGAGTATGCCGTCGACCCGGTGGGAGTGGAAATGATCAACCCATCCGCCTTGTACTCGCAGACGAGCTGCTGGTCCACCCAAGCTTCCAAATCGATCATGCGCGCGATGGCCGCTTTGGTCAGCACGGCATCGTTTAGCGCCTGGTAAGACGCCACCACTTCGTCGCCGCGCACCACTTCGGTGGACAGCAGTCTCCGTCTGGCGATGCGGTGTTCGCCGCGAAATGCCCGCTCCAACTCGGGATAAATCTCGTCGACCGTGATAGCGGTCAGGAAGCCCAACCCGCCAAGGTTGACGGCAAACAGCGGAATCTCCAGCTTGCCAATGGCGCGGGCGGCGGAAAGCAGCGTGCCATCGCCGCCGAGCACGATCACCAGGTCGCAGCCCGGCGGAACTTCGTTGCGCGGTATGCCGTGTGCCGCGGGCGCGTAGACGGCCGTCTCCAGGTCGCAGCGCACCGCGATGCCGCGGTCCTTCAGCCACTCGAGCAGCCGCGGCACAACGGCCAGAGCTTCCGCCGAGTGCGGTTTGGAACAAATGCCGACGGTACTAATGGTGGGCATACAGCAGGAACTCCTTGTTCCCTTCGGCGCCGAGGATGGGGCTTTCGATCACGTCGGTCCGGAAGCCGAGATCCGCCGCGGCCCGTTCGACCCGCTGGCAAGCCGCCAGGTGCACTTCGGGCCGGCGTACGATGCCGCCCTTGCCCACTTGCCCCTTGCCGGCTTCAAACTGCGGTTTGACCAGTATAACCATTTGCCCATTCGGCCGTAGCAGCGGCGCGACCGCCGGCAGAATCAGCGTGGCCGAAATGAAGCTTACGTCGCAGGTGGCCAGATCCACCGCTTCGCCGATCTCCGCGGCGGACAGACGGCGCGCATTAATGCGGTCGTGCACCACCACCCGTGCATCGGCGCGCAGTTTCCAGTCGAGCTGGCCTGCGCCCACATCCACCGCGTGCACTCGCGCCGCGCCTCCTTGCAGCAGCACATCGGTGAAGCCGCCGGTGGAAGCGCCGATGTCCAGGCAGATCCAGCCGGTCACGCCGATGTTCCAATGCCGCAGCGCCTCCGCCAGCTTGAATCCGCCGCGGCTCACGTAAGGCGGCGGTGCCAGGACAGTGACCGCCGCCTCCGCCGTTACCGCCTGGCCGGGCTTGGCCGCCTGGCGGCCGTCCACCGTCACCTCGCCGGCCATGATCAGCGCCTGCGCCTTCTCGCGCGTTTCGGCGAGACCGCGTTCCACCAGCAGCCGGTCCAGCCGCGTCTTCATGACTTGCGGCGGACAATCAGGTCGGCCAGCTCGTGCAGCCGCGCGGCGCGCTCCCCGAATGGCTCCAGCACCTGGTGCGCGCGGGCGCACTCGGCTTCGGCCATCGCCCGCGACGCCTCCAGCCCGTAGACCGCGGGAAACGTGATCTTGTGCTGCGCCGCGTCCTTCCCCGCGGTTTTGCCGAGGGCCTCGGAGGATTCCTCCACGTCCAGTATGTCGTCGACAATCTGGAACGCCAGCCCGATGTGCTCGCCGTAACAGGAGAGCGCCGCGTATTGTGCCTCGCTCGCGCCCGCGTAAATGGCTCCCATGCGCAGGCTGGCCCGCAACAGCGCGCCCGTTTTGGCGCGATGGATGGATTCGAGCAGCGCCGCATCGGGCGGCTTCCCTTCCCCTTCCAGATCCGCCACCTGGCCGCCGATCATGCCTCCCACCGTCCCCGATGCTGTTGCCAGCTCCGCCATCAGCCGCGCTTTCCGGTCCGCCGGCGCCGGCAGCTCGGCCAGCACCTGAAACGCCAGCGTCAGCAGCGCATCGCCCGCCAGAATCGCCATCGCGTCGCCGAACACTTTGTGGTTGGTCAGCTTGCCGCGCCGGTAATCGTCGTTATCGAGCGCCGGCAGATCGTCGTGGATCAGTGAGTAGGTGTGGATCAGCTCGAGCGGGCAGGCCGCCGTCACCGCGCCATCCACATCGCCCGCCAACGTGCGCGCCGCTTCCAGGCACAGCACCGGCCGTATGCGCTTGCCGCCGGCGAACAGGCTGTAGCGCATGGCGCGGTGAATGGTCTCGGGAGGCGCCGTTTCCGGCGGCGTCAGCCGGTCCAGCTCGGCATCCACCAGCCGCTGCTGCACGGCCAGGTAGTCGCGCAGGTTCATGCTTTATCCGCTTCCTCCGGATGGAACGGCTCGGCAGCGATCTTGCCTTCCTTGCGAAGCAGAATCTCCACTCGCGTTTCCGCCGCTTCGAGCTGTTTGCGGCATTCTTCGGAAAGGCTCATGCCGCGCTCGAACAGCTCGAGCGAACGCTCCAGCGGCAGATCTCCACCTTCCAATTCCTTCACCACCTTCTCCAACTCCTCCAGGGAGGCTTCGAAGGATCGAACCGGCTGTGGCTCGCTGTTTCCCGCCATACGGCCATTCTAGCAAGGGGCCTGGCGGCGCAAACCGATCCTTCAAGCGAAGCATGGTCGGTGAGACAAGCGTCCCGGTTCTGGGGTGCGATGCGGATTTCGCCTGCCAACCGAGATATTGCCCGCGGCGCCGTTCATGCCCGCCTGCTCAGAAACGACCTGCCGTCGAGGCGGACGTCAAGGCCCCCCGAGTGGTCCCGGCCGGCGCCTCCGCTGCCGGTATGGTCCGCGGAACGCCGCGGCGGTCCGGGGTCCGGCCCCGGCCTCTCCTCCGCCGCGCGGCGGAGGCTGAACAGCGACTGCAAGGCCGCGCGGCGCACTTCGGGGGCCGCGTCGCGCATCAACTGCCGCAGACGGCCGGTGAAATCGCGGTGGCATGTCTGGCCCATGATCCAGGCTGCGGTGGCGCGGAACGGCGCGGGCTGCCGCAGCAGCGACGAAACGCCCTGCGCAATATCGATTTTCTCCAGCACGAAGAGACCCATGATGGCGTTACCCACCACGCGGTTATTCTCGTCGTCCAGACGGTCCATCAGGGCGCGGCGCGCCTCGGGCGCATCGAGCCCCCAGATGGACTCGAGCAGATTGGCGCGGATGCGCGGATCGGCGCTCGACAGGCGCCTTTCGATCCACGCCATATTCTGAATGCGCCGGCCCACCAGAAGCGTAGCCTTGCTGGCGATGTGCCGGTCGGAAGATTCGGCCAGGTGCGCCAGCAGATGGATGATCCGGACGCCCGGTGAGACTTCATCCAGGATGTCCAGAGCGCGCTCGGCCGATTTGCCCTCCAGGCGCGCCGTTTCGCCATCCCGGTCGGGCAACTGGCGCGCCAGCGCGACATCGAAGCAACTGTCCGCCGCCATCAGCCGCTTCGACACCCGAATCGCGTTCTCGCGGCCCAGCGCGCCGGGATCGGTAATGGCGGGGATCGTCTTCGCGTTGCGCAGCAGCATCCGCGCCAGCAGCCTGCGCCCCGGACAATCCGGCTCGCTGTCGATCAACCGCAGCGCGATCTGCAGGAATAACTCGGGCTCATAGCCGGCAATCTTGCGGAGAATACCCGGCACCGCCATGTTGCGCCCGCACTCTTCCATGGCGCGCAGGATGTAGTCGCGCACAACCTGCTCGTTGACCGGCGCCAGGTGGCCGCTCATAGTTGTCTCCCATGCCCCTTATCGGCCAATTGTGAGAAAACCGTACGGCCATTCCTGCTCGATTAAGGCTTGGTTCGGCGATGACTGCGGCACGCCAAGCCGTCACGCCCGCCAGTGTATCGGCCCATACGCTTACCATCGCGTTTCAACCGTCCGCCTCCGCCGGCAAGGCGCGCTCCCGCATCTGATAATGTAGTTCCAATGCCCGCTGAGAACCCCTTCCAGGATCCCCTGCGCTTCGAACGGCGCATCCCACCGTGCGCGGTGGTGATCTTCGGCGCCAACGGCGATCTCACCAAGCGCAAGCTGCTGCCCGCGCTTTACCGGCTGGCCTACGACCGGCGGCTGTCACCCGGCTTCGCCATCGTGGGAACCTCGCGCACGACTCTCACCGACGAACAGTTTCGCGCCAAGATGAAAGAGGCGGTCACGGCATTTTCCGAAGACACTCCATTGGATGAAGATGTCTGGAAAGCGTTCGGCGAGGGCCTCCACTACGTGGCGGGAGACATAAGCGACGTAGCCCTTTATCAGCGCATCGGCGAGAAGCTCACCCACCTCGACCAAACCCACCAGACCGGCGGCAACGTGCTCTTTTATCTTTCCACCCAGCCCAGCCAGTACGCGCAGGCAGCGCAGGGCATCGGAGCCGCCGGCCTGCAGCACGGCACTGGCTGGCGCAGGCTGGTGGTGGAAAAGCCCTTCGGCCATGACTTGGCCAGCGCGCGCGAGCTGAGCGACCGCCTGCACGAAGTCTTCGCCGAATCCGACGTCTACCGCATCGACCATTACCTGGGCAAGGAAACCGTGCAGAACATCCTGGCCTTTCGCTTCGGCAACGGGATCTTCGAGCCGCTCTGGAACCGCCGCTATATCAATCACGTCGAGATCACGGCCGCGGAATCGATCGGCGTCGAGGGCCGTGGCGCTTACTATCAGGAAGCCGGCGCGCTCGCCGACATGATCCAGAACCACCTCTTGCAGGTCATGGCCACGATTGCGATGGAGCCCAGTGCCAGCTTCCGTGCCGGCAGCGTGCGCGATGAGCGATCCAAGCTGCTGCGCTCCATGAAACCGATGACGGCCGACGAGATCCGCCTGAACGCGGTGGCGGGCCAGTACGGCCCGGCACGCATCGGCGGCGAAGATGTGCCCGGCTTTCGCCAGGAGCCCGGCGTCGCCCCGGCTTCCACCACCGATACCTACGCCGCGGTGACCCTGTTCGTGGAGAACTGGCGCTGGGCGGGCGTGCCCTTTTACGTCCGCACCGGCAAGCGGCTGCCCAAGCGCGTCACCGAAATCGCCATCCACTTCAATAGCGCCCCGCTGGCCATGTTCGATGGCGAGATGGCGGACGGTACGCCCAACCTGCTGATCGTGCGCATCCAGCCGGAGGAGGGCATTTCCCTCAAGTTCCTTTCCAAACGTCCCGGCGCCGGCATGAAACTGCGCCCGGTGTCGATGGATTTCAACTACGGCTCCAGCTTCGGCGAGCGCTCGCCTTCCGCTTACGAAACGCTGCTGCTCGATGCCTTGCTGGGCGACGCCACGCTGTACACGCGGCAAGACATGGTGGAAGCCAGTTGGGCGGTGGTCGAGCCCATCCAGAACGCGTGGCGCGCCGACCATTTCGACTTTCCCAACTACCCCGCCGGAACCTGGGGACCGCTTGCCGCCGACGCTATGCTGGCCCGCCGCGGCCATGCCTGGAGGAAACCGTAATGCCGGCCACGCCGCCCGAAAAAATCCTCAAGGAACTCGCCGATCTTTGGGTCGCCACCAGTAAGGAAGCAGCCGGCGAAGCGGCGCAAGGCGTGCTGCGCGCCTGCACCATGACGCTGATTGTCGTCAGCGAAGAGAGCGAGGACCCCGCCGGCCTGGGCGAAACCATTGCCGCTCTGATGCCGGAGCATCCGGCGCGCACCATCGTCGTCCGCCTCACCGGCGCCGGCGGGCGCTCCCTCGTCCAGCGCGTCTTCGCCCAGTGCTGGATGCCGTTTGGCCAGCGCCGCCAGATCTGCTGCGAGCAGGTGGAAATCACTTGTTCGGATGCCTCGCTCGGCGACGTGCCCTCGGTGGTACTGCCGCTCGAAGTGCCGGACCTTCCCGTCATCCTGTGGTGCCGCAGCCCGCGCCTGCTGGAGATGGCTGAGTTCCCCGCCCTGGCCGCTGTGGCGCGGCGGGTGGTGGTGGATTCGGGCGCCATGGCGGATGCCCCCGCCGCCCTCCGGCGCCTGGCCGGCGAAACCGCCCGCGGTATGCTGCTCGGCGACCTCGCCTGGACCCGCCTCACCCGCTGGCGGCAAACGCTGGCGCAGATCTTCGAAGACCCGCGCCATGCAGCCCGTCTCGCCGGCGCCGCGCGCATCCGCGTGTGCGACGCGGGCGCGGTCACCTCGCGAGCCCTGTACATGGCCGCCTGGATGGCCGGCGCCCTCGCTTCGGCCGGCGTCAGTGCCACGGCACAAATCAGCACCAACACGCAGCAAACCTCCGCCGAACTCGAGTGCGGCACCTTACACGCGCGCCTGGAGCGCCAGGACGGCCACCTCGCGGCCACCGTCGACGGCGTTTCGCAGTGCACCATCCTGCCCCAGCCGGACGACTACCTGCTGCTGCGCGAGGAGCTCGGCATCCTGCAAAGCGACCCGGTGTTTGAAAAAACGCTGGCGTCCGCCGCCCGGTTTGCGTATGCTACCGATTGAATGAGCGTTTCTTATCACACCTGCCAGAATGCGCCGGCCGCGGCTGAGGCATGCGCCGGCCAAATCGTCGCCTCGCTCGAAGAGGTGCTTTCCAGCCAGGAGCTGGCCACGCTGGCCGTCTCCGGCGGCACCAGCCCCAAGTTGATGTTTGAGCGCCTGGCGGCCGCCAATCTGCCATGGAACCGCACTCACCTCTTCTTCGTGGATGAGCGCATGGTTCCTCCTTCCGACCCGGCCAGCAATTTCAAGCTGGCCAACGACCACCTCATCCTGCCGGCCCGCGTGCCCCAGTCGAGCGTTCACCGCGTCCTGGGCGAGCTGGCTCCGCAGGCGGCGGCCCAGCGCTACGCCGAGGAAATCCGCCGCTTCTTCGGATTAAACGAAGGTGACCTTCCGCGTTTTGACGTGGTGCATCGCGGCATGGGGCCGGACGGGCATTCGGCCAGCCTGTTCCCCGGAGACCCGTTGATCGAAGACCGCGAGGGCATAGCCGCCGCAACCTTCGCCCCCCAGTTTCGGCAGTGGCGGGTTACCCTGCTGCCAGGCGTCCTGATGGCCGCCAAGAGCACCGTTTTCCTGGTCACCGGGGACGACAAAAAAGAGGCCCTCCGTTCGGTGATCAAGGGCGAATACGATCCCATGAAGTATCCCGCTCAGATCGCGACCCGCCCCGGCCACGATGTCGCCTGGTTCCTGGACGAAGCCGCCGCCGCACTCATGGAGCAGTAGCCGGCGCGCGGCACACCGGGGCTGCGGCATCGCTGGTCCGCAAGTGTCCTGTCTCGCAAATTCGTATCATGATTCAGGGAGCCTTGTATCAGGGCACGGCTTCAGCCGTGCCTCAAATTGCACCCCGCACGCGGCTTTAGCCCCTGCCGCTTCGTCCTTGCACGGCGCCTAAAGCCACAGGGAATCTCCTGGCGTGCGCCGACGACTCCCGCTTCGACCGGGTTCGCTGCAAGACACTCGCGGTGCCGCAGCAAGCTTGCCGGACCGGCAGGGCAACGGCGGGCGCCCTTTCGCCCCGTTCCGGGGCTACAGGATCTCATGGGCGGGTCCCAGTGCTTACGCGCTGGGCTACTCTCTATCGCCCTGACGGGCTCGCTCCACTACCCACGTTGTTCAAGCCCTCGTACCCAAACCCAGCAGCGGCCGGCCGAGACGTTACACTATCCTTTATGGAATGGATCGAACCGGCATCCCGCCGCCATGCTCACATTCCGGCCGTCGCTCAAACCGCGGCCGAACGCGCCGCGCGCATCGACCGGGCCCTCACCTCCTCCGGGCAGGCCCTGGAGTCGCTGCAGCAGTCGGCCGGCTGCTGGTGGGGCGATCTCACGGCGGACACCACGCTCGAATCCGATTACATCCTCTACGACCTGTGGCGTCACCAGCCGGATGCCGATGGCGAATGGCGTCCGCCCGCCGCGCCGCGCATCCGCAAAGCCTGCCAGTCGATCCTCCGCCGCCAACTCCCCGATGGCGGCTGGAATATTTACCCCGGCGGCCCTTCGGAAATCAATGCGACCGCCCGCGCTTACACGGCGTGTAAGCTGGCCGGGCAGATCGCCGGCATCGATCCCAACCCGGCCGCGATGCGCCGGGCCCGCGACCGCGTGCTGGCCCTTGGCGGCCTGCAGGCCGCCAACAGCTACACCAAGATCAACTTCAGCCTGCTGGGCCTGTATCCGCGCCAGTGGGCGCCCAGCGTCCCCCCGGAAATCGTGCTCGCGCCCGGCGACATCCTCTATGAAATGTCTTCCTGGACGCGCGCCATCCTGGTGCCGCTTTCCATCGTGCAAGCCATCGGCAAACCGAAGGAGACGCCGCACGGTATGGGGGTGGATGAGTTGCTGCGCCCCACCACAAAGCATTCCCTGCCCAAACGCGACGCCGCCGCCCTCCTCTTCCACCAGGTGGACCGCGCCGTCAAGCTCTGGGAAAAGCGCGGCCTCAAGAACGTGCGCGCGCGCGCCATCCGCGAAGCGGAACGCTGGATGCTGGAGCGCACCCGCCACACCGACGGCCTCGGCGCCATCTACCCATCCATGATGTACTGCATCATGGCGCTGGAAGCGCTCGGCTATCCCGAAGACCAGCCGGACCTGGTCGAAAGCGTCCGCCACTTCGAGGACCTGATTCTGGAGGACGAAGACCACTTCCAGTTCCAGCCCGCCGTATCGCCGCTCTGGGACACCGCCATCTGCTCCTATGCGCTCGGCCAGTTGCAGGAAGTGCGCGCCGGAGCGGAGTCCTGGGCGCCTTCGCCCGCCGCCCTCACTCGCGCCGCCGACTGGATGCTCTCGAAGGAAGTGCGCCGCAAGGGCGATTGGGCCATCAAGCGGCCCGACCTGGTGCCCTCCGGCTGGGCGTTCGAATTCGCCAACGAATATTACCCCGATGTGGACGATACCGCCATGGTGCTGCTCGCGCTCGGCCACGCCAAGGCCAGCGACGCCGAGGCGCAGGCCCGCGTCGAGCGGCGCGCCATCGATTGGATCCTGGGCATGCAATCCTCCGACGGCGGATGGGCCGCCTTCGACGCCGATAACAACTGGCGGATCCTCAACAAGGTGCCCTTCGCCGACCACAACGCCATGCTCGATCCGACCTGCCCCGATATCACCGGCCGCGTCATCGATGCCCTGGTGAGGCGGGGACTTTCGACCGACCACCCCGCCATCCAGCGCGGCGTGCAGTTTCTGCTGCACGCGCAGGAGCGCGATGGAAGCTGGTACGGCCGCTGGGGCGTCAATTACATTTACGGCACGTTCCTGGCTTTGCGCGCGCTGCGCGTGGCGGGCGGCGCCCCGGCGCGACGGGCGATGGTCAACGCCGCCGCCTGGATTCGCCACGTCGCCAACCGCGACGGCGGCTGGGGCGAATCCTGCCAAAGCTATCGCGATAACTGCTTCGTCCCCGGCCCCTCCACCGCGTCGCAAACCGCCTGGGCCGTCCTCGGCCTCTGCGCCGCCGGCGATGCCGCTTCGGCCGCCGCCGGACGCGGTGTAACTTACCTCTTAGAAACCCAGCAGCCCGACGGCCGCTGGAAAGAAGATCAAGCCACCGGCACCGGCTTCCCCAATGTCTTCTATCTGACTTACCACTTATACCGGGATTACTTCCCGCTGTTAGCGCTGGCAACAGTGAGGGGGAGTGGGCAGAGGCAGACGGGGTAGGGCCGGTCGATCGGCAGCGTCCTCTGTTAGAGCGTTAACCGCGTCGGTTGGGGGAAAAGACTCGCGGAAGTAATCATCAGGACACCAGGGCCAGCCTCGGGCGGCCGGCGACCCTAATCCCAAGAAAGTTCGCCGGATATAATCAGGGCCTTCAGACGGTCCGCCTCGGTCGTGATCTCGGCCATCCCGCAGCCGGTGAGCGTGAGCGTGATCACAGCGTCGACCTTCTTGCCGGATTGCGCGTCAAGAAGCGCTTGCTTCAGTTCGCGGTTGACCAAGGGGCCGAACTCCTCGATCTCTCGCACCATGTTGTCGCAAAAACCTGCGGCTGCAGCCTTTAACTGGTCCAGTTCCTTGCGCACTCCAGTCCTGACAAAATCCGATCTCCACTCAAGGGCGCCCTTGTAAACCTCTGCCAGCCTTCTTGCGCAGTACAAGATGGCCTCGGCGTCCCCGCTCGTGCCTAGTGGACCAAACGCAGTTGGCAGGGCCTCCTTGATGATCTGGTTGGCGCTCGCGATGAGGCGGCTAACGCCCTCTAACTTCGCTTCAACCCACTTCGTAAAGGCCCGGGGGTCCATGATCGTGCTCCGCCCGAACGCAATCCCGTAGTGCCAGTCCCGTTTGGCATCTGCGAGGGCGGTGATCGCATGGGTCAGCGCCTCACTGAAGAGTAGATACTCCCAGTGAGGAGGTCGCTCAATGATCAGTCGCATCTGGGCGCCCGGCAACTCACGAACGCTCGGAGGTAGCCCCCCGCCGCTCAGCTGAAGTCTCAGCGCCAGCGAATCCATGAAAAGGTACGAAAGCTGAAGTCGAAGTGTGTCGAAGATCTGTTGGGCAGTATCAAAGGGGAACACCCAGGCCGATCCCGAGTCCTCCAGGGAAGCCACAAACTCGAAGAGCTTTGGTGAGTCAGTTATACCTGAGTAATCCCCGCCCTTATTGGCCTTCCATACGGGTAGGATGTCCAGGACGCTACGTGAAACAAACACGAACACGGGGATGCCCTTGGAACGGGCTGTCAGGTACTCCAGGTTCGTGACGGACCTGTCGTTACGCCCTGTTGAGCCATGTCGCGACCCGACGATTAGCACGAAGATATCTGCGTTTTGCTCAACCACCTTCAGGCAGTTGTCCACTGTTGCGAGGTCAGGGTTCACAGGAAAGCTGTTGTGCTCCGACAGGACGGGTTTCAATCCTAGCCCTTCGACGAAGCCCTTGATGTCCTCTCGCACCTGCCTTAGGTCATAGCAAGTAGAACTGACGAACAAGGACGGCTCTCTCATCATATCTGCACTCTCCGATCGGCCGCATCGGCCCCACAGCCCCCTTATTCCCCCGCCGGCATGTGAATGTACATGGACTGGATGCCAACCCGGCCCGGACCGGTGAAGCGGTTACACACGATTTGCGGGGCGCTGGCGAATGAACCGGTCGAGAATTTCTGAAATTGCGTCTCCATCTGCGCCGAGCGGTCTTTGTAGACCCAGCCGCCGGGCTCGACGTCAATCTGTTCTCCGGCTCCCAGCGTTCCCAGTGGTATCAGGCGCACGCCAGCGACAGCTACCTGCCTCGGCCGGGTCCTCACGCAGATGCTGCGATCCATCTCGCCCTCAGCTATTCTATACCCATGGAGCTGATCTTCGAAGTTCGCGACGCTGAGGAGGGCGGCTATTGCGCGCGCGCCCTGGGCCATGGCATCTTCACTGAAGCGGAGACCTGGGAGGAACTGCGTTCCAACGTCCTTGAGGCCATCTCCCTCCACTTCGAAGACGCCCCCGAGCATCCCCGATTAGTGCAGTTGCACTATGTGAAGGACGAGCTGATCCCGGTCGAAGCCGCATGAAATTGCCGCGTGGCGTGTCTGCAGATCGTGTAATTCTCGCACTGGAGCGCCTCGGGTATGTGACGATCCGTCAAAAGGGCAGCCACGTCAGGTTGCGGCACGAGGGACCGCCGGCCCATACGATCACGGTGCCTCTGCATAACCCGCTCAAGACCGGCACGCTTCACGGCATTCTCTCCGAGGTCGCGCTGGCGAGGTCAATCACCGTCGAATCGATCGCTGAATTACTCTGAAATCCCTATTTCGGCGGCCAGATCCGAAACTCGCCGCTGCAGTCGAGCAGGCCCATCAGATACCACATGCCATCGTAGTATCGGTATTGCCCCGATGGAATCGGCGCATTCCACAGTGCCTCGACGAACTTCGCCGCGCGCGGTTCGGTCGCTGCCAGACTGGCCACAGCGTTAGTCGCCACCAATGCGGTTGAGTGAGTGTCGCTCAACTGCTTGCCATCCAGCGTGAATCGATTTCCGTAAGTGTCGATTCCCTTGGATTCGAAGAAAGCCTGGATCCGGTCACTGAGTTGCCGCTCCCTGGGATCGGCGGCCCACCACGACCAATCGACGGACCAGTTTGCCGCCGTGCGCCAGGCATCGGGCCCGAAACCGGCGGCACTCCGGAAACCCGCCACCGGCGTGCCGTCGAAGTTCGCGTAGTCGGGAGCCAGGCCTGTCGTGGGGTTAGTGACCTTCTCGAAGAAGTCCCGGCTTACAGCAGCCGCTTCAGCCCAGAACTGCCGGTCCGCGGCCGGGCCCCACCGCGCCCATAACTCATAAAACGCCGGTAAGTGGTAGGAAGGGTCCGTATGATCGGGCCTCCGGTTATTGGGCGTGAAGCGCACCATTTTGTGTTCGGCGTTGAATTCCGGCCCATCGGTCTCCGGTCCTCTCACCGTTGGGCCGGTGATCACCGCGCAATTTTTCATGGCGTCCAGAAGCTGGTCCGCCTCTGCGCGGTAATCGTATATGCCCGTGCCATTGCCCCAGCGTCCCGCGGCGAAATACAGTGCCATCGCCCAATACTGCTCGCCATCGGGAGCAGCCGATTCATCGTTCGGCGTGCCGTTGGTTTTCATCGACCAGGAAAAGAAACGGTAACCGGGGTGGCTGGGCGAATCGTGGTACATGAAGGTCTTGGACCAGTTCCAAAGAGCATCGAACTCGGCCTTCTTATCGAGCTGAACCGCGATCATCATGCCGTATGACATGCCTTCCGAACGCACATCCCGATTGTTGATATCGGTAAGATACGCCAGCGGTCCGTTCGCATTCCGGCCGGCGGCATAGTAGACCGTTTGCGTTTCCGGGGCGCCATGGAACAATTGCCGGAAAGCGGCGTCGATCTTCCGCGAGATCTCTTTTGGAGAATGGCCGTCTTCCAAAAACAGATTGCGATAGCGCCTGGTGGCGAATGCGCCGGAACCGCCGGCTCTGGTCCCGGCCATGGCCTGGGCCGCCGGTGCAGCCGTCGTTTGTGCGCTGGCTTTGTCCTGCTGCGGGCCGGGCCCGCTCTGCGGCGCCGCCGCGAGACCAAAGCAGGATATCAAGGCGAGCGCGGCCAGCGGGGGTATCTCCAGTGTTGTTTTCATAAACGTAGGAGTCAAGCCATTTGCAGCATTTACGAAACCAGATAGCCGCCGCAAAGTCAAGCTGCCGCAAAGTCAAGCGGCTGGCGCCCCCCGCCTATTCGTATTGCAGCGCCACTACCGGGTCCAGGCGGGCGGCTTTCAACGCGGGCCAGGTACCGAAGAACAGGCCCACGCCGACGCTCACGCACACGCCCAGCGCGGCCGCCCACAGCGGCACGGAGGTCGGCAGGCTGGGGAAGAAGAACCGGAATGTCACTGAGATCAGCCACCCCAGCGTCATTCCCGCCAGCCCGCCAAGGCCGGTCAGCACCACCGCCTCGGTGAGGAACTGGATCACGATATCGGAGCGTTTTGCGCCCACCGCCTTGCGAATGCCTATCTCGCGCGTGCGCTCGGTGACCGATACCAGCATGATGTTCATCACCCCGATGCCGCCCACCAGCAGGCCGATCGAGCTCAGCCCCACCATCAGCAGCGCCACCGTCGAGGTGATGCGGTGGAAATCCTCCAGCATCTGGCTGCCGGTCGAGAGCCAGAAATCGTCCGGCTTGTTGGGAGGCGTTTTGCGCATCGTGCGCAGCGCCACCTCGCTTTCATCCATGGCGCGATCGATCAAGCCCTTCTTGGCGATGATGACGAACATGATTTGCTTGGCGGTCGGAAACATCTTGTGCATGGTGAAAAAAGGCACCAGGATGCGCTGATCCGGCTGCCCCGGAAAACTCACCCTTTGCCCGATCACACCCACAACCTGAAGCTGATGGCCGTCCACCTCGATCCACTTGCCGAGCGGGTCCTCGCCCTGAAACAGGGCCTTATCCACGTTTTCCCCGATCACGACCACGGGCTGATGGTGACGGTTCTCCTCATCGGTGAAGAACCTGCCGCGCAGCATCACCTGGGCTTCGCCCGTGGCGTAGCTCTCCTCGGTCCCGCCAAAGCTGATCTGGTACAGATCGCGGCCGCGGTACTTCACGTGGTCCGACCACTGTCCGGGCCCGAATACGTTCGGCGGCAGCAGGTAGGGCGAAACGTGCGCCACCGACGGGCAAAGCTCGGCCAACTCCTGCGACTGCTCCCAGGTGAACGGCTTGCGCTTCAACTCCTCCGGCGTGGCGCCGTGGAACATCAGTTTGAACTGGAAGGAAAGGATCGTCTCCGGACCGAACGAACGAATAATGTCCGTCATCACGCCGTTGACGCCGGTGACGATCGAGCCCACCGCAATCACCGCGCCAGTGCCGATGATGACCCCGAGCACCGTCAGAACACTCCGCGTCTTGTGCTCGAGCACCGTGGCCAACGCCATCGCCGCCGAAGAGCGGATCTCGGAAAACGTCATCGCTCCCACCTTAGCGCGTGAATCGGGTCCAGCTTGGCCGCCCGTTGCGCCGGATACACGCCGAAGAACAGGCCCACCAGCGCCGATACTCCCACCCCCACCACGACCGCCGAGGCCGGCACAACCATCGGCATCGGCGTCGCCGCGCGCACCACCGCCGTCAGCAGCCAGGCCAGCAGCACGCCCATCGTCCCGCCCGTGGCCGACAGCAGCGAAGATTCAATCAGAAACTGCCGCATGATGTCCCCGTTCCGCGCGCCCACCGCCTTGCGTATGCCAATCTCGTAGGTCCGCTCCGTCACCACCGCCAGCATGATGTTCATGATCACCACGCCGCCCACCACCATGAACACCGAAACGATGCCCACCGCCATCGTGGCCAGCGTCTTGGTGATCCGGTCCCACAGCGCCACCAGCGACGACGAGGCCAGCATCCCGAAGTTGTCTTCCTGGTTCGGACGCAGCTTGCGGTGCGCGCGCAGCAACACGCGCACTTCGTCCTGCGCGTCGTCCAGGTGATCGTGATCGATCGCCAGCGCGCTGAAGCTCGCCTCCGGGTGCGCGCCGAATACCTTTAAGAACGTGCCGAGCGGAATCATCACGAAGCTGTCCTGCGAAAAGCCGAATACGGAACCTTTCTTGTCCGCCACCCCGATCACCTCGAACGGCCTGCCGTTCAGCGTGATCGTCTTGCCGATGGGATCGCTGTCGCGGAAGAAGCGCTCGCGCACGTCGTGCCCGATGAATGCCACGTTGGTGTGACGCTGGTTGTCGAAGTCCGCGAGGAACCTGCCCGCCACCACGCCCAGGTCCGAGATAACCCCCATGTTCGGGGTCACGCCCGTCGCGTCCACGCCGTCCATTACCTGCCCGCGGTAGTGGACGCTCACGGACTGCGACGCCGACATGCCGAATTCCCGCGTCAGCGTCAGGTTGCTCTTCAGGTATTGATATTCTTCCAGCGTCAACTTGGGATTCCGCCGGTCCAGCTCGATCAGTTTCTTGGGGTCGAAGTCGCCGAGCAGCGGAATGCGCTGCACCTGGAATCCGTCGGTTCCCATGTCGGACACCTGCTGCGCCACGTACACGTCCATCCCGTGCACCATCGACATCACCACGATCAGCGTCGTGGTGGCGAGAATCACGCCCAGCAGGGTGAGAAAGCTGCGCAGTTTGCTCGAAAATACGCTCCGCACAGCGACCAACATCGCTTCGCGGTAAGAAGCCAAAGCTCGCATGATGCCCGATTCAGCCCGCTGGCTCTGCCGGCAGGCCCGCAGTGCGGACGAGGAACGCCTACTCTCGCGTCGCTCTACTGGGAAGACGCCGCCCCTGATCCAACATTAGCGCAAACCACCGGCCCCGCGCCGGCCTGCCAGGCTCGCGACGCCACCTCGGCCGGCTTCTATGGGGCATACGCGAGCCGCCGCACAAAGTTCCCGGAAAGTCGGCGCCGGTTGCGGCCACCCTTCCCCGCTTTGACGAACCGGGTAAACGGCGCGATTATGGAGTACTGGGTTTCAGATAAATAGCGGCGCGATAGTCCGAAATCCGCCTGTCATTGGGAGGCTTCGGAAGACGTTTGCGATCGGACTCGAATCGCGAAGCGGGGACGCCGGAACAGAAAGGAAGAATATGAGGGCAGTTTTGAGAACGTTCTGCTGCGGCCTGGCAGTGAGCGCCTGGATTCTCAGCGCGTCCGCGCAGGAGCCGGTGAAGTTGGTCCGGCTGAACGTGGCGGCTTTCGACGAGCAGGGCAAACCGGTCGGCGATCTGACGGCGAACGATTTTCATATCGTGGACGACGGCAAGCCGGAGACCATCGCGTTGTTCCATTCCGGCGGCTTTGGGCCGGCAACCGCCGCCAACCCAGGCGCGTTCACCAACCGGCCGTCGCCGCCGCCGCATACCACCGTGATCCTGTTCGATTGTTTGAACCATCTCCGTAGCGAGTGGTTGTACGCCGCCAAACAGGTCGAACAATCAATCAAACAGATCGACGACGCCAGTTCCATCTACTTTTACGTGCTGACGCCGACGGGCGACATCAATCCCGTCCACCCCTTCCCGGATTCGCCCGGCGCCGCGCCCAACAAAACCTGGAATCAGGACATCGAGTCTCTGCTGACCAAGGAGATTAAGAGCCTGAAAGCGAGACCCGCCGGCATGGCCGACGAAGTAGTCACCAAGAAAACCTACGTAGTGCTGGAGACGCTCGGCAAGCAGTTAGCCAATTATCCTGGCCGCCACGACATAATCTGGGTCCTCGGCGGCATGCCCTATACCTGGAAGGAGAACACCAAGAACCCCTGCATCGGCATCTGGGTCGGCTGCGGGCTGTACGCGGAGCATTTGAGCGTCAACCTGGACCTTACCGGGACGGTGGTCAACCTTCTCACTTACACCGACTTGGATACGGACAAGACCGTGGATATGGAGGCCATGGGTCAGTTGACCGGTGGCAACGTATCCTACAGCAAGGAAGACATCCGCTCCATCATGCAGCGCTTGGACGAAGCCGCCAGCACCGGCTACGTCATCGCCTACGATCCGTCCGCGGCCGATTGGGACAACAAATTCCACCTCGTAAAGATCGCCTGCGACCGTAAGGGCGTCAAATTGATCGCCAAGACACGTTATTACGCCCTGCCCGATTCTCGGCCCGCCCAGGACAGGGAGATGGGCGCGTTACGCACCGCCTTCGCCAGCCCCTCCGACATTTCCGACATCGGCCTGCACGCCACCATCGCGCCCGGCCAAGCCCCCAATACCCTCAAGGTCGATCTGCGCATCGCCGTGCCCGACCTGCTGCTGCAGGAAAGCGGCGGCCAATATGACGGCCACTTGACCGTGATGTTCTCGACGCGCACCGCGACTGGGCCGGAGGGTCCTCCCGTGGGCGGCAACCTCGATCCCCACCTCACCAAGGAGCAGCACGACACTTACTGGAAAGACGGCTTCCCGATCTCTAATGAGTATCCGATCGGCAGCGCGACCAAGTTCGTGCGCCTCATCGTTGCCGATCGCGCCACCGACCTGGTAGGCTCGCTGACCATCCCCGTTGCCCTGCCGAAGTAATTCAACGGAGCCACGACCGTAAGGGAGTGGTCTGCCAAAGTTCGGCCTCTGTTCTTCTAGGCCGCTGACCGCGAGATTCAGAACGGCGCCACGACCGTAAGGGAGTGGTCTGCTGCGATAGCACGACATCGCACGGCCGGCGGACCAGCGCCGTGTCTCGCACCTTCGCAACACGATTCAGGAGCCTTGTATCAGGGCATGGCTTCAGCCATGCCCTGGGACTTACCCAATATGGCCTTTAGGCCTTGCAATCGAGCGATAGTCCTGATTGCACTCGTGAGGCACGCAGCTCCCGACGCCCGCGCGGTTACTTTACAACCGTATAGCTCAGCGTTTGCGTTGCGGAAGGCGCGCTCCCCTGGGACGCGGTGACTTTCACCTCGTAACTGCCCACCTGCGCCGGCGCCCCTACTACCGCCCTCCACACGCCGGTATCCTGAATGAGTTTTGCCGGTACGCTTGCCAACACCTTGCCCTTGGACGAAACCTCGATTTGCGCCGCCGGCTTTTCGGTGTTCGACTTATCCGGATAAACCGCGAAGTATAACAGGTAGGGGTTGCCCGCGTGCAGCGTGGGCTCCAACAGTGGAACCAGGTGCTTGCCCATAAACACCAGGGGATCCGCCGCATCCGGCTTCTCCGCCGCTTCGAGGCGCTGAATCACCATGATGCTGCTCAGGCCTACGCCCTTCATCTCCGGATTGTCGAACTGCGCCACACTGGTGCTTGCCCGCCCCGCTTCGCGGTCCAGCACGGCCGTCTCCACCGTGTAATGGCCGGCAGGCAGGTCCAGCGGATGCGTGTACTCGATCGGCACCGACAGCGCGGCCTTCAGCTTGTCGTCCGGAATATAGTAAGTCTGGTCGTTGCTGTACTTGTCCACCACCTGGCCGCTCGAATCCTTGACCAGCGCCAGCAGCGAGGCGTGGAATTGATGCGTCTGGTTGCCCGCAGGCGCCGCCCTCAGCGCTCCGCCCGGCAGCTCGACGTACAGTTCGCTGCGCGAACTCGCGCCTTCATTTTGAAAATGGAAAGCCGCCGTGTTGAAACCGAACGCATGCGGCTCCGGAGTCGTGCTCAGCACGCCCAGGCCCATGATCTCAAACGGCTGCAGCGCGCCCGGCGATCCTCTCAGGTCCGGCATCGCAAAATAGCCCGTTCGGCTCTCGGCGTGGTACTCGGCGGCGCGTCCCAGCAGCTTCACTTCGATTTTGCGCAGGCTCCCGTCGTACTTATCCGAGGTGGGACGATAACTTACTTCATAGTGCGCCCCCACGTTGTCCACAATCCGCGAAAACGGTTTCTTGTAGTCTCCTGTGTTGGCGATCATGAAACCGCCCGTGCCCTCGGCCAGCGCGCGCAAAGTGGCCTGCGTGTCGGACCCGCTTACGGCCTGGTCCATCGTATCGCCCTGCCGGCTCTGCTCCTTTCGCAAATCCGAATTGGTGGTGACGGTGCCTTGCGAGGCGCTCACGCTCGCCACCTGGTTCAACTTCAGGTTTCCGGCTTCCACCGTCGAGTTCTCCGTCAAACCCGTGATGTCGAGCGGGTAGAGGGTTACACCACTCGCATTGGCTTTGGAGAGCATCGCCTGCAACTTGTCGGGATCGCCCGTGGTCAGCGTGCCGGTGGTGACCCACAGTACCGTTTTGCGCCCGGGAAGCGCCCCCAGCATCTTGATCATATTGTTGATCTCGTCCTCCGAGCGTCCGCCGGTCAGATTGGCGAAGTCGCGGTCCGCGATGACCTGGTCGCCGCGCATCGCGGTGGCGCCGGGCGCGTTGGTTACGTCGGCCCCGGTGATCGCCGTGTTCGCAATCTCACCGCCCGTAAGCGTCGCCGTGGTTGACGCGGTGGTGCTGGCTCCGCTGCCCCCTACCACCGTGGTGATGGTCATCCGGTTCGGGTTCGCGGTCAGCACGCCCACCGACGCCTCGGCGAAATCGATCGGCCGCAGGTTAAATGCGTTCTCCGCCGCCGCGCTCACCTTCGCGCGATCCGTCGTGAAAGCTAAGATCGGAATCAGCCGGTCGGATAGCACGAACATCCCGACATAAGTGTCCGGCGGCAGATCGTTCCCCAGAAACTGCTCCACAGCCTGGCTCGCGTTCTTGCGCGAAATCGGGTCGATATTATGAAACACAATACAAATCAGGTTGACCGCCCGCAACGGTCTCGAGGTCTGGGAAGTCCCGGGTGCCGTCCCGGCGCCGGATTGCTGGGTCTGCGATTCACGCGTCCCGGCCAGGTGGAAGCTCGTGATCGGCTGCTGCACGCCGTCTTCGTAAATCGCCACGTCGCCCTGCTTCAGGTTCTTCACGTTCTTGCCATGCTTATCGACTACCACCACGTCCAGCATCACTTCGGTCGCAGTCGCGCGGATGGTGGCGCCCGGTTCGGTCGCTGGCGCGGTCTGCGCAACGGCCAGACCGGCGAAAAGCGAGATTGCACATACGGGGAGCAGTAAAACGGACTCTTTCATCTTGGTACTCATTTTATCCCATTTAGACGGACGCTACCGCCTGCGAGCGTCTTCTCCGCTGCTGTCACGGCGGCTGCGGATTGGACCGCTGGCACAGTTTGCGCAGCAGCCGGACCGGCAAAAAGCGACACTGCGCGTACGGCGATCGACAAAGCGGACCTTTTCACCTGGCATCGATTCTACTCCTATATCGCTTCCAGCGCGACCGGGTGGCCCCAAAGAGCTAGCCGGACCCATCGACTCCGGCCTGCGGACGTGATTTAATATAGCCAGGTCTGAAATTACTGAAACGTGCCGTCCCGGCATAACGTATGGATCGACCAGGAGGAATCATGTCCAGCCGTTTCGCTCTTTTTCTACTCGTACCCATGATCTCGGGAGCGGCCACCCAGCCCGCACCCGCTATCTCTGGGGTCGTAAACGCCGCCAGTAACCTCGCGCCCGGTCTGCCGGGGTCCGGCATCGCGCAAGGCGCCATCTTCACGGTGTATGGAAGCAATCTGGGGCCGGCCTCGCCCTGCTGGGCTCTCACCACCCCTTACACACCGTCGCTCTGCGGCGTTTCGCTCACCGTCACGGTGAATGGCACATCCACTTATCCCATCCCCACGTTCGTCTATCCGACGCAGATCAACGCCATCTTGCCCTCCACTACGCCAACCGGTAACGGAACCATCACGGTGACATACAACAACCAGACCAGCACCACATCCCCGATTCAGGTGGTAGCTACCGCCTTCGGCACATTTACGCCGACTTACGGCGAAGGGCAGGCGTCGGTGACAGACACAAGCTATTATAGTGTCTCATAGATAGCTTTACCTTTAGGTGGTCTTGGTTCATACTATAGGAGCGATGCCCCGTGCTCCCGCTGCTGCGCTGGTTGTCACCGCTGAAGAACGCGGCGAACTGGTGCAGTTCACC
>JBAVYH010000090.1:0-11071 GCA_049698695.1 Bryobacteraceae bacterium | reverse complement strand
TTCCCACCGCGCCGGCAACGACGGTCTATTCCCCCGAAAACGAACAAGAAAACCCAGCGAAAGGAGCCCGGCACTGCGCCAACCAGATTTCAGCCCTTCAGGCTCATTCTTGGATTAGAAAATGCTGAGTCCAATCGCTGTGGGCTGGGAGCGCAGATTCTACCACTCGGCCCTCGTCGAGCCCGCGCAGGTAGCCGGGACAACCTCTTTGGGACGCGCGTTAGCGTTCAGTGCGGCGGATACCGAATCCTCTTAGCCCGTTTCCCCGATTCGCCCCTACTCGTGAGTTGCCCGTTCGCCCGTCCGCTGCCCAAGGTACAATGCGTTTTCATGCAGCAGCGCTCTAAGTTTCGAACCTGGGCGGAATATGCGCTTGCGCTGGCGGTTTTGAAGTCACTGGAGTGGATGCCACTTGCCGCCGCCCATGCGCTAGGGAGCTTTTACACGCGCCTGCTGGACCGCGCCCTACCGCGTCTGCGCCGCGTCGCTGAGCGGAATCTCGTGCTGGCTTTGCCGGAGCTGGATGCGGTCGAGCGGCGGGCCATCGTCGACGGCGTGTTCCGCTCCATCGCGCGGTTGCTGGTCAGCATTGCCAGGTTTCCTTCCATTGGAACCTACAATCTGGACCGATGGATCCGCATCGAAGGCACTGAGTATGTCGATACGGCCCTCCGCCGGGGCCGCGGCGTGCTGTTCGCCACGGCGCACCTGGGCAACTGGGAGCTGAGCGCGTTCGCGCACGGGCTGGCCTCCGGACCCATGAGCGTGCTGGTGCGCCCGCTCGACAATCCGCTGATTGACCGCCTGGTGGAGCGCCGCCGCGGCCTTTCCGGCAATCGCGTGATCTTCAAGAAGGACTTCGCGCGGTCGATCCTGAAAGCGCTCGCCGCCAATGACAAGGTAGGCATCCTGATTGACCAGAACGCGTCGCTCGATTCCGGTGTGTTCGTCGATTTCTTCGGCGTGCCCGCCTGCGCCGGCACGGGTTTCGCCAAGATCGCCGCGCACAGCCGAGCCGCAGTCATTCCCGCCTACGCGTTGTGGAGTGAAGGTGAGCGTCGCTACGTGCTGCGCTTCAATCCACCGGTAGCAATGACCGGCGATGCCGCGCGCGACACCGCATCGCTGCACGCAGGCCTCGAAGCCGCCATCCGCGCCAATCCCGATCAATGGCTGTGGATCCACCGTCGATGGAAAACCCGCCCGCCGGGAGAGCCGTCGCTGTATGAATAGTCGATTGCCAGCCAGCGGCACGCGCCGTTGCGCGATGGCGGAGAGTGCGCCAGTTCCCGCCACGGCGAGATACGCTCAGATAGAACGATCGCCCGATTCGCGGTTCCCGCTCCTTCTTTCTTCTGCGAGAAGATACTCCTCGATCTGCGTGCGGCCTTCGTGTTTCGCCCACCCAGCGGGCGTGCCCTGCCAGAGCGAGTCCTTAGCATCCACCCGTGCACCGCGTTCGACGAGGAGTCGAACGATTTCTTCATGGCCAGCCAACGCGGCTTGATGCAAGGGCGTCGAATGGGAATGGAACCCGATTGGGTTGTATCGGTTTGGATCTTCGCCCGCATCGAGCAGCAATCGAACCACTTCCGTATGACCGAATTGAGCGGCCAGCGCGAGTGCACGATGGCGGTCCTCGGCGCCGGCACTCGCCAACAACCGACGAGCGTCTTCCATGCGTCCCACGCCCGCCGCCACCACCAGGTCCACCTGAGCGCCCCGCCGAATCAGGGCGCTCACCGCGTCAAACTCGGCGTGTACGAGCGCGGCTGACATCGCGCGGTTAGGGTCGGCCCCGTGATCGCAGAGCAGCTCGATTAGCGGAAGTTGCACGCGACATTCTCGCGGCACGCGCCCTGAGCAGACAAGCGCCAGCGTCTCGTTCATGGCGGACGGATCCTGTTTGGCGCCAGCATCCAGAACGATCTCCGCCACCTGAACAATGTTGGCCGGCAAGGTGCCGTGGCGCACCGGATTCTCTGCCACGAATTCCAGCAGCGTCGGATTTCGAAAATAGTTCCCGCCTTCGAGCACTACGTGTTGATGCACCAGGTTAGGGTGCTCGTCGAGGTGGCTGCGCAGAGCCGCCACATCGCCTGCATCAAGAAGGTCCACGGCGCGACGAAATGCGATGTCTTCTATCCGCTCATGCGGAGGCAGTTTCAGGTCGTCGGCGGGCGTTGGTCTCTCAATGTGCCGTTTCAGTCTGGCCCAGCTCGCAAACCCGTGCTCGCGAGCGATTGCGAGTTGTACATCGCTCAGGCTTAGGTGTGCTGCAAAAATTTCAGCGTCCGTCGCCATGTGGAAACGCGAATGAAACTCTCTGATCCGCTGCGCTGCCCGTGGATCGCGCGCAGAGTGCGCTTTGAGCAGGTCCTTCGCCTGATATCTGAGATGATCGAGATTCGGAGCTGATGGGAGGTGTCTTACCGGCATGACGAACTTCCTTTCTTTGATTCGCCTGAGTCCGCATTTACAGGCAGAAAGTTAGTTCGCGAAAAGCGATTGTCTGGATAAGGTGGACTTCTGTCCTTCCCGCGGACCGGATGCGCCCTGCCACGCAAAATCAACTTATCACATTCGGTATGCGGCACCCAACCCGCCAAAACCCCTTTAGAACCCCACCGCCCGTATCAGCCAGCCGGCCAGCGCGGCGCCGGCCAACGGGCCGAAGATCGGGACCGGCGCATAGCTCCAATTTGAGCCGCCTTTACCGGCGATGGGCAGCAGGGCGTGCGCCAGGCGCGGGCCCAGGTCGCGCGCCGGGTTGATGGCATAACCGGTGGTGCCGCCCAGCGACAGTCCGATGCCCCACACCAGGCAGCCCACCAGGTATGGACCGAGGCCCGGCGCGGTTCCGGTCGCGGACACGGCTTTCGATCCCAGCGCCGCCGCCACCAGCACCAGCACGAAGGTGCCGATTGCCTCGCTCGCCAGATTGCCCCCGCGGTGGAAGATGGCCGGCGACGTGGCAAACACGCCCAGCTTGGTGGCGGCGTCATCAGTCGCTTTCCAATGCGGCCAGAAGTGCAGCCACACCAGTGCCGCGCCTGCAAACGCCCCCAGCACCTGCGCGGAGGCGTAGGGCGCGAGCTTGGCGAAGTTGCCGGTCTCCACCGCCACCGCCAGCGTGATGGCGGGATTCAGGTGCGCGTCGCGCGAACCGCAGGCGATGGCGGTGAAGACGCCGGCGAACACCGCTAGTCCCCATCCGGTGGCGATCACCATCCAGCCCGCACCTTCTGCCTTCGACCGCTTCAGCAGCACGTTCGCGCAAACACCATTGCCCAACAGAATGAGGATGAGCGTCCCCATGAACTCGCCCAACCATGGTGACGCCATCAGCCGTTCTCCTTATCGTCCACCCAGTCGAAGGACCGCTGCACCGCCTTCTTCCAATGCCGGTACAGCCGGGCGCGCCGCGCCTCTTCCATGGCGGGTTGCCAGGTGCGGTCCGCCTGCCAGTTGGAGCGCAGATCGTCCAGATCGGCGAAGTAGCCCACCGCCATCCCCGCCGCGTATGCCGCGCCCAGCGCGGTGGTCTCCCGCATCACCGGCCGCACCACGGGGCGGTTCATAATGTCGGCCTGGAACTGCATCAGCAGCTCGTTGGCCACCATGCCGCCATCGGCGCGCAGCGTGGCCAGGTGGATGCCGGAATCCTGCTCCATGGCTTCCAGCACGTCGCGCGTCTGAAAGGCCGTCGCCTCCAGCACCGCCCGCGCCAGGTGGCCCTTGTTGGCATAGCGCGTCAACCCGGCGATCACGCCGCGCGCCGAATCCTTCCAGTACGGCGCGTACAGCCCGGAAAACGCGGGCACGAAGTAAACGCCGCCATTATCCTCCACGGTGCGCGCCAGCGCTTCGATGCCATCGCTCGCGGCAATCAGCCCGAGGTTGTCGCGCAGCCATTGCACCAGCGCGCCGGCCAGCGCGACGCTGCCTTCCAAAGCATAGTGCGCCGGCTGTCCGCCCAGGCGATAAGCCACCGTGGTAAGCAGCCCGCAGGTGGAGGCAACCGGACGCCTGCCGGTATTCATCAGCAGAAAACATCCCGTGCCATACGTGTTTTTAGCTTCGCCGGGCTCAAAGCAGGCTTGCCCGACGAGCGCCGCCTGCTGATCGCCCAGTATCCCGGCCAGCGGCACGCCCTTCACCGCATCCCATGCAGCCCGCCCGTAGACTTCGCTGCTGGAGCGGATCTCGGGCAGCAGGGCGCGCGGAATGCCGAACGCCCGCAACATCTCGTCATCCCAATCGAGCGTGTCGAGGTTCATTAACTGGGTGCGGCTCGCGTTTGTGACGTCGGTGACATGAATGCCGCCGCTCGCGCCGCCGGTCAACTCCCACACCAGATAGGCATCGATGTTGCCGAATGCCAGTTGGCCCGCTTCGGCGCGCCGCCGCGCTCCGGCCACGTTGTCGAGAATCCAGCGGATCTTGGCGGCGCTGAAATAGGTGGCCAGTGGCAGGCCCGTCCGCGCGCGGAAACGGTCTTGCCCGCCTTCGCGCGCCAATTCGGCCACAAACTCCGCTACGCGTGTGTCCTGCCACACCAGCGCGTTGTACATCGGCTCTCCCGTCTTGCGGTCCCATACCACGGTGGTTTCGCGCTGGTTGGTGATGCCGATGGCGGCCAGGTCGCCGGGCCCCAGGCCGTGGCGCTCCATAGCTTCCGCCACCACCTCCCGCGTCCGGCTGACGATTTCCCCCGGATCGTGTTCCACCCATCCCGGTTTGGGATAGATTTGCCGGTGTTCCTTCTGCGCCACCGCGACCGCGGAACCTTTGCGGTCAAACACCATGAACCGCGTGCTAGAAGTCCCCTGATCGATCGCTGCGATATATTTCGCCACTGGCGCGCCCCCCAAGTACTCTGTGCTAACACAAAAGCGCAGGTGGGGGGGCGGGGCTCCCTAGGAGTTAGACGGAGAGTGATTCCTACATGCCGGACCTCGCGTGGCCAGACTGCTCTGTTTGATCTCGGCGCGGCGGGCCGGCGGCTGGGTCGTAGTGCCATTTCACAGCAGCGCTCTACTACACCCAAGAATCGTCAAGCAGGTCCTCGAAGCCATCGAGGAGGCCTCCATCCAGCCGACTCCTCGTCAGTAATACGCCGCGGTGCTCCCCAGTCCCCCCTCCACCCAGTGCCCTATCGCAACCGCAGGCTGTTGGTCACCACCGTCACGCTCGACAGCGCCATCGCCGCCGACGCCACCATGGGGGAGAGCAGGCCCAGCGCGGCTACCGGGATGCCGAGCGTGTTGTAGGCAAAGGCCCAGAACAGGTTCTGTCGGATCACGCGCATGGTCCGGCGGGAAAGCGCGATCGCGTCGGGCACGCCATTCAGGTTGCCGCGCATCAGCGTGATGTCGCCGGCCTCGATGGCAATGTCGGTCCCCGAGCCCATGGCGATTCCCAAATCCGCCTGGGCCAGAGCCGGAGCGTCGTTAATGCCGTCGCCGACCATGGCCACGCGCTTGCCCGCAGCCTGCAGCTTGCGAATCTCGGCCGCTTTCTGATCGGGCAGCACTTCGGCCAGCACGTGCTCGATACCCGCTTCGCGAGCCACCCGCTCGGCAATGGCGCGGCTGTCACCGGTTAGCATCCACACCTCAAGGCCCATGGCCCGCAACCGAGCGACGGCGGCGGCGGCTTCGGGCTTAAGGGTGTCGGCGATTTCGAAGCTGCCCCCCGCCGCGCCATCCACCGTCACCGTGACTCCCGGCCGGCCCACCACAACCTGGCGTCCGTCCACACGGGCGCGCACGCCGTGGCCGGCCGTGGCCGCAAATTCGGCCGGCTCCGCCAGCGCGATGCCGCGCCCTGCCGCCGCTTCCACCACGGCTTTGCCCAGCGGGTGTTCGGAATAGCGCTCGGCGCTGGCGGCCAGCCGCAGCAGCTCGTCTTCGCTGCAGCCTGCCGCTGGAAGGATGGCGGTGACCACCGGCTTGCCGTGCGTGAGAGTGCCGGTCTTATCCAGCACCACGGTATCGATGCGGTACGTCATTTCGAGCGCTTCCCCGCCTTTAATTAGGATGCCGCGCTCGGCGCCGCGCCCCGTGCCCACCATGATGGCGGTGGGCGTGGCCAGGCCCAGCGCGCAGGGGCAGGCGATAATCAGCACTGCCACCGCGTTCACCATGGCGGCGGCGAAAGGTCCCAGCCAAAACCACACCGCGAAGGTGACGGCCGCCGCCGCCAGCACGCCGAGCGTGAAGTAGCCGCTCACCACGTCCGCCAGTCGCGCCACCGGCGCCCGCGCCCCTTGCGCCTGGCGCACCATTTCGATCATCCGCCGCAGAACGGTGCCGCTCCCCACCTGCGTGGCCGTGAAACGGAAGCTGCCGGAACGATTGAAGGCGCCCGCAAAAACCGCCCCGCCGGGGCCTTTCTCTACCGGCATGCTTTCGCCGGTGAGCATGGATTCGTCGATGGCCGATTCGCCCGCCACGATGGTGCCATCCACCGGAATGCGTTCGCCCGGCCGCACGACTACCGTGTCGCCGCAGCGCACTTCCGCCGCCGGGACCTCCGCCTCCGCCCCATCGCGCAGCACCCGCGCGCGCGGCGGCTCCAGATCCATCAGCCGCCGTATGGCTGCGCCCGCTTTGGCGCGCGCCCGCGCCTCCAGCAGCCGGCCGGTGAGAATGAGCGCGATGATGACGGCGGCGGCTTCAAAATACACGTCGTGGCCGCCGCGCACCGTCTCGTAAACCGAATATAGAAATGCCGTGCCGGTGCCCAGCGCAATCAGCGAATTCATATTGGCCGACCGGTGCCGCAACGCGCTCCAGGCCGCCGTGTAAAACCCGGCGCCGGCATATAGCACCACCGGGAGCGTCAGCGCCAATTGCACCCAGGGCCAGCGGTGCAGCATGCCGAGCGCCATCACCGGCAGCGCGAACCCGGCGGCAACCATCAGCCGCCGGCGATAGAGCAGTTCCGCGGGCGGCTGAGCGGAAACACTTTTGCCGCTCTCTGGCACGCTGTAGCCCAGGTTCTCGATGGCGCCGATGAAATCGCGCACCCGCGCGCGCGCCGGATCGTACTCCACGGTGGCCGTCTCGGTCGCCAGGTTGACGCTGGCGCGCGCCACGCCGGGCGTCGCGGAAAGCGTCCGCTCAATGGAGCGGGCGCAAGCGGCGCAGGTCATGCCGCCCACCGGCAGGTCGATACGCTCCGGCGTGGTGACGGTCATGCCCCTACTTCGTAGCCAAGCTGGCGGATGGCGCCGGCCAGCGTCTCCGTGCTCACGCGCGTGGGATCGTATTCCACTTCGGCGCTGGCGGCATTCAGGTCCACGGTGGCCTTGCCGACGCCGGGAGTGGCGGCGAGCTTGCGCTCCACGCTCCGCGCGCAGTTGCCGCACGTCATGCCGTGCACGGAGAATTTCACAGTTGAATGGGCCATACTTATATGATGCGCTTTTGGCCCCCGCCGTCACAGGAGGCGTTTTGACTTTCGCGGATCTGGCTCTGGCGCGCCGCATCGAGGGCGCTCAGGCCGCCCAGGCGCTCGGCTGCGCGCCCGGAGACGCCGCATCGCTCGAAATCGGCGGCGGTTGCGCCATTTTCGCCGGCATCGATTCCCCTCTCACCCAAGCCGTTGGGCTGGGCCTGAACGGCGCCGTGAGCGAGGCCGAGCTGGACAAGATGGAAGCCTTCTTCCGCAGCCGGGGCGCGAGGGTTGCCATCGAAGTCTGTCCATTAGCCGACGCAGGCCTGGTGGAGATGCTGGGCGCGCGCGGTTACCGCATCGCCCAGTTCGACAACGTGCTGGCGCGTAGCCTCACCGGAGTCGAAATTGTCATTACCCCGCGTGTTCGCAGGGCGACGCCCAACGAGACCGACGTCTGGGCGCACACCGTGGGCCGCGGCTTTTTCGAGCAAACCGAGCTCACCACCGAGGAGATGAACGTAGGCCGCTGGGTCTTCGGCATGCCTGGCGCAACGTGTTACCTGGCCTGCGCGGAAGGCGGCACGCCGGCCGGCGGAGCCGCGCTCATTGTCACCCAGGGTTTGGCTACGCTCTTCGCCGATGGCGTGGCGCGCCCTTATCGCCGGCGCCGCCTGCACCAGGAACTGATCGCCGCGCGGCTCAACGAGGCGCTGGCGCAGGGCTGCGACGTGGCCGCCGCCGCCACCGCCCCGGCCAGCGCCTCACAGCGCAATTATGAGCGCCTCGGCTTCCAGGTGGTCTACACCCGGGTAACGCTAACGAAGTAGGCGGGAATTTCAGATTCTGAAGGGCAAACGTGGTGCGCGCATTCTTGCGTGCTGCGTCGAGTTTCTACTCGACGTTTCTGCGCTCTGGGCAGCGCTCTTCGGAGCCGCGACCGTGAGGGAGCGGATGCCGGTGACGCTCTGTCCAGATAGGCGAGATTTCCACCTCGCCGCACCCACTACATCCACTGGCCGAGGTTGCTCTCATCGTGACGTCCGACAACCGGCTCGTGGTCTGCTTGGTCAGCATGGCGGTCTGGATCCTGCTCAGCAGCCTGGACGATCTGTTCATCGCCCTCGTCGCTATCTTCCCCAAGGGCAAACAGGCCTGGCGCTGGCCCGCCGCCGCCGAGGCTGCCGGCATCCCCGAGCGGCGCATCGCCATCCTGGTTCCGTTGTGGAAGGAGCAGCGCGTTATCGGGCGGATGCTCGAACGCAATCTGGCCGCCATCCGGTACTCCAATTACGATTTCTTCGTCGGCGCCTATCTCAATGACGCTCTCACCGTGGCAGCCGTCGCCGAGGCCGCCTGCCGCTCTTCCCGCGTGCACCTCGCGCTGGTGCCGCACAGCGGGCCGACGTCCAAAGGCGATTGCCTGAATGCCATCTTCGACTACCTGGCCGAGTACGAAGCCGCCCGCGGCACCCGCTATGAAGTCATCGTCACCCACGACGCGGAGGACGTGGTGGCGCCCGAGTCGCTGCGCCTCATCAACTGGCTCTCCCGCGACTACCAGATGGTGCAGATCCCGGTGCTGCCGTTGCCCACCGGCCCCGGCGAGATGACCCACGGCGTTTACTGCGACGAATTCGCCGAGTATCAGCAAAAAGATATTCCGGCACGCCAGCGGCTGGGCGGCTTTCTGCCCTCCAACGGGGTCGGTACCGGCTTTGAGCGCACCGCGCTGGAGCGCTTGGCGGCCACCCGCGGCGGCCGCATCTTCGACCCCGCCTGCCTCACCGAAGATTACGAGAACGGCTTCCGCCTCCACGCCCTCGGCTGCCGGCAGATCTTCGTTCCGCTGCGTCTGCCCGCGTCCGCCCCTGTGGCCACGCGCGAATATTTCCCGCGCCGCCTGCGCGCCGCCATCCGCCAGCGCAGCCGGTGGGTGGCCGGGATCGCCCTGCAAGGCTGGGAGCACCATGGCTGGCGTGCCCCGCTGCGCCAGGTGTATTTCTTCTGGCGCGACCGCAAGGGCCTGCTGGGCAACCTGCTTTCACCCTTCGCCAATCTGCTGTTCCTCTGCTGGCTGGCCGGCTGGCGTGGCTTCGGCGCCATTCCTGTGTGGGCGGCCCATTTGTGCGCCGCAACCCTGGGCCTGTCGCTGGTTCATTTTTCGATCCGCACCGCCTTGAGCGCGCGCGTTTACGGCTGGCGATTCGCCGCCGGCGTGCTGCCGCGCACCTTCTGGGGCAACCTGCTGAATAGCGCCGCCACCATCTCCGCCCTGCGACAGTTCGCCGCCGCGCGCTTCCGCGGGCGCACCCTGGCCTGGCGCAAAACCGATCATAAATATCCCGCGTGCCACACGCCGGGGCAGGGCCGGCTGGGCGAACTGCTGGTGCTCATGCGCGCCATCTCGCTCGACGACCTCGACGCCGCGCTGGCTACCTGCCCGCCGGGCGTGCGCCTCGGAGAGCACCTGATCGAGCTGCGCAAGCTTAAGGAGGAACAGCTCTACCAGGCGCTGAGCGCGCAGGCGGGCCTGGAGCTGGGAATGCCCAGTGGCGGCGAAGTCGTCCCCGCGGCCACCCGCGCCCTCCCCGCCGCAACCATCCGCCGCTTTAGCGTGCTCCCCTACCGCGTCGATTTCGGCCAGCTCCACCTGCTGACCCCCGAAGTCCCCTCCCCGCGCATGACGCAGGAATTGGCCGCGTTGTGCCCCCTCGACCTCCGCTTCCGCCTGGTCCGCCCAAAGGAATTCGAGCGCCTGTGCGAGCAGTATCTGGGGTGAAGGAGGGCTCTCGATTCCGGTTTGATTCAGGATCAGCCGGGCGGCCAGGGACGTCGTCGGCAGAATTTCAGAAGATCGGACCAACCCACGGAGCACCTTACGGTCGTGACCTTATCGCACATGACGTGCGGCAGGCCGCTATCGAGGACCATCGGCCCTTCGTCCGCATTCCGCACCGGGCCCGGCTTTTCCTGATTGCCGCGCCGGTCATCCAGAATCGAGTTGCAAGCAGCAACGCATTCCCTGCTGATCGTAGGCGGATTCGCAGTCGAGGTAGGACAGACGATCGGTTTTTGTCGTCTGTCACGGCGCCGCGTGTTGGCGAAGCATGGCCGCGTGCTGGCGAAGCATGGCCGCGTGCTGGCGAAGCATGGCCGCGCGTTGGCGAAGCATGACGGCGTGCTGGCGAAGCATGACAGACCACAAAAGGCGATGGTCTGTCCTACCTCCCCGGCAATTCCGCGCCTATCCGCCTACACTCCGTACCGCCCGCTGGCGATCACCTGTGCCGCGATCTGGCGGCCGAGGGCGATGGTGTCGGCGGGTTCGTACTTTCCCAGGCGGCGCAGAATCGCCATCTGCGTGCGCAGCATGTCGCCTTCGGCCACGGCGGCAATCACCCGCCGCGCGCGCACCTGAATGGTCTCGGCGGCGTGGGCCGCGTAGTAACGCGTCAGTGCGATCGCCTGTCGCGCCGCGGCCTCGCCACGCGCGGCCACAATCTTCTCCGCCCGCAGCAGGCACGATTCCAGCGCGAACACTTCCATGATCGAATCCGCCAGCGCGCCCATGATCTCCTGCTGATCGGCCAGCCCCTGCATGTATTTCTGTGAGGCCGCGCCGGCGGCAAACAGCGTCACTTTGCGCGCCTGGCCGAGCATCTCGCGC
>JBAVYH010000089.1:0-19118 GCA_049698695.1 Bryobacteraceae bacterium | reverse complement strand
TTCCCACCGCGCCGGCAACGACGGTCTATTCCCCCGAAAACGAACAAGAAAACCCAGCGAAAGGAGCCCGGCACTGCGCCAACCATATTTCAGCCCTTCAGGCTCATTCTTGGATTAGAAAATGCTGACCGGCCGGGCGCCAGCGCCGGCGCTACACCCGCTCCACGCGGTCCATCTCCAGGAACTCCTGGATGTGCGGATGCTCGGACTTCGCCAGGCCGTCGACCGGGCCGAAATAGACTGCGCCGCCGTCGAAAAGGAAGACCACCCGGTCCGCCACTTTGTACATCAGGTCCAGGTCGTGCGTCACCACCACCGAGGTCAGCTTGAGCTGCCGCTTGAGGCGCAGCATCATGTTGGCCAGGTGGTCCGACATGATGGGATCGACCATGGTGGTGGGCTCGTCGTAGAGGATGCATTGCGGCTGCGCCGCGATGGCCCGGGCAATCGCCACGGCGCGCTTGTAACCGGTGGAGAGATCGGCGGGGTAAGCGTCGCGCGCTTCGGCGATGTCCACCATTCCGAGCAGGCCGTTGACCACATCTTCCTTGTTCTGCTCGTCGTAGTCCTCCCGCTGTTCGAGCGAAAAAAGCACGTTTTCGGCCACGGTGAGCGAATCGAACAGGGCGCCAGACTGGAAGACCATGGTCACCTTCTTGCGAATGCGACGCAGCTCGGTTTCGCTCATATCGGTGATATCTTCGTGGGCGACGATCACGCGCCCCGCATCCGGCTTGAGGAAGCCCATGATGTGCGAGAGGGTGACGGATTTGCCCACACCGCTGCGTCCGATGATGGCCACCGTTTCGCCCGCGTTGACATAGAAATTGGTATCGGCCAAAACCGGCTGGTCGAACGTCTTATAGACGTGGCGGAACTCGATGTAATGGGGGTGCAGGTCGCTGCTCACGCGCTGGCCATTCCTCCGGGTGGAGACGTCTTGGAAATGCGTAACTTCGGTAACGGGCGCCGGCGCCTGCGAATCCGGCCCGGCTCACAGGGAAATGATACCATTGGGAATAAGCGCTTCACGAAAGCGCTTTTTTGTTTTATACTGAGAGGTTAAAACATTTTGCGGTGTTTCCGTTTTATTCTGGCCTTGGCATCGGCGATGACGGCCCTGGCCGCATCGTCCGCCACCGGAGGCACCGCAGGACGCATGGTCAGCGTGGTGAAGGCCGACCAGCGCACAGGGAGGCTGGTGAGAAGCGTGGTGGTGATCACCGGGCGCAGCGCGCCGGGCCGCGTGTTCCGGCTGGCGGCTGCCGCTCCCGCCTCGAGCCCGCAACCCGCGCCGGCCAGGTCCGCCGCGGCCATCGCGGAAGCGGTGGAGCGGGCCGCCGCCCAACACTCGCTGCCGCCGGAGCTGATTCATTCCGTCATCAAAGTGGAGAGCAATTATAATCCGACCGCGGTCTCACCCAAGGGAGCGCTGGGCCTGATGCAGTTGATTCCCGCCACGGCGCGCCGCTTCGGTGTGTCGGACGTCTTCGACCCGGCCGACAACATTGAAGGCGGCGCCCGGTATCTGCGATACCTGCTGGACCTTTATCGCGGCGATTACCCGCTGGCGCTGGCGGCATATAATGCCGGTGAAGGCGCGGTGGCGAAGTATGACGGCACCGTGCCGCCGTACGCGGAAACCAGGAATTATTTGAAGCTGGTGGCGCACCAGTTGCGCGAAGCCGCCCCGCCGGCGGTGGAAAAACCGCGGCCGCAAGCCGCGGCAGCCAGGCCCGACGATACCACACATGTGCGGGCGGTGGTCGGCGAAGATGGCTCGCTGCGTTACGTTTCGCAGTAGTGGCGCGTGAAGATGAAGCGTTTTGCCCTGCTTTCGGTTCTCTCGTGCGCCCTGGGGGCGCAGTCCGGAAGTGCGCCCGGGCCGGCCGTCACCGCTGTGCGGCACTGGTCGATGGGCGATGTGACGCGCATCGTGGTGGAGGTGAGCGGCGATTTCCACTACCGCTCGGACCGCCTTCATAACCCCGAGCGCATCTACTTCGATATTGTGAACGCGCCCGACGCGCTGGGCACGCGGTTTTACGCGGAGACCATCGCGGACCCGGTGGCGAAGCGAATTCGCGTGGCGGAAGCCAATCCGGGCACCACGCGCGTGGTAATCGACCTGGCCGGCGATGTCCGCGTGACCACCACGCAACTCGCCAATCCCGGCCGGCTGATCGTGGAACTGCGCGGCGTGCAGGCGCCGGCGCCGGCGCCGTCAACACCGTCCAGGCTGTCGGTCCCGCAGCGCGACATCAGGCAGGACCTTCCGAAGCCGCCGCCCACCATCTGGGCCGGCCCGGCAGCGCCTGGCGCGGCCGCGGCGGCACCGTTGCCATCCGCCGTCACCCAACCACCCGCGCCGTTCAAGCAACCGTCCGTGGCGAAGGCCGACACGCCCCTGCCGGCGCCGCCCAAGCCGCCGCTGCTGGCGAAAACGATCGAACCGGTTCCCACCCCGAAGCCGGCGACTGCGCCGGTGGAAGCGCCGCCGTTCGAGGTCGGCAAAGCCGCGCGCCGCACCGCCAGCGGCGAGACCTCGCTCATCCGCGCACTCGGCCTCAAGTTGAACCGCGTGGTGATCGATCCCGGCCATGGCGGCCACGACCAGGGCACCGCAGGCGCCAAGGGCCTGCTGGAAAAAGATTTGGTACTGGACATCGCCTTGCGCGCCGGCAGCCTCGTCGAGCAGCGGCTGCGAGCCGAGGTGATCTACACCCGCTCCACCGATGTCTTCGTTCCGCTGGAGAGCCGCACGGCGCTGGCCAACGACAAGAAGGCCGACCTGTTTATTTCGATTCACGCCAATGCCTCTTCGGTGCCGAAGGTATCCGGCGTCGAGACTTACTATCTGAACTTCACCGAGGCCAAGGACGCTCTGGCGGTGGCCGCGCGCGAAAACGCCAGCTCCACGGCTAGCATTTCCGAGCTGCACGACCTGATCCAGCAGATCACCCTGCACGACAAAGCGGAGGAATCCAAAGACCTGGCGGCAAGCATCCAGGCGTCGCTGTTCGGGCTCTACGCGCGCCACTTCCCCGGCGACCGCGATCGCGGCGTGCGCCGCGCTCCCTTCGTGGTGCTGATCGGCGCCACCATGCCGTCCGTGCTGGCCGAAATCGGTTTCCTCAGCAACCCCAGAGAGGAAGCGCTGCTGCGCAAGCCCGAGTACCGGCAGAAAGTGGCCGAAGCGCTGGTTCGCGGGGTCGAACGTTACGCCTCGGGCCTGAGCCACTTTCAGATGGCCCAAAACAAGTAAGCGCGACTTCGTTTTTCCAGCCTATGCGCGTCCTCGCCTTCCGCCACGCTTCGTTGGAGCATCTCGGCCGCATCGAGCCGGAACTGGCGAATCGCGGCATCGCCATCGACTATGCCGACCTCTACCAACCCGGCGCTGCTGCGCCCGACCCCGCCGGCTATGACGGCCTGATCTTCATGGGCGGCGCCATGTCGGTAAACGACGGCTTGCCGTACCTGGAGCAGGAAGCGCGTTGGATCGCGGAGGCGGTGGAGGCGGGCCGCCCCGTGCTTGGCGTGTGCCTGGGCGCGCAGTTGATCGCCAAAGCGCTGGGCGCCCGCGTCTATCCGAACCCGGTCAAGGAAATCGGCTGGTTCGAGATCGACCTGACCGCCGAAGGCGCCGCCGATCCTCTGTTTGCCGGCGCCGGGCCGCGCGAGACCGTCCTTCAGTGGCACGGCGAAACCTTCGATCTGCCGGCGGGCGCCCGCTGGCTGGCTTCCTCCTCTGCTTGCCGCCATCAGGCATTTCGGATCGGCCGCGGCGCCTATGCGCTCCAGTTTCACCTGGAGGTTACGCCTGAGATGATCGCCGATTGGTGCGCGCAGGATTCCAATTGCGGAGACTGGCGCGAACTCCGGTCGCCCATCGATGAAGCGTACAACGCCGCGCGTTTAAAGGGGTTGGCGTGCCAGGTCTTCGGGCGCTGGTGCGAGTTACTTACAATTCAATCACCGCAACGCTAGGCAGTACGGCACGCCCATTAGCGGGTATTGTAGGTTGCGGGCGGCCACGCGCAGAATGATATTCGGTGCCTGAATATGAGATGTGTGCCTTCGACGATCGGATAATAATGCCGGAGAAAAACGCTTCCGGGTGCGTGCTGGTTGTGGAGGATCCATTCATTCGGAGGTTTGTCGGCGGCGTTCTCAAGCGTGAGGGCTATCTGGTTGTCGAGGCCGAACTGGCGGAGGCCCTGCGGACCCTGCGGGACCAGCCGGGCACGGTTTCGCTGCTGATCACCAACGTGCCGGCGCATTTCTGTGAATTCGCCGAAACAATTCCCCTCATTTACGTTGCCACGTTTCCCGATCCCGAACTGGCGGACCGTTTCCGCTGTTGCCGCACGCTGCACAAACCGTTCCGTCCCTCCGACCTGGCGGCGTGCGCGGCCGAACTGGCTCCGCCGGAGGATGTTTAGCCGGTCCGGCCGCGCATTCCCGCCACGGCATCGATCGCATCCAGTCCCAGATTGCGATTACGTATAGGACCGGTGTCCTGTAAGTTCACTCCGGCAAATACCGCTGTCGCGCCGGGACGTTTGTGGTAGCCTCTATACGCTCTGGCGGTCACGGAGGGCGTATGAGCCCGCCACCGCCCAAGAAAGTTGAGGGTTAACGATGAAAATGCTGATTGCCCTAGCCGCCTTGTCCGCGGGGGGCGCACTGGCAGTGTTCGCTCAGGAGCAGGGTCCGCCTCCGGTCCTGCAGATCGGGCGCGAGTTGATTAAAGAAGGTAAGGGCGCCGCGCATGAGAAGACCGAGGCGGCGTTTGTACGGGCTTTCCGCAAGGCAGACTTTCCAGGCCACTACCTGGCGCTTTCCGCGATGTCCGGTCCCAACGAGGTGTGGTTCGTGGAAGCGTTCCCGTCTTTCGAGATGTCGGCGGAGTGGGAGGCCGAAAGCGAGAAGGAGCCGCTGAAGAGCGCCTTCGAGGAAGCCGACGCGGCGGATGGCGCGCTGCGCGAAAGAAGCAACTCCATGTGGGCCGTCTACCGTCCGAAGCTCAGCTACCGGCCGGATAAGCTGGACGTGGGGAAGACCCGGTTCGTGCGCGTATTCACATACCACGTTCGGCCGGGACACACCGAGGATTTCCTGGAGGAGGCGGCGGTTGTGATCGGCGGGTACGACAGGGCCAATATCGACCGGAGCTTCCTGGGCTATGAAGTGAAAGCGGGCGCGCCGGCGGGAACCTATATGTTCTTTGAGGGCCTGGCTTCGCTGAAACCGCTGGACACTGCGGACGAACAGAACCAGGCGTTCATCTCCATCCTGGGCGCCGACCGGCTCAAAAGGCTGGACGAATTCGAAGCCTCCGGTATTGCGTCGGAGGAGGCCAACCTGTTTCAGGTGAGCCCCAAGATGAGCTACGTTTCCAACGCCACCGAGGACGAGGACCCCGCCTTCTGGCGCCCGAAACCGCCGGCGATGAAGCCCGCAGCCAAGCCCGCAGCCGCGGCAGCGGCCAAGAGCGGCGGCAAGTAGCGCGCGCTTCCACCATCCGCTCGCTTACGCTCGCGGCTCCGATGGGCGTTTCAAGCCGCGAGCGTGAGAGTGCGGCCGCGCCGCGATTATAATCGAAGCAGTGGAACTGGAAAAAACACTGCTGCGCAAGGTGGGGGAGGCCGTCCATCGCTTCCGGATGATTCGCGATGGAGATCGCGTGGCGGTGGCGCTCTCAGGCGGCAAGGACTCCGCGACGCTGCTGGAAGCGCTGCTGTTGCTGGCCCAGCGCGCGCCCATCGAGTTTTCGGTGTGCGCCTTCACCGTGGAGCAGGGCAAGTTCCTGCGCCCCATCGAGCCGCTGGGCGAATACCTGCGCCAGCGCGGCGTGGCGTGGACATACTACCGCGATGCGCCTTCGCTCCAACTGCTCGAGGATCAGCCCGAGCACGGCTGCGATCTGTGCAGCCGCTACCGGCGCCGCGCCGTGTACCAAATTGCGCGCGAACTGGGCGCCAACGTGATCGCACTCGGCCACACGGCCGATGATTTCTGCGAGTCGCTGCTGCGCAACACTCTGTTCACCGGGAGGCTGAGCGCGCTGCCGGCGGTCACCTGGTCGCGCGAACGCGATTTCCGGCTGATTCGCCCGCTGGTGTTCGTCACCGAGGATGTGACGCGCGCTTACGCCGAATCACGCGGCGTTCCGGTGGTGCCCTGCGGCTGTTCGCAACGCACCGGCACGGTGCGGCGCTCGCTGCGCGACCTGTTCGCCGGCCTGGAACAGGAGTATCCCCACCTGAAGGAGAACATCCTTGCCGCCATGGGAAACATCGATACCGGCCGCTTGCTCGACACGCGTTTTCTCAAGCTGGAAGCGGCCGGCGAGGAAGACGAAGACACGGAGCTGTTTCCCATCGTCACCGAATCGTAACCCAACATTGACCTGGTTGTTGCAATGGAATTAAGATGGGCTTCTCCTGATCCCCTCTTAATATGAGACTCCTTCCCCGCGAAGAGAAGTTCTACGGCCTGTTTCTCAAACAGGCGGATATCATCTCCGAGGCAGCGCGCCTGCTGCTAGACGGGGTGCGCGCCGGCAACTCGACGCTGGCCGCGTTTGCCATGGAAATCAATGTGCTGGAGCACCGGGGCGACGAGCTCATTCACGAGATCTTCACTCGCCTCAACCAGACTTTCATAATGCCGCTCGACCCGGAGGACATCCACAACATCTCCTCCTCGCTGGACAACGTGCTGGACGGCCTGGAAGACACTTCGCACCGGTTGCTGTCGTACCACATCGACCCGATTCCGCCCAACATGGTGGTACTGGCGGAAATCGTGCGCAACTGCGCCAAGGCGATGCACAGCGCGTTTGAAGCGCTGGAAGCGGGGCGGCCGCTGATGGAGCATTGCATCGAAATCAATCGCCTGGAAAACGAGGGCGACCTGATCGGCCGCGGCGCGGTGGCCGATCTGTTCAATAAGGAGAAAGACCCCATCCTGCTCATCAAGCTCAAGGAAGTGTACGACTTCTTCGAAGAAACCATCGACAGTTGCGAGGATGTGGCCGACGTGCTGCAGAATGTCGTGGTTAAGAACAGCTGACGATGGGCGCCTTTGAGCTGGCTGTTCTGATCATCGGCATCGCGCTGGTCTTCGACTTTATCAACGGATTCCACGACGCCGCCAACTCGGTCGCCACCATCGTTGCCACGCGCGTGCTTTCGCCAGGGCAAGCCGTGGTGTGGGCGGGGTTTTTCAACTTCGTGGCGGCGTTCCTGTTCGGCACGGCGGTGGCCCGCACGGTCGGCAAGGGGTTCGTGAACCTGAGCCTGGTGACGCCTTACGTGATCATGGCGGGCCTGGCCGGCGCCATACTCTGGGACCTGCTCACCTGGTGGCTGGCGCTGCCCACCAGCTCGTCGCACGCGCTCATCGGCGGCTATGCGGGCGCGGCTGTAGCACACGCCGGCCTGGTGCGCGGCTTGAGCCACAGCTTTGAAGGGCTGATCGCCGGTCAGTGGAGCTTAACCATCGTCTTCATTCTTGCGGCGCCGCTGATCGGGATGGTATCGGCCTATTGCTTGATGATTGCCGTGTACTGGCTGTTCCGCCGCGCCACCCCCAGCAAGATGGACTTTTACTTCCGCAAGCTGCAGTTGCTCTCGGCGGCTTCCTTCAGCCTCTCCCACGGTTCCAATGACGCGCAGAAGACCATGGGGGTCATCACCGGCGTGCTGGTGGCCTCCGGATTCCAGAAGAACTTCGACATCCCCGTGTGGGTGATTTTGGCGGCGGGTACCGCCATCGGGCTGGGCACGCTGAGCGGAGGCTGGCGGATTGTGCGCACCATGGGCACGCGTCTTACGCGCCTCAAGCCGCGCAGCGGATTCTGCGCCGAAACCGGTGCGGCGGCCTCGGTGCTGCTGGCCACCAGCCTGGGCCTGCCGGTTTCCACCACCCACGCCATCGCCGGGGCGATCGCCGGCGTTGGCAGCATTCAACGCCTGAAAGCCGTGCGCTGGGGTCTGGCGACCAATATCATGTGGGCCTGGGTGCTCACCATTCCGATGGCTGCGCTGATCGCCTGGATGGCGTTCTGCCTGCTGCACCTCGCCATCCGCGTGTAGAGCGGCTGGCGGGGCAGCTTACTCCTCGGCTTCCGCCAACTGCAGGCGCGCCGTACGCACCATGCTCAAAAAGCGGCGCGCCAGCTCGCGAATGCGGTCCGGGTGGCGGTGCTCGATCGACTCCGGGGGAATCAGCTCGCTGCCAATGCCCAGCGCCGCCGCGCCCGAGAGGATGAATTCGACGGCGGTGGTCTGCGTGACGCCTCCGGATGCGATGAATCCAATATCGGGAAACGGCCGGGTCAGGGCGTGAATATACTTTGGGCCGCCCACCTGCGCGCACGGGAAAACCTTGACCAGATCGCAGCCGGCCCTGCGCGCGGCCATCACCTCGGAAGGCGTGAGGACGCCCGGCCATACCGCTATCTTCTCGGCGCGGCCGAATGCCACCACGCTCAGATCCAGGCCGGGACTGGTCAGGAAGCACGCGCCCGCGTCCCGGCAGCGGCGCGCCGCTTCGAGGTCGAGCACGGTTCCCGATCCCACGATCATTTGCGGATGCTGCCGTGCCAGTTCCGCTACCACCTCTAATGCGCCGGGGACCGTCATGGTCACTTCGACGATGGGGATGCCACCCATCGAGACCGCGTCGGCCGCAAACAGAGCATCCTCGGAGGACCAAACGCGAACGGCTGGAATAATGCCGATCTCCTCCACGCGCCGCCGGACATCCTCTGGTGTCACCGCTATCTTCCCCCCGTAAATAAATGCCGCCGCTGCCCCGGCCCGTTCGAAACCTTATTATCACCCACTCCCGTCGGTGCGCCCGCGGCCCGGTGGGCGAGAATGCCGGTACAAAAGGCGAGGCGGCGGACGCTGTCAGAGCGATCCGGCGGCGTCCAGGAAGCTCTGCAGATCGCCGGCAGCGATCTCCGGCAGCCCCGGCGCAACGTTGTTCAGTTTCCCGTCGCGCATCCAATGCTCCAACTGCTCCACCAGCCTGAACAGGTGGTCGAAGGAGTCCACGACAAAGAGCAGCGGCTGGTAATGATCGATCTCCGCACCCTGGTGGATCAACCATTCGAGTTGGACCGGGTAGCGCTGCACCTCGTCGGACTCGATGGCGTGCTGCAGCTCGCCGTACGAGCTCAGCAGGCCGCTGCCGTATGCGCGGATGCCCTGGGGCGCGCGCATCAGCCCGAACTCCACCGTGAACCAGAAGAAACGCGACATGGCGCGGATGACGCTGGTCAGGCGGCGCGTTTGTTCGCCGCGGTCGCGGACGCGCGCCGCCATCTCCACCGCAGTATGCGCGCAGCCCCCCAATCGCACCAGCACGTCGGCGAAGGCCTTCTCGGTGTGCATCGGAATGTGGCCTGCCACGTCATGGAAGATGTCCGGCTCAGGCAGATAGTCCATGCGCGTGTGATCGCGGATGGTAATGGTGGTGGGGAACTCGCGCCGGGAGAGGCAATCGAAGAAAAGAAATCCGGGGACATAGCCGCTCACCGGCCGCGCCTGGAAACCGGACATCGCTTGCAGCTTGCGGTTGACATCGGCCAGCCGTGGTATCCGGTCGGCGGGCAGTTCCAGGGCGTCGAGCCCGCGCAGAAAATGGTCGTTGGCGTAGCGCTCCCAGCGCGCCTGCATGCGCCCGTAAAGGCTCGCCCACACTGCGTGGTTTTGCTGCGAATACAGCCCGTAAACTTGTGTGATATAAAGCTCGCCGCGACTGCGAGCCTCTTCCACAAAGGGGGCCGATCCGGTGGTCAAGCCCATCGCCGCCAACGCGCCTGCCATGTCTCCCTCCTCGCGCCCAGCCTACCTGTCCCAACCATACCACCAGAGACACCCTCTTTCAAGTGGTGCTATGTGGTCATGCGGGATGCAAGTCGGAGGCTAGCAGGACCTTTTGGATGCTTCGCGTCAGTTTCAGCGGTAATGGAAACTTGAAAACCCGCCATGCGGGCGAGGGTTATACTGCGAGGTAGGACTGCCGGATGCCGAGGCCGAGTTTGCTTCTTCCCGTTTTGGCCGTGACCGTGTTTTGTGCCGGCCCGGCGCTGGCACAACCTCCTGCGACGGATGCATCCATTCAGTTTCGCAAGGAGATTGCGCTCGGCCAGCAACTTGCCCATGAAGTGGAGCGGCAAGACGGCACCGTCGCCGATCCGGCGATCGTGGATTACCTCGACGGCATCGCCAACCGGCTGGCAGGCGCAACCGGGGTGAAGCCCTTCCAGATTCGTGTCACGCGGGGTCTCAATCGCTATGCTTACCTGATGCCGCATGGCGTGCTCTACATCAGCGGCCCTCTTCTCGAGCGCGTGGAGAGCGAAGCGGAGCTTGCAGGCCTGCTCGCCCATCAGCTTGCCCACTCCCGCGCGCCGCTCGCTGCTGCGCCGGGTTCCGCTGGCACTCCGCTTTTTCTCTGGCCGAAGTGCGTCCTCGCGTCGCAGGTGGTGTCGTTGAAATGGGCCGAGGACCACCGTGACTCGGAACGGCTGGCGACCGAGACCGCCATCCAAACCCTGCGCGCGGCCGGTTATGATCCCACGGCCGTCTTGGACCTGCTTTCCAAGCTGGCCTATGAGAACCCGATATGGGGGAAGGCAATCAACTCCGACGATCTTCTGGATCTCAGGGTGAAGCTGGATGCCGATATTGCGCCCAAGGCCGGTTACGTGCTGGATAGCTCCGCTTTCGCATTTGAGCGCATAAAACTGGGGCAGGCACTGAAGGAGCCGCTCGCCCCCCGGCCACGGTTCGCGGTGGCCCCACCGGCGCCTTGAACGCGGACCCTCGCCCCTTGATTCAGACGATGGCCGCGACCTCGTAATCCACCACGGCGGGAACGGTGAATTCAATCGCCGGGCCGCGGCGAGTGAACGGGACGGTGCGATTGGCGCGCAGCAGGCGGACCTGCGAGGGAGCGACGCCGCTGGGCAGCGTGAAGCGGACCCGCTGCGGCCCGATGGCGTAGGCGCGCGTGACCCAGCCTCGCTGCATGTCCGGGTTCGTGTAGTTGAGGATGTGAACGGCGTGCCCGGCCGCGGTCTTCCAGGCGAAGACTTCGGCCATGCCCTCACCGGTGACCGTAACCGGCGGCGGATCGTGCAGCATCCAACGAAGGGAGTTGACGAGCAGGCGGCTGAGGTCGGGATTCTGCGAGCGCCAATAAGCGCGGTCGGTATCGCCCGGGATGAGCACCGTGCGCGAAGCGCCGTGCTCGCCGAGCACGATTGCCGGTTGGTCGGTGTGCGTGACGCGGGGATAAACCATCTCGGGCGGGAAAGCCGGATACGGCGGCAGCACGGTCAGGATCGCACTTCCGGCTGAGCGCAGCGGCAGATAGTATTCGGCAAACGGCAGAATGGCGGTATTGCCGAAGCCTTCCAGGATGGGGTGATTGCGCTCGATACGTGCGTAGGCGGCGTTGCCGTTAGGCCCCACACGCTGGCCGGCGCCGGAGACGCCGAACAGCCCGGCGAGCGCGGACTCGGCGCGCGGGCGTCCGGCTTCGTCGTAGCAGCCGGATTCGAACGTCGCCAGCAATGAGCCTCCGCGATTCACGTAATCGGATAATTGGCGCGCCTGCGAATCGGAGAGCGCGGCGGCGTTGGCGAGGACCAGCCCGCGGTAGCGGCCGAGCGTTTCCGGCGAGAAGTCGTCTTCGTGAACGAAATCGAAGACGAAGCGGCCGTCGAGCAGCGCGTTGTACATTCCCTGCAGGAAGTCGGTAACGTCGCCGCCGCCGGGAGGATGGTAGAAGGCGTTGGTGCGTTGCGAGAACACCACGGCCAGATTCGCAACGGACTCGCGAACCTCGAAGTGGGGCGCGTTGGCGGCGATCCACTGGTAGAAGCTGCGGCCGGTCTGCTGCCAACGGTGATCCTCGGGTTTGCCGCCGAGCCAGTGATACCACGGCGTCATGCCGCTGGCCGTGGTCTGGGCCAGCCACATGGTGGCTTCGAGCGGAGCCTTGGCCGAGTGCCGCCACAGCGGGTGGGTGTTGGCGTATGCGCCGGTAACATTGGTGACGGTGCGGCCCTTCATGACGGCGCGGGCGACGCGGCCCATCTGCGCGCAGTCCCAGAGCGGTATTTCGCCCGAGCGGCCCTGGTGGTCGGCATTGAACCATCCGGCAACCGATGCCACGCGATAGAGATTGAGCACGGCGCGAATCCCGCCGCCCAGGTTGCCCACGTAAACGCTATCCCATTTCTTCTGCTTGGCGGTCGAATCCCAGAGCTTCCAGATTTCGAGCACACGCGCGAGGTGCTGCTCGAAGCCCTCCGGCGTGTCCGGAGGCGCCATGTTCCGGCACGCGTCGCAGCCGCAGCGCGGCGGGCGGCTGGGGCTGGGCCAGCCATTGGTGAAGAAGCCGTCGACATCGTAGTTGGAGTTCAGCTCGCGGATGATGGCCGGCATCTGGTCGGTGAAGTACGACGAGTACATGCAGGTCTTGTAGAGCCACGGCGATTCGGGATGGGTGACAGGGGTGCCGTCGGCGGCGCGTTCCACCCATTCCGGGTGAGCCTTCCAGGCTTCCTCATACACGTAGTTGCAATCCAGCCGCGCCACCACGCGCATCCCTTTGGCCTTGGCGGCCTTGGCGAAATCGCCGAACAGGTCGCGGTTGCCGAGGAACTGGCTGCGGTGGTGGTAGGGAATGCGGGTGGGATAAAATGCCACGATGCCGCCGGCGCCAAGCAGGAGGGCGTCGAGCTTGAGGCTGGTCCAATAATCGATCCACCAGGCGATGTCGAGCTCGATCGGGTCGCGCTCATTGAAATTGGTCTGGCCGCAGCGCTGCATGGTGGCGTACCAGGGACGGGTGTCATCGGCCGCGCCGAAGAGAGCGGCGGGCGCCAGGGCGGATCCCGCGACTACTGTCAAAAGGTCGCGGCGGGTAATGGGAGGGATACTTGGTTCGGAGGGCATACTCAGGATGTACTGTATCGCGAACCAGGGGGCGCGAGGGGCTGGCGGCTGGGCGTGGCGCGGGCGCTGGATCGAGATGATGGTTACTTCTTGGTTGCGGTGGGGCTCGCGCAGTCCATCGAGCCCATCAGATGAATCGACACGTACGGTGCCCCTCCGATGCACTCGGCCGGGGCCGAATTGAATCTGGCGGGATGCTCAGCTTTGAGTCTGACTCAGCGGGGAAGTAGCGCGTCGCGACGTGGTTGGAGCCGCTAGAAACTGCCAGCTGGTTACTGTTGCTGGTTTCCGCGATTAACCGAGATCAGACGCCATTTAGCAGGAGCGGGATTGCGGCTCCGCGCTCGGCGCGGTATGGGGCCTGGTGGCGCGTATAGCTCCGAGCTCTTCCCGGAGGCGGGTGAGCCTTTCCCGGAAACTGAATGCCGCTGCCAGGCGGACCAATTGTTCGTGCTCCGTCCGGCGCAGTGCGACTGCGTTCTCGTAGATGCCACTTGATATTCGATCGAGGCAACGATCCAAACCGGCGCACTTCCGAAGCGAGTTGTGCTCCCGCCGGACGAGGCTCGGTCCCCCGAAAGATGGATATTCCGGACTTCCGATTGCGGCTGCGACCATCGACGCCATGTCCCTCTCCTCAGCCACAATCATCTCGTTTTGCAGGCTGGGCTTCTAGTACTGCTCATACTTTCGGTGTCTAGTACCCATGTTTGAGGGCACGAGCAGGGATTCCCTTTTTGTGCGTTTCCGGTAAACGATAGATAACACGGGATCGTTGACTCGTCATGTTGCAGATTGATGGAGGGTCCGTTCTGAGACGCACTCAGGGCGTTTTACGTCCAAAACGGAGCCAGTACCGAGCGCGAAGCCGCGAACGAGCTGAAACAGTCCAACAGGTGCATGGCGCGAGCGAACATCCCGACTGACCTCGGTGTGCTTCAGGGTTCGTCGAAAAGTAATGAGAGTACGGCCGAGGACCCAGTTAACCGAGCGCAACTTGCCGTGGGGCCGAAAGCGCCACTACCCTCAGTTGTGGGGTCCCGATGACTAATCCCGATACACTGACTACCATGGGTTCTCAAACGCTCTCTCAGCGCCTCACCGAAGGGCGCCTTCCGTTTGACGAAGCATTGCGCTACGCCATGATGCTGGCGGAGACGCTGCGCAACTTGCACGACACTGGCCAGATTCACGGCGCCGTCTCGCCGGATCGCATTGTGCTGGCGGATTCCAATCTGGAACTGTCCCCGGCGGTTCCATCGGACGAGATCACGCCTTATTCAGCGCCCGAGGTAGTGTCCGGGCGGCCCGCCGAGACAGTGAGCGACATCTTTTCCTACGGTGCGGTGCTGTACGAAATGCTGACTGGCCGCGTGGCATTCGAAGGCGCCACGCCGGCCGCGCTGGCCATGAACATCGTGAATTCACAGCCGGTGTCCACCGGGAGTCCGGCGGCGGACCGTTTGCTCGCGTCCTGCCTGGCCAAAGATCCAGCCAGCCGCTGCCAGCGGATGCACAAGGTCATACTCGAGCTCAAGCTCCTGGCGGTGGCCGCCCGCAGGGCCAGAGCGGCGGCGCGGCGTGATTCGCTGGAATCCACGCAGGAAAAGACCGCCCAAGCCCTGAGTCTCGCGCAGAGCCAGATCGCTTCGCTCAGCGAGCATCTGGCGGCTGTAAACGAGCGGTCCAGCAGCGCCGAACAGGAACTTCAATCTCTCAACGACCACATCAGTTCGCGCCTGATCCCAAAGCTTGAGTCATTTGCCGAGCGTTTCACTCAATTCGAGCAAAGCTTGAGCAGCATCGTAGACCGGCTCGGCAGTTTGGAACAGAATGTAGCGGCTCTCGGCGACCGGGCGGCCAAGGCCAATACCGAAGCCGGAGAACGATTCACCCAGGTGGAGGGAGCTGTCAGCTCGATTCGCGACCGCCTGATGCGTGTCGACGGCCAGGTCCCGCCCATCGTCTCGCGCCTCCAACAACTGGAAGCGAGAGTCGAGGCGGCGAACCAGCAGGCATCGGAAGCGCGCGATCGGGTAGCGGCGGATCTCCTGCAGTTGGAAACGCAACTGAAGGAGCATGCCGCGGCCCTGGAATCCTCGCGCACGGCAGGCGCGCAAACGGACGATCTGGTGGAGGGAGTCATCGAGATGCTCGAATCCCTCCAGTCCTCGGTACTGGAGCAGTCTGAAGGCGGTGCGCCAAGCCTGGACTGAGGTGGACGCCACGACGCATTCACTTTCGAAGCAGTCTATTGCTGGGAGTCGTTTCCAGGAAGACCTTCAGAAATAGAGCGTCACCGAAAAGCCCAAGCCAACCGGCGGCAGGGACTTCAGAAGCTGCGGAACGAATCCACTGGTTGCCTGGGGCGGGTTCCATTGGTTGTAAATGCTCTGCATGACGGCATTACTCTGGTCGAGCCGTTCGAGGTCCGTTGGCATTTCGCGGGAAAGCTGGCCCTGCAGGCTCTTATCGAGCAGCACGTCGGCGAGAGTGTTGGACAGCTTCAGTCTCAGGTCCGGCGTCAGGAATGGCGCGGTGCTGCCCAGTATGCCGCTGATGGTCCTGACACCTTCGTCGCGTCCGGCGAGGATGGATTCGAGCTCATGGTCGCGCACTACGATGCCGTGGTTCAGAAACTGGCGGTAGATCTTAGCGCTCGGCGGCAGCGGCGGCTGCGGGTTCAGCTTCAGGTGAAAGCCGAACATAGTGCCGTTCATAAACGACCAGTCCCACTTCTTCTTTTTGTGCATGATAATCCCCTCCTGCTTGCCTTCGCCGGACCAGCCGTAGCTTAGCCCGGCCCGCGGCGGCCGATTCCGCCGTTCGACAAGCGCTCCAATTAGAAGTGAGTTTCGCGGCGCCTGCGTTTCACGGCTTTTGATACGGAAACCTGTTCGCCCAACGGTTACGTCCAGTCCCCTGATTTCTCCCGTCACCTGGTTCTCCGACCACGCCCGGCCGTCGCTTGGCTAGATTCGGTGGCTGTTGCGCGGTTCCAGCCTCGGGAGTGGTTGACTACGAGGCCGGCTTCGGAAATGCACCTGTCCCCTTTTGGCCCCATGCGGGGCTCAATAGGGGACCGCCGGGCATCAACCCGGTCACGAGAGTCGGCTTGCGGTCGTTGTTGGGTGGCGCTTGCTTCGTGATGCCCACGCCAGGAGACCCAGTAGGCCCGCACCGAGCAACCACAGACAGGATGGTTCCGGGGACAAGCTTATGTCGGAGGAAGATAAATCGTCGACCGCCAATCCGATACCAGCGTAACCTTCGTAGTTGGTATAGAACGTGACGGACGTTATGCCTGGTCCGTTCAGTGTGTACGACTGTGGCGCCTCCGCAACAAACGACAAACTGGGGTCACCAACGCTGCTTAACACGTCGTCGCTGGCGTCATACGCAGTGACCGACCAAGCCGCGACGGAGTTGCCAGAGGTCACCCCGGCCACATCGAAGCTGAGACTGTCCAGCGGAGTGGAAAACTCAAGCGTATAGGATTCGCCGTAGAGGTTGCCAGCGATCTCGGGGTTCTGAGTCAGCACATTGGGCGACGACGGCGCTATGAGTACCCCGGTCCCGCTGGTGCACGATGGGTTGTAGTCGGCGTTGGCGCATAGGACTTCCACCACGCTACCTGAGGTCACGTCTGCCAGCGTGATTCCGTATTGCGACAGGTAGTTGAGTGTGCTGATATCGACAGAGAAAGGACTCGTGCTTGTGTCGATGGAGTCGAAGTTGATCGTAGCCGCCGGCAGCGAACCCGGTAGCATGAGGACCAGCAGACCGAATACTAAGAGAAGCCGCGCCTTAAGACTCATAGATACTTCCTTTCAAGCCTTCGGATGTTCGCACAACCGGAGTGCCGTCACACAACACAAAAGGCTGTTGAGCTGGCAATTCCTCCGCCACGGGTCTGTTTAGAGATAGTTTGGGGCTAGGTTGTCTGTCTTAATAGTTAGCTAAAGATAACAGCCCGACAACCTTAAGTACCGTTACGTCTACTCGACTGGGTGCACTGTGTCCTTTCGGCAAGGCTGCGCAGGGTCGCTTGATTCATGGTCTCTTTTGGCCAGGAACTCGCGGAGACCGATCCGCTCCGAGCAGTGTTTCAGTGCACAGTGCTCGGCATCGCCGAACGTCAGAACGATTGGAAGAGGATTCTGCGCCAGTTCTTGGCATCGGCAGGCCTCCCCGGACAAAATGTCGAGACGGGCCAAAAGGGGACAGGCGCATTTTCTTGTGAGCGCAGGTGCCTTTCTTGCCCATGAAAATGCGTCTGTCCCCTTTTACTGAACACGGGTTTCCCGACGGTTTCCCATAAAAGGTCTACGCGAATGGATTCTCGACCCGGACCCCGAAATACGCTTGGCCCGGATTCAGATCTTCCGACAAGATGCGCGCACAGCCGGCGCGTTCCGCCGCAGCAACGATCATGCCGTCATAGAGATGGACGCCGTACTTCGCTCGCGCCTCGACCGCCCGCCGAACCATCTCGCCGTCGGGAACCACCAGCGGGACTGGTGCGATGGCATCCAGAATCATCGTTACCTGCTCTGGCCGGGCGGGAGGCGACATCTTGTGGAGCAGCGTCACGCTAAGTTCGGCGAGCACCTGAACCGAAATCAACGCCGCGCCATCGAGCGCCGCCGCCACCAGCTTGCGCGCCGCGCGTTGCTTGTGCCGGTCGGTCCGGTCGTAGGCACAGACCAGAACGCTGGTGTCCAGGAAGTCAGGCGCGGACATGGAGGTCGGCCCGCTTCCAGGTTCGCTTGCCGATGCGGAACTCGATGGTCTCGAAGCTTCGCTCGAGCGCCGCACGCTCCCTGCGCCTGCGCCCGGAGGCCGCCTCACTGGCAGCCGTGTTTTCCAGGTAATCCCGGACCATGCCGGTGAGTGTGGTCTCCCGTTCGGCAGCGATCTTGCGGACCTTCTTGACCAGATCGTCCTCCAGCGTAAGCGTGACGTTCATACACCCATAATAAGGGAAACCCGGATTAAGGGCAAGTGACATGCGTTTCGGTCGTCGGCAGGTAGAGAGGCGCTGGTTCGGAGAAACGCGTGGGGCGATGCAGAAAAGTTACGCCGTTCAGGCTGCTTGAATGGAAACGTTTACGTCTCCCCGTCGGCTCGTGCGGCTCGGCGAGTGTGCCGGCGGGGGAATTTAGGCAGAAATCGCGCAAGAATTTTCCGAAAACAAAGGCCTTAACTGCTGTTTTTGGCGCGATTCTGCCCAAATGCCCCCTTCAGGATTCTGCGCGAATCCCGCTTTCAGGATCGCGCATGGCAAGCGAAAAACCGGCGAAGCCATTGACCAGACTGACAAGCCCTTATCATGGATGTCCCTGTATGCCCGGTATGCCGTCATCGTAGCTCTGCCACGTCGTTTGAGGTCTCAACGGGATGCGTCATCCGACTGCAATCCGTGCGTCGACGGCCCACTTGTCGCCTAGCGACTTCAGGCCCGTTTGGGCCACTTTCCGAAAAGGCGGTTTTCCGCCAGGAGCGAATCCCAGGACCTCCCCAGACGTTCAGAGGACCGCCTTCCTCCGACCCCGCCCTTCGAGTCGCCAGCACAGCAAGTACAAGACGACGGGAACCCAGAAAGCTAGAAGGAGCGGGTTCACGACACTTACCAGAGTGAGGCGACCCGGATATTCGAACAGTCCCAAGAACAACCCCTCAACGTGGGCTGCGAGGAGGGCTGCCACGCCTACGAGCAAGGCCGCGCGCTCCCATTTGAGCGCCAGGAACATCGCGACGGCATAGATCCCCGCTAGGCCTAACCAGATTGCTGCCAGTGGCTTAATTGGCCCCGTATGCGATTGCAGAGACGAGCCGATGGCCATGAACAGGAAAGACCCCGCAAAGATCACCCCGAGCACGCGGGCCGACCACCTGATAACCCGTGTCTTCGCTCCCCGTTCTGTATCCATGAAGGCGCCTTTCTGGACTCCGTGACCGTAACGATTGTACAGCCAACCGGCGCCATCGGAGCTGTTTGTCTTATTGTTTTTGTGCCGAACGATTCGGGCCAATTTCGAATTTCGGGGACAGGCTGGAGTGAACCCCTCCGCTGAGAAGTGGAAATCGGGGACATGTTACCATCCGCTGACATTTGATTGCCAGCGC
>JBAVYH010000088.1:0-10631 GCA_049698695.1 Bryobacteraceae bacterium | reverse complement strand
TCTTCGTCCCGTCGATCTTTACACCGCTACACGATACCCGGCTGGCTACGCAAAAAGGGGTGATCGAAAGCCACGAAATGACCCCGCTGCAGTGGCAGATCCTGATGAAGTGCTGGAAGATGAGCGTCAATGCTGCCCTGCGTAGCTGGTGGGGACCGCCGGCATGGCGCTTGGGCGCGTTTCTCCTCTGGCTTTGGAAGTTGCGAAAAACCAATGGGCCGGCTTTCACCTGGCCGCTGCTAATGTTTACCAGCACCTTCCCGGAACGGCTGATGGAGAAGATGGGCAAAATCTACCGCGGCCGGGCGCTCGCAGTGAAGAGCCGGAAGGAATTGCTGGCATCAATCAAGCCGCAGCACTGGAAATACCTGAGGGCGGACAACGGCGACCTCCCCGATGGTTGGGATGCCGCGGTCGGAGCAACTCCGCCGCTGCGCATCATCCAATCCGATGCCGGCTGCGATTAGGGGAGGTTGAGAGCGGCGATGAACGGTATGCGATAGATCCATCTGCACAACACCCTTCACGAGATGCAGCGGAGCGTAGACGTGAGCGCTCTGCCTTATCCGATATCCAGCAGCAGAAACTCGGCCTGCTTTCCGGCGGCGCGCGCTACGGCGCCGGCGGCGATGTATCCGCTGCGCACCGCGCCTTCCATGGTGGCGGGCCAGCCGGTGCGGGTCCAATCGCCGGCCAGGAATAGGTTGGCAATCGCGGTCTCCGCGGGCGGGCGCAAAGCCTCCGTGCCCGGGGCGGCGGAAAAGGTGGCGTGCTGTTCTTTCACCACGTGCGCCCTCACCAGCGTGGCATCGTGCACGCGGGGAAAATACAGGCGCAGATCGCCCAGCGCGATGTCGATGATATTCTCGCGGGACGCATTGGTCAGGTCGCGCGAAGCGCTCACCACCAGTTGCAGGTAGCGCCCTCGATCTTTGTTGAACATCCATTGCATGGTGCGATCGAGCAGTGTGGCATGCGGCAGCGTGGTGATTTCGCGGTCGAACCACAGGTGAACGCCGGTGATGGGCGAATGCTCGAAAGCGGGAGCGGGAAGCCCAACCGCCGCCAGCCGCTCGAACGGCAGCGCGCAGATGTAGGAATCTGCCGTGTGCCGCTCGCCCGCCACCACGAAACCTCCCGCGTCGATCGCTTCCACCGGCGCGCGCAAATGCATGCGCACATTCGGCAGGCGCCGCCAGGCATCGGTTCCATACAGTTGCGCCAGCGGCACCGCGGGCACGCCCATCTCGTAAGCGTCGGCACGCGCCAGAAAGCCCAGCCAGAAAACCTGGAACCCGTGGCGGGCCGCCATGCTGTCGAGGTCTTCATTGATCGCGCTGACCAGCACCTGGCGCCAGAAGCGGTCGATGGCGCGCGGCGTTTGGCGCTTCTGCAGCAGCCAGTCGCGCATGCTGATTTTGTCGAGATCCTGCCGCCGGGTACGCTCGCGGCGAATCGCCCAAATACCGCGCGCGATCGCCAGCTTGTCGCCCGCATCAAGGCATTTCATCTTCAGGAAGGCGCCGGCGAAGTGGAACGGCGCCGGCAGCCGGCCGCGGCGCAACACCGATGCCCGGCCGCCCGGCTCCAGGAAGTAAAACTCGCGAAAGAACCGTATTTGATCGCGCACCCCGAGCCGCGTATAAAAATCGAGCAGGTTGACGCAGCACCGCAACAGGATGTGCTGGCAGTTGTCGATGGTCTCGGATTCGCCTTCGCCCACCGGCACGGGATACGACGTCGCGCGCCCTCCCAGAAACGGCCGCGCTTCAAACAGGTCGACTTCGAAGCCAGCGCCGCCCAGCGCCGCCGCGGCAGAAAGGCCCGCCAGCCCACCGCCGGCAATCAGAACTTTGGCCATGTGAGGTTAGACCGCCGATCGCTCCGAATGATAGCAGCCCGGCATCGAACCTATTCTCGCATTGCCAGGGCCTGTTGGTGGACGACTGAAATCATCGCGCTGCGCTGGGAGTGAATCGCAGCACACGCACTTCCACTTACAGCGAGACCTTCTGCCCGGTCCGGCAGGAACGGTAAATGGCGTCCACCACTTCGAGCGCCTGGTAGCCTTCTTCGCCAGCGACGCGCGGCCGGCGGCCCTGCCGGAGCGCATCTCCGAAATCCAGGAACTGACGCTCGAACGGTTCAAGCGAAATCGCCATCGGGTCGGAGGCGCCGGAGGCCACCGCTTGGGCGACCGGCGCCGGATCGCCCGAGTCGTTCTCTACATCCCAAGTGGTCAGCTTGTCGCCGGTGATGATGGCTGTTCCCCGGCTGCCATGAATCTCAATGCGCTCAGGGTAGCCCGGCTGGAACGCAGTCGCCGCCTGGATCACGCCGGTAGCTCCGCTCGCGTACTCGACCACCGCGTTCACTACGTCTTCGGATTCGATCCTGTGGACCGCGCCCAGTTGCCAGACCGCGAACACCTGCTTCACCGGTCCAGCCAGCCAGCGCAGGATGTCCACCTGGTGAATAGCCTGGTTGATCAGCGCCCCACCGCCTTCGGTCTGCCAGCTTCCTTTGATGGGCCGAGCATAATATTCGGCGGGGCGGTACCACTTAGTGTACCCGTCCAGTTCGAGCAGCTTGCCCAGCCGGCCCGCGGCGAGGGCCTGAGAGACGAACAGGCTGGCGTCATCGAAGCGGTGCTGGCTGACGACTCCCAGTAGGATGCCGGCGCCGCGCGCGGTTTCGATCATGCGCCGCGCGGTTTCCAGATTGGTCGCAATCGGTTTCTGTACCTGCACGTGCTTACCCGCCAGGGCGCAGGCTTCGACGGGCTCTAGGCGGAAGTCGGGGAAGGTACAGACGTCCACATAATCCACCCGCGGATGGCGGCACACCTCTTCGTAACCGCGCGCGAATTCGGCGCCGTTTTCCTCCGCAAACCGGCGCCCGGCGTCTTCGTGGATGTCCGTGCAGACCGTCAGCTCATAGCCGATGTTCCGGTAAACCCGGGCGTGCATCCGCGAAATCGCCCCGGTGCCGATCATTCCCACTCGCATAGAAGGACCATTCTATCCGCAGACGGCCGGCCGCTGTTGCGGCGCCCGCCGCAGGCAGCACTAAAATGGGTGCATGCCCACCGCCAGCCACTCCATCCCGGAGACCCTCGAGAAGCTGCACCTGGAGCCGGTCAATTCCGGCGCCTGTTCGGGCGACTGGATCGCCAATCCGGGCGGCGGCGAACTGGCATCGCTGAATCCCGCCACCGGCGAAACGCTGGCCAGAATTCAGATGGCCGGCCCGGCCGATTATGAAACCGTGATGGCGCGCGCCGTCGCCGCTTTCGACGAGTGGCGGATGATTCCCGCTCCGCAACGCGGCGGCATCGTTCGCGAGATTGGTGACGAACTGCGCGCGCACAAGGCTGACCTGGGCGCGCTGGTGACGCTCGAAATGGGCAAGATCCTCGCCGAGGGCTGCGGCGAAGTGCAGGAGATGATCGATATCGCCGATTTCGCCGTCGGCCTTTCGCGCCAGCTCTACGGCCTCACCATGCACAGCGAGCGCCCCGGGCATCGCATGTATGAACAGTGGCACCCGCTCGGTGTTGTGGGCGTGATCAGCGCCTTCAACTTCCCCGTGGCCGTGTGGTCGTGGAACGCCATGATTGCGGCCGTTTGCGGCGATTGCGTGCTGTGGCGGCCGTCGTCGGAAACGCCGCTCACCGCCGTTGCCGTGCAGAAGATCTGCAACCGCGTGCTCGACCGCCACGGCCTGAAGGGCGTCTTCAATCTGGTGATCGGTAAGAGCGCTTCCGTGGGCGAGGCGCTGATTGCCGACCGCCGCGTTCCGCTGGTGAGTTTCACCGGCTCGACCGCAGTGGGCCGGCACGTTTCCGAAGTGGTGGCGCACCGCCTGGGCCGCAGCATCCTCGAGTTGGGCGGCAACAACGGCATCATCGTGATGGATGATGCCGATCCCGATCTCGTGGTGCGGGCGGTGCTGTTCGGCGCGGTCGGCACGGCCGGCCAGCGTTGCACCACCACGCGACGCCTGTTCCTGCAGCGCGGCATTGCGCCGAAGATCACCGCTGTGCTCGAAGGCGCTTACCGCCAGGTGAAGATCGGCGACCCGATCGAGGAGTCCACGCTGATGGGACCGCTGGTGAACGCCCGCGCGGTGGACGACATGATGGATGGCATTCGCCGGATTCGCGAGCAGGGCGGCGAGATCCTGTATGGCGGCCGCCATCTGCAAGGCTGCTACATCGAACCCACCCTGGTGCGCGCGCGGCCCGACATGCCGATTCTCCAGGAGGAAATCTTCGCGCCGATTCTCTACCTCATCGAGTTCGATCACCTGGATGAAGCCATCCACTGGCACAACGGCGTGCCGCAAGGCCTTTCCTCCGCCGTGTTCACCAACAACCTGGTGGCCGCGGAAACATTTCTGAGCCACCGCGGTTCGGATTGCGGCATCGCCAATGTGAACATCGGCACCAGCGGCGCGGAAATCGGCGGCGCTTTCGGCGGCGAAAAGGACACCGGCGGCGGCCGCGAATCCGGCAGCGACGCCTGGAAGGCTTACATGCGCCGCCAGACCAACACCATCAACTGGTCCGGCCAATTGCCTCTGGCGCAGGGGATCCGCTTCGAAGTGTGAGCGACCGGCAAGCGACGGCGGCCGTGCGAGTAAGATGAAATGGTGACCCACCGTAAGCTCTTTCTTGTTGCCGCTGCGGCGCTGGCCTGGCCGGTTGCCGCGCAAGTCAAAATCACTCCGGGCCCGGAGAAGATCGGCGTCGTCATCGACGGGCAGCCGTTCACGGACTTCTTCGTTGCCGGCGCGGCCGTTACCAAGCCCTATCTGCATCCTTTGCGCTCGCCCTCGGGCACTTACGTCACCCGCATGTGGCCGATGGAAAAGGTTGCCGAGGAGGCCGGCATCGTCAAACCCGATCACCCACATCAACGCGGCCTGTGGTTCGCGCACGAAAAAGTCAACGGCATCGATTTCTGGAACAACGACGCCTCCTACACCACGCCCAATCGCGGCAAGATCGTCCTCGCCAAACTGGACGAGGTGGCGAGCGGGAAGGACCACGGCTTGGTCGCAGCCACTTTCGACTGGACCGACCTGGCTGGCCACAAATTGCTGACCGAGTCGCGGCGGATGACATTCTACGCCGACCCGAAGCTGCGCATCATCGATTTCGACATCACGCTCACCGCGGCGGCGGACCCGGTAACCTTCGGCGACGCCAAAGATGGCGCCTTCGGCATCCGCATGCGGCCGATTCTGCAGGAAGCCGGCGGCACCGGACATATCACCAATGCCGACGGCCTGGTCGGTGAGCGGCAGGTCTGGGGCAAGCCGTCCAACTGGTGCGACTACTCCGGCGAGGTGAACGGCGAAAAAGTGGGAATCGCAATTCTGGACAACCCCGCCTTTCCCCGCCACCCCGTGCGTTGGCACGCTCGCGGCTACGGCCTGTTCGCGGCAAACCCGTTTGGCCTGGCGGCCTTCACCCACGACAAAACTCAGAATGGCTCGTTGACGCTGGCGCCAGGACAATCCCTGCGCTTCCGCTATCGGGTCATCGTCCACGAAGGCGACGTGAAGGACGCCGGCATCGCCGCCGAGTGGACCAAGTACTCAGGCGGGAAGTAACCGGCTGGCCGGCGCGGAGAACCAATTCCGCTGCTTCATTCCACCAACTTCGGGAACAGGGTGCGATCGAGGATTCGGCGTGTCACCTCTTCCAGCGTCACATAATCTTCGCCGTCGCGGTAAAAGAGCTTGTCGTCGGCGAGCACTCCCACTTCGACCAGGTACGGCTCGCCAGAGCGCTCGATTCGGAAACCGGGGATTTTGACGTCGTTGATGATTATGATTTCCGACCGCGTCACCCACCGTCCCTCGACTTCATCGCGTACTTCGATGCGCACGCGGCCGGTGACAAGATGGATGCTCGCGGACCGCGGGCCAAACACCTCGGTGTAGGCCCGCAGGCACTCCGTCAGGCCCCCGTGCAACTCTTCGAGCGCACTCGGCAGCCTTCGGTGGATGTTGTCTTCACGCTGCCGCCGGTCCTGCTCCTCAGCGATGCGAATCTGCAGCCACTGTAAGTTCATGAGGATTCCATATTACCAACTGGGAGCTGCCGGCGGTGCGCACGCTACCACCAGATATTGTCCACCAGGACCCCGTGTCGCAAGAACTTACAACTTGTAACTTACTAAGGTTATCAACTGCCACGATGTTACACTATTGAAATTATCTCCTGGGTGACTTCCGTGCTGCCCGTCCACCATGCCGATCGTTGCATGGGCCGCTGCGTGCGCTGAAGATACTCGATCCCGCGGCATGACGCCGTGGCCACCGCAGACCCGGTCCCGGCCTACGTGATCTCCGCGCTGTCCGCCCACCGCACAGCCTCGGCGTAGCAGCCGGTGAGGGTTTGCGGTTTCAAGTCGAGACCGGGTGCGGCGGCGCCGAGCGTGTCCCAATCGCCGCGCTCGTAGGCGAGCACAAGCTTCCACAGCGGGGGCATCTCGTCCCCAGCCTGTGGGCGATCGAGCAGCGTGCGGATGATCTGGCCGTGCAGGTTCAAGCCTTCCACCAGTTCCGCCAGCGGCCGGCCCAGCATGGCATCCAGGCGGGAGAACATGCCCACCAGGAAACAGTCGTCGCGCAGATGCGCCAATCCGGCTTCGCCGGCCAGCGACTCAAAAAAACGCGCCCGCACCAGCGTGCTGATAGCCAGCTCCGTGGGGCGGTCCGCGGCCAGATTCGCCATCGTGAGGACCGACAGCCACTTGCGCGCAGCGTCTTCGCCAATTGTAATCAGAGCGCGCTCCAGGGATTCCACCGGCGTGCGCAGGCCGAACCATGCCGAGTTGACGAAGCGCAGCAGCTTGTACGAAAGTGCCGGCTCGCGCTTGAGCAAGTCCGCCAATTTGTGGAAGTTCAGTTCCGTCTGGTGAATCTCGTTGAGGATTCTGAGAAATTGCAGCTTAAACCCCGGAATTTGCCGGGTGGAAGAAATCACCGGGCGGGCGAAGAAGAAACCCTGAAAGTATTCGTAGCCCAGCTCGCATGCACTGCGGAATTCCTCCTGCGTTTCCACCTTCTCGGCCAGCAGCAAAACCTGGCCGCGGAAGCGCGCTGCCGCATCCCGCTGCTGCGCCAGGCTGGTCGCGCGGAAGTCCACCTTGAGAAAATCCGCGATGGGCGCCAACGCCTCCACTTTTTCCGGAACCGTAAAGTCGTCGAGAGCCAGCCTGTAACCGCGGTCGCGCAGCGAGCGGCAGGCCTCCACCAGGTCCTCGCCGGGTACCACGTTTTCCAGGATTTCCACCACCGTCTGCTGCGGCGGCAGAATGGACGCCGTCCCATCCAGCAGCATCTTCTGCAGAAAATTGATGAAGGTGCTCTTGCGCCCGATCAACTGGTCGGTCTCCGCCGAGCCGAAAACCGCGCTGATGACCTGCGCCGTGGCGGCGTTCTCTTCTGTCCCGTCGAATTCGTTCACGCTACTGGAACGGAACAGCATCTCGTAGCCAAACACGCGCATCTGCGCATCAAAAATCGGTTGCCGGGCCACCAGCAGTTCCATCGACACCTCAGCCACTTACCTTAATCGTCCGAAGCCGCCGAATCTTTAGGCTTGGCCGCGCAGGCTCCGCCCGCTCCAGCATGACCGACCGATGTGCCGCCTGTCTTACGGTTCCACTAAAGAGAGAATGGTCAGCGGGGCGTTGCCTTCCAGACGGTTGTTGACGAACAGGAAAAGGAGTGTCTTGTCCTCGCGGGCGCGGCCGATCAGCACGCGCATCGACTCTCTGGCTTCCGGGTTGGGGTCGCGCACCTCGGTGTACGGCCAGAAGGCAGCCACCGCGTCCTCGTACCGCCGGCCGTGCCGCAGCAGGGCGCGGCACACCAGAAAATCGGCGGTGGCGGAACCGGGAATTGCCATCTGGCGCCCCAGTTCCGGCATCCGGGACCACGCGTTGTACACGTGCGCCACGCGCCGGCTGCGCAGGCAGGAGAAATAGTCGGCCGTCAGAAACTCCGGATTGCGAACCTCCACCGCGTAACGGAACTCGGCCGGCAGCGCGGCCAGAAACGGGTCGAGGCGGGTGAGGAACTCCTCGGCGGTGGCGAAACTGCGCCGGCCAAAGGCGCCGAATTCGAAGATCAGCACCGCGGTTTGACCGCGGTAAGGCAGCAGCGGGCGCAGAAACATCTCGCGAAGCGCGCCGGCATCGAGGAACCCCGGGTTATCTTTGCCGCCCTGCGAGCCGTAGCGCGGGTGGGCCGGAAACACTTTGCAGGTGATTTGTTCCGGCACTTTGAAGGCGAACCGAAAATGCGAGGGCGTCTGGCCGAACAGCTTCCGCCAGAATTCCGCGGTGGGGAACTGGTAGAAGGCGAAGTCGCCGCAAACGGTGGAAAATGTTTCCGCGTATTCGTGCAGGCACTCGCTTTGAAACAGCCTGGCCGAAAAACGGCCCCGCGACAGGTAACGCTCGCGCGAGTAGACTTGCCCCAGCCAGCCTTCATATTTCCAGGAGCTGCCGCCGATCAAAATGTTCTCGGCGGCCAGCGCGCGCAGCCGTGCAGCGAGGCCGGCGCGATCGAAGCCGGCAAGTTCTTCGAACAGCGGCCCTACCATGCCTGCGCGAAGCGGCCGTAGAACGGGTCCGCTCCGGCCTCGATCAAACCGCTGGGATGAAACCACACCATCACCGGAGCGGCGCCGCTGTTGTGGCGCGAGCGCACCTCCACCAAGTGGCCGCGCGCCCTGAGCGCCTCGATCACCGCAGGCGCGGTGCGCTCGTCGAGCAACAGGCTGCCGGGCTTCATCACGTGATTATCGAAGCTGGAAACCAGGTGCTCGGTCTGGAAACGCGGCGCCTCCACCGCCGCCTGCGCATTCATGCCGAATTCCACCGAGTCGAAAAGCACCTGCAGCAGCGACTGATCCTGGTTGTCGCCGCCCGGCGTGGAAAGTGCCAGCAGGTTGCCGCCGGGGCCGACCACCAGCGTGGGGCTGAGCGTCACGCGCGGCCGCTTGCCGCCGGCCAGTTCATTGGGGTGGCCCGGCACCAGCAGAAAGCTCTGCGCCCGCTCGGTGAGCGGAATGCCGGTGTCGCCCGCGATCAGCGACGGCATCCACGCGCCGGAGGGCGTAATCGAAATCGCCACCCCGTCGCGATCAATGGCGTCCACGCAGGTTGTGTCCTTGGCCAGCAGCGCCGGGTCGACCCGATAGCGCGCGATAGTCGAGTAGAAGGGGTGCAGCGGCGGGTTCGGCTCCACGTCGCCGGGGCGGAATTCGAGCGACGCGTTGGCGCCGATCTGCTTCCGCCGCTCGGCGCCGTACTCCTTCGAGAGCAGCCGTTCGGCGGGGATCTTCACAAACCGCGGGTCGCCGTAATAGGTATCGCGATCGGCATAGGCCAGTTTCAGCGCTTCCACCAGAGTGTGAATGTAATCGGCCGAATTCAGCTTGAGGTCGGCCAGGTTGAATCCCTCCAGAATGTTCAGCGCCTCGATCATCGAAGGACCCTGGCTCCAAAACCCCGGTTTGTAGACGGTGTAACCATGGAAAGTGGTGGAGACCGCCTGCTCCGGTTCGATGCGGAAGGCCGCCATATCTTCGTAGCGCAGCAGGCCGCCATTCTTCTCGGAAAAGTCGCCGATGCGGTGCGCGATTTCGCCGCGGTAGAAGTAGTCGCGCACGGCGTCGATCGCCTTCTCGCGGCTGGCCCCCTTGCTCAAGGCCTGCTTCTCCACGGCAACCATGGAGCGCAGCGTGCCCGCCAGATCGGGTTGGCGGAAGATGTCGCCCACCTGCGGAATTGTGCCGTCGGGAAGAAAGACCCGCCGCGAAGAAGGCCATGCCACCAGGTACTTCAGGCTGTAGCGAAACGAACCGGCACGCATCGCGTCGAGCGGAAATCCGTCGGCCAGTTCGATAGCGGGCTCAACCGCCTCCCCAAACGATTTGGTGCCGAAGTCGCGCAGCGTCACCAGTGCGGCCTCCACCATGCCCGGCACCAGGGCGGAAAGAATACCCGCCACCGGCACCCAGTCTTTCAAACCGTGCGGCGCCGGCGGGTCCACGATTTCCTGCGGCGTCAGCCGGTGGTTGCGAAAGAAATCGGCCGTGGCCAGTTTCGGCATGGTGCCCACGCCGGCGATGGCGAACACCTTGCCTTCTTTGGTGCGCACCAGGATGGGCGATTCGCCGCCCAGTCCGAAATGGGAAAACTCGGCGACCGAAGCCGCCAGCATGCACGCAATGCCGGCATCCACCGCGTTACCGCCGGTGGTGAACATGCGCATGCCGGCCTCGGTGGCGTACTCGGTGCCGCCGGCCACCGCGCCGCGCGTGCCGCGGGCCGGAGGCCAGATCGTGCGTCCCGGCGGCTGCGCGCACAAAACTCCAACCGCCAACACCGCCGCCAGTACCGCCCTGAGCGTCATCATGGTTCATTGTAAGGCGAAAGAGGCCGGCGGCACGCGGGGCTGACCAGCGTTGCGCGCAGCGCTGGCGAGGCGCGCCTCGCCCCCACAACGCACCTGTAGGGGCCGGGCATGCCCCAGAGCTGTCCAAATTAGACAGACCTATCCCCTGGCGGCGTTGATCATGCGCCACTTGGAGGCTCCTGGCC
>JBAVYH010000087.1:0-9236 GCA_049698695.1 Bryobacteraceae bacterium | reverse complement strand
CAGGCTCAATTCCTCTGCATCCTGCATGCTGATGATCAACCCCCAGCATGCGCACACCCTCCTCCAGGCTCATCCTGTGTTAGAAACAGGCTCACCTTCAGGCTCATCCTGCATTAGACAAGACTCGCGCTTGCCAACTTTTTCCCCGATGCCGTACCCTGGATGCTTATGCCAATCTACCAGGTGGTCCTGCTGGCCATCGTACAGGGATTGACCGAGTTTCTGCCCGTCTCCAGCACCGCGCATCTCTACCTCACCTCCTGGCTTCTCGGCTGGCACACCGAAGGCCTGGACTTCGACATCATGCTGCACATAGGCACGCTCCTCTCCGTGATCCTTTACTTCTTCAAGGATTGGGTGCAGATTATCGGGCAAGGCCTGGGAATTCGTGTCGGGCACGACGAGCAGCTCAAGCACAATCACATGCTGCTTTGGCTGCTGGCGATCGCCAGCATTCCGGTAGGCGTGGCCGGCCTGGCGTTCGACCGCCAGGCGGAGGGCGCGTGGCGCAACCCGTTCGTCATCGGCGCGATGCTGATTGCGATCGGCATCTTGATGTGGGTGGCGGAAAACATGGGGCGCCAGCAGCGCGACATGTCGTCCGTGAACGGCCCGGATGCATTGGCCATCGGGCTGTCGCAGGCTCTTGCCGTGGTTCCGGGCGTTTCGCGCAGCGGCATTACCATCAGCGCCGGCCTGCTCCGCAACCTGGACCGCCCGACGGCGGCGCGCTTTTCCTTCCTGCTTTCCACCCCCGCCATCGCCGCTGCCGCGGCAAAGACTCTCTGGGACATGCACAAAGCGCACCATCTGCATGACCTCATCACCGCCAATTTCGTGGTCGGCGTGGCCGTCAGCGCGCTTTCCGGGTGCGCCGTCATCGCCTGGTTTCTGCATTATTTGCGGCGCAGCGGCTTGCGCCCGTTCGCCTACTATCGCATCGTTTTTGGCATAATAATACTTGCTCTGGCTTTCATCCGCCTGCCTGCGTGATGAAGCTCTTATCGCCGACCGAGCACAAACGGCTGAACGAAGCCACCGGTTTCCTGCTCCTGTTCGCGGGGCTGGTGACGCTGTTGAGTCTGATTTCGTACCATGTCCAGGATCCTTCCTGGGACACGGCCGCCGCTTCGCGCCCTCTCAACTTAATCGGCTACCCTGGCGCATACCTGTCCGATTTCTGTTTGCAATTGTTCGGTGCGTCGGCGTTTCTCTTCCCGCTGCTCACCTTCGGGCTGGCCTGGAAATGGATCCGCTCCGACGAGCTGCGTGCCGGCGCGGCCAAAATCGCCGGCGCCATGCTCCTTTCGCTCGCGGCCAGCTCCGCGCTCTCCTTCATACCCTTGCGCCTGTTCGGCGGCACGGTGCGCATGGGCGGCATGCTCGGGCTGGCTCTGGCCGCTACTCTGGTGGATTCGCTCAATCTGGCCGGCGCGCTGCTGGTGACGGCTACCGCGCTGGTGATTTCGCTCTACCTGGTTTCGAGCTTCGCGCTCGAGCACACCGCCCGATGGTTCGCCGGGCCGGCCAGCCGGTTCCGCCGGTTTGCGCAGCGTTGGCGCCTGTGGCGTGAGCGGAAGCGGGCCCTCGCTATCGAAGAAGCGCACCAGCGAGCCGAACGGCGCGCCGCGGCCGCGGCCGTTCTGGCGGAAGCCGCCCAAGCCAGGAAGCAGCAGAAAGAGAAGCTGGTCACCGCCGCCGCTTCGCTCACGCCGGCGCAGGCCGATGCGCCGCCATGGCAAACCTCCGCCACGGTCGACCTGGAGGAACCACCCCCGGGGCGCGCCGCGGCTCTCGCCGACATCCCCATCTGCCCGATCGAAGACCTCGCGCCCGAGCCTGCGCCGCTGGTGCCACTTCCCACCGAGCTCCCCGCGGCGCCGCCCGAACCGCGCCGCATGATGTACGATCTGCCCGCCACCGATCTGCTCAACGAGGTGCCCGGCCGCAGCGCCTACGACGAGCAGGAGCTCAAGGACATCGCCGGCCGCATCAAGGCCAAGTTCGAAGAGTTCAACGTGCTCGGCAACGTGGTCCAGATCAATCCTGGCCCGGTGGTCACTACTTTCGAATTCAAGCCCGAGCCCGGCATCAAGTACAGCCGCATCACCACCCTCAGCGAGGATCTCTGCCTCGGCTTGCAGGCCGAATCCATCCTCATCGAGCGCATCCCGGGCAAGCCCACCGTCGGCATCGAAGTGCCCAACACCCGCCGCGAGCTGATCGGCCTGCGCCAGATGCTGGAATCCGAAGAGTTCGCGCAGTCGCATTCGCGATTGACCATCCCCCTGGGCAAGGATATCAACGGCCGCATCCGCATGGCTGCGCTCGAAAGCATGCCGCATCTGCTGATCGCCGGTTCCACTGGTTCCGGCAAGAGCGTCATGATCAACGCCATGATCATGTCGATCCTCTATAAGGCCACGCCCGACGAAGTGCGCCTGATCATGGTCGATCCCAAGCGCGTCGAGCTGGGCATGTATGAGGGCGTCCCGCACCTGCTCACGCCGGTGATCATCGATCCCAAGAAGGCCACCAACGCGCTGCGCAACGCCGTGCTCGAAATGGAGCGCCGCCTGCGCCTGCTGGCCGAATACGGCGTCCGCAACATCGACCAGTTCAACAAGAAGGTCCGCAAGCTGCAGGAGGAGCCGCGCGAATTATTCGCCGAGCCCGAGGAGACGCAGGAGGAATTGCGCCCGCTGCCCTACATCCTGATCCTCATCGATGAACTGGCCGACCTGATGATGATCGAGGGCCGCAACGTGGAGGAGAGCGTCACCCGCCTGGCGCAGATGGCGCGCGCCGTCGGCATGCACCTGGTGCTGGCCACGCAGCGTCCCAGCGTGGACGTCATCACCGGCCTCATCAAGGCCAATTTCCCCGCGCGCATCAGCTTCCGCGTCGCCACGCGCGTCGATTCGCGCACCATCCTCGACGTGATGGGCGCCGAGCACCTGCTGGGCAAGGGCGACATGCTCTTCCTGCCGCCAGGCTCGTCGCGCCTCACGCGCTTCCATGGCGCGTTCGTCACTGAAACCGAAATCAACCGCGTCGTCGATTTCTGGAAACAGCAGGCCGCGCCGGAATACGACCAATCGTTCCTGATCGCTCCGCCCAACGAAGAAGACTCCGGCGCCGCCGGCGATCCGGCGAGCGAAGACCACGACCCCATGTACGAAGAGGCCGTGCGCCTGGTGTTGCAGATGGGCAAGGCTTCCACTTCCACTTTGCAGCGCCACCTGCGCCTCGGTTACGGCCGCGCCGCCCGCATCCTCGATATGATGCAGCGCGACGGCATCATCGGCCCTCCCGACGGCAGCAAACCCCGCGAAGTCTTGAAGCCCCCCGATTGGCTCCGCGAAGTCGAAAACCAGTTGCGGTAAGTGGGGCAGGATTCAACCTGCCACTGGAGTTTCTACATTTCCGAGTGCGCGGGGACGTGATCCGCCCGAAATTCCACGGTGGAGGTGCGGATTAGTTGTGTATCAGGGCACGGCTTGAGCCGTGCCGCAGAAGCGTAGTAAGCAGTCGGGCTTTAGCCCCTGGGTAATGGCCCAACCTGCCAGCACGGGTTCTCCGAACAGTGGGTCGAGAGGCGGCAAAGCTTCGTTACAGCACCTGGGACACATTGCAGCGAACCCGGTGAAAGCAGGAACCGCCGGCGCACGCGGGGAATTCACGCATTGCTATATCAACTTGGCAAAGGAAAAAGCGGCAGCGGCTAAGGCCTCCAGAGAGCTGCATTTTGCGGCACGGCTCAAGCCGTGCCCTGATACAAGACAGCACGAGCGGGCTCCCACCCTACTTCTGCACCACCTGCGCCGCCAGTATGTCGTCATTCGCGTTCAATAACACGCGGCGCGGGCGCTTCGCCAGTGTGACTTTCAGCTCATTGCTGGTGGAAGAACCCAACATCGGCACCGTGCCCAACTTAGATGGCCGGCCGTCGTAATCCACATATACTGGCACGCGCATTTTGAACAGAGGGTCGACGCCTTCCTGCGTGATCTTCATCGTGAGCAGGGTCTTGCCGCCCTCCGCGTCGGCCAGCGTGTATTCCAGGCGGTAACTGGGCACCTCGGTGCCGTACACCCATTCCTGGAAGAACCAATCCAGGTGGCCGTTATGTTCCAGATCCATCTCCGGCCGCATATGTTTCTCCGCCATGCGCTGAAAGTCTTGGGTGGAAGCGCTCTTGCCGTTGTAAGTGGTCAGATAGTCGTGCATCATCTCGATAAAAGGCAGGTCGCCGGTCTTCCGGTCCTGCATCAGGTAGCGCAGCATGTGCAGAACGAAGGCGCCCTTGGCATAGATGATGCGCCGGCTGGCGTCGCTCGCCCGGAACGAATTCAGGCGCTCGCCCATCCACAGCGGGCCGACGTCGTTGGCCCGGTTGCCGTACTGGTTCTTCTCCAGCAGCATGCGGCGCTCGCTCTCCCAGAATTTCTGGGCGTCGTCGCCGTTGGGTTGGGTGAACTCGAGGAACAGTCCCGCGGAGAAATCGGCGAAGCCTTCCGACAGCCAATTGTCGTGATAGCTAGGCCAGCCCACCATATGGCCCCACCACTGGTGGGCCACCTCATGCGCCGTGACTACGTTGACGAATTCCTTCGAGAACCGAAATGTGTTCTGCCCCAGCAACTCCCAGCGCATGGTGGGATCAAGAAACGCGCTGATGGGAAGGTAGACGAGGGTCGGCCAGGATTGTCCGAAGTCGAAGGCCGGCTGTTGCGTCACCGCCAGCCGCCCATAAGCATCGGGGCCGTACCAGTGCGTGTACAGGCGCACTGCATTCAGCGCATCCACCAGAACGCGGTCGGCCATTGCCGAAGGCGCCAACACGATATTGCGCGCCGCGAAGGCCATCACGTCCGGAGGCTCGGTGGTGGCATATGCGTCCAGGGTGGTCTTGGTCACATCGTCGATGCGTTCCTTCTTCTTGAAGTCGCCATAGTTGAACCCGGCGACCAGCAGCGGCTCGTCCGATTTCCATTCCGTGACCGTGTCGCCGCCTTCGCGCTTCTCGCCAACGAGCTTGCCCACCCCGACTAACGTCAGCCCTCTCGGCGCATGGAAAGTAATGTCGTAAGTGGCCCGATCGCGGAATACCGATACCGCCGGATACCAGTTCTCGCGCGCGCCCACCGAGTAATTACCCTTGCCCTCGTTCTGGATAACTTTGTTGCCCGCATACTCCATCTCCGCCGTATATTCATGCCCCTTCATGGTGGCCTGCGGCAGGATCAGCGACAGTTCCCCATCCTGCTTCGCCCCCTCCTGAATGAAATCGGTCGGTTTGCCGTCCAGGCTCGCGGCGGACACGCGCAGGCTGGGAAGCAGGCTGAACGGAATCACCCGGTCGCCGTCGCGCATGGCTCTGAACCGCAGCGTGGTCTTGCCGGACAGATGGTCATTGCGGCCCACGTGCACGTCCATTTCGTAGTGTTCGGTCGCGATCACGCGCTTGTCTTCGCTCGAGGAATACCGGTGCGCATGGATCTCCTCCACGGTGTGCGCCATGTACCAGATGCCGTCCTGCGTCCCGCCCGGATCTATGTCGATAAGAGCCACTTCTTCGGGACCCATCGAGGGGATGGCCCCTTGCGGCCGGATCAGAAAACGCATTTGCGGATGTTTGTGCGCGTGCAGCAGCGCCACGAAAGAACCCGCGTGCGCGGCATTGTACAGCTCGGCAAGCAGCTCCGCATCCAGGTTCGGAATGTCCGCGCCGAACATTTCGTATTCCATGAAGCTGCGCGGATTCTCGACGCGCGTGCGTAACTGCGAGCGGAACTTCTCGAGCTCCGCCTCGTTTTTCGCCGACACCGGTCCGGCCTTGGCCTGCCCGCGGACCTCCTCCGCGGTGGCGTCGGTGAAATACAGCAGCGCCGCATCGAACTCCTCGTCGATCTCGGGAGCGCCGATGGTGAACCACAGGCGTGCGGTCTCGGTTGGCAGGGCGGGCTTCAGATGGAATCGCCCCTGGCCGGTGAATACCGCGACCGCCCGCCGGCCCAAAACCGGAGCCAGGAAGCTGAGCTCCCCGGACTTGAAAGTAAGAGTTCCGGCATCGCGCTGGAGAACTATGTTCTCGGTATTATAAGATTCCGCCAGTTTCCCGTCGCGCAACGCGCGGTAGTTTGCATCCTGAGCCTGCCCCAGCAGGCAAGCTGGCATGACTAACAACAGAGTGTTAATCCGCATCGAGATCCTGATTCTAACAGGCCCGCGTAGCCGCCGGTAAGTCAATCGATGGTGCGTTTGAAATCCCTCAAGTTATTGCCAAAACAGGTGCGCGTGCGCCCCGGATTGCGAGTCGGCTGCGGATTTCGCCTGCCAACTTTCCGCGGATCAGCGCGTAATACCTTCCCCTCGGGGCCGTCCTTATGGGGAAGGGCGATAATACGGACATCATGTCTTCCGCTGCATTTTTCCGCCGTCCGGCGGTCGTGCTGATTCTTGGTTTGTGCCTCATCGGCGGTGGGGTGAGCGTTCTCAGCCGCCTGGTTTCAGGGCCGCCCACCGCGCCCAAACGCGTGGCGCTGGCGCATGAAGGCGGAGCCGAAGCGGCGCCCGCGTTCTCGCCCGATGGCAAGCGGCTGGCGTTCAGCCTGCGCCAGGCCGGCCCGAAGACTCCCTACCACATCGTCGTCCGAACCCTGGCCACCGGCGCCGCCCAGCAGTTGACCGGCGGACCGGCGAGCGACCTCGGTCCAGCCTGGTCGCCGGATGGAGCCAGTATCGCGTTTCTGCGCGTGGATGCAGACCGCGCGCGCTACATGGTGCTTCCGGCCGGCGGCGAGCCCAGGCAGATAGCCGATTTCCCGCTTCCCGATCCGGCGCCCGCTCCGCAGCCCGCCGTTTGCTGGGCGCCCGACGGCCACTCGCTTTACGCCGTTGCGTGGGCGGAGCGTCAGCCCTCTTTCATCGCTGCCCTGGCGGCCGCCGGTGGCGCGGTACGCCGCATCACCCAGCCGCCCGCGGGCTCGCACGGCGATAGCTCTCCTGCAATTTCTCCCGACGGCAATACCCTGGCGTTCGTGCGCCATTCCTCCGACAGGCCTGATCACGATGGCGATGACGACAGCGGCAACGGCAGCGATATTTTCGTCGCGGACTTATCGGGCAACAACCTGCGGCGCCTGACCTTCGACAATGCGTCGATTCGCGGCATCGCCTGGTCGGCCGGCGGCCGGGAGTTGATCTATGCCGCCAGCCGCGGCGCCGGCGAGAAACTCTGGCGCATCGATGCATCCGGCGGGAGCCCGCGCGACGTGCTCGTTGGCGGCAGAAACATCGCCTTTCCCGCCGTCGCTTCCGCTGGGCGCAGGCTGGCATTCACCGAAACCCCGGAGCTTGATGCCATCTGGCGCGTCGACCTCGCCGCCTCCGATCCAGCCGCAAGCGCCCGCCTCCTGATCCGGTCTGATGGCCGCGAATATGCGCCAAGCTGGTCCCCGGATGGGAAGAAGATCGCCGACATTTCCAGCCGGACCAGCTACGACGAGATCTGGGTGGGCGACGCCGACGGCAACAACCGCGCGCCCATCACTCATCTCAAGATGTGGCGGCTCGGCCGGCCGCGCTGGTCGCCCGACGGCCGCACGCTTCTTTTCGCGGTCCGCGGCAATGGCGCCATGGAGGTGGACCGAGTGGCGAGCGATGGGCGCACCTCGCCCGTCCGCGTCCCGCTGCCCGGTGACAGCCGGCAGGTCTCCTGGTCACATGACGGGCAGTGGATCTATTTCGAGGCCATGGCCCAGATCTGGAAGGCGCGCCCCGATGGCCAGCAACAGCAGAAGCTCACCAACCACTGGGGCGACGGCGAACCCGAAGAGGCGGCCGATGCCAAGTACGTGTACTTCCGCCGGGAGCGGTCCATCTGGCGAGTTCCGGTGGCGGGCGGCGCCGAAGAAGAGGTGATTGGGCCCGAGCACGATACCCGGTGGCCCGCCTTTCAGCCGGCCGCCACGGGGCTGTATTATCTCGAGCTCGACCGCGAGGAGCGCACCGTGGCCGCCAGGTTTTACGATTTCCAAAGCAAGAAGAGCAGGGAACTGGTGCGCCTGCCTGTCACCGACCCCTCCTCCGCTTCCACCTTCGCCGTTTCCCCTGACGGCCGTTACATCCTGTACCAGGCCGTCGACCACTCGGAAACAACCCTGGTGCTGACTGCGAACTTCCGCTGACTGACACCGGCCCGCGGGTGGCGACGCTCACCCAGATGTGTTCCCCGGCCCCGCCCCGGCCCCTACTCCGGCAGCCTTACCCCAATGCTCTCAAGGAAATGTTCGTCGAAGTCGACAGGCTCGTCCGGCCGCGGGCAATCGCGCCAGCAGTCTGCCAGCGTCTTGCTGGCGTACACAACTTTCTGACACTCCTCGCACCACCAATGGATCACCAGCTCCCGTTCATCGGTTACCCCGACCTCCTCGATCCGGGTCGGCGCGGCCCCACATCCGCACGCAAGTGAAAAGTGACGATAGCTCATAGTGGCACCAGCTTCAAAATACTTATCGCATGTAAAGGCATTCCGATATAGTGCCAAATCCGAACTTTTGTACTACGCGCGTACCGAAACACACAGGACAAAACCCCTGAAAACCCGGCCGGTTGCAACTGTAAACTGCGCCCCAGCCAAACTTTTAGTGCTGATTGGGATCGCGCAGCTCCAGCGTGGTCTCGCGCTGGCAGCACACGCACGGTCCCGGTGTATAGGAGCGAATGTTGCAGACCGAGCAGTAGTAGGTGATGAGTTTGAGCTTGCCATCCTTCCGCGCCATCAGTCCGTGGGTGTAAAAGGGATCGATCAGAAAATGGTCCGGCGAAGTGAAACGGCCACGCGCTTCCACTTCAAATCCGTTGAGACGCTGGTCCGCGAGCACTTTGCTGGTGGACTCGTCGCCCTCCAAGACGATCTGTCTGTGGTCCTGAGTCTCCACCACGGCGGGGCCCGCCGGATGCACAATCAACTTTCCGCTTACCGTCGCTCCGCCGGGAGCGTCAACCGCCCACAACGCGGCTCCGGCCAGGGCGGCAACCCACAGACAGACTCGCATTACTTCTATTTTAGCGGCCCGCGCCTCAGCGCGCGTGGCGCCGATGTGCTGTTTCATACTGCCTTTGGCGGCGCTTCCGGCCGCCGCGGAGGCGGCGCGCTCTTCTGTGTGATATCAATCACGCCCCGCGCCGGGTTGGCTTCCTGCGGGCAGCCGGGGCAGGGGCTCCCCGGC
>JBAVYH010000086.1:0-44805 GCA_049698695.1 Bryobacteraceae bacterium | reverse complement strand
ACCCAGTCCGGTGGAACAGGCTCATGCAGGAGTTGAGGGCGGAGACACGAGTCCGACGAAAGAGCGGCACATTGACGGATGAGCGGAACGGACGAAACGAGTCGGCAGTAAAAAGGAGAGGAGGTTTTGCTGGGGACTCTGTCCCCAGACCCCTGGGGTTTACCGCTTTGATGCCAATCCCAGTTGATGATTGTGTTGCCGGGGCCCGGCTCCACACCGAACCCCAGCCTGGTCTTGGCCCCGGAGTCGGCGCTCAGGTTGCCTCCCGGCAGAGCCTTGTCCTCCGCTCCGTCCGTTTGAAGTGTACCCAGAGGGGCTCTTTTACGCAATGGTTGACCGAAAAAAGAGCTTGACGCGAGCAGCGCTTTCAGACACGGACCTTAATATCTCTTGCATTCGGCGCGGTTGAGCGGTAGGCTATCCATAAAGGATTTATGGGAGCGCAAGAAAAACCCGGCGACCTGGTTCAGGGGACGCTCGACATGCTGGTGCTGAAGACGCTGGCCCAAGGCGCCTTGCATGGCTACGCCATTGCCGAATTCATCCAGACAACCTCCAACAACGTGCTGCGCGTCGAGGAGGGCGCGCTGTATCCGGCGCTGCATCGGCTGGAGCTGCGGGGCCTGCTGGCTTCGGAATGGGGCGTATCGGAAAACAACCGGCGCGCCAAATACTACCGGCTGACCGCCGCGGGGCGGAAGCATCTGGCCGCGGAATCCGAGCACTGGGGCCGGATGACCTCGGCGATTGCATTGATCATGGATACCGCGTAGGAGGCTCACGTGCTGCTCGAACGCATCAGCGCGCTTTGGTTACGAGCCCAGGCACTGATCCATCGGCGCAGGCTGGACCGCGACCTGGATGAGGAACTCGCGTTTCACCTGGCGATGCGCGCCGAAAAACACGGCGACGATGCGGCGGCACGCACAGCGGCAAGACGCCAATTTGGAAACGCGACGCGGATTCGCGAGACCTGCCGCGAGCTGTGGACGTTCGCCGCTATCGAGGCGCTCTGGCAGGACTTGCGGTACGCAGCACGGACGCTGGCGAAGACGCCGGCGTTCAGCATGGTGGCAATCCTCTCGCTCGCGCTGGGCATCGGAGTCAACGCGGCGCTTTTCAGCCTGACGGATGCCATGCTGCTGCGCGCTTTGCCGGTAAAGAACCCGCAAGAGCTGGTGGAGTTCGTCAGAAAGAGCCCCGGCGGCTCGATGATGACTAATCTGCCCTATCCGGTCTTCGACCGTTTTCGGGAAGACCACAGCGCGGTGGTGGACGTTTTCGCTTTTTGCGATTCGAGCCTCGCGTTCCGGGCCGGCGGCATGACGGAACCCGCCATGGCGCATGAAGTTTCGGGCTCCTTTTTTTCGTCGCTGGGAGTCCAGCCTCTGATGGGCCGCACGATCGGCCCGGAGGACGACTGGGTTGGCGCAGCCAATCACGTGGCCGTACTCAGCTACGGGTTTTGGAGCCGGAGGTTCGGAAGAGACCCGGCGATTCTCGGCGCCGGCGTGCATTTGGCGGGCGAACCCGTGACCGTCATCGGCATCATGCCGCCGCAGTTCTTTGGCCCCGATCGAGCTAGGGTTCCGGACCTGTGGATTCCGCTCGCGGCCGACCGGGATCCCGGCGATGTTTGGGTGCTGGGCCGGCTGCGGCCCGGCATCTCGGTCCCTCGCGCACGCGCCCAGCTCGCGCAACCATTCCACCAAGCGCTGGAAGACGAGCTGAGGCTTCATCCGGAAGGGTGGGACCAGAAGGCATTCCTGGCTTCGAGGCTGTTGGTGAACCGCGCCACGATGGGCACGTCGGGAGTGAGGTGGAACTACTGGGATTACTCGAATACACTGAAGATCCTGATCGGACTGACGGGCCTGGTGCTGCTGATTGCGTGCGCCAATATGGCGAATCTGCTGATGGCCCGCTCTGCCGCGCGGGCGCGGGAAATCGGCATTCGGCTGGCGATGGGAGCCGGGCGATGGCGGCTGGTTCGCCAATTGATGACCGAGAACTTACTGCTCTCATTGACCGGCGGCGCACTTGGCGTGTTGGCTGCCGGTTGGGCACACGATCTCATGCTGGGGTTCCTGGTGAACGATCCGGTCAGCGTGGCACTCGGCTTCCGGCTCGACAACCGGCTGCTGGGCTTCGGCCTGGCACTCTCGGTGATGACCGGGTTGTTGTTCGGACTCATGCCTGCGATTCGCGCCACGCGTGCCGATGCGTCAGGTACCATCCACAGCGCCGCCCGGCTGCGAGGCGCGTGAAACATGCCACTGGCCAAGGGGCTGCTCGCGGTTCAAATCGGCCTCTCGATGGTTCTGTTAGTCGGCGCGGGTTTGTTCGCACGCAGCTTGAGGAACCTGGGCGCCGCGGACTTGGGGTTCGCGCGCGAGCGCCTGGCGATGATGGATGTTGGCGCGACGGGGAAGACACCTCAGGCGCGGCAACGGTTTTGGATGGAATTGACCAGACGCGTAGCGGCGCTGCCAGGCGTGCACAGCGCGGCGCTGGCCGGAGACGCGGTGTTCGGCAATGGCGGCTGGAACGAGACGGTGTGGATCGAGCGCCCAGGGCAGCCCGCGCAGAAGGCGTACGTGTCGGACAACGTGGTCAGTCCCGGATTCTTTGCGACCGCCGGCATTCCCATCCTCACGGGCCGTGAGTTCGGGGAACAGGACAGCGAGCAATCGCCACTCGTGGCCCTGGTGAACCAGGCCTTCGCACGGCAATTCTTCGGCAACCAAAACCCGATCGGAAGGCGCTTCGGCGATGCCGACAGGGCATCGAACGGCTGGTACGAGATTGTGGGCATAGTGGGCGATGCCAAGTATGGCACCATCCGCGAGCGGCCGCGAGCGATGGTGTTTTATCCGATGTGGCAGAAGCCGGCGAGGACCTCCTCGGTGTTGCACGTGCGGACGGCGGTTGAACCCACGGTGGTGGCGCCGTCAATCCAACGCGAAATCCAAGCCGTCGACAGTGAGGCGATGATTAGCGAGATCAGAACCTTGCCCCAGGTGATTCGAAGCCAATTGCGCGAGGACCGCATGTTCGCCACGCTGGCAAGTTTCTTTGCTGTGCTGGCGCTGGCGCTGGGTGCCATCGGCATTTACGGAATCGTGGCGTACCGCGCGGCGCGCCGCACGGCCGAAATCGGAGTGCGCATGGCCCTGGGCGCAGAGAAGAGCGACGTGCTATGGCTGATGATGCGAGAAACCCTGGTCCTGCTTGCTGCCGGGGCCGCCATCGGCATACCGGCGGCGCTGGCGGCGGCGCGGCTGGTCAAGAGCCAGTTGTTTGCTTTGGATCCGTGGGACCCACTGACGATCGCCGCCTCCTCGGTGGTTCTGTTCGCTGCCGGTGCCTTAGCCGGTTTCCTTCCTGCCCAGCGAGCTGCGTCCGTTGAACCGACGGTGGCGTTGCGGAGCGAATAGAAGGTTCGCATCGGCTTGATGGGCGGCCGAAGGGGAGCGGCCGGCGATCAACAGCCCGATTCAGGGTTGAATGCCGGCCGCTGACTGAGCGCGGTCGCAGGCTACAAAGAGCGCAGGAAGTCCAGCAGGTCCTGCTGCTGCGATGACCGGAGTTTATTGAAGTTGTTAATCACCTGGTTGGCCTCCGAGGCGCACGACTGGCTACCCCCGCCACCACCGCCGCCGCTGCTGCTGCTGGTAGAGGCGGTGGAAGGGCCGTTCGATCCGCCGACACAGTTGATACCCGTGCTGAAGTGAGCCTCGATAGCTTGCAGGAGGTCGGAGGTTCGCCCATCATGCAGGAAGAACAGGCGCTGCCCGATGCCCCAGAGCGGCGCTGTGCGGAACTGGTCGGCACCAGCCGCGCCCTGGACGATGCCGTCGGCGAGCGTGGATCCCATGTGGTGAAGGGCGAAGTCCGAGTATGGATGGAACGGCATGTGGGACAGGGCGGGGAAGATGGACCGTCCTGCAGTCAGCGTCGTGGAGTGACAGAGGTTGCAGCCGATCTGGGTGAACACGGACTGGCCCGCCAACTCGGCAGGCGAGGCCGTGGTGGGCGTCGGCGGCGCGAGCATACGCGCGGTGGCGGCGAAGTTGATCACGTCCGAAGACATATCCGAGGCGCTGCCGGTGGTGCTGCCGGAAGAGGTGCTGATGTTGGTGGCGTCCTCCGGTGTTGCATTGAAGGTGCAGCCGGCGATCACCGATGGCGAGGTGCCAGCGGGAAAGCGCTCATTGGGGAAGTTCTCATTACTGACGCCTTGCTCGACGTTGTAGGCTTCACCAACGAAGATCAATAGCGATTTATTCTGTGCCTTCCAGCCGAAGCGCGTAATGGTGCCGTCGTTGCCGCTGGTATTGAAGACACCGCCGATGCCGAGGGCCGCTCTTTGGGAAGAAGTGGCGGCCAGGTTTGCCTGCAGTGCCGCGTCGGTGGTGTTCTCCACCAGCCCGAGGCCGAAGAGCGGAGTTGGGATGCGGAGAATCACATTATTGGCAGCGATCTGCTGGGCGAAGTTGTTTTGCGGCAGGGTGCAGCCTTGTGCGTCCGATCGGCCCGCGATCGTGTACAGGTCATGCACACCACCATCCAGCCCAGCGCCGGGATTGCTCGGATTGATGTAAATGAAACGAGCCTCGCGGACGGGGCCGGTGTTGGCGATGAAAGACGGTGGCGTGTTGTGAGCGCCATGCAGAGTTGCCAGAGCTACCTGCGGGTTGGGAACCGGGTTCTGCGGGCTGGTGAGGCCGGGACTGCTGCCTCCGACGGCCGGCTGGAGATGACACGTGGCGCAGCTATTTGCATTGAAAGTCGGGCCCAGGCCACTGCCGGCTTCGATGGTGCCGGAGACGGAGTCGACTTCCTGGAATCGCTGAAGGGCCGCCTCGAAGAATGCCAGGTCGTTCGCATTCAGCGTGGGGTTGGTGTTGTCGAGAACGGGAAACGTGCCGCCGGCGTTCGCCGGACCGCCTCGCGGCCCGGGGTCGGTTTGGGCAAAACAGCAGAGCGCCGCCAGCGGCAAAGCCACTCGAAACCAGAGTGCCCGCGTTGGTGTTGGAAAGTTCGCAGGTCGCATAGATACACTTCTCCTCTATGTGTTCGCGCCCGATCAGAGAGCGCGGAAGGCCGGTTGTTTACATAGGGGGTCTATTTGGAAAAAGCGAATCGCAGGTTAGAATGGAATTGTAGTAAGAGGATGCCATTCACCTGGTATCCGCTTCGGCCGACCCTCGCCCCCAAGCGGGGGTTGGCCATTGGACACGGAAATCCCCCAGACGACTTTATGGCTACTAGTAAGTCTAGTACCAAGTAGCGTACAGCACTATCTTCTCGCTTGAGTCGGACCAAATCAAGCAATTTCTGGGCCTGATCCGGACTTCTCCGGGGATGCCGGCTATCTTGTTTCAGTGGAATCGCTTGCACAGGTTCACGGCGCTTGACTCGGGGATAAACCTCGGGACTTTGCCGTGGCAACCGCAAAACTTACATAGTAAGTGTGGCCTGTCTATTCCTTTGGACCTATGCCGAGGGTTTTCATTTTGCGATAGAGGTTGCTGCGCTCGAGGCCGAGCAACTCGGCGGTGCGGGTGACGTTGCCGCTGGTCTCTTCGAGTTTCTTGAGGATGTAGTCGCGCTCGGCGGCTTCGCGCACTTCCTGCAGGCTGCCGAAGCGGTCGAGAGGGCGGTCCTGCGGCTTGCGGGTGCCGGCGAGGGGAATGTGGCGCGAATCTATGCGGACCTGGGGATTCAAAATGACGATGCGCTCGATCAGGTTCTTGAGCTCGCGCACATTGCCGGGCCAGTGGTAATCGGCGAGCACGCGGTATGCCTCCGAGGTCAGCTCTTTGGGCTTGCGGCCGTAGGCAGTGGTGAACTCGCGAAGGAAAAAGTCCGCCAGCAGCGGGATATCTTCGCGGCGATCGCGCAACGGCGGCACAGAGAAGGGAATCACGTTGAGCCGGTAGAAGAGGTCCTCGCGGAAATTGCCGCGCTCGATTTCCTCTTCCAGGTTCTTATTGGTGGCGGCGACCACGCGCACGTCCACCTGCACGCTGCCGGGCCCGCCCACCGGTTCGAAACGCTGCTCTTCGAGCGCGCGCAGCACCTTGGACTGGGTGCGCAGGCTCATATCGCCGACTTCGTCGAGAAACAAGGTGCCGCCGTCGGCCTTTTGAAACTTGCCGACCTTGTCTTCGTGGGCGCTGGTGAAGCTACCCTTGGTGTGGCCGAACAGCTCGCTTTCAATCAGCTCTTCGGGAATGGCGGCGCAGTTGACTTCGACGAACGGCTCGGCGGCGCGCGGGCTGAGGGAGTGGATGGCGTGGGCCACCAGCTCCTTGCCGGTGCCGCTTTCGCCATAGATGAGGACGCGGCCGTTGGTGGCGGCCATCAATGAAAGCTGCTGACGCAACGCCTTCATGGGGACGCTTTCGCCGATGATGCTGTGGCGTGCGGTGGTGTCCTGTTTCAGTTCGCGGTTTTCGATCGCCAGGGCGCGGTGCGCCAGCGCGTTCTTGACGACGACCGAGATTTTGTCGATGGAGAGCGGCTTTTCCAGAAAATCGAAAGCGCCCAGCTTGGTAGCCTTGACCGCGGCTTCGATGCTGCCGTGGCCGGAGATGACCACCACCTCAGGCCGCTCGGCAAACGGGGTTGCCTGGATGCGCTCGAGGACTTCCATACCGTCGATGCCGGGCAGCCAGATATCGAGCAGCACCAGCTCGAAGCCGGCACCGGGGAGGGCGGCGAGGCAGGCTTCGCCGCTTTCCGCCGTTTCCACCCGATAGCCGTCGTCCTCAAGCACGCCGGCGAGCGAGCGGCGGATCTCCGGCTCGTCATCCACCACCAGGATGCGCCGCTGCTTCATGCTTTCACAGGGGCCGCAGGCGGCGGCTGCGGCACGCCAGTCTCTCCACTTTCGGCTTCAACGGCCACCGGAATCTCGACGGTAAAGCGCGCGCCTGCCGGCTGGTTGTCTTCCACGCGAATATGCGCGTTGTGATCGGCCACGATGCGGCTGACGATGGCCAGGCCGAGCCCCGTGCCGCGCCGCTTGGTGGAGAAATAAGGTAGGAACAGTTTTTCCTTTTCGTCCGGGCTGACGCCGCAGCCCGAGTCGGCCACGACCAGCTCGACGGTGTCGGCCAGGCCGGTCTGAGTGGCCACGTAAAGATTTTTGACGAGGGAATCCTGCATAGCCTCGGCGGCGTTATCCACCAGGTTCACCACGACGCGCTGGAACTGCTCGCGGTCGAGGTTGACCGGCGGAAGGTCGGGGGCGAAGCTGGTGCGCAAGTTGATGCCGTCCAGGCGGCCTTGAAAAATGGCTAGCGCCTCGCGGGTGACTTCGTTGAGGTCGGAGCGCACCGGCTGCGCCGCAGGGAAGCGCGCGAACTGCGAGAATTCGTCCACCAGGGTCTTGACGGATTCGACCGAGCGGCTGATGGTTTGCGCGCACTCATCGAGGATGTGGCGCGGCGCGGCGGCCAGATCCAGGCGGTCAATCTGCCGCGCCATGCGTTCGGCGGAGAGGGCGATGGGAGTAAGCGGGTTCTTGATTTCGTGCGCTACGCGCCGGGCCACTTCGTGCCAGGCCGCGGCCTTTTGCGCGCGCAGCAGCTCACTGGTATCCTCGATGACGATTACGAAGCCGGAAGTGACCTTTTCCTCGAGCGCCGCGACCGTAACCGCCAAGTGCCGGTTGTGGTTTTCGGTGCGCAACTCCAACTGACGCGAAGCGGCGCCGGTGCGGCGGGCGCGTTTCATAAGGTACTTGATTTCGGCCGTGTCCTCGCGGGAAAACAGGTCTTCCAGGCGGGTAGCCTTTTCCACCTCGGCGCCGGGAAAGATCTGGTAAAGCGCGCGGTTGACGCGCTGGATGGCGCCGTCGGCGGAGATGGAGATGACGCCGGTGGGGATGCTTTCGAGGATGGCCTCGGTGAAGCGGCGGCGGCGGTCGAGCTCGCGGCTGTTGGCTTCGAGCTCCTGGGTCATCCGGTTGAAGCCGCGCACCAGCGAGCCCAGCTCGTCAGCGGCGCGCACGTTGACGCGGTGCGAGAGGTTGCCCTTGCGAACCTGGCTGGCGGCTTCGGCCAGCGCGGTGATGGGAATGCCGATCTGCTTGGCGAGAAACAGCGCGATCCAGGTGGCCACGAAGAGGACAAACAGCGTGATCAAGGTCATCAGCATGACGCTGACGCGGCGTACCGACCGCGCGTTCTCGTAATTCTCGCGCCACTCGCGCGCCCAGGTGCCGATGGCGGCCTTCTTTTCCGCCATGTCTCCGGGCACCTGAGCGGTCACGGTGACGAATCCCAAAGTCCGTTCTCCCTGGAGAACCGGGTAGGATGCGGCGACCAGACGGTCCACTATTGGCGGCTGACGATAGGCTCCCCAGGAATCTAGCGGTGGCCCGCCAGAGGGGCCATAAACGGCCGCCGAGGCGAGCTCATAGCGGACGGCGAAGCGCGCCAGGAAACCCGGCGCGCGCAGGCCGCCTTCGATCAACTGGCGGACTTCGGGCTGTGCGGCGAGCAGCGCCGCCTGCGCGTCGGTCTCGTCCTGCATCTCCTTGCTAAGCTGGCGAGTAATACTCTCGGCTGCGGTGAGCTCATTGGCGGCCGGCTGGCGAAACCAGGTCGCGATGTTGCGATTCATGACCTCGTAGCTGAACAACACGAGGAAGAATACCGGCACGAAGCTGAGGGCGAGCGCTCCCACCACCAGCTTGGTTTTGATGCGCGATCCTTCGCGGCGGCTCTGGCGCTCAACGTACAGCTTGACGAACTCGCGAGTCAAAATCCAGCCGAGCGTGACCATGAGGAGAAAGATGAGGCTGGAAACGGCCCAGAAGATCAGCGTCTGGTTGGGATTGGCGGGGCGGAAGTTGCCCGGGTTGAACGAGCCTTCCCAGACCACCAGGATGACGGAAATCGCCAGCAGGATGGAGAGAGAACCGTAAACCAGGCGCTTTCTCAATGACATTTGGCCTCAGCTCCGATTATACGTGGCTGGCAGTGCGCGGCGCTGGGTTCAGGCAGAACGCCATCGGAGAGGTTAGCGGCGGGTGGCCCGGTCTGGCAGCAGCCCGTCGAGCTGTGAAGGTAGACACCACGCAAGTCCACACCAGCAGGGTGCGTGGTACAGCCGAAGGATTGGGGATCTTTTCGAAGCGCCGCTCAGGCGAGCTTACTTCACGCTTTCGACTTTGATGGAACCGTCAGCCATCTCGCCTGTGATGGTGACTTTCTTGCCGGCGAATTCTTTGACTTTGTCCTGATCGGCGATTTTGACGACCGTGCCATCGTCGGTAACGAGCACTGCGGGCGAACCGCGCTTAATGCACTTCTGCGCGCAGTCCACGTTGCCCAGCATTGCCTTGTTGTGGGAGCACGCCTCATCTATGATGTACCCGCTCCACTCCGCAGCCATCGCCGAACCGGCAGCCAGCGCTGCCAACAACATCAACTTTTTCATCTCTTGCCCTCCTCCTGCACCAATCAGTATACGAGTTCCCGCGAAGAGGCGCAGCCTTGCGCGAGGTTTACAACTGTCAACTTAGCGGCTGGAAGCCCTGCGGCCGGCCTTCGCTGGCCGGCGACTCACAAGAGGAGTGTCGAACAATACGAAGTCGGGCGACGGCGCATTGTTGCGCCACGAGAGCAAGACGGGGTGCCCGGCACCGCCGGCACATGTGCCGCAGGGCGCTAGTAAAATGCGCGGGCTAGTAAAAGAGGTACTTTCGCCACTGTGCGTCGCTTTTGCCCAGCATCCGCATGAGATGGCGGCTGGTGTGGAGGCTGAAAGGACGGGGCTGCCGCGCCAATCGCATGCCCGCTTCTTCGGGCGTGCGGTTGCCCTTCCGGTTGTTGCAGTGATGACAGCAGGCCACCAGATTCTCCCATGCCGATTCGCCGGCGCGGGAGCGAGGGACCACGTGGTCCAGGGTCAGCTCCCCGGAGGGCAAGGTGCGGGAACAATACTGGCAGGTGTAACGATCGCGCATCAGGATGTTCTTGCGGGAGAGTGCGCGCGTCTGGTGGGGAATGCGGCGGTACTCGAGCAAGCGGATCACCGACGGCAGGCGCACCGCGGCCCGCGCCGAATGAATAGCGTTCGCCGACTCTTCTTCCGCCGAGGCTACGCCCTTCAGCACCAGCACCAGGGCGCGGCGCGCTGCACAAATGTTGATCGGCTCATAGCTGGCGTTGAGCACCAGCACCGGTTTCTGCAGTCGATCGGCCATTTCAGGACGCTCCCCCCATCACGGATGGACTTGCCCGGAGCGAGGACGGAAAACGGCGGTCGGCCCGCGCCACGGTGAGCAGCGCTACGCGCGCGGCACCGGCGCGTTTCAAGGCGAGCGCGCAGGCAGCGCCGGTCGAACCGGTCGTCATCACATCGTCGATCAGCAGGATCTTGCGGCCCGCGGCCCGGTCCGGCCGGCGGCAGGTGAAGGCGGACGCCACGTTGCGGCGGCGGCCGGTATTGCTCAGACTCGCTTGCGAGGCGGTGGAGCGCCGACGGCGCAGCAGGCGCGAAACGGGGATGCCGGTGCGCGACGCGATCCGGCGCGACAGCAGGTCGGCCTGGTTGAATCCGCGCCGCCAGCGTTTTCTCCAGTGCAGGGGAACCGGCGCGACGCAGTCGAAGGACTCATCGCGCGGCAGCGCCCGCAGCAGGAAGTCGCCCAACGGGCCGGCGAGCGTCCGCACCTTGCCGTACTTGTAGAGATGGATCAACTGGCGCAGCACGCCATCGTAGAAACCGAATGAGTAAGCGGCGTCAAAACCGCGAAGTCCGCCGCGGCACAGCGCGCAGCGGCCCTCCTCATCGAGCGGAAAGCGGTTCTGAAAGGGCGTGCGGCAGGAGACGCAGAAGAACTCGGCGTCAAGCGGCGCCGGCTCGCAGAGGCAGGCGGGGCACACCGGAATGTGCGAAACTTCGTGCAACGGCCGGCCGCACACACGGCAATCGTCGGGGAATAAGAGGGAAAAAAAGGCGCGCGAGGTTGCTCGGAAGATCCGGGGAGTGTAATTCGAAATCAGGGCTTGCCGGCTACTCGAGAAGACCCACCTCCGCTAAGACTTTCATTGTAGCCGAGTTGCAGGGACAAGGGGGACGAGCCGCCGATGGACGCCGATGAACGCGGATGGAAAGGAATTGGAGTATCAACTTTCACCAGCATTAATCGGCGGCTGACCATACTCTTCCCAGACTTTTTCAACATCCTCTCAAGCATGCCCCACACCTGTGCTATTTCATCTTCGACAGGCCTTGGCTTTCGTCGATCCGCACGCGCTGGTTGGCGGCGACGTTCTGGAAGTGCTGCCGGGCGCCGCTGGGCCAGTCGACTTGCAGGTTGGCGGTAGTGTCTTTGCCGAGGCCGAAGGTGAGCGCCAGATCGCTCTGCGAGCAGTAGCTGGAGCCGCTGCGCACCATGTTCCATTGCTTGCCACCGGCGCTTTCCAAACGTACCACGGCGCCGATGCCATCGCGGTTGGACCTGGTTCCGGCGAGGCGCACCGACAGCCAGTGGTTGTGGTTGCCGCCATCGTTGCGCAGCAAGTGGGCGGGGCCGTTGTTGGTGTTGATGATCAGGTCGAGATCGCCATCGTGGTCGTAATCGGCGTAGGCGGCGCCACGCGCCACCATCGCCTCGGCGAAAGCCGGGCCGGACTGGGCGCTCACGTTCTCGAATTTGTGGTTGCCCAGATTGCGGAACAACAGTGGCCGCTCGCGGTAGCTCACCTTGGGCTGCAAGCGGCCGATCTCGTCTTCGATGTGGCCGTTGGCGGCGAAGATGTCGGGGTAACCGTCCAGATCGTAATCGAAGAAGAAGACGCCGAAGGTGAGCGAAAGCAGGCTGGCGCGGCCCACCGTGGAGGAGGGCGCTTCGTCGACGAAGAGGCCGTTGCCCTCGTTGTGATACAGCCCGAGCATCTGGTTGGAGAAGTTGCCGACCAGCAGGCTGGGGCGGCCGGAGCGGTCGTAATCGCCGGCGTCCGCACCCATTGCGCCGCGGGCCACGCCATCTTCGCCGTAGGCTACGCCGGCGATCATACCTTCTTCTTTGAAGGTGCCGTTACCCAGGTTGCGATAGAGCTTGTTGGGCTGCGTATCATTGGCGACAAAGATATCGGGCCAGCCATCGTTGTTGTAGTCGAGGACGGTGACGCCCAGCGATTTGCTGGTGGGATCGCCCAGGCCGGCGCGCTCGGCTACATCCTCGAAGCGCCCGCCGCCCAGGTTGTGATAGAGGCGCGAGCGCGTGCCCTTGTACGATTCCGGCGTGCAATACGACTTGGTAACGCCATCGAGCGAGCAGCGAAGATCGCCCTTTTCGGTCCACTGCACGTAGTTGGCGACGAACAAATCGAGCTTGCCATCGCGATCGTAGTCCAGCCAGGCGGCGCTGGCGCCGAAATTGGCATTGTGAATGCCGGCCGCTTGGGTGACGTCGCGGAACTTGAAATTGCCTTCGTTGTGAAAGAGGTGGTCGCCGTCGAGCGCGGTGATATAGACGTCGTCGCGGCCGTCATTATCGTAATCGCCGATGGCGACGCCCAAGCCGTAAATGGGGATATCCAGGCCGCTGCCGGCGGTGACGTCGGTGAAAGTGCCGTTGCGGTTGTTGCGGTAAAGCGCGGCCGTAGTGCGGCGGCCGCGCGGCGTGAAGTCCTTGCCATTGATGAGCAAGATGTCCGGCCAGCCGTCGCCATCGGCATCGAAGAAAGCGACGCCGGAGCCCATGGTCTCCGGCAGGTACTTCTTGCCGGTGCGGCCGGCGTTGTGGGTGAAGCGGATGCCGGCCTGGGCGGTGACGTCGGTGAACACCACGGCGGGGGGAGCGGGCGCGGCGGCCCAGGCCATGAGGCCCGCCGCGGCCAGCGCGAGAAGGCCCGCCGCGGCGGGAAAAATGAGGCTGCGTTTGGCAACCAACCGCTCCCTCATGGTCGCGGCTCCGATAGCTGGATGCTCTCGTGGTCGTGAATCGGCTGGCGCTCGTTATTATCTTCGGGGCTTCGCATGCGGGCTTTTTCGGTGATGGCCTCCGCCGATTCGTCCGCTTTGAAGCGGCGGAACAGCGTTTCCTCGCGCTCGGCCAGGGCCGTTTCGCCCAAGCCGCGGTAACACAGCATCAGCGTGTAGTGCATCTGCACGTCTTCCGGATCCACCGCGCACACCTGCTTCAGCGTTTCGACGGCGGCGGCGAACTGGCGCTTGAGAAACTGAATGCGCGCAATCTGGTTGAGAACCACGCGGTCGCGCGGATATTTCGAATGCGCCACTTCGAGCGATTGGAGCGCGCCATCGTAATCGTCATCCGCGCGCTGAGCGGCGGCCTTGAAGAACCAGATGCGGCCAAGCTGCGGATCGATCGACATGGCTTTCGCGATATACGGCTTGGCGGCTTCGGTCTCGCCTTCCTGAATCAGCGCGCGCGCCACGTTGAGCCAGCCATCGGCATAACCCGGTTCGGCTTCGGTCACCTTTTGAAACGCGTATTCGGCGCCCTTCAGATCGCCTTGCAACAATAGGCCGATGCCCCAATCGTTCCAGCGCTCGCGATCCTGCTTGCGCACCACCGGCTTCCACGTGGGCTGGCCGAGCGGCACGGTGGCGTGCGCCTCGGCCAGGGTGACGATGGGCAGATTCGGGATGCGGCCGCGAATTTCGCCGGAAACGTCGGCTGGGATCGAGGCCGGCAGAAACTGGTATTCGAGACTGTTGTGATCGCGAGTGAGCAAAGCCGGATCCTGCCCCGGTTTGGGTTCGCCGGCGTAGGCGAACTGAGTGTAATACCAGGAGAACTTGCGGTAATTCAGGCGCGCCTTGAAACTGATGGGGCCGCGCGCGCCCTTGGGCACGGTGACGAGGTAGTGCACCGTATCGGCCGCACCGGGCGGAATCAGGCGCACATAGAGCGTACTGCGCGCCTGCCAGGCGTTGCGCTTGTCGATGGGGTTGGCGTCGGCGTCAAGCTGATATGAGCGATAGAAATGCGCGCCCGGATCGACCGGGCCCTTGCCGCTATCCGCCACGTTGCCGCTCCAAAAGATGATGCGGCCATCGGCGTCGCGGGCCTGGAGTTCGAGCCAGACGTCGAAGGCATCGACGGTGCCGGCGGGGAAGAAGTGGCCGATCTTGCGCGTGCGGACCACCACGTCGACGCGCGCCGCTTTGCCGGGTTCGAGCACGGCGCCCGAGGCGTCGATGGGCGCCGCGATTTTGCCGACCTCGCGAATCAGCGCCGGCACGGACTGTTCGGCTTCCTCGCCTACGGCAAAACCGGTGTTGGCCGCGACCGTGTTATCGGCGCGGCGCAGCATGGCGGGCTGACCCTTGGTGTCCTCGGCCGGCGAGACGGCGAATATATCCACCGTGATGAATCCTGATTGGAGAAACTTCTTCACGTCATCCAACTGGACTTGATCCCGGTTCACGTAGGCTACGGCTGTGTTGGCGGCGGCGAAGCGGTGGGAATGCACCATGCCATCGATGTTGCCGGGATCGTGCGAAGCGACCAGCGGCATGTGGCAATCCTGGCAGATCATGGGCTTGTCGGGATAGTAAAACGATCGCGCGCCCTCGCCGGAAATGCCGCTCGCCTGCCAGTTGTCGTAATCGTCGAAGCCGCGGAACCAGCGGTATCCATTGACCGGCACGTCTAGATGCACCTTGTGGCACGCCGAGCAGAATTCGGCATCCTTCATGAACGGCTTGAGGAAGGTCTGGCGGTGCGGCTGCGGGGCCAGGTAAGTAAGGAACGTGTCCATCGCCTGAATGTAGCGGTTGTGGCTGGAGGCGATTTCGTGCAGCGGCGGGTACTCCACGGTGAAATCGTTGTTGCCCATGGTGCTGCCGACGTGGACGATGGCGTGGCACGACATGCAGCCGAGGCCGGCCCGCGCCTCCGGTGTATCGATCTGCTCCTTGATGGGCCGGTCGAAACGGCCGTTAAAGAAGACTGCGTGATCGTGACAGCCGGCGCACCACTTGCTGGGGCGGGTGCCGGTGACATCCTGGAAGTATTCGATGGCTTTCCGGTAGAACTGGTTGTTGAACGAGGCGAAGTGGTGCATGGAGCTCTTCCACTGCTCGTAAATGTCTTTGTGACATCGGCCGCAGTCCTTCGAATCCATGAAGAAATTCGAGGGGATGATGCGGCCCGTGTTGGTCTGCGCGGATGCCGGAGCGAAGGGCGAGGCCGCGCCGGCGCCCTCCTCATCCATCGAAAGCGGGGGCGATGGCGGATTCACGATATGGGCGTTCGGGTCGGGATGGATGCGGGTCCAGGCCAACGAGACGAGCACCAGCAGCACTGCAACGGCGAACGAGGCGCTCACCAGGCGGCGGCTGCGAGGGAGTGCGGCGGCGATCAGCGGCAAAGCTGCGAGAGCCAGTGCGACGTGCAGCCACAGAACCAAACGATGGTCGCGCGTGTTGCCGAAGAACACCAAATACAGCGCGGGCAGGCCCGCCAGCAGAAACGCCCCGGCCGGCCGCGGATATTTCTTTACGAAACCGGCGGCGGCGGCCATCAGGGCCAGGCCGAGCGCGAGGTGCAGCACCGCGTTGGCCATGTAGAGAATGTTGGCGCGCGGGAATGCAACCAGGTAGCCGCTGTTGACAATCAGCAGAGCCAGTCCGGCGATGGCAGCGCGGATCAGGTTGGTTCTGTTCATGACGAGTTTCTAGGACGCACCTCCGAAGTGGCGCTGGCAACCGCTCCCTGACGGTCGCGGCTCAGATGCATGGCGCAAACCTGTTCGTTGTATGTGGGGCAGGCTGGTAGCCTGCGGCGGGTTGGCAACCCGCCTGAAGCGCCGATTGCCAACCGGTGCGCACCTTGTCAGGCTGCCCCGCAGAGCGGCGGAACAGCATTCAACCACGCGATGGGCCGGGCCGGGCGTTGCCCGGCTGCACCGATTGGCAATCGGTGCGCAGGTTATCAACCTGCCCCACAGCACCTCGCGCAGTCGCGGTCCGCGATACTGCCTGCGCCACGGCTTCATGGGCGCGACTCCGCGGATTCCTGAGCCGGCGCCAAGGGGCGGATCAGGCGCAGGGCGGGGCGCGTCAGGTACTCGCGCTGATATTGGATGTGAGCCGCGTCGGTGGGATAGTGCTCGCCCGCCGGGTACGGATAGCTGCTCATGGCGTGGAAGGGCAGCGGCAGCACGGATTGCGAGAACGCCGTGTTGGCGTCGGCGTCTTTGGCCCAGCCGTCCACCAGAAGCAGGAAATCGCGCTTCCATCCCGGCGGCACGGGTGGCAGGCTGGCGGCGCCGAAGCGCAGGCGAATCTCGTCGCCCGAACCCATCACCACCATGCGGTCGTCGGGCTCCCTCAACAGCGTTTCGACCGGGCCATAGCGCGTGTACAAACCGCGGGTGGGGTTCCACATCGAAGTGAAGCTGACCGTCGAATAATCGAATTGCTCGGGCTGTTTGCGCTGCGAATCGATCAATGGCTTGGAGAAGCCGCGGAAATGGAGATCGGCGCTGGCGAGCGGCATCCTGGTCATGCGCACTTGGGGCGGCGCGTCATCGTCCACCAGGTAAATTTCGTCCCAGTAGACGCAAAGGTTGGTGACAATGCGCACCTCGCGCGAGGCGGAAAGAAACTTGCCGGCGAGATCGACCGCCATGGGCTTCGGTTTGCCCGAGGGCATGCCCATGTCCTTCACCACGGTCTTCCAGTTGCCGGCGGCATCCTTGACCTGGAGATAGGGAAAGACCAGATCGCGGTGCGCTTGCGCGGCGGAGAGGAAAGTGCTGCCATCGGCCCAGTCCACCCAGCCGTAGAGAATGAGAGCGGCGCGGTTGGAGCGGGCGGCGTCGCCGAAATCGAGATCCAGATGATGCAGCTCGGCCACGCCGGCCAGGTCGCGGCGGAAAGAATCCGGATAGACGCGATCGCGCCGGAGCACGGCGGCGCGCACATCGTTGCCGTGCGAATCGTGCGCAGACACCGGATAGATTTTGCGCGTGACGCCGAACAGGCGGAACTCAGGAAAGGGCGGCGACTTGAATCTTTCGTTGGTGACGATCTCGGTGCCCGCCGGGTGGTCGAGCGCCATCAGCTTGATCTGGTCGATGTAGGAGACCTCGCGCAATTCTTCGGTGACACGGATTTCGTAAGCGCCATCGCGCGGCTGGAGCGATTCGGCCGGAACGGAAACGTACTCCTGGTGATCCACCGGGAAGAATTCGCCATCGCCCGAGCTGGCGCCGAGCGGCGCTACGCCCAGCACGTCGGTGAGGAAACGGAAGCGGCTGCCGTTCCAGGTGAAGATCATCGGGCAGGAGCCGGCCAGACGCGGCGCTTCCTTGATGGCATCCACCTTGTTCACCGGCTGGTTGGTTTCGTTCTGCACCAGGCCATTGGGCCAAGTGATGCGCACCGTATCGATCTTGGTGCGATTGGCCAGGCGGAAGACGGCGGGGATTCCCGAATAAGTCACCTTCTCGTAAGTGGCGCCGGCCTTCACTTCCACCTTGGTGTTGACCGCTGCCTTGGGATTCTTCTCGCCGGTAAGTGCCACTTCGATCCAGTTGCCGTAGTCGGGCGTGACGTCATGGCCGATGATAAGCGTGCCATCCTTGTCGATGCGCGCGCGGTCGTAGCGTCCATCGCCGTCAAAATCGGCGAGCACTTCACGCGGCGGAAACGGCTCGTCGGGGAGCGCGGGCCGCGGCTCGAATTTGTCCGCGAGGTTGAGCAGCAGCAAGCCGGGCGCGAGAAGGTCGGTGCGTCCGTCGCGGTTCACGTCGCGCGCCACCAGGTGACCGGTGCCGGCGGGCAAGGCGGCCAGCGGCACGGCCTCATAGTGGCCCACCAGGCGGTCGCGGTAGAGCACGCCGGGGCGGTCGTCATAGCTCACCACCAGATCGAAACCGGGAGTGTCCGGATCGAGGTCGAAGCGAACCGCGTCGCGGGCGTGGCCGCTGACAAACGGGAAGCGCGCCGTCTCATCGCTGAAGCCGGCCGCGCCGTTGTTGCGTAGCAGCTTCGATTGCGGGCCGATGAGAAACAGGTCTTCGTCGTAATCGTGATCGTAATCGAGCCAGAGGGCGGTGTGATAAACGCCGGCGGCGAGGTCGGCGTGCTTGTGGAAATGGCCGTTGACGTTGCGGTAGAGCACAGCGCCCGCGCGGGTGATCACGCAGAGGTCGGGAAAGCCATCGTTATCGAAATCGCCGGGGACAATCGACACCACGTCGCGCAGAGCTTCCAGTCCCGAATCCGGCACCGGCGTTTTGCCGTTGCGGAAGAGCTGCGCGCGCCCGCCGCCCCAGGCGATCAGGCTAGGGCGCGGGCCGCCATCGAGATCGAGCGCAACGACACCGGCCTCATCGCCGGTGAATCCGCTGGCGAGCTTCTCATCGCGATACACCGGAGGGGGCAGGGGAGCGGGCGGCGGCTCATCGATGGGATCGTAAATTTCCGCGTACGAGCACCAGTCCATGTCCTCCGGAACGGCGGCGCCTTCCTGGCGCGCCTTCGCTTCCTTGAATAAGCGCAGCTCGGTGGCGGCATCGGCGGGCCGGTTGGTCTGCCGGTAGAGACCGTAGAGCTGGAAATGCGGCGCGGCCAGCAGCGGGTCCAGATCGCGTGCGGTCTCAAACTGTTTGATGGCGGCGGCGGTTTCGCCCTTCATTTTGAGGAGCGTGCCGATCTGGTAGTGGGTGACCGGCTCAGTGGGGACCAGCCGCGCCATTCCCTCGAATTCGACCAGCGCCTTATCGAAATCGCTTTGCCGCTTATACGCGACGCCCAGGTTGAACCAGGTGTGCGGCAGCTTGGGGTCCTGCTTTTGCGCGGCTTCGAGTTCGGCAATGCCGTGCGGCAGTTCGCCGGCGCGCAACAGCGCCAGGCCGTAATTCAGACGGTCGCGCACCGAGCCGGGCGAAATCTCGAGTGCGGTATGGAATTCCGCGATCGCCTGCGTCTGCGTGGTCGGGTTCTCGTAGAAGGCTTTGCCGAGGTTGCGGTGCTCCCAGAGTTGCGTCTCCTCGGCGCGAGTGAGCTGGGCGCGGCTGGGCTGAGAGTGGATGAGCCACGCCCACCCACAGATTGCTATGATTACCAGGAAAACCTTGCCGCGTAGTGGCATTGTGAGACTAGTTCGTAATGGCAGACGCCCTCCTCGACGACACCACCGGTGCCGTTAAAATATCATAGTAGGTCGAGCGCGGCCATAATGGGAACATACTAGTGGAGCAAGGGCGATCTCCTACAATCCGCTTGTTGGCCGGACTGGCGGTGACGCTTTCGGCGGTGACCGTGTACTCGGCGTACACGATTGTGCAACTGCGCAGCCTGGAGCGGTTGCAGGCCTCGATCATCGACCGCAACCGCACCGACTCGCTGCTGCTGCTGCGCATTCAGAACAACCTGAACACGGTGGCGGTGACGATGCGGGACATGCTGGAGGGAAGCGAGCCGTATCCGCTGACCGCGTGGCGGGCGCCGTTTCAACGGATCCGCACCGACCTGGACGACGCGCTGGAACTGGAGAGCCGGTCTTCGCCGCTGGACCGCGGCTCCGACCAGCGCGCCTATCTCGTAAGCAGTGTGCACCAGTTCTGGGATGCGCTGGACCGCGTTTTTGCACTGGCTGCCACCGAGCCCAACAAGGCGCGCGACCTGATCCGCATTTCTCTCGAAGCGCGGCAGGAGGCGCTGAGCACGGCCGTGGCGCGCCTGCTGGTATCGAACAACGAGAGCGAGCAGGAAGCCGCCGAGCGCACGCAGGCCATTTACACGCGGGCCAAGCGCAACGTTTACATTTTTCTTGCGGCGGTGCTGATTGTGGTGGTGCTCACCAGCATCTACCTGATGGTCTACAACCGGCGGATGTTCCAGCACGTGGCGACGCTTTCCGAGCGGCGCAGCGAGCTGGCGCGGCAGTTGATTTCGATGCAGGAAAACACGTTCCGTTCGATCTCACGCGAGCTGCACGACGAGTTCGGCCAGATCCTCACCGCCGTCGGCGCCATGTTGCAGCGGGCCCAACGGCGCACGCCGCAGGAGGCCGGCGCGGAGCGGGCCGACCTGCGCGAGATCCACGAAACCGTGCAGGCCACGCTGGAAAAAGTGCGCACGTTGTCGCAGGCGTTGCACCCGGTGGTGCTCGACGACGCGGGCTTCGAAGGCGCCATCGACGCTTACCTGCCGCGCTATGAAAAACAGACCGGAATTGCCATCCACTACGAGAAAACCGGCGCCGGCCGCGAGCTCGACCGCGGCATCGCCATCCATCTTTACCGCGTATTGCAGGAGGCGCTCAACAACGTGGCGCGGCATTCGAAGTCGAAAAGCGTCGCAGTGAGGTTGCGCTTTTTGCCCGGCTCGGTGGTGCTGGAAGTGGAGGACGAAGGCATCGGTTTCGGCGCACGCGACGGGCAGGGGATGGGCCTGGTTTCAATGCGTGAGCGCGCTGAACTGGTCAACGGCCAGGTAGAATTCATCGACCGCGAAGGCGGCGGCGCGCTGGTGCGGCTGACAGTGCCGACCCCGGCGTGAGGGGGGCTTGCTTACTCGATTCGCGCCGCGAACGGACGAGCCCAGCGCCGTAGAGACCGCGCTGTTATTTGCACTTGGGCAGGAAAATGGAAATGCTACGGGCTTCCCGTTTTTCTGGACCCGTTCTATTCACGCGGCGAGCGGATTACTGATTCGCACTCCAAGCATTTCCTGCCCGTTGTTTAAGTCTTCGGTGTACAGCACTGTGTAGCACAGTATCCGTGCTGCACAGCATCCGGGCTATTACAGCGCATTTGCCTGCCCGTGGATGCCGTGTCGTACCCGCCGACGCCCTCCAGCTCACGGCGGAAGCTGGAGCGGTTCAAAGTTTCCAGGAGCGCCTGAATTCCGGGAAGGCTTAGCTGACTCCGCCGAATCACCAAATCGTACCTCTCGCTGGTCAGGGGCACGAAGTCCAAGCCTGACACCAGCGCTGCACCGCGAGTCGCGATGCAGCAGTCGCACAATCCGGATCGCACCTGCCAGGCTGCCGCCAGGTGACCCATGGCAAGGTCGTCATATCCTCGTATGCGGCGAGGGTTCATCTTGAGCCGCTTCAGATCGAAATCAAGAAGCAATCTGCTGCCGGCGCCAGTTTCGCGATTGACGATCCGCACATCCGGGCGGGCAAAATCCTCAATGCCGCGAATTGCCTTGGGATTCCCCTTGGCAACGACAATGCCCTCCTCCCAGACGGCGAGCGATATGGCGACGACGGAGTTCTTCGTGAAGATGCGGCCTAGCTCACGAATGTTCGATTCACCGGTGGCCGGATCGCGAAGATGGGTTCCAGCGACGTGAATCATCCGCTGCTTGAGAAGCGCGAGCGCTTGCGAGCTGTTGCGGTGAGCAAGAACGATTTGCAGCCCCGCCGACCGGGCGTGCCTCGCCAGGATTGACATGCCGGGGTCGCAGCCAGCCACCAGAATGCGGCTTCCTAAATCATCCGCAGGCTGGAACATTTGAACCCCGGTCCTTGTTCGATCTCTTGCCTCGCTGCTTGCAATGGCAATCCCATCGCTCGCGGGAAAATACCAAGGCACAGGGGCCGGGGAAGACGCCACCAAGCGGCGATCCACCTCGCACAATTGAAGGGGCTGACCAGTCTGAATCCGATCGGTGCCGGGGAGGAGAACGGTTCGCCGTGTCTGGAATTGCGGAGACCCGGGGCGCCCGGGCAAGGCGAACAGCTCTTCGACGCTGGTTTCCAGCGCCCGGGCCAGCTTCAGAGCGGCCGTCGTGTTGGGCACGAAGGCTCCGCCCTCGATGGCATAAATCGTTTGCCGGCTGATGCCGGCCAATTTGGCGAGAGCGGCGGCCGAAACGCCCCGCTGCTTGCGAATATGGCCGAGATTGTTCACGACCTCCGGAGTTTTCGACATGCCTTTGCGCCTGGCGCGGTTACGAGTGTAGCCGAATCGGAAAGCCTGGGGAAGCGGTGCCCTCACGCATATGACCAGTTAATGATACACTGTCCAGTATACTATGATACTCGCGAGGGGTACCATCCTGTTGACCCTGTGGTTCGGGCTCGGTTGCGTTGCTCATGCGCAAGACGGATTTTTCGATTCCTGGTTCAGCCGTTCGGATCAGGCTAAAGCCGATCAGCCGCGCTGGATGACGCCGTTGATCACGGTAACGCCCAGGCTGGAGCAGGAGTTTCGAACGGACTTCCTGATCGAACAAACGGCAACCGGGCACGATCTGGATAATCTCGGCAATGGTAAGGGACTGGAACTGATTCCCAATGAGCACATAGAACTGCTGCTCAATGTGCCGCCGTACCTCGAACATAACAACCCGAACCTACACGATGGATTCGGCGATGTCTCGTTTGTGGGCAAATGCCGTCTGCTTGCCGCAAACGAAGAGAGTGGAAACTATATACTGACGGTCTTTCTGGGCGCCACTATTCCCACCGGCACATACACCAACGGTGCAAAAGGCGGTGTCATTACGCCGACAATCGCCGGCGGCAAAGGATGGGGAAAGTTTGACTTTCAAAGCACCTTCGGCGCGGGCTTGCCCACGAGTCATGGCGATACGATCGGCCACGCGTTGGCCTTCAACACTGCATTTCAATATCACGTGATCCAGAAGCTCTGGCCTGAACTGGAGGTCAATTCAACGTTCTGGAAAGAGGGGACACAGGACGGTAAGAAGCAGACCTTCCTGACTCCGGGACTCATACTTGGGCGATTCAAGATCCATGGCCACGCGCTGATGGCTTTTGGCGGCGGTTTCCAGATCGCCGCTACGCATTACCATACTTACAACCACGCCATAGTATTCACCGTGCGTTTCCCGTTCTGACTGACGCCAACGGGCAGACCAGGAGGCGAGTGAGCTGGCCGCCGCCGGGCAAGCCCACTGCTGGCAGCAAACAGACAACGCCTGAGTTCACGGGGACACGTCGAGGCGCCCGCTTATAATCGGCTATGTGACGCAGACTGTGACGTCCGATCTCGACTATGTCCGGCAACACCGGGAAATCTGGGAGCTCCGGCCGGAGCTGAGAGCCGTCTATCACGGCTTTTTTGCGACGTTGGTCGAGGCAGCCGGCGGCTGGCGGCCGATGGTGGAACTCGGAGCCGGCCCGGGCTTTTTTCGCGAGTATTTTCCTGAGTCGATTTCCACCGACGTCATCTTCACGCCTTGGGTGGATGTAGTCTGCGACGGCTGCCGCATGCCATTCCGGGAGGCGAGCGCCGGCGCGGTGGTGATGCTGGACGTGATCCATCACCTGCCCAAGCCGCTCGACTTCCTGGCCGAGGTGTCACGGATCCTCCGCCCCGGCGGGCGGCTGGTGGCGATCGAACCGTGGATCACGCCGCCCTCCTACATTCTTTATCGTTACTTCCACCACGAAGATTGCACCCTCTCGATCGATATCGCGCAGCCGTTCCGCTCGACCGGCAAGCAGGCGTTCGACGGCAACGCCGCCATCCCCTACCAGTTGGTGCGGAGGCTGCGCGCTGATCCCGGCGCCGGTCTCAAGCTGATCCGCTGCGAACCATTTCTGGCACTCGCGTACCTGGCAACGCTCGGTTTCAAACGGCGGCGCAGCGTACCGGTCGCGGTCATCCGCATGGCGGAGCAGTGGGAACGCATCGCCGGTCCGCTCGGCCGCCTGGCAAGCACCCGAGCATTACTGGTTTGGGAGAAGGTCTGAACGCGGCTTACACTAAAGCCGATGCGCCTCATCGTTGGGCCGGCCGGCTCCGGCAAGACCAGCCTGGTTTTGCATGAACTGGAAGAAGTGGTGCGCGACGCCGCGGGCGGCGGTGGCAAAGCCGTGCGGCTGCTGGTGCCCACGGCCACGCTGGCGCAGCATCTGCAGAATCAGTTGGCGCGCGAAGGACTCGCCCTGCGCGGCGCCGTGATTGAAACGCTGTCGAGTTTCGTGCAACCGTGGGCGCTGCCGACGGTTCAAGCGCCCGATTCAGTGGTCTACCTGGCGGTTGAAGAGGCGGTGCGCCGGATCGACCGTCCCGAATTCCGCCAGGTGGCGCACCTCGCCGGTTTCTGCAGCTCGCTGGCGCGTACTCTCACCGATCTCTCTTCGGCCGGCTGCGACAGCCAGCGCTTGCGCCGGAACCTTCCCGATATACCGCTCGGCGCGCCGTTTCTGGCTGTGTACAAGGAAGTCGAAGACGCGCTGGAACGCCGCGGTCTCGCGCTGCGCGCGCGGTGCCTGCAATTGGCCGCCGCCCGAATTGCCGCCGAAGAACTGACCGGCATTCGCACCATCTGGCTGGACGGCTTTCACGTTCTGACAGACCCGGAACTGGAAGTCGTCTCCGCGCTCGGCCGCCGTGTCGAAATCGTTCTCACGCTCGATTCCGCCGCCGACCCGGAGCTGCGCGCCCGCCTGGCTGCCCTGGGTTTCGCGGAGGAGCATGTGCCACGCGTCCGTTCCACGCCGGCCGTGGCCGTGGTGCGGGCGGCAAACATGGAGCGCGAAACCGAAGAGATCGCGCGCCGCATTCTCGAACACGCCGCGGCAGGCAGGCCATTTCGCGAAATGGGCGTGATTGTGCGGCCGGAAGCGTACGTGCCGGTCTTGAGGACCACGTTCCACCGCTTCGGCATCCCGGCCGGTTTCTATTTCGATGAACACCTGGACCGGCATCCTGTCGCGCGCTTCCTGGCTGGCGCCATCAACGCCATGTTGGGCGGATGGGACCACCTGGAAACGCTCGCCGCGCTGCGCCTGGCGCCGCGTTTTGCCGCCTCCGGCGCGATGGACCGTTTCGATTTCACGCTACGCGAGCAGGCGCCCAATACCGGCCTCGGCGCTTTGAAGGAACTAGCACACGAGGCTCGCGCCGAAAAGCTGCTGCCGCTGATCGAGGAAATGGAGGCGCTTGAAGAGTGGCGCTCCTTCGTCTTGCTGCCTAAAGATTGGGCGCGGCGCTTCGCCACCTTGCGCAACCTGTTCCGTCCGGCGGTGGCTTCCTCCGATACCGCGGATCGAGAGCTGGTGTTGATGTGGCGCACTCAGGCCGCTGCTCTCAAGCTGTTCGACGAAGCACTGGCCGAGGCCGCCGCGGCGCTCGATCCGGCCGCCGAAATTCCGCTCGAACCGTTCTGGCACACGGTCGAATCGGTGCTGCGCCTCAAGCCGCTCCGGCTCGGCGACGCGCGCCGCAACGTGGTCCACGTGCTGAGCGCGCCCGAAGCCCGCCAGTGGGTGCTGCCTATCGTGTTTGTCTGCGGGCTGGTAGAACAGCAGTTCCCGCAATTCCATCGGCAGGACGCGTTTTTTACCGACGACGCGCGGCGCCGCCTGAACGCCGCGGGCATACGCATTCGCACGGCAGCCGAATTCGAGCGGGAGGAGCGCGCGCTGTTCGAATCCGCCATCAGCCGCGCCACCATGCTGGTGACGCTTTCCTATCCCGAGTCGAATCCGCGTGGCGAGGGCAACCTGCCGTCAATTTTTCTCGAAGACGTTGTCACGCCCGCGCAGGAGGCACCGGCGATCGCTCCGCGCCCGCGCTTTCCACGCGAGTTCCGGCAGGCGCGGCCCATCGCGCGCGCGTCCTTGCTCCAGGCGCTGGCGCAAAAGACCGCGCATGTTTCGCCCACCTCGCTCGAAAGCTATCTGCAATGCGCCTTTCAGTATTTCGGCAGCCACTCTCTCAGGCTACGGCCGCGGCCGCCGCGGCCCGATCAGCGGCTCGATTTCATGCTGCAAGGAAACATTGTGCATGAGGTGTTGGCCCGCTGGTGGATGGAAGGAGGCGACATCGCAGTTCTGTTTGAGGAGGTGTTCGGAGGAGCGCTCGAAAAGCACGACATTCCTACCGCCTACCACACCGAGCGGCTGCGCAACGCGATGCTCGACGATCTGCTGGCTTTTGCCGCCGATACCACGTGGCCGCGCGGCCGATTCAGTTCGCGTACGGAACAGGAATTCCGCTACACGCTGGCTGCGGACACCGAGATACGCGGAAAGATCGACCGCCTCGACGAAGCGGCCGACGGCCGCGCCTTCGTCTTCGACTACAAATACAGCAACGCGCAAAACACGCGAAAAAAGCTGATCGATGAGCGGCTGCTGCAAGCGCCGCTCTATCTGATGGGAGCCGCGCAGGAATTCGGGGTGACGCCGGCGGGCATGTTCTATGTCGGCTTGAAGGGCGGCGTCGAATACGCGGGCTGGAGCAATGAGGGCGAGCTTGGCTCCCAGCCGATGCCGGAGGATTGGTTCACCCGCACGCGGGAGCGGGCGCAGCGCGCGGTGGAGGAGATTCGCAGCGGCCGCATCGAAGTGAAGCCCGCCGATCCCGATGCCTGCCGTTTCTGCCAGTGCCGCGACATCTGCCGCATCGAAGTTCCGATGGGGGCGGTGGTGGGCGCATGACGGAAGTCGAGTTCACGCCCGCCCAGCGCGCGGCGATCGATGCTGCAGGGCCGCCGCTCGATACCTGCGTGGTGGCCGGTCCCGGCTCCGGCAAGACAACGGTGCTGGTGGAACATTTCCGCCAACTGGTGGAGGCCGGCGCGAGCCCGCAGCGCATCCTCGCCATCACCTTCACCGAAAAGGCCTCCACTAACATGCGCGCAAAGCTGGCCGAGGCGTTTTGCGAAAGCCGCGAGATCCGCGGCCAGCTCGAGCGGGCATGGGTGTCCACGGTGCACGGGTTCTGCGCGCGCTTGCTGAAGGAAAACGCGGTTTTGGCCGCGGTCGATCCGGAATTCTCCGTGGCCGATGCCAACGAATCCTGGCGCATCCAGCAGGAGTGCATTGCCGCCGCCGTCGAGGAGCTTTTCGAGGAACAGCCGGCCGCGGTGCGCGCGCTGATTCGCGGCCTCTCGGCGTTCGATTTCGAAGAGGCGCTGCTTTCGGCTTACGATGCGATGCGCTCGGCGGGCAAGCGGGTGGAAGACCTCGCCGGCTTTGCCGAACCGGCCGGAACCGGGATGGCCGATTTCGCCGCCACAGCCGCTGCCTTGGCAGCCGATCCCGCCAGCAACTGGAGCTTGGCGCAGCACCAGCATTTGGCTGAGATTCGCGAAAGCGCGGAGCGGATCGTGCACGCGGCCGGGCCGCTCGATGCATTGCGGGCGCTCCATGGGTTTCCGGCCAATCTGCGAAAGGCGAAGAGCGGCACCGCCGCCTACGAGCTGGTGAGGAGACTGAAGGAGCAGGGCAAAGAGCTGACCTACTCGCTGATTACCGAACTGTACCAGCGCGAGCGCCGCACGCTGTCCGAAATTCTGCGGCGGTTTGACCGGATCTACCGCGAGCGCAAACAGCGCGCCGGTGCGCTCGATTTCGCCGACCTGGAGGAGCTCGCGGTGCGCTTTCTCGATCGTCACGCGGAAGCCCGCGCGAGACTGAAAGCGCAGTTCGACCACATCCTGATGGACGAACTCCAGGACACCAACCCGCAACAGACGCGATTGCTGGAACTGGTGCGAGCGCCTGGCCGCTTTTACGCGGTGGGCGACGTCAACCAGTCGATCTTCGGCTTTCGCCATGCGGAGCCGGCCGGCTTCCTGCGCTACCGCGACGAAGTGGAAGCTACCGGGAGCAAGCTGGTTCGGCTGGAGGATAATTTTCGCAGCCGGCCGCAGATCCTGCGCGCGGTCGAAGCGATTACGGCGGGCGCGGCGGGCATAGAGCCGCGGAATTTGGTGGCGCGGCGCAAGTTCGCATCACCACTAGACGTGGCGGTGGAAGCGATTTGCGCCACAGCGGACGACGCAGCAGCGGCGCTCGATACGGAGGCGCGCTGGGTGGCGCGCCGCATCGTCGAATTGCTCGACGAATTGCAGGAGTTTACCTACAAAGATGTCGCCTTGCTGGTGCGCAACACGGAGGTGATTCCGCAATTCGCGCTCGCCTTGGAAGAAGCCGGCATTCCGTACCTGGTCAACCGCGGCAAAGGCTTTTACGACACGCGGGAGGTCAACGACCTGGTGCATCTGCTGCGCGTGATCGCCAATCCGCGCGACGAAGTCAGCCTGGCGGTGGTGCTGCGCTCGCCGCTGGTGGCGGTTTCCGATGAAGCGTTGCTGGCTTTGCGGCTGCTGGCGGAGAATTTGAGCGCGGCGCTGGGGCGGCTGAACGCAGAAACGGAAACCGAGTTCGAGCCCGACGATTTCCGCGCCCTGATGCATTTCCGCGAGCGGCTGCGCCACTGGCGGGTGCTGCGCGAGAGCGTTGGCTTCGACCGGCTGTTAGCGGACGCCATCGACGATTGCGGCTACCAGCCTTCCAACGGCGCGCGCGGCGCCGCCAACATCGACAAGCTGCTGGCGCAGGCGCGCGCGGCGGCGGAGAGCAAATCGCTCGACCAGTTCGTGGCCGAGTTGGAAGTGCAGCGCGACTCCGACCTGCGCGAACCGGACGCCCCGCCCGAGGATTCCGCCGACGCGGTGCAGGTCCTTACCGTCCATTCCGCCAAGGGGCTGGAGTTTCCCATCGTATTCGTGGCGGCATTGCAGAAGGGGGTCGCCAACGGGCCGCCGGTAGTGGCGTTTTCGCCGCGGTTCGGTCTTGGCGCGCGCTGGCGCAACCCGGCGGATGGCGTCGATAAGGACGATCGGTTCCAGCACGCCATTCGGGAGGAGCGCAAACAGCGCGAGGAGGAAGAGAGCAACCGCTTGCTGTACGTGGCCATGACGCGTGCCGAGCAGCACCTGGCGCTGACCTTTTCGGGAACCGGCAAGAAGCTCGATAACTGGGCGAGGCTGGTGTCCGAGAACCTGAATTTGCCGCTGGCGGAGACGGGCGACAGGGTGATCGACTACGGCGCGCTGGGTGGCGACGCGTGGAAACTGCGGCTGCTGGTGGCCGACCAAGCGCCGGAGCTGCTCACGCGCGCTCCCGCGGCGCCGAGTTCCGGAGCCGCGGCCGCTGTGCCGGCATGGCTGGACCCGCCGCCGGTGACGGAGCAGCAAGACAGTAACGCGACGGTCACCGCGCTGGTGGAGTTTGCGCAGTGCCCGCGGCGTTACTATCTGGGGCACTATCTCGGCTTCGACGGCCGTTTTCGCCGCATCGCCGAACCCGGCGAAGACGAAGAGTTGCCGGCCAGTGAGCTAGGTACACAGGTACATCGGTTGCTGGCGGGCGCCGCGATGGCCGATCCCGACGACGAAGCGTTGCGCCTGGCCGATAGTTTCCGCAACAGCTCTCTCGGCCGGCGCGCCGCTAAGGCAACGCGGCTCGAACGCGAATTCGATTTCCTGATGGCCATGGATGACCTGGTGATCCGCGGCCAGGTGGACCTGTGGTTCGAAGACGCCGCGGAGCTGGTGATTGTGGACTACAAGACCGACGCCGTCAACCTGGCCGAAGCGCACCGCCGCGCGCGCCATTATGGATTGCAGCTTCGGCTGTACGCCATGGCGGTGGAGCAGTTAGCCGGCCGGGCCGCGGATCGCGCTTTCCTGTATTTCCTCCGGCCAAACGCGGTGGTGGAGATCGACCTGGCACCGTCGCTGATTGAATCTCCCAGTGAGGTCGTGCGCGAGTTTCAGGAAGCGCAAAACAGCTTGCAGTTCCCCTTGAACGAGGGAGAGCACTGCCACGCCTGCCCCTTTTTCCGGGACCTTTGCCCGGCTACGGGCGGAGGGAGCTGAGAGGCGGCCGGGGCTTTTGCAGCAGCCTATCGCCGGGTGACCAGCATCGGCCGGGCTGGCGCGGAAAAGTAACATCCGGCTGTCGTGATACTAAGCTCGAGTGATGTAGAATTGACTGCAACACTCAGGAGGTTGTCCACCGCTACGGTCTGGTATGTGTGGTAGCCGGACCGGGTCGTGGATGGGTTCACCGTGCTTGCAAATTGGTGTACTTAGGAGGAATTTCAGATGGCGACAAAGGCACGTATCAAGCTGCCTGGCAGCGAGCGTAAGGCAATGGTGGGCGCGAAAGCGGGCAAAACCGTAGACGCAAGCGACCTGGTAGAGGTAACGATTCGAATCCGGGGCCGCGCCCAAGCATCTCCGGACGAACTGATGAGGATGGGCGCGCAAAAGCCTGGCGAGCGCCAGACGCTGAGCCGTGAGGAATTCGCCGCACGATACGGTGCGGACCCCGCGGATCTCGCGAAGGTGGAGGCTTTCGCGCACGATCACGGTTTGGCCGTTGCGGCGGCAAGCGCCGCGCAGCGAACCATCCGGCTGAAAGGCTCCGCCGCCAGCATTGGCGAAGCATTCGGCGTGGAGCTGCGGCACTACGCAAAAAGCAGCGGCGTCGCTTATCGCGGCCGCACGGGCTCCATTTATATTCCGAAAGACCTGCAGGGTATCATCGTGGGCGTACACGGCCTCGACAACCGGCCGGTGGCGAAGCGGCACTCCCGCTGGCGCGGCGCGGGCCCGTCCGCAGTACTGAAAACAGCTAAGGCAAAGAGGGCGACCGGCAAGCCCACCAAAGGAAAGGCCGCGCCCGCGAAAAGCAAGAAGGCAGCCGATCCAAGTGTCACAGCTCCACAGGTGGCGGCGCTTTATAACTTCCCGGCGGGACTAACCGGCCAAGGGCAGTCGATCGCGCTGATCGAACTCAATGACGCGGACAGCTCCGGGAAGCCGACCGGCGCCGGCTACCAGACCTCCGATCTGGCGGCTTACTTCAAAGGCCTGGGCATCGCCGTGCCCACGGTGGTGGCGGTGAGCGTGGACGGCGGGGCAAACGTGCCTGGCCCCGACCCGGATTCGGACGGCGAAGTTACGCTGGACATAGAGGTGGCCGGAGCCGTCGCGCCCGGGGCGGCCATTGCGGTTTACTTCGCGCCCAACACAACGGACGGCTTCATTGACGCGGTGAACCAGGCGGTCCACGACACGGTGCACAAGCCGAGCGTGATTTCGATCAGTTGGGGAGGGCCGGAGGACCCGAATGGACAAGTGGATCAGCAGTTCACCCAGGGTTTGAATCAGGCGATCCAGGACGCGGCACAATTGGGCGTAACGGTTTGTTGCGCGGCAGGCGACGACGGTTCGCCCGACATGGTACTGAAGGAGTGGGACAAAAAGCCGCATGCCGACTTCCCTTCTTCGAGCCCGTTTTCGCTGGCCTGCGGCGGCACGAAACTCGCCGTTGCCAACGGAGCGATCGCGAGCGAGGTGGTTTGGAACGAAGGCCAGAAAGCCGGCGCCGGTGGAGGAGGGGTGAGCAACCTGTTTGCGCTGCCTTCCTACCAGGCCAGCGTCAAAGTGCCCAAAGCGCCCAACGGCAGCGCCGGACGCGGCTTGCCGGATGTGGCCGGCAACGCGGATCCCGAGACCGGATACCAGATCTTCCTGGCGGGGTCGCAGCAGGTGATCGGAGGGACAAGCGCGGTGGCGCCGCTGATAGCGGGCCTGATCGCGCTTATCAATCAGAGCCTGGCTACGAAGACGCCGGGGGCTACGGCCGGTTTCCTGAACCCGCTGTTGTACGGCTCCGCCGCGGCGGCCTTCCGCGATATCACCGCGGGGAACAATGACATTTACGGGAAGCTGAAAGGGCTGTACACGGCCGGCCCGGGTTGGGACGCCTGCTCGGGACTGGGTGTGCCGGATGGCGCGAAGCTACTGGCCAGCGTGGTGTGAGGCGATCGGCGGTAAAAGCGGAGAAAGATATTTTCGTTGGCGGGCTGACCGGGAGTCGTAAGCAAGCGGCTGGCCTTGCGCTGTGACTCGTGCACAGGATTTTCGGGCCAACAGCGGGACGTGGGCGTCCCGGGCGGACCAGTGGGTCTGCCCCCACTGAAAAAACCTGGACGCGGCCCCTAGCTGTTCGCGCGCCACGGGGCAAGAAGATGGCACACCTGAGCGGCTGGTTCAGGCGTGCGGTTCGTCCTTCGGGGGCGGGGGGGCGCTCAGCACTTCGCGAATCTTCTTGGCTAGCGCTTCCCGGCTAAAGGGCTTGGGCAGGAATTCCACGCCGTCCTCCAGCACGCCATGGTGAACCACGGTATGGTCGGTGTAGCCGGACAGATAAAGAACTTTCAATTCGGGTCTGGCTCTGAGCAACTCGTCGGCCACCTGGCGACCGCTCATGTTTGGCATCACCACGTCGGTCAGCAGGAGAGCGATGGGACCAGCGTAGGACTTGGCAATGGCGAGCGCCTCGGCGCCATCGGCCGCGGGGAGAACGGTGTGTCCTAGCTTCTGCAGCATTCTCACGGTGAGATCGCGCACCGCCTGTTCGTCTTCCACCACCAGAATGGTTTCGGTAGAGGGCGCTTGATCCGACTCTACAGGACTGGGCGGCGGTTCGTCCGCAGTCTCGGCGACCCGAGGGAAATAGAGCTTGAAGGTGGTGCCCTGGCCGGGCTCGCTATACACCCAGATATCGCCGCCGAGTTGCTTGACGACGCCGTAAACGGTGGCGAGGCCCAAGCCCGTGCCCTTGCCCGTTTCCTTGGTGGTGAAAAACGGCTCGAAGAGGCGACGGCGGGTCTCGGCATCCATGCCGTGGCCGGTGTCGCTGACGGCCACCATGACAAAATCGCCAGGCTGTACGCCCAGGTGCGTCCGCGCGTATGTCTCATCCAGGCGGATGTTGGCGGTTTCCACGGTGATGCGGCCGCCATCCGGCATGGCGTCGCGGGCATTCAGCGTCAGATTGATGATCGCGTGCTGGATATGGTTCGGGTCCGCCTTGATGTTGCCCACGTCCTCGGGCAGGCTGAGGACCAGCTCGACGTCTTCGCCGATCAGCCTGCGCAACATCTTCTCGGTGTGCACAATCGCCGCGTTCACATTCATCACGCAGGGTTGCATGACCTGGCGGCGGCTGAACGCCAATAGCTGTTTGGTGAGCGCCGCCGCGCGGTCCGCCGCCTTGAGCACCTCTTCGGCGCAGCCGCGCACCGGATCGAGCGGCGAGAGCTCATCGAGGATCATGCGATTGTAGCCGCTGATCACGGTCAGCATATTGTTAAAATCGTGCGCCACGCCGCCGGCGAGCCTGCCGACGGCTTCCATCTTCTGCGCTTGCAGGAGTTGGTCTTCGAGGCGCTTGCGGTCGCTGATGTCATTGACGAAGGCAATCGCAAACAGGCCCTCGGTAGTCTCGACGTAGCTGAGGCTGATCTCGACCGGAAACTCGGTTCCGTTCTTGCGCCGGCCGGCGAGCTCCATTCCAATGCCCATCGGCCGCACGCGCGGATGCGTGAAGTATTCTTCGCGGTCGCGCCCGTGAGCCCGGCGCTGGGATTCGGGGAGCAGAATCTCGATCCGCGCGCCCAGCAGCTCCTCGCGGCTATAACCGAACATTTCTTCGGTCTTAGGGTTGGCGAGCACAATGCGGCCATTTCGGTCGACGCTCAGAATCGCCTGCGACGCCGATTCGAGCAGCGCCATGACCATCTTTTCGCTTTCGTGCAAGAGTGTGATTGGGTCTTTCTGCCGACCGGCGCCACCTGCCGTGGAATCGGACATGATCCCCCCCTTTTGCTGCCGATTCTAACAGATCCGTTCGCGTGGCGTGGAAGCGGCAGAAGTGCGGAATCGAACGCTGGAGAAGGCGGAGGCGAGAGTTCTGAAATTGAAATGCAGGAGCGCGGACGACGCCCGGCTCGCAGGCCGGGGGCCTGCACCGCCTGGCGCGTTAGCGTTTGCCGGGTAAGGGACGCCCGGTTCGCAGGCCGGGGGCCTGCGCCGCTTGGCGCCATTCGTCTTCCAGCATGCTCCAGGTGGCGAGGTCGACCCAGCGGGCACCCACGCGCTCGGCCTGGCGCAGCACGCCTTCCCTGGTGAAGCCGAGGCGCTCGGGGATGGCACAGCTCCGGTGGTTGCCGACGCCGCATTGGATCACCACGCGATGCAGGCGCATCTCCTCAAACAGATAATCCAGCAGCGCCACGACCGAGCGGGTAACTAATCCCTGCCCCTGGCGGCTGGATTCGACCCAGTAGCCGACGCTGCAGGCGCGGTTGGCCCAGTCGATAGGGTGACAGCCGACAGAGCCGGCGAGCGAGCCATCCACCCAGATGCCGCATTGCGGGCCGCGGTTATCGGCCCACTGCTGACCCACCACTTCTTCGATGAAGTAGCGCACGTCTTCGGCGGAATGGGTACGGTCCACCCACGGCAACCACTCGCGCAGATAGGCGCGGTCGCGGTCGACGGCGGCGAACACGGCCTCGGCGTCGCGAGGCTCCAGCAGTTTGATTTCAATACCCGGCGCGACGGTTCGCCGGAACAGATCAGACTCGGCGTTCATGGGTTTAACCAGACTAGCCTCGATAGCAGGAAGACACGTCGCGATGAATCGGGACGCGGCAGGCTGAAGCCTGTGCCACTACGCCGCTCATCACGTGCCCGAAGGTTTCTGCGGATGGCGCGACTTGGAAATCGCCGGCAATTCCGGCGTGTCGGGCTGAACGTACACCGCCAGCCCGGCCTGCAGCAACTTGAAAGCGGTTTCCGGATCGTCGGCGTACTGGAACAGGTTCAGGTCTTCGGCGCTGATGGTGCCATACTTGACCAGCGCATCGAAGTTGATAATTTCCTTCCAGTATTTCGAGCCGTACAGCACCACGGTCACCTTCTTAGCGAGCTTCTGGGTCTGCGTGAGGGTGAGGATTTCCATCATCTCATCCATGGTGCCGAAGCCGCCGGGAAAGACCACCAGCGCCTTGGACAGGTAGGCGAACCAGAACTTGCGCATGAAGAAGTAGTGGAACTCGAAACTCAGCTCCGGCGTGATGTAAGGATTCGGGAGCTGTTCGAAGGGGAGCCCGATGTTTAGTCCGATGGTCTTTCCGCCGGCGTCGGAGGCGCCGCGATTGGCGGCCTCCATAATGCCGGGACCGCCGCCGGAGCAGACCACGAAACGATAGGTGCCGTTGGTAAACTGGGCGGCCCAGTCGGTGAGCATTTTCGCCAGCGTGCGGGCATCCTTATAATACCGGCCCAGTTCGCTATCCTCGCGTACGCGGGCCGAGCCGAAGAACACGACCGTGTCGCGAATCTTCTGACGGCGGAAGTGGGCCAGCGGCTCGAGGAATTCCGACAGAATACGAATGGCCCGCGCGTCCGGGCTGTTCAAGAACTGCTCGTTGAGGTACGCGACCGGACGGCGATCGCCATTGGGGGGTGTTTGGTTGCTCATCGCTGTTCTAATTGATCGACTTTTTTCTTCAATTCCCGTAGGGTCTTCAGCATTTCCGGCAGCTTTTGAAAGGCGGTAATGGCGCGCAGCCAATCGCCGGCATCGAAGGCAGGCGAGCCGGAAACGCGCGCGCCGGGGGGAACGTCGTCGCCCAAGCCGCTCTGCGCATAGACGATGGCGCCTTCGTGGATGGTGAGGTGACCGGCCGAACCGGCCTGTCCGGCCAGAAGCACGTTTCGCTCCAGGGTGGTGCTGCCGGCGAGGCCGGCCTGGGCGCAGATGATATTGTCCTCGCCCACCACGCAGGCGTGGCCGATCTGCACCAGGCTGTCGATCTTCGCGCCGCGCTTGACGCGGGTTTCGCCAACCGTGGCGCGGTCGACGGAGGTGAGGCTCTGCACTTCGACGTCGTCTTCGATGACGGTGATGCCGGATTGGACGATCTTGGCGTGGGTGCCGTCGGCTCGCTTGGCGAAACCGAAGCCATCGCCGCCGACGACGACGCTGTTCTGCAGGATCACGCGGTCGCCGATACGGCAGAACTCACGCACGGCGGCGTGAGAATGGGCCAGGAAATCGTCGCCGATCTCAACGCCCTGGTAAATCACCACATGCGGATGGAGGACGGCATTGCGGCCGATCTTCACCCGCTCACCCACGACGGTGAAGGGGCCGATGGAGGGGTTCTCGCCGATCACCGCGCTGGCGGCGACCGAGGCCAGCGGGTGAATCCCGGTGGCGGGCCGTGGCGGCTGGTAGAACAGAGCCAGGGCGCGGGCGAAATCGAGGTATGGGTTTGCCGAAACCAGGTAGGCGACGCCGGCGCCGGCCAGCGGCTCGGCGACCAGAATGGCGCTGGCCCGAGTGTGCTTCGCTTTGGCGGCGTACTTCGGATTGGCCAGAAAGGTGAGGTGGCCAGGGCCGGCTTGTTCCACGGTGGCGACGCCGGTAATCTCGATTTCGCCCGAGCCCGTCAAGCGGCAGCCCAGGGCTTCGGCCAAAAAGTCCAATCTCATACGATGGTTTGCAGACCCTTTTCAGCGTACCGCGGCGCGAGTGCGCACGGGCCGGGAAGGTAAACTCACCGAGCCGCGGATGTCAAGAAGAGAATCTTCCAATTTTACAACGCGATAAAAATTGGTTGACATGACAATTACAGCTCTGTTACTCTCCCAAACGTTCCCATGATGAAAACTTTCCCCTCCGCCCCCTCGAAGGTTCTCCTTGTCGACGACAATCCCGACGGGCTGCTGGTGCGCCGCCAGTTGCTTGAAGAGCTCGGGCTGGAGGTGGAGACCGCGCCAAACGGCGAAGAAGGCCTGCAGCGGTTCGAGTGCGGGCGCTACGACGTGGTGGTGACGGATTATCGGATGCCCCGCATGGACGGGATCGAGATGATCCGCCGAATCCGGGCGCGGGACGCCGCGGCGCGCATTATCCTCCTCTCGGGTTTCGTCGAGCCGCTGGGACTGAACGAGAAGAACACCGGCGCGGACGCCGTGATCGCCAAGACGTCGAGCGAGCCGGCCATGCTGGCGCGGTCGGTGAAACGCCTGCTGAACCGGGCGCCGGCGCGCAAGCCGGTTGGTTCCGTGCACGCCGTGGCCGAGCCGCGGGCCGTGTCGCTCTAAATCCTGCGTAGCAATCCCATGCGTCATTTTTCGCGGGCGTTGGCGGCCCTGGTGCTGATGGCGGCACTGGGTGGCGCGTCTGGCGCGGCGGTGGGCGCGGCGTCCAATGCGAAGCGGCGGCGTCCGGCCGGGCCGAAACCCTCCGGCGCGGTGCGCCGCTGGATGAAAAGGATGACGCTGCGCGATGAAGTCGCGCAACTGGTGTTCGTCGCTTTCCCGGGAGCGGCACCCAATTCGCGCTCCCGCGAGTACCTGCGATTTGTGCGGCTGATCCGCGACGTCAAAGTGGGCGGGCTGATCCTCAACAACGTGGCGAACGGCCACACCATCCAGCACGCCGAGCCGTACGCGCTGGCGGCTTTCCTCAACCGGGTACAGCGAATCGCCAGGGTGCCGCTGCTGGTGGGCAGCGACTTCGAGCGCGGCGCCTCGATGCGGGTGGCAGGCACCACGGTGTTTCCGCACGCGATGGCTTTCGGCGCGGCGGGCGATCCGGAGCTGTCGCGCGTGGAAGGCCAGGTGACGGCGCGGGAGGCGCGGGCGCTGGGCGTGCAATGGGTGTATTACCCGGTCGCCGACGTAAGCAACAACCCGGACAACCCGGTCATCAATATCCGCTCGTTCGGCGGGGACCCGGAAGCGGTGGCGGCCGAGGTGGCGGCTTTCATCGAGGGCGCGCATTCCGAGGCCCGCAACTACGTGCTGACGACGGCCAAGCACTTTCCGGGTCACGGCGACACGTCGGTGGACAGCCACCTGAACCTGCCGACCATCGCGGTCTCGCGCGAGCGATTGGAAAGTGTGGAACTGGTGCCGTTCCGCGCCGCCATCGCCGCCGGAACGGACGCCATTATGACGGCTCACGTGGCCGTGCCGGCGCTGGCCCCGGCCGACTTGCCGGCCACTCTTTCCCCAGCCATCCTCACCGGCCTGTTGCGCGACGAGCTAGGCTTCAAGGGCCTGGTGATCACCGATGCACTGGACATGGGCGGCATCGCCAAGGGATTCCCGGCGGGCGATGCGGCGGTGCGCGCCATCGAAGCAGGCGCCGACACGTTGCTCATGCCCGCCGATCCCGAGGCCGCCATTCGCGCGGTGGTGGCGGCGGTGGAGGACGGGCGGCTGAAACGCCGGCGGATCGAGGAAAGCGTAGCGCGGATTCTGGCGGCGAAAGTGAAGGTCGGACTCGACCGCAAGCGCTTTGTCAACGTGGAGGCGCTGGGCGATGTAATCAATTCCCCGGAGGCCAATGAGAAAGCGCAAGAGGTAGCCGAGCGCGCGGTCACGCTGGTGCGCAACCAGGGGGACCTGGTGCCGCTGGCCGCTCCTGAGCGCGCCTGCTTTCTGGTGCTGGCGGAGAGCCGATACTCGAACGAGGGCCAGACGTTTTCCAAAGAAGTGCGCGCGCGCGCGCCACATGCCGCGATGGTTACGCTCGATCCATCGCTCTCGCGCACGGATGTGGACGCAGCGCTGGCCCGCCTGGCGCCGTGCGACACCTACGTGGTGGCGGCCTTCACTTCAGTGACCGCCTATCGCGGATCGCTGGGACTGGAAGGCGAACTGCCTTACGCGGTGGAGACGCTGGCGGCCGCGGGCAAACCCCTCATCCTGGTGGCGCTGGGCAACCCTTACCTGCTGCGCGGTTTCCCCAACGTCGCGGCCTATATGGCCACCTTCAGCACGGTGGCGCCTTCGGAAGTGGCGGCCGTGAAGGCGCTGTGGGGCGAAATCGATATTCGCGGGCACTTGCCGGTCTCCATCCCAGGCTTGGCGGCCCTCGGCGATGGAATCCAGATGAAAGCCACGCGCCCGGATCGCAGGGTGGATCAGTAGCGAGGGCTGGCAGCGAGCGGGTTCAATCCCAGGCGACCGCTCCCTAACGGTGGCGGCTCTGAAGGCGCATCGGAGCAGCGACCGTGAGGGAGCGGTCCTTATTCAACCGGTCCCTGGCGTCGGCTAGGTCAGAGCCGGTCGCGTCGTGGTTAGCATCCCGCTGTACACGATCGTGGACTGGGGAGCCGGCGGATCGCCGCGCTATGATTGAGCTGACATGGCTCTGACGCTACCCCCAAGGGGAGTGCAAATCCTGCTGCTGGCGCTGCTGCTGGCAGCCGCGGTGTACGACGTCCGTTTTCGCCGCATTCCGAACTGGATCACGGTGACCGGCGTGGCGGCCGGGCTGGCGCTGAACACGTTTCTGTTCGGCCTGCCGGGCGCCTGGCTTTCGCTTCGCGGGCTGGGCTTGGGGTTCGGAGCGTACTTTGTTCTTTACGTCATCCGGGCGATGGGCGCCGGCGATGTGAAGCTGATGGCCGCGGTGGGAGCCATGGTGGGCTGGGAGGATTGGTTCGGAATTTTCGTCATTACCGCGATGCTGGGCGGCGTGATGGCGCTGATTCTAGCCCTCTCGCACGGCCGCATCAAGAGGACCCTGTGGAACGTCGGCTTCATTCTCAGCGAATTGAAAAGCGGCCGGCCGGCTTACATGAAGAGGGAAGAACTGGACGTGCGCAGCCCCAAAGCGATGGGCCTGCCGCATGGCGCGGTGATCGCGGTGGGCGCGGTCTTCTTCCTCGTCCTCGCCGCCCGCATCACGCAGTAACGCTTCCGGCAAGCCTTGCCATTCTCTCCCGGTTATAATACCATGTGGTTATGCAACCAAGTGGTTATCTAGAGACGCCACAGGGCCGTCTTGACGCCACCTTCGCGGCACTCGCGGACCCCACCCGGCGCGCCATCGTCGCCCGGCTGGCGTCAGGCGAAGCGTCGGTGACCGAACTGGCCGAGCCATTCGCCATGACTCAGCCAGCGATCTCCAAGCACCTTAAGGTGCTGGAGCGCGCCGGCATGATTTCCCGCGACCGCGACGCGCAGCGGCGGCCAAGCAGGCTGGTGGCTAAGCCGCTGGCGGAAGCCAGCGAATGGCTGGAACAGTACCGCCAGTTCTGGGAGACTTCTTTCCAGCGACTGGATGATCTGCTTGACGAGTTGAAGGCCACGAAGAAGAAAACCAGGCGACCCAAAGGCAGGAAACGATAAAGGAGCCCAAATGTTCTATCCCGGCAGTTTCAAGGTATCAACTCCCAGCGATCGTGAAATTCAGGTTACGCGCGATTTCCATGCGCCGCGCCAATTGGTATTTGACGCCTTCGCCAAGCCGGATCTGGTGAGGCGCTGGCTGCTGGGCCCGCCGGGCTGGACGATGCCGGTTTGCGAAATCGATCTCAGGGTTGGCGGCAGGTATCGTTATGAGTGGCGCAAGACCGGCGCGAAGGATATGGGGATGGGCGGTGTTTTTCGGGAGATCGTCTCACCTGAACGGCTGGTAGCGACGGAGAGCTTCGACGAGGCCTGGTACCCGGGCAATGCCTTGGATACGACTGTGTTCGTCGAGAAAGGCGATATCACCAAAATCACGGTCACGGTGCGTTATGAATCAAAGGAAGCCCGCGATAGGGCACGCAGGTCGGGGATGGAGCACGGTATGGCGGCGAGCTACAACCGGCTTGAGGAACAGTTGCCGGCGATGCTGGCAAAGGGCGTGAAGTGACTGCTCGGGGTGGCGGCTCGTTTGATGGGACGACACTCGTGATCGAAGCTCGGCCGTAGCTCGCGGAGGCGGGTGCCTAGGCGCCTTACTCCCCGCTCTCCTGCCCTTCTTTCAGCAGATCGCGGCGCAGCCTCGCGGTCTTGGCGATCGCCGACTCTTTGCGGAAACGGCGGATCTCCTGGTGATTGCCGTTGAGCAGGACATCGGGCGCTTTCCAGCCGCGAAAATCGGCCGGGCGCGTCCAGTGCGGGCAATCGAGCAGACCTTCGCCGTGGCCGGTTTGCTGGAAGCTCTCGAAGGCCGCGGAGCTTTCGTTGCCCAGCACGCCGGGCAGCAGGCGCGCCGTGGCATCGATCACTATCGCCGCGGCCAGCTCGCCGCCGCTGAGCACGTAGTTGCCGATCGAGAGTTCCTCATTCGCCAGACGCTCGGCCACGCGTTCATCCACGCCTTCGTAGCGGCCGCAGATCAGCAGCAACTCGGCTTCCCGGCTCAGGCGGTTGGCTGCGCCCTGATCGAACAGGCGCCCCTGGGCCGAAAGCAGAATCACTTTCTGCCCAGCGCCGCGCTGCGGCCAGATGGATTCCACCGCCAGGAAAATCGGCTCGGGCTTGAGCACCATGCCTTCGCCGCCGCCGAAGGGCCGGTCGTCGACGGTCTTGTGGCGGTCGAAGGCGTAATCGCGCAGGTCGTGGATGCGAATGTCGAGCAGGCCCGCGTCACGCGCCCGCTTGACCACGCCATGCGCGAACGGCCCCTCGAAGAACTCGGGGAAGATCGTCAGCACATGAAAGGTCACGATGCGTTCAATTCTCGCAGGCCCTCGGGCAAGTCCACGGCGATGCGCCGGGCCTGAACGTCAATCTCAACACAAATCGACCGCGCAAACGGGATCAACAGGCCGCCTTCCACCACCAGCAGTCCGCAGCCGCCGCCATCCTGCCATGCCTCTACGCGGCCCAGGCGCCCACCGGACTTCCGGTCCACCACTTCGCAGCCTACCAGGTCGGATTGGAAAAACTCGCCCGGTTCCAGTTCGGTGCGTTCGGCGATGGGAATCCGCACCTCCATGCCCGTCAGCAATTCGGCATCGGAGATGCTATCGACGCCCTGGAATTTGAAGATCAGCGTGCCGTTATGAAACCAGGTGCGCTCCACCTTGCGCGGCAGGGGCGCAGCGGCGCCGCACAGGTACACCTGGCCCAACGCCTGGTAGCGGTCCGGCCGGTCGCTCAGGGGCAGCGCGGTTATTTCGCCGCGATTGCCCCGCGTCTTTCCCAGCCGGGCCACCGTCACCCACGCGTCTTCGGGCAGATTCACTCCAGAATTTCCAGCGTGAAGCGCCTGTTCAGCTTCATCCCCGCCGCGCCTAAAATAGTGCGGATCGAGCGTGCGGTGCGGCCTTGCTTGCCGATCACCTTCCCGAGATCGCTGGCGGCCACCTTTAACTCCAGGACAGTCACCTGCTCACCCAACACCTCGCGGACGGAAACCTCTTCCGGGATGTCAACCAAAGCCTTCGCGATGTCCTCAATCAACTGTTTCATGCATCCCGCTCCCTATAGCCATGGTACCCGAAGCCGGCCGGGCGTGATGCGGCATTTACCCCAGCCGGCCATCGCGGTGGTCTGGGCGATACAGAACCTGGCGGCGAGCGGCCTGGCCAGGAAGCTGTAAGAAACCGGTTGGCAGGCGGAAGCGCGAGATCTCTGGGGCTGAGGCGAATCCTACGCCCCGTTCCGGGGCTGGCGATGGTAACACGGCGATTCCGCACGGCTCACGCCGTGGGCTACTGTCTTTCGCCCTTCGGGCTCGATTCTGGGCGAGAAAATGGAGAAACTCCAGGGACAGGCGCTTCCGCCTGTCAACCCGCCGTTCGCCCTATTCTTGGAGCGCCTAGGCCCCGGGCTGCGCTGCCGGCGCCGGATGCTTTTCGAGCAACCGTTTCACCGTATCCGACAACTGGGCGCCGTGCTGCGTCCAGTGTTCGATGCGGTCGTGCTGGAGCGTAACCTGGGCCGGCGACGTGACCGGGTTGTAGTGGCCCACAACCTCCAGATTGCGTCCCTTTGCGGCGCGCTCCTTCTCGATTACCACCACGCGATAAAACGGCTTCTTTTTGGCGCCAAACCGCGCCAGACGAATCATCAGCATTGATACTCCATGTTCGTTCTCAAAACTCCTACATTTTCGGCATATTGCCAAACGGGAATCCGGCGGGCATTTTCATCTTGCCGAGTTTCCGCCCCATAAAACCGCCGGAAAGGCCTTTCATCATCTTGCGCGCCTGCGCGTATTGCTTCAACAACTGGTTGACTTCCTGTACGCTGGTGCCGCTGCCGCGCGCGATGCGCCGGCGCCGGCTGCCATTGATGATCATGTGGTTATCGCGCTCGCGCGGGGTCATCGAATCAATGATCGCCACCACGCGCCCGATTTCCTTTTCATCCAGCTTGGCGTCCTTCAAATCCTTCAGCATGCCCACCTTGGGCATCATGTCGAGGAGCGAGCCGAGCGAGCCCAGCTTGCGGATCTGCCGCATCTGGTCGCGGAAATCTTCCAGCGTGAATTCGTTCTCGATCAGCTTGCGCTGCATCTCCACGGCCTGCTTCTTATCGATCACCTCTTCGGCCTTTTCGATAAAGGAGAGGACGTCGCCCATGCCCAGAATGCGGTTGGCCGCGCGGTCCGGGTGGAACGGCTCGAGCGCGTCGAATTTCTCTCCGGTGCCGACAAACTTGAGCGGCTGGCCGGTGACGTGGCGAATGGAAAGCGCGCCGCCGCCGCGCGCGTCGCCATCCATTTTGGTGAGGATGACGCCGGTAATGCCCAGCCGCTTATGGAACTCGTCGGCCGATTTGACTGCGTCCTGGCCGGTCATGGCGTCGGCCACGAAGAGGATTTCAGCGGGATTGAGCTGCTGCTTAAGCTCGCTCAATTCGCCCATAAGCTGGTCGTCGATGTGCAGCCGGCCGGCCGTATCCACCAGCAGCACGTCGCGGCCGCTATTGGCGCTCTCGCGCCGCGCCGCGCGAGCCAGATCCATCGGCTGCTTCTCTTCAGCCGCGCCCTCGTAAACCGGCTGGCCGATATCGCGCGCAATCACCTTGAGCTGCTCGCGCGCCGCCGGGCGGTAAACGTCCACCGAAACCATTAGCGGCCGGTGCCCGTTGCGCGAAAGCCAGCGGGCCAGCTTACCCGTAGTGGTGGTTTTTCCAGAACCTTGCAGGCCCACGACGAGGAACACGCTGGGGGGATCGTTGGCAAACCGCAGCTTCGATTCATGGCTGCCCAGGATCTTGATCAGCTCTTCGTGAACGATCTTGACCACCTGCTGGGAGGGTGAAAGCGCCGTCAGCACTTCCTCGCCCATGGCCTTCTGCTTGATGTTCTCGATGAGCTGTTTGACGACCCGGAAATTGACGTCGGCCTCGAGCAGCGCCATGCGGATTTCCCGCAGCGCCGATTCCATGTTTTCAGCCGAAAGCTTGCCTTCGCCGCGGAGGTTCTTGAAAACCCGCTGCAGCTTTTCCGATAGATTGTCGAACATGAGTGAAGCCAGAGGCGAAACCAACGCCCTGCCGGGGACACCGGCAGCGGGCGGGTTTTCTACATTATAGCGTTATTCCCTGGGGGCTACGCCGACGATTCCTTGGGCGCTATGCGGACGCTGCTGGCCGCCATTTTGCCGGCCCGGTCCATGCCCAGCTCGTAGAGCACGCGCGCGCCGGGCCGCAACTCGGTCGCCAGGCCCTCGGCGAGGCGCGAGACGTGGAAGAAGATGTCCCGTCCGCCATCGTCGGGGCGCAAAAAGCCGAAGCCCTTGGCGTCGAAATAGGTAACCACCGAGCCGGCCTGCTCGCCGGTGGGGGCTTCATTCGATTCGCCGCCTTCGCTGGACGCGGCGGCTTGCCTGCTGGTCTTGTCGCCGACCCCCTGTTTGATCAAGGCCAAGTCGGCTTCGGTCCAGTCCGTGGCGGGCTGGGCCTCGCTGGGAATTGCGAGGTTCGGATTACGCTTCCGCGCCTCTTCAAACAACCGTTTCTGACGTGCGTTCAATCCAAAGTTCCTCGACGCGCCGAGCCGCTACACCGCGGCCGGTGCGACCTTTCGCTTCCGCGATCCCCGCTTTTCGGCCGGAGGCTGGCGGTCGCTCTTCTTCAAACTGCCCATCACCATGTTGGTGACGAATTTCTTTTCACCGTGATCGTCGAACTTAATGACAATCCGCTCGTCACTGCTGAACAGCACCGTGCCCAAACCGAACTTGGCATGCTCGACTTGGGCGCCCTGGGAATAGTTGTTGGAAGCCATAAATCTCTTTACGCTTTACTCCTCGACTAAACAACGAAGGATAGAAGATGGCCGGTTGTGGGATAGTGCGGGAGAAAAAAACAGCACGTTTAAAATTTAATGATATCAAACGCCATGCCTGTTTGTCGAGCGGCAGTCTTGTCTAATGCAGGATGAGCCTGAAGGTGAGCCTGTTTCTAACACAGGATGAGCCTGGAGGAGGGTGTGCGCATGCTGGGGGTTGATCATCA
>JBAVYH010000085.1:0-2367 GCA_049698695.1 Bryobacteraceae bacterium | reverse complement strand
GCATTCGGGCGCGCAGCGCGTGATTATAAAAGGCGGCCGCGAGGAGAGATTAAACCGATGAGCAGCGCCAAGCGCGCCAGGTCTGAAGGTGTTCCTGCCGTGACGTTGCGGGCAGACAACCCGGTGCACGCCAGGTCTGAAGGTGTTCCTGCCGTGACGTTGCGGGCAGACAACCCGGTGCACGTAAAGGCGCTGCTATTTGCTCAGGAGGGGTTTGATCGCGGAATGGGGACGGGCACAGGATTCGCTGTCGAGCTGCGGAGGATAACTCGGGAATTCGTTGCATTCGGGAGCCATGAGGGTCTCACGCAGTCATGTTATATGGCTGCTGGTCCTCAGTTCCGGCTGTTCTTAAGTCGGAAGCGCTAGGGCTGTTTTTTTGGCAAAACGAGCGTGCTGCGCAAGCGGAACGCTCGTTTTGTCTCTGGCGGTATCTGGCCAGTTGAACTGACGCGCGCTCTCGTTTGTGACAAATAGCGTGAACTTCTGTGCCATTTAGCGTGACCAGCTTTAGGCCCAGGCAAAAACAGCTTCTTATTCTGCAACGGACACGCGTACTCGCCGGCGCCATGCTTACGATATCCGTGGAGTGTTTCCGGGCCCAGCGGGAGGCTCGCAGCCAGTCGCCGGCGGAGACGCAGCAGCGGTTCCCTTACGCCTCCCTGTAGAAATACGCCCCCAGCGAAGTCGCTATCAGCACTTCCACTAAGCCGACCGCTGTGACAAGCAACAGCAAGCCGAGCGGAAATACGTGCAGGAAAGCCATCATCGCGTTTTTCATCGCATAGGCCAGGAGCCAAACAGCCGCGCCCGTCGCTATCGCCGTCCTGAGACCGGCTCCAAAGCGCGGGCGAATCGCAGCATACAGCCAGACTGCGATGATACCGGCGGCGAATCCCCATAGGTTGAACGCCACCATCTGCTTGGTCGACATTGTGGCGGACCGCCCGATCGCCTTGGCCGCTGCACTCCACTGCGGCTGGAGAATCACGCCGTTCATAGCACCCTCGACCACGTTGAGGATCACCCCGGCAATGATTCCACCGAGAATCACCCTGCCCAGGTTGATTTTTCCCATCTCGCTCCTTCCGGCGTCGCCGGCCTGTATGACACCGCCGACTGTCTGGCTGATTTTACGCCCGCCCACCGCACAGCGCAAGGGCCGATCGCACGACAGGGCCAATGGCACGAATCGCAGCAGCGCTTACACCCCCAATATTGGTGTTATTTCGGGTTATCGCTAGCGGTCTTTCCGTGCGCATGCACGGTAATGAGTCCTCGCCAACGCGGTAAGCACCGTCGTACAGACTCTTGAAACGTGGGCACGGAACACGCCACTGCAGGCGCCCGATGGTCTCTTGCCGCCGCGCGGGTTAGCTACCGTGACGCGCTGCGAGCACATCCCGCACAGTTGTCCAGCACATGCCGGGATAGCGATCGTTGTCGAGCGGCTGCAGCTTTGCCCGGCCGTCGAACATGTTACGCATGTACTGCATGCCCTGCCATGCCGGGTAAAGTTCCTTCTCTCCGGGAGCGACCGCGCGCGCGACCTTGATCAGCGCGGCCAGCATTCCCAGACCTCCGGCGCGGAACAGGCGGAACGCCTTTCCGGTCACCTCACTGACGACCTTCGTCAGTTCCCGGGCGCTGAGTTGATCGCCGGCAATTCGCAGAAAGCGAGGCGCGGACGGATCAAGAGCCGCGCTCGCCGTGAATGCGGCCGTATCGTCCATGGTCGTGAAGTCCAGGCGCTGGTCCGCGTCGCCCCAATAGAGGACTCGCTTCAGTTTGAAGAGAATGAGCGGCATCTGACCGGTCAGCATATCGGCAAACGCGCCGTTGAAGATCGTGGTTGCCGAAATAGACGTCTCAGCGAGGCGCTTGTGGAAGTCCCGGCGCAGATCGAGATTGCGATTCTCTCCGGGTGGAAACTTGGTGAAATCGATGGAGTAGTCGGACGGAATGAAACGTGGCACGTCAGCCTTGATTGCAGCGTCGAGCAGAACCGTTTGCGTTTCCACGATCGCGTCCCGCAATCCCGACAGCGCCGACACTACGCAGGACGCACCAGAGCATGCCGGCGCCACTTGGGAAGCGCGGCTCAAGTCGACACTGGCAATCTCTACGCCGAGCCTCTGCAGCCGCTCAAGCTTGTCTGGCGCAGTGCCCTGGCGAACCAACGCTCTTACACTGGCTCCCCGTTCGAGCAAGGCTCTCGAGATCCGTCCGCCAAGATTGCCGCTAGTATAGTGTCTCATAGATAGCTTTACCTTTAGGTGGTCTTGGTTCATACTATAGGAGCGATGCCCCGTGCTCCCGCTGCTGCGCTGGTTGTCACCGCTGAAGAACGCGGCGAACTGGTGCAGT
>JBAVYH010000084.1:0-5727 GCA_049698695.1 Bryobacteraceae bacterium | reverse complement strand
AGGCTCAATTCCTCTGCATCCTGCATGCTGATGATCAACCCCCAGCATGCGCACACCCTCCTCCAGGCTCATCCTGTGTTAGAAACAGGCTCACCTTCAGGCTCATCCTGCATTAGACAAGACTCGGGTTGGCAGTCCGCGGGAATTAGTTCTACCATGAAATCAAGGGAGAGGAAGGGTGTATGGTTTCCGGTAAACTCATCCACCTGATTGAAACCAACGAGGGCGAAATCACAAACCGAATCATGGCGCAGATCCGCCGCGACCCGGACCTGACGCACCTCCGCATGGTTACAGAAGGTGAGCTGCGGCGGCGCAGCAGCAGAATCGTCAAGAACCTCGGTCACTGGCTGGTCGGCAAGAATCAGGATGAGATAGCGAAGGAATTCGAGACCGTGGGCATGCAGCGTTTTGAAGAAGGCGTTCCTCTGCACGAAGTGATGCGGGCCCTGTTCTTCGTTAAGAACAGAATGGTCGACTTTATCGCGGAGCAGGGGTTCAACATGGACGCTCTCACGCTCTACGCCGAGGAAGAACTGGAACGCCGCGTCGACCGCTTTTTCGACCTGCTGGTGATCCACCTGGCGCGCGGATACGAATCCCGCTGGCACCGTGCCATGAACGCCGCGGCCTGATTCAGGCTGACGCGTCCTTCGGGTCCGGCGTCAATCGGGCCAAACCCTGTGAAGCGGAACGCCTTGTGTCAGGGCACGGCTTCAGGCTGCGGCGAATCTTACGCCCCGTGCCGGGGCTGGCGATGATAACACGGCGATTCCGCACGGCTCACGCCGTGGGCTATTGTCTTTCGCCCTTCGGGCTCGATTCTGGGCGAGAAAATGTAGAAACTCCAGGGGCCGGGCATGCCCGGCCCGCGTCGGCCCGCGGCGCCCTCGCCGCCTCACACTGCCGCCGGAGTCTCGCTTGTGCGCACCACTGGCGGCAACCCCAGCCGCCGCCGGCATTCATCCAGCATCGATGCCGTGCGCGTGGCGCCGGAGCGCGTCACGCCCACCGCGCGCACCGCCAGCAGCGCATCCAGGTCGCGAATGCCGCCGGCCGATTTCACCTGCACCCGCGGCGCGGCATGCTTCCGCATCAGCACCAGGTCTTCGATCGTGGCGCCCCCGCTGCCGTAGCCGGTGGATGTCTTCACCCAGTCCGCATCCAGCTCGCTCGAGATTTCACACAGCCTGATTTTCTGCGCGTCGTCCAAATAGCAGTTCTCGAAGATCACCTTCACTTTTTGTCCAGCGGCGTGGGTCACCGCGATCACCGCCGCCAGGTCGTCGTGGACGTATCTCCAGTCGCCGCTCAGCACCGCACTGATGTTCACCACCATGTCCAGTTCCTGCCCGCCGTCGGCCAGCGCCCGCTCCGCCTCGGCCACTTTGACGGCCGTGGTGTGGCAGCCGTGTGGAAAGCCGATGGTGGTGCTCGCTTTCACCTGGCTCCCTGCCAGCATCTGCGAGCAGCGGCCGAGGTAATAGGGAAGAATGCACACACTGGCCACGTCATAGTCCAGCGCCAGCCGGCAGCCGCGTTCCAGCTCCGCCGCCGTCAGCGTTGGGTTCAGCAGCGAATGATCGATCATCTTGGCGATGTTTTCGTACGTGTATTCCATCCGTCTGATCTCCCCTCGCGACCGGCGCTGTCGCTCTTACTTCTGTCCTTGGCTCAATTCCCGCGATTTCTCGAGATCCGCATTGCTGCCTGCCGTGTCGCCCAGCCCGCGCCGCGCGACGGAGCGGTTCTGGTAAGCATTGACGTAGTTCGGATCGATGCGAATGGCGTGGTCGAAATCGCTGGCGGCCTCGGTGAAATGCCTGAGGCGCAGGTGAGCGTAGCCTCGCGCATTATACGCCCGCGCGGCCGTCGGGTCGAGCTCGATCGCTTCGCTGAGCGGCGCAATCGCCTCAGCGAATTTTCCGTCCTCGATCAGCTTGCGCCCCGCCGCCTGATCGGCCGCCGCGCTCTTGGCGGCTTGGGGCACCGGCTTCGGCGCTGCCGCCGTCACTTTCAGCGCTGGTCTGACTACCGGCGCCGGCGGCTGCGGCTTGGGCGCGGGCGCGGCACTCGGCTTCGGTGGCGCCGCACCGTCGGTGGCTGCCGCTTTGGCGGTTGCAGCAACCGGGGGAGCCGCCGGGGCTGGCGCTGCCGGAGGCACAGCGGTCTGCACAGACGCGTTCGCCGGCGGCGCCGCCGCTGTCTCAACCTTCACCTCCGGCTTGGGCGGTGCTGACGCCGGCGCGCCCGGCAGATTCAAAGATACCGTGTCCGGCATCGTCTCCTTGGCGCGAGCGGCGTCAATCGCTTGCTGCACTTTCTTCTCCGCCATCGCCAGCAGTTGCTTGGTTTCCGTGTTCTCGGGCTCTAGCAGCGCGGCGTGCTGCAAGTCGGCAACCGCCTCGTCGTAGCGCCCCAGCAGAATGTAGTCGCTGCCCCGCGCCCGCCACGCAACCGCCAATGCGGGATTGAGCATGATCGCCGTCGTGCGGTCGGCAAGCCCCTTCTCGTGCTCTCCCAGTGCGTGGTAGGACGCTGCGCGGTCGATATAGGCCTCCGGGTTCTTCGGGTCCAGTTCCACCGCCTGGTTGCGGTCTCGCAGCGACTCCTCGTACTTCCCCTGCTGCGCGAAAACCGTGCCGCGCGCCAGGTACAGGCGCACATCTTTCGGGTCCAGGCGGATGGCTTCCGTGTAATCCGCCGCCGCTCCGTCCTTGTCGCTCAGTACCTCCTTCACCGCGCCCCGCGTGCGCAGCGCGCGCGTGTCCTCCGGCCGCAGCCGCACTGCCGTGTCCAGATCCGCCAGCGCGTGCTGGTAATCGCTCACCGCGGCATAGGCCAGCGCCTGCTCGACGTAAACGTCTTCGTCATCGGGACGCCGCCGCAGGCACGAATCGAAGGCGTCAATCGCGTCGCGGTAGCGCCTCTCTGCCGCGCGCGCCATGCCCAGGCCTTTGTCCGCGTCCGCGTTATCCAGCCGCAGCTCCAGAGCCCGCGTGAAATCCGCCGCTGCCTTTTCGTAATCTCCCAGCGCCAGCTCTTCGTTGCCTCGCCCGGTGTATACTTCCGTACGTTCCAGCTTGAAGCCGATCGCAGTAGTGTAGTCCTGAATGGCGCGCGCGCTGTCGCCCGTTTTCGCGAAGTAGTCGCCGCGCGCCCAGTAACCAAGCGCGTCGGCCGGCTGCAAGCTCACCGCCTGTTCCAGGTCGGCATGGGCCCGGTCGCGGTCGCCGCCAGCCAGGTAGTCCAGGCCGCGCGCGCGCAATGCCGCCGCGTTGCCGGGGTCGTCCTCGAGAGCTTCCGAATAGTCGCCGATGGCTTCCTCGCGGCGTCCCGCCTGGTCGGCGCGCTGTCCCCGCTGATACGCCGCTTGCGACTTTCTCTTCTCGGGTTTGTGTTCGGAGTGGAGCGCGGGAAGCGTCGCTCCCAGGAATGCGAGCGCCAGCCCCACGTGTGCGAGACAAGACTTTCGGTTTCGCATCGCTTTATGAATTAGTGTACACTCGAAAAGTACCTGATTGTCCGCTGGTGTCCGGGAAGCCGGTGCAAATCCGGCGTGGCCCCGCCACTGTAAGCGCGGAGAGTCGCCCAAAAGAAGAGGTCACTGTTCCAGCGATGGAATGGGAAGGCCGGGCGATTCGAGGATGCGCAAGCCAGGAGACCGGCCAGCGAGACTGTTTACTTTCGGCTCTCGAGGGAGGAGCCTTGAATGCATATACGTCTCCAGGGCCTTGTGGCCTTGCTCCTGCTGTTTTCCGCCGGCCTTCCGGCTGCTTCGCTGAAAGGCAAGGTTACCGATCCGTCCGGCGCACCCGTCGTGGGCGCCCAGGTGGCCGTCTCCGTCCCCGCGGGAATCGCCGCGCGCACTCTCACCGGCGTCAACGGTTCGTTTGATCTCGATACCGCCGTGGCCGCCGCGCCCGATGCCAGGCTTGTCGTAGCCGCGCCGGGATTCCGCACCACCGAAATTGCCCTCTCCGCCGCCTCGCAACCGCTGGTGGTCAGGCTGGAACTGGCGCCGATCGAGGACGCGGTAAGCGTCGTCGGCTCCGCCATTGACGTCCCGGCCAGCCTGCAAGGTGGCAGCACCAGCATCCTCACCAGTGAAGAAATCCGCCAGAGCAACCAGGCGCAGGCCGTCGACCTGTTGCGCTATCTCCCCGGCATGGTCTTCAGCCAGACCGGATTCACCGGCGGCCTGACCTCGCTCTATCTGCGCGGCGGCTACGACGATTTCAATCTGGTCGAGATCGACGGCGTGCCCGTCAATGGTTTCGGCGGCACCTTCGACTTTTCCCACATTCCGGCCGAGGAACTGGACCGCGTCGAGGTGATTCGCGGCCCTCAATCCGCCGTCGCCGGCGAGTACGCCAACTCCGGCGTGGTCAACTTCGTCACCCGCGAAGCCGGTGCCGCACCCAGCCTCGACATTTTGTCCGAAGGCGGCACCTACCAGGAACATCGCTTCGGCATCGCCGGCGGCGACACCCTGGCCGGGTTCGGCATCGCCGCCGCGGTTTCGCGCCTCGACGACAACGGCCCGGTGCCCAACAGCGACTATCACAATCAGAACGCGATGCTCAACGTGCTGCGCCGCTTCGGCAGCCAGTCGCTCAGCTTCCATGGCGATTTCGATTCCAACACCGTCGGCGAGCCCGGCCCCTACGGTTCCGACCCCAATCACGACTACAGCGGCATCGACACCGTCAGCCGCAGCAAGAACAACTTCTCCGATTACCTGGTTCATTACCAGGCCGACCTGTTTTCGGGCCGGGTTCAGGAGGATTTGTTCGCATCGTTCTTCCTCAACAACAACGGCTACACCAGCCCCTACCCTTTCACCGCCAACAAAGACCTGCGCGGCCAGGGCGAGTGGCGGATGACCGCGAGTGTAAAGACTTGGTACACGCTGGCCTTGGGCACGGTCGAAACCGTCGAGGAAGTGCGCAACAGCTACATCACCGACGCAAGCTCCGATACTTTCCCCATCCGCCGCAACGATACTGCGTTTTACGTAGAGAACCGCTTTCAACTGCCCGGCGGCTGGATGATCAACGCCGGCGTGCGCGCCGAGTTTCTGAACACGGGCGCCATTCCTGCCGATGGCTACTCGCGTCCGGCTTTTCCCGCCCAGTCCGTCACCGCGGTAGATCCCAAGGTGGCGGCGGCCTACAGCCGGGGCCGCACGCGCCTGCACGCTTCCTTCGGCACCGGCTTTCGCCCGCCCGCCGGTTTTGATCTGGCTTACACCGACAACCCGTCGCTCAAGCCCGAGCGCACGCGCGGCTTCGATGCGGGCGTGGAGCGCCGCTTCTTTCACGACACGCTTTCTCTCGACGCCACCTTCTTTTACAACCGCTACTACGACCTGATCGTCATCCTGGGCGGTAATCTTTCCGTGCTCAGCCACTATCAATCCGATAACATCGCCAACTCGCGTGCCCTGGGAACGGAGTATTCCGCCCGGCTCCGGCCTGCACGCTGGCTTTACATCACCGGCTGGTACACGTGGCTCGATTCGGAAATCCTCTCACTCAATGGCGCCGCCAACCTGGTGCCGGCCCCGTTTACCGTAGGCCAGCAGTTGCTGCGCCGTCCGGCGAGCTCGGCCGCCTTCGCCGCCACCTTCACCCGCGGCCGCGTATCGGGCGGCCTGGATGGCTACTTCCGCGGCTCGATTCTCGATGTCGATCCCAGCTACGGCGCATCCGCCGGCTTGTTTCA
>JBAVYH010000083.1:0-20679 GCA_049698695.1 Bryobacteraceae bacterium | reverse complement strand
GCCCATCACGCGCGGCACCGCCAGGCCGCCGCGCACCGACAGGTAGCAGCGCGCGCCGCTTCGCGTGGCCCCGCATCGGATTGAGCCGCCGGCCTTCACCTCGAGCGGTGTCCATAGCGGTAGCCCGGCGCCAAAGTCCGATCCGGTGAGCGCAATCACGGTGTCGGTTTCGAACTCAAAGGCGCCGCCCACCAGCGTCATTTCCACGGCCGCTGCGTTTTCCGCGTTGCCCACCAGCAGGTTGCCGGCGCGCAGCGCCAGCGGGTCGGCCGCGCCCGATGCCGAAACGCCGAAGTGCGCCCAGCCCAAACGTCCCAGGTCCTGCACCGTGGTTTGTGCGCCGGCTTCGAGCACGCGGATTTGGTTCAACATTCGCCCTCCTCAAGCGGGATGAAGCGAACCCGATCGCCCATGCGCAGCAGTGGCGGCGGCTCGCCGGCCGGATCGAAAAGGCGGAGCGGTGTGCGGCCGATCAGCCGCCATCCGCCGGGCGATTCGAGCGGATACACGCCCGCCTGGCTGCCGGCAATGGCTACGCTACCCGCGGCAACGTGCCTCCGCGGCGCCGGCAGGCGCGGCGTCTCGAGCTCCGCCGGCAGGCCGGCCAGGTAGGGGAAACAGGTCGCGAACCCGACGAAGTAGACCGAGTATTCCACGCTCGCGTGCAATTCGACCACACGGCGCGGCGTAAGATCGTGATGGCGCGCCACGTCGTCAAGATCAGGTCCGTATCGGCCGCCGTAGCGCACCGGAATTTCCACCAGCCGGGACGCTGGCAGCTCCTTGGCCGGCGCCCGCTCCATCGAGTTCCGCACCAGGTCTTCTATTTCCGCGTGAGAGTGGAGGCGCGGGTCGAATTCCACCAGCACCGACGTGAACGCCGGATGCAGATTCCAGATGTCGCGCGTGCCCGCCAGCGCCGCTGTCAGCAGCCGCACCGCGCGGTGTGCCTGCGGAGAAATCTCTTCGCCAAAGCTGACCAGCAGAGACCGGTCGCTCGCTGCGCGTATCTGCACGTCAACGTGATATTAGCATTGGACCGTCCAAGGTAGACTTCGTCGCTCCCACCGGATCGGCGCTGCGTGTTATACAAGAGATTCATCTGAGTTAAACCCTCCTCTTGCGAGTCAACTGTTATGGAACCAACCGGCGACATTGCTCTCATCGGTCTGGCCGTGATGGGCCAGAACCTGATTTTGAATATGAACGATCACGGTTACACCGTGGTGGCCTACAACCGCACAGTGTCCAAGGTCGATGAATTCCTGAAGGACGCGGCCAAAGGGCGCCAGACCATCATCGGAGCCCATTCGATCGAACAAATGGCGAGCCTGCTGAAGCGGCCGCGCAAGATCATGCTGATGGTGAAGGCCGGCCAGGCGGTGGACGACTTCATCGAAGCCTTGCTCCCTTACCTCGAGCCCGGCGACCTGATCATCGACGGCGGCAACTCCCACTTCCCCGACACCATCCGCCGCACCGGCTACCTGGAGAGCAAAGGCATGCTGTTCATCGGCACCGGCGTTTCCGGCGGCGAGGAAGGCGCGCGCTTCGGACCCTCCATGATGCCCGGCGGCAGCGAAAAAGCGTGGCCGCTGATCAAGGACATTTTCCGGGCCATCTGCGCCAAGACGCCGGCGGGCGATCCCTGCTGCGACTGGATGGGCAGCGACGGCGCCGGCCATTTCGTCAAGATGGTGCACAACGGCATCGAGTATGGCGACATTCAGCTCATCTGCGAAGCCTACCAGATGATGAAACAAGGCCTGGGTATGAGCAACGAAGAAATGCACGCGGTCTTCGACCAATGGAACCGGACCGAGCTGGATAGCTACCTGATCGAAATCACGCGCGATGTGCTGGGCTACCGGGACGAAAACGGCGATTACGTGGTCGATAAGATCCTCGATACGGCCGGGCAAAAGGGCACCGGCAAGTGGACCAGCGACAGCTCGCTCGAGCTGGGCGTTCCGGTGACGCTGATCGGCGAAGCGGTGTTTGCGCGCTGCCTGAGCGCCATGAAGGAAGACCGCGTAGCGGCGTCGAAAATCCTCAGCGGCCCCCCGTTCCAGTTCAGCGGCGACCGGAAGGCGTTCGTCGAGGACGTGCGCCAGGCGCTGCTGGCCTCCAAGCTGGTTTCTTACGCGCAGGGCTTCATGCTGCTGGCGGAAGCGGCCAAACAGTACAAGTGGAATTTGAATTACGGCGGCATTGCGCTGGTGTGGCGCGCCGGGTGCATCATCCGCTCCGCGTTTCTGGGCAAGATCAAGGAAGCCTTCGACCGAAATCCGAAACTGATCAACCTTCTGCTGGATGACTATTTTCATGGCGTGATCGAGCGGTGCCAGGGGTCGTGGCGGCGCGTGGTGGCGCAGGCGGTATCGGCAGGCGTGCCGGTGCCGGCGTTCACCACGGCGCTATCTTTTTACGACGGCTACCGCAGCGAACGCCTGCCCGCTAACCTGCTGCAAGCGCTCCGCGACTATTTCGGCGCCCATACCTACGAGCGCGTAGACCGCCCGCGCGGCCAGTTCTTCCACACCAATTGGACGGGTAAGGGCGGATCGGTCTCGGCCGGCACCTACAATGCCTAGGATCCCTGTGGGGCAGGATGGTATCCTGCGCGGCGACTGCCAGTCGCCGCGCGGTCCGATTGGCAATCGGACCGCAGCTTAGCAAGCTGCCCCACAAAGTGTGGCTTCATGACAAGCTCTAAACCCGAAGACGTGCTGGCGCTGGCCGGCAAGATCCAGTTGCTGCTGATGGACGTGGATGGTGTCTTGACCAACGGCAGGCTCTACAATGTGCCCGACCCCGAAGGCAAGATGGTGGAGACCAAGGGGTTCGATTCGCAGGATGGAATCGGCCTGCAGTGGCTGAGTTGGAAAGGCATCAAGACGGGCGTGATCAGCGGGCGGCTTTCGCCGGCCACTGAAGAGCGCGCGCGGCAGTGCAAGATGGCCTACATCTACCAGGGCCACATCGAGAAGATCCCGATTTTGCAGGAGATTCTCGCCGATGCCAAGATCGATGCCAGCCAGGTAGCTTACATCGGCGACGATTTTACCGACATCGTCATCATGCGCCGGGTAGGCCTTGCCATCGCCACCGCCAACGCCCGCGAAGAAGTGAAGCGCGCAGCCCATTACGTGACGCGCGCCGTCGGCGGCGAAGGCGCGGTCCGCGAAGTGGTGGAACTGCTGCTGAAAGCGCAGGGAAAGTGGCAGGAGATATTGGACCACTACGAAGTGGGGTAGGAGGGGAGGGCGGCGGGATCGCCCGGCTCTGAATCGCCGATGGCTGCAATGATCGCCTGCGAGAGATGCAAGGATTGTTCTCGAACCCATTGTCCGTACACCAGGTAATCGAGGCCCCTTGCGACAGACCGCTGGTCTTGGTCGCCTTCAAACACCTGCAGGCATGTCTTCGACAGAAGCGCCGACCCTGCTTCCCCTTGCTTGAGCAACTCAGACACCGACATCGGTTCCTCCTCGGGCAACTGAATCAGTTTTGGCCCGAGCCTTGCAGCGACGGCCCTGAAGTCCATTCTGGCTGAATGGTCGAGCATCTCCTGGAATGTCCAAAAGAAATTCGGGGGCTGCGGGTGATGCTTCCATTTCGTGGTCCACCGGTCCAGCAGCCACCTGCAGAACTCGTCTCCCAGTAGGATGGCCAATCGCAGCAGCGCGTGGACCTGGGGACTCCTAGGCCTCAGGAACAGCTGAGAATAGCTACGTCCGATGTCCGAACCCGGAACATGCCGAAGCCAGAACAGTGCGGGAGCGTATAGTTCAGTGATTGCGCTCTGCAACAAAACGGCCCCGTGTCCGGAGCCGAGGTTCACGTGCTGTCTCTCCGCGTAGATTCGATAGTAAACATCGAGGCCGAGGACGAATCGTCTACTGCCCTTCGCAAGAACGCAGTTCGCGTCGACAACGTTGTTGATCTCATCAAAAATGCCATCGGAGATCTCCTCGCGAAGCAATACACCGCCGCTCTTGGTGGCGTCCCTCGTCAAAATGACAGGCAGGGCACCGGGCTCGTTAGTCAGCCGGACATTTCCCTCAGGGGCCCCTCCCCCTTTCGGCCGCTGAACCATGAGCACTTCGCTGCCCGCTGGAGCCTGTACGACCTTCCTGATGCCTTTTGTCCAGTGCTTCCTCAGAACGTCAACTCGTCGCGAGATCACCACCCGCAAATCGTCCGTTGTGCCAGGCTCGCTCTTGCTTGCGTGGCGAAAATACACGGTTCCGGCACGAAACGCTGTCTTCTCCTTTCCCGCTCCGGCATCATAATAGGTTCCAGGCTTGGCGAACACGAGGGGGGTCGGCACAGCGGTGACTAGAAAGGCGCACAACATTGCGCCACACTTCTGAACGTCACGGATCCCAACGTCGAAGTCTGCGCAGCCGGTGTACTTTGACACTCGATTGGTAATATCAGCGGGATCGACGGCGCTAATTAAGTTGACGGGTGCGCCGGTCGGTTCTCCCTGACTGTTCAGCCCAAACACGATGATCCCGCCGCCGGAGTTTGCGATCGCCACAAGATCCTTGATCAACTCGCACCAGCCTCCAGCCGAGGTCGGGTCGAAGTATTCCTTGAATTCGATATGTTTCGATTCGCGAGTGGCAGAGAGCGCCTCAGCGACTAGGTCGAGCATGGCGATCCACCCAAATATACGCCTTCTAACGCCCTGCTTGCGATCGTGTCAACGGAATCCCAAACCCGTTGGAGGAAACTAGAACGGCCCAAACTGCGGCCGTTCCTTCCCTGCGCACGGTGGGCTCAGATTACCCGCAGTTCCTTTGACGTGGGCGTAAGAATCTTGCAGCCGGTTGCGGTTACTTCGACCGTATCTTCGATGCGGATCCCGCCGAAGTCTTCCAGGTAGACGCCGGGCTCGATGGTGACGGCCATGCCGGGCTGGAGGATGGTCTTGTCGCGCTTGCCGAGGCGCGGAGGCTCGTGGATTTCCAGGCCCAGTCCATGGCCGGTGGAATGGACGAAGGCGCGGTCGAAGCCGTAGGCGCGGAGCACGCGGCGGGCGGCGGCGTCGACGCTCGAAGCGGTCGCGCCGGCGCGAACCTTATCGATGCCGGCCAGTTGCGCTTCGAGCACGGCGCGGTAGATGCGCTTGACGCGGGCGCCAGGCGTGCCCAGAAACAACATGCGCGTCATGTCGCTGGCGTAGCCATCGCAAAACGCGCCCATATCCACCACCACAAGATCGCCCTTGCGCAGGCGGGCGGCAGTGGGCTCGGCGTGGGGAAGGGCGGAGCGGCGGCCACTGGCGACGATGGTTTCGAAGCTGGGTTTTTCGGCTCCAAGACGGCGCATGCGGTATTCGATCTCCGCCGCCAGATCGCGCTCGGTCATGCCGGGTTGCACCCGCCGGACAGCGAGCTCGAAGGCGCGTGAGTTGATCTCGACTGAGCGGCGGATCAATTCGATCTCGGCCGTCGACTTGATCATGCGCAGCTCTTCCACCAGGCCAGGCAACGGTCGCAGCGAGGCCTTCATCGGCAAGCGGGATTGGAGCTTTTGAAACTCCCCGCACGTCATGCGGCCCGGATCGTAGCCAATGCTCATAGCGCCCAACTTCCGCAGCGCGGCGGCCACGCCATCGACCAGCGGGCCTTTGCAAATCTTCACCCGGCAGGAGACCTGCTGCGCCGCCTGGATGGCGTAACGCGGATCGGTGAAGAGAACGGCCTTGCCGGGAAGCACCAGTAGCGCGGCGTTGTCGCCGGTGAAGCCGGAAAGGTAACGCACATTGGGCGCGGCCGAGACCAACACGGCGCCGGTGCCGCGGGTGGCCAGGACGCCGGCCAGCCGGTGGCGCCGAGCGCCGAACTCGCTAGCGTTCACCTTCTAGATCCTTGGCGAGCACCAGGGCGCGCTCGGCCAGCGCATCCGCTTCGCGCATGTCTCCCTTGGCTTCGGCGTCATCCGACAGCTTGACCATGCCTTCAATGCGAACCACGACGCTCTTATCGTGTTCGCTCAAGTGGCGGCCGCGCACCAGTTCCACCAGCCGCCGGATTTCGCGCTTGCTTTCGGCGGCGGAATCCTGCAGGCGTTTGCGCTCGTCGGCCGGAAGCACTTCCTGAATGGGAGCGCGCGCCGGCTCTTCGGTGGCGGCGGGCGGCGGAGCAGGCTCCGGGTGAGGCGGGGTGATGGCCGGCGGTCCCACGTTGCGCCGCACGGTGTGCTGCGGAGCTGCCGGCTCCTGCTCATCCTGGGGCGCCTGGCCCGCGGCCAGCGCTTTCTCCGAGACAGGCTGCGGCGGAGGAATCTCGACCTGCGTTTGCGGAACCGAAAGCTGCTGCGGCGCAGAAGCCGCCTTGGCAGCCGGGGCCGGCGGCGCCGGCGTTGTCTGCGCCACCGGCTTCTTGCCTTGCAGGAGGCACCCGGCCAGCAAGACCGCCGAAGCCAGGACCAGAGTGAATTCCCCGCTCCGCAGGAACCGCTCCCCGACGGCCGCAGCTCCGCCTGGCCGGCCTCCGGAGGCGCGCCCAAAGGGCACCTGGTCGGGCAGTGGTGGGCTCAGATGCATCGCAATCATTCCGGACACCAACACTCAAGCCGCTATGGGCAGGCGTATGAAAAACGCCGTGCCCTTACCGGGTTCGCTGGTGAAATCGATTGTACCATCGTGGAGTTGCACGATCCGGAAAGCCATCGCCAGGCCGATTCCGGAACCTCTCTGCTTGGTGGTGAAGTATAGGCGGAAGATCTTCTCCTTCAGACCCGGCGGGATTCCCGGTCCCGTATCGGACACCCGGATCTCCGCAGTGTCGCCGGCGGCCGAGGATTCCAGCCGCAATTCGCCGCCGGCGGGCATGGCTTCGATCGCATTGACGACGATGTTGAGCACGGCTTGTTTGAGCAGGTCGCGGTCGATGCGCACCTCCACGCCCTCGGCCTTCCGCTCCGCCTGCACGCGGATGCCGGAGGCGTCGGCTTGCGGACGGGCCAGATCGAGGATGTCGCGCACAAATTCGTCGAGCGGCATGTTAGCCAGGTTCAACTCCACCGGCCGGGTGAAATCGAGGAAAGTCTTGACCACCCGATCGAGGCGCAGAATCTCGCTCGATATGATATCCATCTGCGGCTCGAGCGCGGTGTCGCCATGGGCGAGCTTGGCGCGCGCCACCTCCACGTGCAGCAGAATGGCGTTCAGCGGATTCTTCACTTCGTGAGCCACGCCGCCGGAAACGCGGCTGAGCGCGGCCAGCCGGTCAGCGGTCTGCAATTCGCGGCCCAGGTTGCGCTGCGCTTCCGGATCGCGCAGGCGGATGAGCGTGCCCGAACCGGCGCCGCCGGGCGCGGTCAGCGGGTCAACCGAAAGCAGCGCCCAGACGACGGTGGAGGACGAGTCGCCCGGGCCGGTCGCAACCCGGCGCTTGCTGAGCGGAAGGCGGCTAGCCGTGGCCTCCAGGATCACCTGCCCCAACGGGGTCTCGGGCGGGAACACGTCGGCGATGGTCTTGCCGGTCAGCGCGGCCGCATCGAGGCCGGTGAACTTCTCCACCGTGCCCGACGCGAATACCAGCCTGCCTTCGCGGTTGAACAGGTACACGGCATCTTCCAGGTCGCGCAGCAGCCGGCCGATATTGCCGCGCAAGTCGGAAACTTCGAACTGCGCGCCGCGCAGTTGCAGGCCGAGCTGGGCGACGCGGGAGGAGATGACGGAAAGGTCGTCGGTGGCCGCCTTGGCGTCGGCGGCGGCTTCGGGGGGATTCTCGCTGGTCATCGATTCGACTTGCCGTCGCAGGCGGCTCAATGGCCGGAAGGCGACAGCCGAAACCAGCATCGTGACCAAGGCGGCGCCGAGCACGGAAAACAAGGCGACGATGGCGTCTTCTTCCAGCCGCGGCAGAATGGCGGCTTTGATCAGCGCCGGGGCCACTACCACCCGCACCAGCAGAGTCGGCGGCCCGTTTTGCGGTCCCAACCGCTGCTGCAACTGGTAGTATTTCTTCTCCCGCAGTACCCGCCATTTGCCATACCAGCCATTGTTGGCCACCACCGGGCGGAAATCGTCATAGGGGGCCAGAATTTTGCCGATCTCGTCGGGAATGGAATCGGCGAGGATTTCGTTTCCGGGATCGAGGACGGCTATTTCAACGATGGCGTGCGAAGCCAGCATAGTGTTGCGCAACAGCGTCGAAACCTCGGGGTCGCCCATCGCCTCGTCCAGCGGCTTGGTACGCTGGCGATTCACGGAAAGGCCCACCAGATCCGAAGCCAGAGTGCCCAGGTTATCGGCGCGTTCCAGCGTGGCGGCGAACTGTTCGTTGATCTCGCCGGTAAGATCGACGAACGAGATGATGCCGGCCAGCAGAACAGCCAGCAAAACGAAAGACAGGGTCAGCCGCGCCTTCAGGTTCATGGATGCGTCACGGCACGGTAAGAACGAGTTTGCCGGTGGTCGCGCGGCCTTCCAGGTCGCGATGAGCCTGGGCGGCGCTGGCCAGCGGATAAGCGCCGCCGATGCGCAGGCGCAGTTTGCCGGCTTCAATCCAGCCGAGCACGTCGCCGGCGCGCCAGAGCAGTTCCTCGCGCGTCGCCACGTAGTGTCCCAAGCTGGGCCGGGTAAGGAACAGTGAGCCTTTGGCGTTGAGGATGGCGGGGTCGAAGGGCGGAATCGGCCCGCTCGATTGCCCGAACAGGGCCAGCAGGCCGCGCGGCCGGAGCGAATTGAGGCTCTGCTCGAAGGTGGTGCGGGCCACCGAATCATAGACCACGTCTACGCCCTGGCTCTTGGTGAGTCGCTTGACCTCGGCGGCGAAATCCTGGTGGGTATAAATGATGGCTTCGTCGCAGCCGTTCTCGCGGGCGATGCGCGCCTTCGCCTCGGTGGATACAGTGCCGAAAACGCGCGCGCCGGCCATCTTCGCCATCTGGGCGATGAGTCCGCCGGCGCCTCCCGCCGCTGCGTGCACCAGGCAGGCGTCGCCGCTCTTCAGCGAATAAGTAGAGTGAGTGAGGTAATGGGCGGTCATGCCTTGCAGCAGGGCCGCGGCAGCGGTGGTGAAGTTCACACGATCCGGGATCTTGACCAGTTGCGCCGCGGGTACGACGGCATATTCGGCGTAAGCGCCCCGGACCATGCAATATGCCACGCGGTCGCCGGGGGCGACCTCGGTGACTTCGGCGCCGACGGCTTCAACGGTGCCGGCGGCCTCCTGGCCGAGCGTCATCGGGAAATCGGCTTTGTACAGCCCGACGCGGAAATAAATATCGATGAAGTTGACGCCGCTGGCCGCGATCCGCACCAGCGCCTGTCGGGCGCCCGCCTGCGGCTTGGGAATCTCCAGCAGCTCCAGTTTCTCCGGCCCCCCGGCTTCGTTGACTCGAATGGCTTTCATGATTCGACTCTATCCCAACCAATGCTCGACGAGCCGGCGCTTCTATGACGCCGGGCTGACGCGCCGGAAGCGCACGCGCAGCGCTCTGCGACAGTGCACGACCGCCGCGTAGAGCAGCAAATAGAATAGCGCAAACGGAAACGAAACCACGCGGGCCAGCGTGCGCACGGCCCCTGAGCCGGCCAGACCCGCGCGCGCCAGCGCAAACTGGCGGATGGTTTTCAGGTGCTTGCGGTCCAGCCAGAAGTAATCCGCGTTTTCATTGATGATGAAAATCTTGGCCGGCACGCGCAGCGCCAGCGCCCATTTCCACTTCATCATGAGCGGCTCTTCGGAGCAGACGATTCCCATCAGCGGGTAGCGCCGCGCGCGCAGCTCGCGATAGAGGCGCGCGCGTGCCTGCCGGCCGCGATAGTCCGAAACGCGGTACACACGGGTGGTGGCGGTATCAAGGCCGTGCGGCAGGTTGGCGAAACAAGAGACCAGGTCGATAGGAACGTCGGCTCCCCAGGAGCGGCGCAACCCGGCGATGACGTTCTCCAGAATGCCGCGCGAGCCGCTTTCCACCAGCAGAATGGAAGAGGCTTCGGGGAGCCGGCCGCTCAACAGGTAACGCACTGTTCCGACTATAGCGCGGGTGCTAGGCTGGTGTTGTGTTCCGGGCAAGCTAAAGCATGCCCCACCTAAGCCATGTTGGAACAGCTTCTCACCGAGCAGCGAAATCCGGCTTCGGCGGCGATCGATACCGCCGGCACGGAAGCGGCCCTGCGCATCATCAACCGCGAGGACGCGAAGGTGGCGGCAGCGGTAGAACGCGAGATTCCGTCGATTGCCCGCGCGGTGGAGGCGATTGCGGGCGCGATCGGCCGCAGCGGCAGGCTGTTCTACATCGGCGCCGGAACCAGCGGGCGGCTCGGCGTGTTGGACGCCGCTGAGATTCCGCCGACGTTCGGCACGCCGCCGGAGCTGGTGACGGGCATCATCGCCGGCGGGGAAGCTGCACTGAGCCGCGCAACCGAAGCCAGTGAAGACGATCCGGCCACTGGCGCGCGCGACCTGCTGGGGCACGGCTTCGCCGCGCGTGACGTGCTGGTGGGCCTGGCCGCCAGCGGCCGTACGCCTTATGTGCTGGGAGCCATCGCCGAAGCGCGGCGGTTGGGCGCGGTGACGGTTGGCATCAGTTGCACCACAGATTCGGAGCTGGCGCGCGCGGCCGAAATCGCCATCACGCCGCTGGTGGGGCCGGAGGTGATTGCCGGCTCGACGCGCCTCAAGGCTGGCACGGCGCAGAAGTTGGTCCTCAACATGCTCTCCACCGCAGTGTGCATCCGGCTTGGCTACGTTTACGGCAACCTGATGGTGAATGTGCAGCCGAAGAACAAGAAGCTGGCGGACCGGGCGCGGCGGATCATTGCCGCGGCCGCCGCGGTGAGCCAGGAGCGCGCCGGCGAACTGCTGGAGGCAAGCGGCGGCCGCGTGGCCGTGGCCATTGTGATGAGCCGGAAAGGTTGCGCGCGCGGCGAGGCAGAACGCATGCTGGCCGAGGCCGGCGGCCACGTCTCAAGGGCGCTGGCCGGTTGAAGGAACGCGTTTCAGAGCCGCGACCGTTAGGGAGCGGTTGCCATAGTCGTTACAGAACGGGCGCTAAGCGTAAGCGAAAGCACGGCCCAGCGAGAGAGATCGCATGGATAAATTCGTGATTACCGGCGGCAACGCCTTGCGGGGCGAGATCCCGGTCAATGGTTCGAAGAACTCGGCGCTGCCCGCGCTGGCGGCGGCCCTGCTCACCGCGGAGCCGGTGACGCTGCGCCGCATCCCGCGCGTGCGCGATATCCGCACCATGCAGCGGTTGCTGGTGGACGTCGGCGCCAAAGTGGATGTCGACGGCGGCGCGGTGCGGCTGGAGGCGTCGACGATCGTCTCCCCGGAAGCGCCTTATGAGCTGGTGAAGACCATGCGCGCCTCCAGCCTGGTGCTGGGCCCGCTGGTGGCACGCGCAGGCAGGGCGCGTGTATCGCTGCCGGGCGGCTGCGCCATCGGCGCGCGGCCCATTAACCTGCACATTTTCGGCCTGGAGCAACTGGGCGCGCGCATCAACCAATCGCACGGTTATATCGAAGCCACCGCGCCGGAGGGACTGCGCGGCGCCACTGTGCATTTCGACCGTATCACCGTCACCGGCACCGAAGACCTGATGATGGCGGCGGTGCTGGCCAAGGGCGAAACCGTGCTGCGCAACGCGGCGCGCGAGCCGGAGGTGGTGGACCTCGCAGCACTGTTGAGCAAGATGGGCGCCAAAATCGAGGGCGCCGGCACTTCCACCATTCGCATCCAGGGCGTCGAACAGTTGGGCGGCGCCGAGCATACCATCATCCCCGACCGCATTGAAGCCGGCACTTTTCTGGTGGCGGCCGCTATCACCGGCGGCGATGTGACGGTGACGGAATGCATTCCGGAGCATGTGGGCGCGCTCGTGGCAAAACTGCAACAAGCCGGGCTGGAGGTGACACAACCCACCGCCGATCGCGTGCGCGTGCGGGCCGGCGGTAAACTGCGCTCGGTGGATATGACCACGGAAGAATATCCCGGCTTCGCCACCGACTTGCAGGCGCAGTACATGGCGCTGATGACACAAGCGGAAGGCATCGCGATCATCGTCGAGACGATTTTCGAGAACCGCTTCATGCACGCGCAGGAAATGGCGCGAATGGGCGCCAACATTCGCGTGGATGGCAAGCAGGCCATGGTCGCGGGGCCGCGAGCGCTCTCCGGCGCCGGCGTGATCGCCAGCGACCTGCGAGCCAGTGCGTCGCTGGTGCTGGCGGCGCTGGTGGCCAAAGGCGAAACCGTGATCGACCGCGTCTACCACATCGACCGCGGCTATGAGAAGATCGAGCAGAAGCTGGCATCGGTGGGCGCCCGCATCGAACGTGTGGAGTGAGTATTCAATACCAGCGACCGCTCCCTGACGGTCGCGGCTCCGATGCGTTACGCGCCTCGAACGCGCCGGTTAAACAGAGCCGCGACCGTTAGGGAGCGGCCGGTCATAGTCGCTGCGAAATGAAGCCATAGGAGAAAGGCGCAATCCATGAAACACAGCGAAGGTTTCCTGCAATTAGTCAATGACGCTAAGACGCGCGTGAAGCAGATTGACATTAAAGGCTACCGCACGATGCGTGTATCCGGCCGGCCGCATCTGCTGATCGATACCCGCGAAGAGAGCGAGTTTGCCGCCGGCCACGTGGCGGGCGCGATTCACTTGAGCAAGGGCATCATCGAGCGCGATATCGAAACCCGTGTGCCGGACAAAGCCGCGACCCTGGTGCTCTATTGCGGCGGCGGATTCCGCTCCGCGCTGGTAGCCGATAACTTGCAGAAGATGGGCTACACCAACGCCATCTCGCTAGATGGCGGCTGGCGCGCGCTAAAGGAATCCGGGTTGCGGCTGGAGTGAGAGGCTCAAACGCTGTCACCGGTCCCGCGCGTTCGTTTGCATTTCGCGCCGCAGGACTTCGTTCATGTACGTCTGGTATTTCTTGCCTCGCCCGCGGAACCAGTGGAGGACGTCGGCATCCACGCGCAGGCTCACCAACTGCTTGATTGGCCGATAGAAGCGGCCGACCTCAACGTCGGACGCACGGGGCCGCCGTTCCGGCGCATCGGAAAAGTCGATCTGCGAGTCAGGAAGATCAGCGAGCCGCTTCAGCTCGCGGCGCTGCTTGTCACTGATAGGAGTGGTAAAGAGCGCGCTCGCGTGGACTCGCTTTTCTTGCCGAGATGATACGGATTTCTTCTTCACCATTTTGTTCCTCACTTGTGTGGACCACGAGTATGATCGCGATGTCGCCTCCGCTGCCGATGGAATGCCAGCGCTCCTCTTCGTCAACCATTCGATCCGGGTACGACACCACATTCGGATCGTCGAACATCCGCGCCGCTGTCTCAAACGAAATGCCATGCTTCCGGCGGTTGCTGCGGTTCTTCTTCTCGTCCCACACGAAGATCATTTGTATATACAGAATTGTAGCACATTTGGCCGTGCGATTCCTCTCCGCGATGGTGGCAATGATTTGCAGAAGCCGGGCTAGTGCCGAGACATCTCAGTGATCGACCAGAGCCCGGTAACGAAAAAGGGCGCGTGCTCAGGCACGCGGGCATTCGTCAGAGTTCTGAATTCGAAGGCGCGCTCAAGGCTGTCGAACAGGTGATAGCGATTGAGGTGGCGAGCCCATTCTGCGGCCAAAATGTCACGCTCAGCGCTATCGTACCCGCAGTTTGAGAGGCCGCTGGTCCCGGGGTCGGTGATATCAAAACCGAGAAAGCGCCACCTGCTATCTCGCTGCGGCGGTGTTGTTGGCGCGAGATAGGGGCCGAGGATCTTCCCTTTTTGCTTTTCCTCCTTGCGAAAGCCCATATCGGTGTGCCATGTGGCGGCGATGAGCCAGTAAGGATGGCCCAGTTCAAACTCATGTGGGATGGCGCTACAGAGTGCGCCCAGATTCTCCCAGAACGGTTCGTTGATTCCTATCCACTCTGGCCTTGCAAGCTCGGGGCCGTGATCGAGGGTCACAGTGGTCTTGAAAATGGACGGCCAGACCATGCTGTCGGCGGATAAGACATCATCGAGGTCGGTCCGGAGCAGAAAATCGGTTGGCCGGCCTCCGCCGGGACCCAGTTCTCGCAATCCGGTCAACGACATTTCCCGTGCATCGAAGCCGAGTAGCGTTTCCTCGAAGCCGTGAAGTGCCATACGGCGAATTGTATCTCCCGGCTCCTTCGCCACAGAGCGTGCACGTATCTCAGTGCCCATCTCCGATCTCATCCGCGCCCCTTGTTATACTGGGCCTTCCAAATGCTGAGGGTCAGGTTTGCGCCCTCTCCCACCGGGTTTTTGCATGTGGGCAGCGCGCGCACGTTCATTTTCAATTGGCTTTTTGCCCGCCACCACGGCGGCACCATGATTCTGCGCGTGGACGATACCGACGTGGGGCGCAACACCGAAGTCTCGCTCAATTCCATCTTTGATGGGCTGCGCTGGCTGGGGCTCGGCTGGGACGAGGAATACCGGCAGTCGGAGCGCCTCGCTCTGCACCGGGAAATGGCGCAGGCGATTTTCGCCAAAGACATGGCCTACCGCGATTTCACGCCGGCTGGCGCCGCGGATAGCGAACGCTCGGGCGAGCACGGGACATGGCTTTTCCCGGAAGGGATGCGCGAGCTTTCGCGCGAGGAAAGCGACCGGCGTGCGGCGGCCGGCGAACCGTTCGCGCTGCGTTTTCGCGTGCCGCGCGAGAGCGAGCGGCTGATCCGCTTCGAGGATGGGGTGTTTGGAGAGCAATCGAAATCGACCGCCGATATCGAGGATTTTGCGTTGCTGCGCAGCGACGGCATGCCGACGTATCATCTGGCCTCTTGCGCCGACGACGCCGATTTGCGCATTAGTGATATCATCCGCGGCCAGGATCACATCACCAACACGTTCAAGCACGTGCTGATTTTCGAGGCCGCCGGCATCGAGCTGCCACGTTTCGCGCACCTGCCGCTGCTGGTGGCTCCGGATGGCGCCAAGCTCTCCAAGCGCAAGCACGGGCCGGTAGTAAGCGTCACCACTTATCGCGATGCGGGTTTTCTGCCGCATGCGTTCCTGAATTTTCTGTGTCTCCTCGGCTGGTCGCCGAAGGACGATCGCGAGCGCATGACGCTCGACGAACTAACGGAAGCCTTCACGCTCGAAGGCATCAATCGCAGCAACGCGGTGGTCAATTTCAGCGAAGCCGATCCGTTCGACCCGAAGGCCGTCTGGCTGAACGCGGAGACCATTCGCAGCCTGTCCGTTGACGCGCTCGCGGAGGCTCTCACGCCATTTGTCAGCGCCGCCGGTTTCGATGTCAGCCCCGAGAAGATGGCGCTGATCACGCCGCTGATCCAAGAGCGCATACGCCTGCTGAGCGAAGTGACCACGGTGGGCGATTTCTTCTTTGTGAAGCAGTTGGCGCCATATGATGCCGCCGAGTTGATCCCGCAAAAGGGCGACCGGGCGATGGCCGTCCGTGCGCTCGAGAAAGGCGCCGCCGTGCTGGCCGCGGTCGAATTCCGTCACGACCCGCTCGAGCAGGCGCTGCGCGCGGCTTCGGCCGAATTGGGCATCAAGGCCGGCCAGATGTTTCAGCCTGTGCGCGTAGCGGTGTGCGGGCGCAAGAACGCTCCGCCGCTGTTCGGTACCCTGGAAGCACTGGGGCGCGAGACCTGCCTGGAACGGATCGGGCAGGCTCTGGAGAAGTTGAAAACCATATGAACCCGTCCAATGTTAGTGCCGGTGAGCACGGCAACCCGCCCGCGGCCGCTCCTTCGAACTTCGTCCGCGACATCATCCTCGAGGACCTGAAGACGAATAAGTGGGGGGGCCGCGTGCACACGCGGTTCCCGCCGGAGCCGAACGGCTATCTGCACATCGGCCATGCCAAATCCATCTGCCTCAACTTCGGCCTGGCGGCCGAGTTCGGCGGCAAGACCAACCTGCGCTTCGACGACACCAACCCCGAGAAGGAGGAGACCGAGTACGTCGACTCCATCATGGAGAACGTGCACTGGCTGGGGTTCGATTGGGAGGACCGCTGCTTCTACGCGTCGGACTACTTCGGCCAATTGTACGAGTGGGCGGTGCAGATGATCAAGGCGGGCAAAGCCTATGTCTGCGACCTGAGCGCCGAAGAGGTGCGGCAATATCGCGGCACGCTCACCGAACCGGGCAAGGAGAGCCCTTACCGCAACCGCAGCGTGGAGGAGAACCTGGACCTGTTCGAGCGCATGAAGGCCGGCGAATTCCCTGATGGCTCGCGCACGCTGCGCGCCAAGGTGGACATGGCGTCGGCCAACCTCAACATGCGCGACCCGGTGATGTACCGCATTCTGCACGCCGAGCATCATCGCACGGGAGACAAGTGGTGCATCTACCCGATGTACGATTACGCCCACGGCCAATCGGATTCGATCGAGGGGATCACGCATTCCATCTGCACGCTGGAATTCGAAGACCACCGGCCGCTCTACGACTGGTTCTGCGAGGCGCTGCGCATCTATCATCCGCAACAGATCGAGTTCGACCGGCTGAACCTGACATACACCTTGCTGAGTAAGCGCAAGTTACTGCAATTAGTGAAGGACGGGTATGTGAACGGCTGGGACGATCCGCGCATGCCAACTCTCGCCGGCATCCGGCGGCGCGGCTACACGCCGGAGTCGATCCGTAATTTCTGCAAATCGATCGGGGTTTCGAAGACCAATGGCACCATCGAGCTGGGCCTGCTCGAGCACCATTTGCGCGAGGATTTGAACAAACGCGCTCCGCGCGTGATGGCGGTGCTGCGACCGCTGCGGGTGGTGATCGACAATTATCCGGAAGGCCAGGTGGACCAGTTGGAAGCGGGCAACAATCCAGAGGACGCTTCCGCCGGCACGCGCCTGGTGCCCTTTGCCAGGGTGCTTTATATCGAGCAGGACGACTTTCGCGAGGATCCGCCGAAGCAGTATTACCGGCTTTCACCGGGACACGAAGTCCGCCTTCGCTATGGCTATTTCATCACCTGCACCCGCGCGGTAAAGAACGAGAAGGGCGAAGTCACGGAAATCCACTGCACTTACGATCCGGCTACCCGCGGCGGCAACGCGCCCGACGGGCGGAAAGTGAAATCGACCATCCATTGGGTTTCGGCTGCCCACGCCACCGACGCCGAGGTGCGGCTGTATGAAAGCCTGTTCAGCAAGCCGGACCCCAATCAGACCGATGAAGGCCAAAGCTTTCTCGCTAACCTCAATCCGCATTCGCTCGAAGTGCTCACCGGCTGCAAGCTGGAGCCCAGCCTGAAAGACGCCACCGCGTACAGCCACTATCAGTTCGAGCGGCTGGGCTACTTCTCTGTGGACCCGGATTCGGCTCCGGGCAAGCTGGTCTTCAATCGCACGGTGGCGCTGCGCGACACCTGGGCGAAGATCGAAAAACGGGAAAAGGGCGGCCGGTGATTATCCTCGGAATCGGCGGCGTATTGGGCGATGCGGCCGCCGCTATCTTGAAAGACGGCGAGCTGGCAGCCGCGGTGGAAGAATCGAAACTGCTGCGGCGCCGCATGCACTGGGGCGGGCGGGATCCGCTGCCGGAGCGCGCCATTTCGATGTGCCTGGAACTCGCCGGCGCCAAACCGGAGCAGGTGGACGCGGTAGCAGTGGCGCGGCCCGTGCCGGAGAGAGATTTCTACCTGCGGCTGCGGGCGCAGTTTCCCGCCAGCCGGATCACAGTGGTGGACCATCACCTGGCGCACGCAGCCTCGGCTTACTTCACTTCTCCCTTCGACGAGGCGACGGTACTGACGCTCGATCGCGGCGGCGATTTCCGCTGCGGCTCGCGATGGGCGGGCCGCGGCGCGAGCATGACCATCGAGCAGGAACACTACTCGCCCGATTCGCTGTGCGACGTCTACAGCCGCGTCACCGAGTTGCTGGGCTTTGAAGCCAACGTGGATGAGCACAAAGTGCAGTGGCTCTCGGTGTGCGGCGATGCGCGTTTTCGCGACCTGTTCCTGGAAATTCTCCAGGCGGACGAAGCCGGTCTGCACGTGGACCGCGCCTTCTTCAGCGGCGTGCGGCCGCATGCGGGCGGGTTCGGGCACCGGTTCTATGCGGCGCTCGGGCTCGATGACGGCGCGCCGATCCCGGAATCGCTGCGCGCGCCGATTGCGGCCGGCGTGCAGCAGGCGGCGGAGGCCGCAGTGATGCGGCTGGCCGGTCAAGGCCGCAACCTGTGCCTGGCGGGCGGACTGGGGTTCAACGCGCTGCTGGTTTCGGCGCTGGAAAACCGGTCCGGTTTCGAAAATGTGTTTGTGCAGCCGGTGGCGGGCAACGCGGGGACGGCTATCGGGGCGGCGCTCGAAACCTGGCACCACCTGTTCCGGCAGGCAAAGCGCGTGCGCCTGGAGACACTGTGCCTGGGCCCGAGCTACAGCGCCGCCGAAACCAAGCAGGTACTGGAGAACTGCAAGCTGCGCTTTCATTACCTGCTGACCACCGATGAGCTGATCGGCGCTGCGGTAGCGCAGTTGAACGACCACAAGATTGTCGCCTGGATGCACGGGCGGATGGAATTTGGCGCGCGCGCGCTGGGCAACCGGAGCATCCTCGCCTCGCCGCTGGATCCTTATTCCACCGAGAACCTGAATGCCTATATCAAGCACCGCGAGCCGGTGCGCAAGTTCGCAGCCTCTGTGCCGGCCGAGTTGGCCGGCGAGTATTTCGAGGTGGGACCGAATGCGCGATTCCTGGCAACCGTCGGCCGCGTCCGGCCGGCGCACCGCGAAAGATTCGCCTCGGCCATTCTGGCCGGCGACCTGGTGCGAGTGCACACCGTCGACTCGCGAGAGAACCCACTCTATTGGAAGCTGCTGCACGCTGCCGGTAAATCAACCGGCCTGCCGGTGCTCTACAACACCTCGTTCAACCTGTTTGGCGAGCCGCTGGTTTCCGACCCGCGCGACGCCGTGCGCAGCTTTTACTCCTCCGGCATCGACGCCATGTTCGTCGGCAATTTCTTTTTGCAGAAGTAAGCGTCGAGGCGTCAGAATACTTTCAGCCGCAGATATTTCCCGGGATTCTGGTGGAAGTCGCGCAGCGTCGCCGCTATGGCGCGCGTCATGCCGTTCAAGTTGTCGTAAAGCAGGGACGAGGCGAAATCGGGACTGGCGTTAAAGTCGTCTACACTCCGTACCAGCGTCGCCAACCGCCGGGTCCAGTCCAAGTACAATTCGTCGGACTGAAGAAGCTGGCCGGCGCGCACGTTCGCGACCGACTTGCGTAATCCGCTGGCCGCATCGAGGAGTTGCTGGTATTGGCCGGTGTCGCGCAGCCATGGGCTGGATTGGAGGCGGGCGAGGGTTTGATCGAGGCGGACCAGCGGGTCGTCGATCTGGCGGTAAAGACGATCCGTGTAGAGCACGCTGCCGATGGTGCCGGTGGTCGCCGCCGCCGCGCGTAAATCATTTTGCAGCACCACCATGCGCCGCACCACGTCGGTGTACATTTTGTCCCCTTGGACGAACTTGCCGACTTGGCCGCGGCCGGCCTCGATGTCTTTGAGGGTGGCATCGACAATGCGCAACTGCTGCTCGAACTGAACGAGGTCCAGCCCTTCCATCACATTTGGCGAAGCCTTGTAGCGGATCTCACCGCCGGGCATCACGTGCTTCGAACTTTGCCCGCTGGTGACGTCCACAAACTTGTCGCCGACCAGGTTGTCGGCGGTCAATTCCGCGGTCGAATCGCTGGTAACGGTGGACAAGAAGCTGCGGTGAATGCTCAGCACCACCCGCACTGCGCGGTCCGGGATGGCGGAGCCGGAAAGCCCGATGCCCGCCACCGTCCCCACATCGATCCCATCTACGCGCACGTCCGCCCCGGCACCCAGTCCGGTGGCATCGGGCACGTATAAGTACACGGTTGCGGCCCGCTGGAACAGGGTACCTCCGGCGAGCAGAGTGAGCAGCACGGAGAGAATCGCGAGGGCAGCCACGGTGACCGCAGCGACGCGGAACTTCGCCCAACCGACGCCGCGCGTGGATGACATTCACCTGGGATTGTACCGCGAGGATGGGAAGCGAGGCGCACCCGGATGCGGTAAAGAGAAAGGAAGGGCGAAAGAGCCGGTTGCCTGTACCGCAGGCGCGCGCTTGGGGCGTCTGGGAATGACGGTTTTGCGGGCCGCCTCGATGACGACCGGCCAACTCGGGCCTCAGACCTGCGATGTTGGCGGGTTGCAACTCGCCATACCTCTGCTCCTCCAGCATCCGGTTCACCCAACTGCAAACCTGCGCGCGATTCCGCCCCTCGAAGGCGACCTCATCGCTGGCTTCCAGAGACCGCCCGGATCTGCTCCAGGTTCAACCCTTGGCCCGTTTCAGCCCCGACATCAATTCCAGCATGCGGGATTGTTCCTCCAGGCTCGTCTTCGGTGAGAAACAAGCTCTCGCTCCGGGCTCATCCTGCATGAGACAAGACTAGCGTTTCCGCTCGGACTCGATTCTGATAAGATGAAGTTCTGTTCCCGTGGCGCTATCGTCTAACGGTTAGGACGGAGCCCTCTCAAGGCTTAAATACGGGTTCGATTCCCGTTAGCGCTACCATGTTTTCATAGGCTCTACGCCAACAACGGGGGCAAACCCCAATCCCAAACCATCTAAGAACATAGCAGCTTCACCCGGAGTCTGTAGTTTTGAAAGTTGCGGAAGCCGTAGGCTTGACGATTGATGAGTTCCATCTT
>JBAVYH010000082.1:0-8935 GCA_049698695.1 Bryobacteraceae bacterium | reverse complement strand
TCCGCGCGGGGCATACACTTTGGGCTTCAGAAATTCCGTTGCGGGTGACCGGGCTTCGGACTTATCGCCGTGCGTGCGGCCACCCAATGGTTTGAGTAGAAACTACGTTGATGTGAGCCCGCTATATGGCGGACAATATCAGGTCGATTCGTTCCTTACTCTCTGATATCCGGCGGGCGGCAATAATAGCTATCCGTATTCCGCCGGCGGTGATGGATTCCAGAATCCAAGGTCTTCCGTCGGGAGTCCTACCCGTAGGGGACCCCGCATGCCTTTAAGGGGCGCCGGAAGTTCAGTACCACCTAAGTGCAACGTTCCCCGGCCGGGGAGAAAGCTGTTGCGGCAGCGCGGAGTGGGCCACGCTGCCTCTATCCGATTTGACTGTAACCGGAGTGGGGCGCGCGCCGGTTGGAAAATACGTGGTAAGTGACTGGTAACATGGGAGACAAAAATGTACGAACGCCCGTGACCGCATGGCGGCACGCCGGCTTATGCGCGGCTGCGCCGATTGGCAATCGGCGCGCAGGCTATTCCGGGAACTTCCTGCCAACTCAGCGGAACTTGCAGTATGGAGCGGGGTTCTAAAAGAAAGATAGATCGGTGAAAGAGCTGACGTTAGTTGAGGCAGTTGCTCCATTCCATCAGAGTTCTGCGGTTTATTCTAACAAGGTATCGGAGTGAACATAACCGTGCCAGTAGTGCGCACCCGCCATGTAATTGTTCACTACCACATATTCAAGAATGGCGGCAGTACTGTCGAGTACGTGCTGGAGCGCGAGTTTGCGGAGCGGTTTGCCACGATTCACGGCAGCGACCCCGATACCGCCCTGGATGCAGCAGACTTGGTCGAGTTTCTGCGACAGCACCCGGAAATTGCCGCAGTATCGAGCCACCATCTGCGTTACCCCAAGCCGCTTAGTCGCCAGACGGTGTTCTTCGATTGGTGCTTTTTGCGGGATCCACTAGTCCGGCTGCATTCGACTTACAACCACTTCCGGCGCAGCAATTCGGATCTTCTCCTTGCTCGCTGGGCGCGATCTTACGGTCCGCGAGAGTTTGCGATACGTCTGATCGACGAAGCTCCCCATCAGGTGAGCGACGTTCAGGTGACGCAGTTAGCCAATGGCGGAGCATTCACGCGTCCGGCGGACGAAAGAGACCTGGAACGGGCGACGGTGGTGGTGCGCGAGATGGCTGTTCCCGGGCTTGTCGAGATGTTCGATGCGAGCCTGGCGATCGCCGAGTATTTTCTACGACCGGCGTTTCCCGCGCTGCGGCTGAAGTATCTTGCGCAGAACGTCGGAGGCGCGCGGTGCGCCACGGAACAGTCGCGGGAATATTGGGAACACATCTGGGGCAAGGATTTATACGGGCGGCTGCTGCGGATGAACGAGATGGATTTGGAGCTGGTTCGCCGGGCAAAGCGTGAAATCGAGCGCCGGCTCGAGAGGGTTCCGCGAGTGGCCGAGAAACTCGCCGACCTACAGTTGCGCTGCGCCCGCCTGGCCTCGGCGTCCGGCTGGGATGAGCGCGGACCCATTGCACTCCCAGCGGTTGCGGCTGCCGAGGAAGTCAGATCCCGGGTTGCGGGGTTGTAGGCTTAGGGGCGCAGAGACATCGCCATGCGTGAGGAGGCAAGAATTCCGCCGTTGGCGCTGCACAAGCGTGTGCTCATTGCACGGCAGCCGGCACGAATATCATATTCTCTTCGTGCATGCCTGCGGGAGTGTACCCGTGAGAGCGCATGAAAGCGGTCACTTCGGCCGCGCTGGAGCCCATGGCTTTCAGTTGCCGATCGATCAGTTCCGCGGCGACGACGGGTTTGTCGCGGTCGAGGGTTTCGGCCGCACCTTTCAGCACCAGGAACTCGGCGCCCTCCACGTCTATCTTGATGGCGTTCACATGTCCGACTTCAGCCTCTTTCACGATGTCGTCCAGCCGCCGGGCACGCACCGGATAGGAGGCTGCGATGGTGGTGTCCTGCGAAGCGTTGGTTGAGGAGAGAGAACTCTCCCCGGTATTGGCTCGAGAAGTGGCGTAAAGCGTCAACGTGGATTCGGAATCCGAACAAGCTACCGGCGCGACCACGACCACCGCGCTTGCGCCGCTGGCGCGGATATTGTCGCGGAGCTGGACCAAGGTCTCACGATTCGGCTCCACGGCGATGACATGCCCCTTAGGACCCACCACCTGGGCAGCTTTCAGCGTGTACCACCCAACGTGCGCGCCCACATCCACGAACGTCCCGCCGGCCGGAACGTGGCGCAGCAGTTCTTGCGTGGTCGATGGTTCCCAGGTGCGCTGCAGGAGAATCGCCTGGGTCACGTAGTCGTAGGGATCAAGTCGCATGGTGACGCCGGGTTCGACGTGGACCCAAATAGGAACGAATGGAGTGAAGAACCGGGACAGATGGTCAGGAAGCCGCCTGCCTCTCGCAAAAGGCCAGTGCGAATGCCAGTTCCGGTAGAAAGAGAAGAATGTTTTCGTCCGTGCCGTGGCGCTCAAAGCGAGTATCGCTCCGCCGCCTACCAGAGCGATCAATAAGGCAACGCACAGTCGTACAATCCAGCGCTTCACGGCGAAATCCTCCCTGGAAATTCTGGCCTCAGACCAAGCGGATGGAGCTCATTTTGGACTGGCTGGTCCTGTTCAGTATACCTTAGCCGCCATGCCGGGATCATCCAGCAGGTTGTGGCTGACGGTGCGGACGGCGAGCCTTCTATTGATCGCGGCAGAGGTTGCCAAAGATCGTGTTGGAGCGCAGGTCGACGCCGGGGGCGGCGAGGATGCAGCGGGAGCGCATTTTGAAGCCGGCGATGCGGTTGTCCACGATGAGGTTGTGGCGATCGGGAGCGATGTGCAGCGGGCTGCGGCCGAGATAGATGCCGGCTTCGAGGATTTCGGGATCGGTGGCGACGTCATAGCAGCCGTAGTGGGCGGTGTTTTCGTTGCAGTGAGAGGCGTCAAGCGAGAGCAGGCGATTGCGGGCGACGGTGTGGCCGGAGCCGATGACGAAGATGCCGCCGAACAGCGTGCCGTCGACCAGGTTATCGACCAGGCGGATGTTGCGGGAGCGCGTGTCGGGGTTGGAGTCATTCATGACGATGCCATAGTGGCCAAAGGGGTAGGCGGCGAACCCGGGGGGATTGACGCACTGGTTGGCGCGGACTTCGCCATCGTGAAAGCCGTCGAGGTCGATGCACTTACCGTCGATTACCCGGAAGCGGTTGCCGTCATAGGAGGACGCGTCGACGTTGCCGGCGGTATCGAGGGCAACGGGAACGGCGCCATTTTCAACATCCACCTCCTCCACCGGAAAACCGATGCGGCTGCCCGAGTTCGCGGTCACCGAAATGGCGGTGACGTGGCCGGCCTGGATGGCGTCGCGGCCAATCTGGCGGAAGCGATTGAGGGCGATGACGCCGCGGGCATTGCGCGGCGATGTGTAGAGGGAATGCGTCCAGATGCCGTTGCCGCGGATGGCGGACAGGTCGCAGTTGGTGACGCGGAAATCGGTGGTGCCTTCTTCGAGCAGGATGCCGCCGGTTGAGTTGTTGCGGCCGAGGGCGTTGCGCGAGCCGCTATCGGCGACAGTGACGCGGCGAATATCGACCGAGTGCGCGCGGCTGACCAGCACGGCGAAGCCGGCGATATTGCGGAAATGAAGGCGATCGATGGTGAGGCCGGTGACACGATCGGCCAGGACGCCGTTGGCGCGGGTGAATTTCGCGAACGGGGTATTGGAGGGGGGCAGGCCGGCGCGGATCTCCAGGGCGGCGCGGTTGCCGTCGATCGAGAAATCGCGCAGGATGATGTTGTTGCCGCGGACGACGATGGCGGCGCGGCCGGCGAAATCGGGGGCAAGACGGAGCACGCTGCCGGAGGGCGAGCCGCGCAACTCGCAGCCGGCATCGACGTCAATTTCGGAATGGAGCTCAACCACGCCGGCGGGCAAGCGGCGTACCGGACGGCGCCGCAGCGGACCGAAGAACAGGACGGCCGCGGCGAGAGCGAGGCCGGCCACGGCGAGGGAGCGGGGCAATCAGGCCACCTCGATGGGCACCGGCGGGAAAGCGCGGCGGCCCAAGGTGATCGACAATTTGTGCGGGCCGGGAGCGAGATTCTCAGGGAGGTGGAAATCGAAATTCCAGCGCTGGGCGACGGGATCGGTACAGAAGGCGTCGGCGGCGGGGGCGGGGAGCTTATCCACGGTGGCGCGGAAGGCGGCGCCGCGGGGAACCTCTTCCATGGTCACTTTCACGGTGCCGGTGACGATGCGGTTGCCGGAGAGCAGGTTGATGCCGTCGCTGACGGCGGTGACGCGAGGGACCGCCGGGCCGGCGGGCACGATGCGCACCCAGCCGGGTGCGCAGAGCGGGGCGCCGGCGTGGACGGCTTCCACCAGCACCAGGCCGGTGCGCAGGTTTTCCGGGAGCACGGCGTTGACCTGGGAAACGCCATCTGCCGCGGGCGGGCTGATGCAAGTTAGGCGGCAGGGGCGGCCATCGGCGGTGACGGCGGTGTTGAGCAGGTGGCAGGAGGCGGGCAGGCGCTCGATCCACAACGCCAGCGCGGCCATGGCGCCGGACACGGGGGTGACGGCTTCGCCGGTGAGCGCGTTGGAAATGTTGTGCAGGCGCGCGGCACGGGCGGCCGGCGCCTCGCTCTCGGGGCCCGGCTTGCGCAGCGTGATCCACATGTACTGGGTCCAGACCTGCTCGAGCGCCAGGAGGTGAAAGCCGCTCGATGGGACGAACTCGGTGATTTCGGCGGGCGTGATGCGCACGCCGCTCCAGGTATCGTATTGGTGCGCGTGGGCCGGCATGCCGTTCAACTGGCAACGCAGGATACCGCCGGGCTTGAGCACGCGGAAGGCCTCGCGCAGGTAGGCGAAGACCACGTCGCGGCTGGGGATGTGCTGGAAGACGGCGTAGGAGTAGACGAAATCGAACTTGGCATCGGGAAACATGCTCAGGTCCGAGCCCGGGCATTGCTGGAGAAAGGCGTTGGCGGTGTGGGCGAGGCGCTCGAGCGCCAGGCGGATCATCTCGTCGGAGATATCGACGCCGTGAATTTCCTTGAAATAGCGGCTGAGCGGACGCATCAGGCGGCCGGGACCGCAGCCGATTTCCAGCGCTGCGTCGCGGCCGGTGAAGCGCTTCAACTCAGCCACCAGGAGCTGAACGGTGCCGGCGCCGGTGGAGAAGAACTCCTCGTCGGACTGCTGGTGGCGGCCGAAGGCGACGTAATAATTGGCGTCCTCGGCGGCGCGCCGATTCCAATCGGCGCGCATGGAATCGAGCAAGTTGGGAGTATCCATGTGGCAGTTGCTATTCTAACGTTTATGGCCTTGGCCTTTCGACGTGTGTCCAGCGCGCCGCTGGTGGAATTCGACGCGGCGGCGCCTGACGGGGCGGTCATTGGAGTGGTGGGAGAGAACGGAGCCGGGAAGAGCGTGCTGGCGCGCCTGGCAGGCGGGGTGGAGCAGCCCATAACAGGCGTGGTGGACAGCCCCGGCGGGGCGCGGCTCCTGGGGCCGGACAGCCCGCTGAACCTGGCGCCGGCGCCGGTGCTGGCGATCGACCACACGTTTGCGCGGCAGGACCTGCTGGTGCGGGAGCGCGCGGCGGTGGCGATCGACCGCTTGCGGCAGGCGGGCTCGACGATCCTGCTGATCTCGCACGAGGACGAGCTACTGCGGCGGCTGGCGGACGAAGTCTGGTGGCTGCACGAGGGCAAACTGGCGGGGCGGGGCGACCCGGAGGAAATCCTGTGCGCTTACCGCCGGCACATCTCGCAACGAGTGCGCGCCTGGGGCGGGACGATGAGCGCGCCCATCAGCCCGCGATTCTTCCGCGGCGACGGGCGGGCCGAGATCGTGGGCGTGGAGCTGACCGGCGAGGACGGAAAACCGACCATGGTGTGGCGGGCCGGCGAGCCGGTGGCGGTGAAGGTGACGGTGAAGTACCAGGCGATGGTGGCCCAGCCGGTGGTGGGGATGCTGATCCGCACGCGCAGCGGGTTCAACGTTTACGGCACCAACACGGAGATGGAGCGGCTGCGGCTGGGGCCGGTGCGGGCGGGCGGCACGCTGGCGGTGAGGTTTCAGTTCCGCTGCGATTTGTGCCCGCAGGAATACACGCTGACGGTGGCCTCGCACGACCCCGACGGTGTTTGGCACGAGTGGCTGGAGGACGCGGTGGCATTTCTGGTGACCGACAGCCGGTACACGGCCGGGGTGGCGAACCTGCGAGCGCAGGTGAGTCTCGCCAAGGATGAATAGGGCTGGGCCGCGGCCGGAGATTGGCGGCTGACGACGCGCCACGCAGGCCTCGGTTCGAACGGCGCCAGCGTCCCGTCTCTGAAGTTCGTTGACGAGACTCGATAAAGTTGTCGCCCTATTACAGGGCCTAAAGGCCATGTTTGGTGGGTCCCACGCTGGCACGGCTGAAGCCGTGCCCTGATACAAAGCTCCAGTATCGTGTTGCGAACTTGTGAGACGTGGCGCTAGACGATGCCGGAATGGCGCTTGAAAATCGCCGGCAGATTCTGGGAGAACGCGGACCGCGCTAGCACCATATCGCACCCGGCCTCGTGCGCCTGCTGCTTGAGCTCGGCCTGCACGTGCGACAGGTAGCCGATCAAGCTGATGCCCCTGGTTTCCGCCTTCCCCTTCAGCTTGCCAATCAGCTTCAGCGGCTGCAGCGCTTCGAAGTTCAGGTCGAACACGATCAGCGATGGCTTCCGGTCCGACGCCGCTTTCTCCAGCAGCTCCTTGGGCTCCTTGACGAATTCCAGCGCGAGGCCCGCGCGTTTGGCCGCGTCGGTGAGTTTCACCGAGAAGAAGAGATCGCTGACAGCGGCCAGGACTCGGTTCGGTTCCTGCTTCTGCATCATGATTGTGCGTTTCTTAATTTGCCCGCTAACACAGACAACTTGGTGGGGAAGCTTGATTTTACCACGGCTCAGCCGTCCGCCCGCCCGGCTGTTACAATTCTCTCTGATATGTCACTCGTCGTGGTTGGTTCGGTTGCATACGACGGCGTGGAAACGCCGCACGGGAAGGTGGACCGGATGCTGGGCGGAGCGGCCACCTATATTGCGCTCACCGCGGCTTACTTCACTCCGGTGAAGCTGGTGGCGGTGGTGGGCGACGATTTCGCGGAGGAGGATGGCGCGCTTCTGGCCTCCCGCAACGTCGACCTGGCAGGCCTGGAACGCGTCGCCGGCGGCAAAACGTTTTTCTGGGAAGGCGTGTATTCGTCCGATATGAACGATCGCACCACCCTGCGCACCGATCTCAACGTCTTCGCCGATTTCGATCCCAAGCTGCCGGAATCGTATCGCGCCGAGCCGTACCTGCTGCTCGGCAACATCCAACCCGCCTTGCAGCGCGGGGTGCTCTCGCAAATGCCGCAGCTCAAGCTGGCGGGCGGCGACACGATGAATTATTGGATTCACGACTTCCGCGAGGAACTGCTGAAGACGATCGCGCAGTGGGACTTTCTGCTGATCAACGACAGCGAAGCGCAAATGCTTTCCGGCTGGCGGAACCTGCGCCGCGCGGCGGCGGCCATCCTGGCGATGGGCCCGCGCACGCTGGTGATCAAGCGCGGCGAATACGGCGCCGTGCTGTTCCATGGGAACGACCGCTTTATCGCGCCCGGCTATTTGCTGGATGAAGTATTCGATCCGACCGGGGCGGGGGACAGCTTCGCGGGCGGGTTCATCGGCTATCTGGCGGGCCAGGGCGTGGCGGCCAAGGACGCGGACTTCGCCGAACTGCGCCGCGCCGTGATCTACGGTTCGGTGATGGGCAGCTATTGCTGCGAGAGGTTCGGCGTGGATCGTTTCCGCTCTCTGACGCGGGAAGAGATCGATGCCCGCTTCCGGGAGTTCCAGACCTGCACCCAGTTCTGAAATCGGGCACATGGAAGGGCGCGCTGGCGGCCACAGGGCTGCTGGCGTTGGCGAGCGCCGTTGCCATTGCATTTTTCTACTTCAACGGCTGGCTGCTCTACTATGGCGATGCCGAAGCGCACCTGGACATTGCGCGGCGGTTAGTGGATTCGCAAACGCCGGGGTACGACCAACTGGGGACGCCGTGGCTGCCGGTGCCGCACGTTTTGATGCTGCCGTTGGTGATGCACGAGGCGCTGTGGCGCACCGGCCTGGCCGGCGCGATTCCATCCGGAGCCTGTTTCGTGATGGCGGGCGTGTTCCTGTTCCTGGCGGTGCGGCGTGTGTTTGGCGACGAGGCGCCGGCATTCGCCGCAGTGGCGGCGTTCGCATTGAATCCGAACATGCTCTACCTCGGGTCGATTCCCATGTCGGAGCCGGCCTTTTGGGCCGCCTGGATGGCGCTGCTCTACTGCACGGTGCGCTATCGCGACACGGGTGGCTGGGGCGCCGTGCTGGGAGCCGGCGCGGCGGCCTCGGTAGCTGCGCTCTGCCGGTACGAAGGATGGTTTCTGATTCCCTTCGCCGCTTTATATCTTGCGCGGCGCCGATTGAGGGCGGGCGTTGTTTTCGGCGCGCTGGCCAGTCTCGGGCCGCTTTATTGGCTGGGACACAACTGGTGGTTGCAAGGGAACCCGCTGTATTTCTTGCGCGGCCCGGGTTCGGCGTGGGTGATACAAGGGGACGCGCCGTATCCCGGCAAGGGCGATTGGTGGGCGGCGCTGTACTACTTCCGGCAGGCGGCGAAGCTTTGCGCGGGACCCGTGCTGGCGCTGGCCGGGTTGGCCGGCGTGGTGGCGGCGCTGGCCAGGCGCGCCTTCTGGCCGCTGCTGCTGCTGGCGCTGCCCGGCGCGTTTTACGTTTGGAGCATGCACAGCTCGCGGACGCCCATCTTCATTCCCACGGTGTGGCCGTATTCTTACTACAACTCGCGCTACGGCCTGGCCGCGGCGCCGCTGCTGGCGTTTGCCGTGGG
>JBAVYH010000081.1:0-9062 GCA_049698695.1 Bryobacteraceae bacterium | reverse complement strand
CGCGGCCCATCAGCCGAGGAAGCCGAAGGCCGCCCATCTTGTGGACTGATCCTATGTAAGTTCCTCCTTGTAAATGGCTCCCTGTTGCAGGGGATCGCATTTGTCTCTTTCCGGAGAAAGAAGCCTGGAAGCGGCCTTTCACAGCGCTTCCGATTAGAGTATGCGCCTGAACGGGCAAGATGTCAACGGCGTGGAGGGAGGGCAGGGAGGGCGAGTTCTCGAAGCGGCCAGCGCGCTGGGGAAAGGTACCGATAACCGAAATAACGCCGTCTACAGGCCGGTCGCAGTCCGCCTACCACGGGCCACTTTCGGAGTGCCCGATCGTGTGGGAATTGGGATACTTAGGTCAACACGGCGGCGCTGCGTTTCGGCCGGGAGATGGCCCGGAGTTCAAGCGGGCACCTTGCAAGGTTTACTGAACGGCGGATGCGGGTGGTAGCCGGTGAGGTGCTTGTAGCTTTCGAGCGCGTTGTAGAGGATTGGACAGAGCGCGGCCCAGCGGGCCAGCGACGACGGGCGGCCGCCGAGAGAGTGGGTGCCGACCGCGACGTGGGGGAAGTCGCGGCAGGTCTTTGGGCGGGCCTCGTAGATCATGCAGAGGTTGCCGCCCAGGAAGACGCGGGCGGCCGCTGGATGGCAATGCGCCGCCCCTGGTGGTGACCGGTGCAAACGGGAGTTGGACGACCGTTGACTTCATCATGTCCGGAATAAACTTTCCCACCACCGGTTGCTGGGAGATCACAGGGAAATTCAAAGGAGCTGAAGTGAAGTTCATCGTTTCGGTTGAATAACCCGAACACAATCCGCGCCGTACTTGGTCGTATCACGCCCCCGCGAATGTGGCTGACGGCCGGATTCGGCCAGCGCGCACGCGCATCACTGCCGCGTCGCTCCCAATGAACAGTGTCCGATAATTCCAATTAACGCCGCGCGGATCGGCCGCTCTTACCACGACGGGGCCGCTCGACTGGTGACTACACGTCGAACTGCACCGGTGCATGCTGCTATGGTGAGGGGCGTGAAACGCGCTCGCTATTGTCAATTGCCGACAGCCATGACCGTGACCGGCAGGTCCTCCAGTATCACGAACGCATTCATCAGTGCCATCGTTCCCGTCGTCGAACCCACAGAAGACGAGGAATTAGAAGCCCTTGCACTACTCCACATCGATCCCAACGATATTCGCTGTGCGTACTGTGGCGACAAAGCTACCGAATGGGACCATTTTCGACCGCTTGTCAGCAACCAGAAACCCACCGGCTACATCACCGAGATAGCAAATCTCGTCCCCAGCTGCGGGAAGTGCAATCAGTCCAAGGGCAAGTCCAACTGGCTAACCTGGATCGAAGGTAAGGCCAAGCGCTCTCCCAAGAATCGTGGTATCTCCGACCTCGCAGAACGAATCGAACGCCTGAAGAATTATGAACGCTGGCGTGAGCCTCGGAGGGTGGATTTTGCCGCAGTCGTCGGCCCGGAATTATGGCAACGACATCAGCAGAACTGGAGTGATGTGTTGAAGCTCCTCAAAACGAGCCAAAGCTTGGCAAGCGAGATCCGCACTATCATCGCGACGGCGTTGCTCCGAGGCCCAAATGCCTAAGACATCATACGAGCCGCGCTCGAGTCCAGAGACGAAGACTGTTTTTCGCCAATCATTCGTGTGACGCTCTAACCGCGGATATGGCAAACCCACCGGACCGGCCGCGCTTTCGGATTCCGCGGTGCGTGCGCATCGGTCGCGGGCAATCAGTGTCCGATAGCGAATAACGCACGGCTCGAGTGGGGGTCGACAATGCTTAAGCGAAGTCCATTCCACGGTTTGACAAACAGCCACATGGATCGCCAGTTCTTTTCTGTCGTGTCTTCATAGTCACAGTCCGTGTTGGGCCTGGGACGTTAACATGCGATTGCGGAGCGCTGGGCCGACGGGATCACGCTGGTGCGGGAGTTCCGGGGCGAATGGCGCGTGCCTGAATCGGGCAAAGGGGTTTCAGCGACAGCGTGATGCCCTCGCCAATGGGCGCCGTCTCAAGGAACCGGCAAGCCTCTTCGGGGTCGCCCACTCGGGCGCGAGGAATGTGATAGGCAACCGGGCCCGTGCAAACCGGAACGCCGAATAGCACCGGCCTGACGGAGTACTCGGGTAGTGTAACGAGGTAAGGCGCCTCCCCGAGCACGGCTTGCGCCTGAGCGGCGTCGACATGGGCGCATTTGGTCAATGTAAAGGTCATGTCATCGACGGTGAGGGGGAGGCCGTCGATGAGGCCCTTGAGCAATGCGAGTGACTCAAGGTCATCGTGCGTCGGTATTTCGGGCATTTTCAGTTCGACGTCATAAAAGTCCGCAACCAGAACGGCATCGTCGATTAGCGACTCATACCCGGAGAACCACGCAGGCAATGTCCCGCTGAAGCGCGGTTTCAGCAATGTCACGGCTTGTTCCAGATCGTAGAGCTCAAACTCCAGTGAGCTACAAAGCGCTTTGAGAGCCCGCATGAATTTCTGAACGGCGCGGATGTCCGCGCCGTCCCAGCGCCTCTCGAAGTGCACCGATCCCGTCCCGGAAGACTGGACAATCAACGACATGCGGAACGGCAGCGTGCCCGAGCTCTCGAATTCCGCCTCTTCTGAACCCCGGCGCGCGCTTACAAAGTTTATGCATTCGTACACGACCGCACTCTCGCCGCACCCGAACGTGAGGCGCGTGAGGCGCTGAGGCAGTCCCCCAGCCCCAGGGCCGATAAACAGCGTTGCACTCTCTACCTGGCCTTTCGGCAGCGAGAGGAATGCGAAATCGGACGTAAAGTCCACCAGCTCACCGGGCCCAATCACTTGCGCTCGGCCGCTCCGAATGAGTTCGTTCACCTTGTCGACGCCGGAGCCGGTCACCGTGAACCGCGCTCGCGGCGGATTCAGTTTCAGGGCTTCGACGTCTCGCGCGAACACGTCAATCGTCCTTTTCTCGTCCGAGATCGATGCGACCAGGCCGGGCTGCGGCCGGATCGTGGGAGGACGGAGGTTCCGCTGATACGTGACGGAGTACGCGAAACGTGCATCGGCGTCCTCGAGGCGCTTCAGATATTGCTCGACATTTGCGGCGTTCAGGGCGGCGAGTTCGTCCGTTGACAATCTTCGGGTCTTCGCGATGGTCTCCCGAAATTCCGCGATGTCAAAGACGGCATGAGGGAAGAACATCTCCCGGATCGTGCTCCGGTAGAAGAGCTCCTGGACGATATCGCAGGCTTGCATCAGGCCGATATCGACGCGGCCGGCATTGGAGGTTTGTAGGCGCTGGAACCAGCGATGCGCGCCGACGTCCATGTCCACGGAGATACAGAGCACCCACCGGCGCGGAGCATGCGTGAGCGCCCGATTCAGTGATGCGCGAATCTGGTCCTTTTGATGTTTTCCCACGCCGTTCGGGAAGCTCTTGCATTGCCACACCGTCGGGCCGCTGTCCAGCGACCCAAGGAAGAGATCCAGTCCCTCGTCACCTGCCGCTCCAGCCACGTGCCGAATATCAGTTCCGGGAAAGCGCGCCTGTAAGAGGTGAAAACAGAGTTTTTCGAATGTATCGGAATCGAGCTCCTTCAGGCGTTGGTATAGCGGGTGCATCAGTTCGTGTCTACGCCTGATTCTAGCAACCGGCATTCGTGAAGACGGCACGCCCATTTGGGCGGCTTGGCCCTCCAGACTCCAGTTGACCCGACACACCCAAACCGGGGATATACCGGGCCAGCGGTGGCGAGCTAACCGCCGCCCTGCCGGAGATCGAGTGCCTACCGATAATGAACCTTATCGTTCCGCAGGCCGACGCGACAGGAGTGCAGCTGCTCGCTTCGATGGCGGCAGAGCGCTACCGTGCACTATCATCGTTCTCGTGCCTCCAGTTCAACCAAAAGCGATCATCTTCGACTACGGCAATGTCCTCTGTGTTCCCCAGCCGCGTCAGGACGTTGAAGCCATGGCAGCAGTCTTCCAGGTTCCACCCGAGCAACTGGAAAAGGTCTACTGGCCCTACCGTCTGCCTTATGACGATGGCAGACTGGATGCGATCTCCTACTGGCGGACGGTGGCGCACGACCTGGGACGGCCGCTCGCGGAGAGCGACATCCAGCGCCTGATTCAACTCGACGTTACCAGTTGGACGCACCTGGATGCCCGCATGATGGAGTGGGCGCGCCGAGTGCGAGCAGGCGGCGTTCGCACGGCGATCCTCTCCAACATGCCGCTCGAACTCCGCAACTGGATCGTTCACGAAAGCGGCTGGCTGGCCGATTTCGACTTTGCGACATTCTCTTGCGACCTGGGGATCGCAAAGCCGGACGCTGCAATCTACCAGCATTGCCTGTCTGGTCTGGGCGTCAGGGCGTCCGAGACACTGTTATTAGACGACCGGCAGTCGAACGTAGACGGAGCACGGCTGCTGGGCATCCACGCCGTCCATTTCACGACTCCACAAGAAACCCTCACGGCGCTGGATGGCTTGTATCGGCTGCCTGTTCTACCCCCGTGCTGAGAGCAACGTGACCCTCAGTCGCGCTCGTGTGACGAAGCGCCTCGCCGCGGGCATCTTGCTGGCCGGATAGAACCGATATTGGTAGATATCGCTGTGTGATCCACCCTTTTGGGACGCAGAGTCCCCTTCGCGACCCACTCCTTACGATTCGTCATCTCAAAGCCGCTCACGGGTTAAGGACCTGAATCGGTTGAGGCGCAGAGGAGAACGGGCTCCCAGGTAAAAAGAACCTGGCAGTCCTGTTTTGCGCCGGTGTCACAAAACTTACTGGACGGTGTAGGTGTTTTGGCCTTCCGCGGGTCTTAGTGTGTGAGTAGTCGTTTTCGGGAGCAACCGCACTGCGAACCGCCGGCCACGGCGATCCGATTCGTTTCCGGCGGTGCAGCCAAATCGTTACCGGGACAAGCCATCAGTTACGGATCGCTCCGGCGCGAAAGCAGGGCCCGCGCCGCCGGCTTGGGTCGCGAAGCAACACCTGTGTGTAAGCCGCCCACCGTGAATAACGTGAGCGTGACCCCGACGTTCGCGAGCCTGGCTGGCGCCGGGCTGTACCAACTCAACCTGACTGTTCCATCGGGCCTGGGCAAAGGTGATGTTCCGCTTCAGACAAAGGTGGGCGGCGTACAGACTCTTTCGGGTGTTGTCATCTCCTTGCAGTAGCCGAGGCGTTGCGCCGTTCACGAAAGAGGGCTTGCCATGGTGCTTTATAAAGAGACGCTATCATTTACGGAAGCCCATGCAAGTTTGGCCCTACCGGCAATGCCCTTCTGCTGTGTCCGGGTCAGCACGGGGTCAAGCGCGCCAACTTGGCCGCCGCTGATACTACTTCTTTCTGCGATGTCCTTTTTCGGCGGCGCGCCCTGCGCCTCCGCGCAGCGTTTTTCGTTTGGCGTGGTCGGAGGCGTTAGTCTCACCAACGATTTCGGGAACGAAGTGTTCGGCATCTATTATCAGACGATTATCCCTACGCTTTACTATTCCACTTCGAAAGACCCTATTGTCGGGCCGATGGTCGAGCTGCGCCTACCCCTGCATCTGTCTGTGGAGGTCGATGGGCTGTACCGGCCGTTAAACTACACGTCCGCCGAAGTGTTGCCCGATGGATCGCTCAACGGCGTGTCGCCCGCTACCGTCGTCACCTGGGAGTTCCCGGTGCTGGCTAAGTATAAGTTTTCGGCACGTCGCGTGAAACCGTTCGCCGAGCTGGGGCCGTCTTTTAGGACTGCCGGCAACTTGAATTCGGCGGCGCCATCCAATTACGGAGGCACCATCGGCGCAGGCGTGGAGGCGCGTTTGCGCAAGCTGAGAATTGCCCCGGCTGTGCGCTACACGCGCTGGGCCCCCGACCATTTCCAATTCGGCCAACCGCCGCGCAGCTTTCTAAATCAGGCTGAGTTCGTGGTCGGGTTTTCTTTCTGACAACGGCAACTACCGCTAGCACCAGCAAGTTGAATTGCATATCGTCAGCCAATGTCTGGCCATGCCGATGAGCCATTGTTTCTGGGTGGCCGAACAGTGTCCGATAATGAATATTAACGCCTCGCGTGGAACGGGCGCCTCTTATGGCTGGACGAGGCCCGTTCGAAGGTATGGCGACACAGCCAAGTGGGTGTGTAGACGCGTCGCCGTTGGCGGCCGGTAAAACGGCTTAAGCCCCGAGAACAGCCAGAACAGCCTATTGTTGCAAGCGGCCGTTGTGTACCATTGTGTGTATGGATCGGCCAGTCTCACCGGTCTCCATCGCTTTCGCTTTAGTGGCTGCTGTCGCATCAGCGCAAACAACTGCTCAACGGCGAGAAAAGAACTGGCAGCAGGTCTGCGCGCGCGTTACGGCAGCGCCCCTGACGATACCGTCCTTCGCCCACGTCGAAGCCGAAGACAACCTTCAGCATTGCGACAGCGCTGCTCTGTATTATGGTTTTGATCATCCGGCAGAGTGGACCGCCGCGCTGCAGTGTGCCTACTATCAGCGTTCGCATCCGCGTCCGAGTGAAGGTGATCCCTTTTACGGCCCTGGGGTACTCGCGATGCTGTATGCCAACGGCCACGGTGTTCCTCGCAATTACGATTTCGCTATTCGGTTTGCTTGTGAAAACACGTGGGCCGCTGAGGCTGAAATGGAGTTGCGTATCGGCCACCTGGAACAGCTTCGCGACACTCACGCGCTTGTAACAAATTTCGATCTCTGTGATGACGGAACGAGCGGCTTAATGGAGGGAGCCTGCGAATCCGTCCAGCAGCGATTCTCGGCTGTCAAGCGGCGGCAAGAATTGGACGTGATTTCCGTGATGTGGTCTCCTCAAGTCAAAGAAGCCTTCAAGACTCTCGATGCGGCTGAAGAGACCTTCGTAGCTGCTCGCACCGGCAAGGAAATAGACCTCTCCGGCACGGGACGCGGAGCGTTCTCGCTGGCAGAAGAGGGTCGCTTACGCGATCAATTCCTGATCAATCTCCGCTGCTTTGCCGAAGGCGACGTTCCGCCGGCCTCATTGTCTGACTACCAGAGTGTAGATCGCAGGTTGAGCGGCGCCTACCAGCACATCGAACAGTCTTCAGACAGCTTCTGGCAGTACGGCACGGCTAAGCCCGCAGGGATTCGCGAAACTGAAGGGGCCTGGCTGAAGCTATGCGATGCATGGGTGGAGTTCGCCCGCGTTGCATATCCTGGCTTGAGTGCCGATACCGTCCGCACTGAAATCACTCGTCTGCGTCTGCACCAACTTCGGGCGCTGCAGCCAAGATAGCTGAAACACCACCTGAGGGCGCGAAATTCTCACGAACGACGCCAATTTGCTAGCGCATAGTCGGCCAGGCTAGATATGAGCGCGCCAAAGGGACGTATGACGCCGAAACTACGGATGTGCTTGGACTGGCAGCGTATGGCTACCGATATCAGGTCTTAACGCTCCGAGAAATTGCTCTCCCTCTTCTCCGAACGCCGTATCTGGACCCCTGAGCGAGGGAGGTCCGAGATGGGACTGCGCGGCTATAAGCGCTGCCTAGTTATCGTGCCCCTTGCCCCCACAAATCACTCCGACAATCGCAGATTAGCGAAGTACGCTTCAGTTCCGACTCCGATCCACAATGCCAAGCCGCCCGTGGTGTCCCCGAGTTTAAGATCGTTCACCACCAGTACCGGCTGCGGGGCACCGTTCACATACAGCCGCGCCTTCACGCCGCTGACTTCGACCTTGATCTTCGTCCACTCGCCGGGAACCAGGTCCACATACGACTCATATTGTCCCGGTGCCTCCGTGCGCAGCCGGTTCCACTCATAGCCCGGGAACGAGATGTACTGCGCCGAGTGATTGCGCCGCAACTGGTCGTCAGCGCGGCCGTTGGTGGGGCGGAGATAGAAGCATTCATACTTCGATGCGTCGTGGGATACACGGAAGGCCACGCCCACGAACCCGCGGGCATCGCCGGGCGCTCCGGCTCCGGGCTTGCCGGCGACGTCCAAGTCGATGATGCCGTTGTGGAACGTGGCGCCGGGCACCACCACGATCCCTCCGCCCGAGGCTGTCTTGACGGGTGACGTCGCGTCCGGCATCACACGGACCGATTTGCGTCCCTGATAGGTCGCCACTTCCAATGTCACATCGTGCGGCTGCAATCCCTTTGTCGAATCCAGCGCGAAGGTTTGCCCTGCCGAACGGCAGGGCGTCAGCAGGGTAGCAGCCATGCCGGCCGCTACGAGGACAAGTTGAACACTACGCATTGTCAGCCATGATACTCCGTTTGCTCTCGCGGCACTGACGCTGGCCGGCAAGGAAATCCGCGAGCTGAACTTTGGGAGTGCCGACAACCCCGTGCTTGCGCTGCTTCGCCGCGTTCTGCGAGAGTCCCGCGCGGTCGCACGACAGAAGGGAATCACGACGCGGGTGCGGCTAGCCCTCCTTTCCGTCGGTCCTGAGCCGACGCCTCAAGCCTACTCTGAAAGGGGCGCCCTTTTTATAATGCGTTAACTGGCGGTCCGGCCCGGCCGCGTATCGGCCAAGTTGAGCCGGGCAGCGGCCGTAAACGGGATGTTGATCCTCTGGATGGCTGGATCCGGCGTGAGCCCGACGGACCCGGCCACCCTCGCCGCGGCGGCGTTGTTGCTCGGGCTGATAGGGGTGGACGCCAGCTATGTCCCCGCGCTGCGCGCGACGCGGATTGAGCCAATGCGCGCGCTGCACTGCGCGTAGCGCCTGAGGCAGGCCCCCGGCCCATGACTGGCGCTCTGCGGGAAGAATGCCCGCAGAATGCCGGCACAGACGGCGCCACGGATGCGTTAGTTGGCCGGCTTCTTCAGCTCAAAGAAGGCGCCATCGTGGTAGTCGAAGACGTAGTCGTAGGAAGCGATCTCCTGGCCGGTCGGGGGCTGCTTCATTTCTTTGACGCGGAAGACGCGCAGGGACCGCAAAGAAGAAAGGCCGAAAATGTCGATCCGGCAGCCTGCCATGGCGAACGCACCGCAGCCGGTAGCCCGTATTCGTAACGGAGCATCATGCGCACCCAGCGATCGCGCTCCGACGTGATCGCCGCGACGACCTGGTCGAGCA
>JBAVYH010000080.1:0-2608 GCA_049698695.1 Bryobacteraceae bacterium | reverse complement strand
CGGTCTACGGCCTGATCGTTCTTACGTAAGTTCCTGGCATAGGGAATGAGCCGGTCGATCGGCCAGATTTCCATTTGAATTGATGTCGATATTGATGATGTGTTCATAATCTACAACTCCTTCGATGGTTTTTGTTTTCTCCGAACTCTTCAACAACCCCCGGACTCCCTGGCGTGCGGATTCAGCCGCCCGGCGAGCCCGGATTGGGTAGCGCGCCGGGGTTTTCCAGCGCGCTGAGCCGCCGTTCCAGGTTCTGCGTCTCCAAGACACGGCGGCGGATTTCGATCATGCTGCAGAAATCGGTTGCCTCGCTCAGGCCGATCTTTCCGGAAGTGGCCTTCTTGAGGGTGGCCGCGGAAGCCCGATCGAGATCTTCGAGCGTGTCCATGGGGAGCCGTCCGAGGTTTACCGGTAAGCCTCTCCGCTGAGGCACGACATGACTAGCCAGCATCCGAAGCATGTGGGGGTCCTCGCGCGAGCGATTAATGGCCAAAGCCATGATCGCCGGCGAGTTCTCCTCAAACAGCTTCTGGGCCTGTTGGGTCTTCTTGTTGGGACTACCCTTCGGGCGTCCGCGCCCAAATCTGTTGCCCGGCTCGAAGGGGCGGCCGCGCGTCATCGGGCGACTCCTGGAAGCCTATCCGCGGTTGCGTGGCAACCTTGGTTGGGCAGCTTCTCGCTGAGTTCGCCCGCGATTACGCGGTAAATCCTGTAGTTCTGTACCACGCTGCCAAGATCTCATGGCAGCCCCTACTCGGACGAGTCCGAGCTAGTCCGAGTAGGTCCGAGTCCGAGTCCGAGCTAGAGTCCGAGCGTTCGTGCATCTTCTCGGATTGCACTCTCGATTTCCGCGTTCTTTTCCGCGCTGACCTTTCCTTTGAGTGGCTTGCCGGCGAGCCGGAGGGCCTTCCAATCACACAATGTGGTTCTACCGATCTTGTGGGCACGGGCCCACTTTTCCTGCGTCGTGACGCGCTTCTGCACAATGCGGTCCAGGAGTTCCACCAGCTCATCTTTCACCGTCGAAGGCGTTGTTCCCGAATTGATCTGGCCAGGCGCCGGGGTCGTCAACGCTGGCGCTGGTGACCTAACAGCGTCAGCCGCACGCCGGCTCCCTCCATCGTTCACAGGAGGACCCGCCTCGATCCCGGCCTGCCGCTCCGCAACCATCAGGAGGTCCGCTTCAAACTGGTGCCACTCAGGAGTCTCCCGAAAACTCTGGACTCTCACTTCGCGGAGTTTTTCTCCGAATCTGTTCCGCCCATCTTCGTCATAAGCCTGGATGGCGAATCTACGAAGGAAGCCCTCGGCCTCCGACCTGACGCGGTCCAATGCCCACGTGCTCTGGATGCCCAGGGCGCAGGCCTCGCGGGCGAATGCCATGAACACACTGAAAATGTATGCATAGAAGGCCGCCGCATCCCAGCGGCGGGCTGTCCAACCGGCGGGCGGCTCCTCGCCCCGGCTCTGTACATATTGTTGGTGTGCCTTAAGCTGTTCGGCCTCAACTCGTGTGCGCGCTTGCGAGGAAAAGTCTCGCGGATACGTCATGGCTGCAGATCCGCCACGTTTTAGCGATGGTGGCCCACCGAGCGGCGAAGCGGTCATGCTACCTGCGATCGGGTGTGTCTGGACCCCACAACCCCTACGGTTATTTAGGTCGTTCAACGCCTTGCTCGGAATGTCGGCCGCCAGCGGCGGATGCCAATTCGCCGGGTTCATGGCCCGGTCAGGCAGCACACAACAATTATAGCCGAATTTGTTTCAGGCGGGCCGTTCGGCTGCACGCCGGCGGTTGCCTCACGGGAGGTTCGCCTGATCCAAATCACGAGAAACGCGCGGCAAAACGTGGGTAAGCGCGAAACAACGCATCAAGTAACGCAAAAATAACGCGGGGCCTGGCGACCCGGATTTGCCACCAAAGAGAGTGGCACCATTCCTAAACTACGTCCGAGCCTCAGAGAATCAACACCTAAGGTAACCATCGCAAAGCAATCCAGGAGTTTCAGATTCTGGTGGTCGCCATGTTCGCGTTAATCTCGCGTTATTTAACGCAAAGTCTTACGCCACTAGCAGCCGGTGGCATGCGGCCTCGCGTCTCCGGAGAGCGGCCTCGAGGTCGGCACATCTGGGGAGCCAAAGCCCTGCCCACGAACTCCAACTCCTTCCGGTTGACTCCGTGCCACCCTGGAATTTGCGCGAAATGGCCAATACTGCGCGAAAACGGGCTCTCTCCGGCGATACCCAGAGAGTTGCCGACTAGCCCCGAGGCTCATGCACGGAGCCATTTCGGTCGCGTCTCTCAGACTCTCCGAAGGGGCAGCGCGTTCGGTTAACTGCGGGCCAAGCCATCCAGTCCGCGTGCGCCGACCTGAGCAGCGCTGCCGGCGGTTCGAGAGATCGTGGCAGTTTGCCGCAGGCGATGCGATGCCCCGATCGTTCTGGGCGGCCCCGGCTACAGCCTGTTTCCTGAGAGCGTGCTGCGATTCCTCCAGGCCGACATGGGAATCCGGGGCGAAGGGGAAAAGGTATTCCCCGCGCTGCTGGAGCGGTTGGAGAGCGGCTCCGACCCGCATGGCTTGCCCGGCGTTTACCTTCCAGGTCATCC
>JBAVYH010000079.1:0-15133 GCA_049698695.1 Bryobacteraceae bacterium | reverse complement strand
TCGTTGGATATCGGAGACGGGCAGAACCATATGGCTCACCTGCGCGTGAGCCGACGGGTGATTGACGGCCATGATTTCTCTACTTTATCAGCGAACTCTCTCCAGAGAAAGTCGCCGAATCCGCACGCAAGTATCGTCGGCGGCGTGAGCCGGGCACTCTCTTTCGCGAATAGGCCGGTAGATCGGTTGGCGAAGCTTCTGAACCCTGCCTCCCAGAAAACTCCCGATCAACGCCGTAGTGTAGAGCGGCGCGCTTCGGCTCCAGGATTTCGCGCGAGCGTTAACCGGTGTTATCGGCCAACTACGAGGGCAGGCTGGCGGCTCGACGAGCGCTTCACTGCCAACTCAGGTACATCCATGGTTTGCGCGTTTCCCAGCCAAAGTGAGCCGGCCGCCCGGTATTTCCTGGTGTTGGCGAACCCTGGAATGTTCCACAAACGCGCAATGCCATGACTTGCGGGCCGGCCGGTTGGCAATTGGGCTATTGCGGTAGCGCGGGTAACGGGCGAGATCCAGCGGGAAGTGCAGTTGCTGCAAGGGGACACCTGCGCCGCAACGAACCTTGGATAGCCCCAATTGTGGATTGATTCCTGCTGGCCAGAAAGGTAATCCCGTCCTCTCGTCAGGCCACTCGTTGTGTTTCGTAGGCTGCCCTTCCCCAACAAAGTGCCGTCTGAACACAGCGTCCGCCGGCGCGTCGCATTCTCTATCTGGATATCTTCGACCGTTTGGCGTCACCGGTTTAGCCGATTCGGAAAGATGGACCTCGTGGAAGTGCCTCAGGCCGCGAAAGCCCCAGGACAAGCTACCCCAAACGCAGGTTCCAGGAGCCCCCGCGGCAATCCACATCGCCACACCCTCGGACCGGAGTACAATGAATTGGCGTTTCAGTTCCGGAGGCCCTATGAATGGGGACGGACCCACCGACGCACAGGAGTCTGGGACCGAACGGACTCTACGGGAGAACGAGCGTCGTTTGACGACACTGCTCTCGAATCTTCCCGGCATGGCCTATCGATGCAAGAACGATAGGGATTGGACGATGAAATTCGTCAGCGCCGGTTGCGAAGCCCTGACTGGCTACAAAGGCATTGATCTTGTCGGAGTCGGCCTTCCTACCTACAATTCGCTTATTCACCCTGATGATCGGGATCGGATTTGGAACGAAGTGCAAGAGGCGCTGAAACAGGGGCTTCCCTTTCGGCTCACGTATCGCATCCTTACAGCAGACGGTCGGGAAAAGTGGGTTTGGGAACAGGGTGTGGGAGTCTACTCGGGGACAGAACTGGAGGCGTTGGAGGGATTCATCACAGACATCTCTGAACTCAAGGAAGCTGAGAGCCAATATCGGAACCTCTTCGAGGGTGCGCTGGAAGGACTGTATCGAACGACGCGTGAGGGGAAAAGTCTGGCTGCGAACCCCGCTCTGGCGAGGATGCTAGGTTACGATTCAGCGCAGGAGCTCATGTCAGCGATTACCGACACGACCCATCAACTGTGGATGGACCCTGATGAGCGTTCTCGTTGTGTGCAGCTACTCGAAGATCACGGGGTCCTGCGGGGCTTCGAGTGCCGTTTCAAGCGAAAGGATGGGACCGCAGTTTGGGTGTCGATCAATCTAAGGAAGGTCTGCCCGGACGAAGAAACGTCTTATTATGAGGGCTTCATCGAAGACATCACCGAACGCAAGCGGATGGAGGATGCTCTGCGGAAGTCAGAAGAAAAGTTTGCTAAAGCGTTTCTGTGCAGTCCTGACGTCATTACCCTGTGCGATCTGAATGAGGGTGATCGGCTAGTTGATGTCAATGAGGCGTTTGAACTGATTACCGGCTATCAGCGTGAAGAGGCAATCGGGCGCTCTGCGGTGGAGCTTGGGCTGTGGGTCGATCCTGGTGAATTAGCTGAAAGCGTTAAGCAGTTCCGAGATACAGGCCGTCTTCACAATTTTGAGCGCCACTTCCGCAGGAAAAGTGGCGACATCGGCATAGGCCTGACTTCGTCCGAGTTGATTCAATTGGACGGCAAGCCGTTTGCAATTTCAGCGACCATCGACATTACCGAGCAAAAGAAAACTGAAGAGGCCATGAGGAGTCTCGCTACCGCTATTGAACAGACCGACGAAACCATTGTCATCACTGATCTCGATGGGACGATCCAATACTGCAATCCTGCATTTGAGAAGGTTACGGGCTACTCGAAGGAAGAGGCGATTGGACAGAATCCAAGGCTGTTGAAGTCCGGCAAACACAGCAAAGAGGTCTATGAGCAACTGTGGTCCACGATTACACAAGGAAAAGTCTGGGCCGGACACCTCACAAACAAGAAGAAGGATGGCTCCTTCTACGAAGAGGATGCCACGATCTCGCCAATCCGGGATGGTTCCGGGCGAATTACGGGCTTTGTGGCCGTGAAGCGTGATGTGACTGAGCGACTGCAACTGGAGCGTCAGTTCCTGCAGGCTCAAAAGTTGCAGAGCGTCGGCAGGCTGGCGGGTGGCGTGGCACACGATTTTAATAATCTTCTGACCGTCATCAACGGATACGCCGACTTCTTGCTTGCAGGTCTTGATCCAACCGATCCTTTGCGGTCGAGCGCCGACGAGATCCGGAATGCGGGTGAACGTGCGGCCAGTCTAACCAAACAACTGTTGGCGTTTAGCCGGAAGCAAATTATCGAGCCAAAGTCGCTGGACCTGAACACGACGATTCGAGATTCTGAGCGGATGCTTGAGCGTCTGATTGGCGAGAACATTGAATTCGCCACAAGCCTCGACCCTTTCTTGGGGCAAGTGATGGCAGACCCCGAGCAGGTGCATCAGGTCATCATGAATCTCGTCGTCAACGCTCGTGACGCCATGCCTGACGGTGGCAGACTCGACATCAGTACGATGAACTTCGATGTCAGTGAAGCGGACGCCAGCAGGCAACCCAATGGCAAGCCGGGTCGCCACGTCCTGATGACCGTCACTGACAACGGAGTGGGAATGGACGAGGAGACTAGCCAGCGGATCTTTGAGCCGTTCTTCACGACGAAGTCGCTTGACAAAGGGACAGGACTTGGGCTTTCCACCGTCTACGGCATCGTGCGGCAGATTGGCGGATGGATTGATGTTTCGAGCGAATTGGGAGTCGGAACCTCATTCAAGCTGTATTTCCCCCGCCTAGACGGATCCCCGGTTGAAGAGCAGCGGGAAGCCACCGACAGCAGTCGGCCACATAGCGGCGAGACAATCCTTGTGGTGGAGGACCAAGAGGGTGTGCGACGGCTGATACAGTCGATTTTGAAGGCGTACGGCTATCATGTCCTCGAAGCGGCGAACGCCGGTGAAGCATTGCATATTGCCCAGGAGTATTCTGGCGAGATTCATCTGTTGCTGACAGACGTGGTGCTTCCCGGAATCAATGGAAAAGAACTAAGTGAGCGTCTGAAAAAGCTGCTGCCTAGGCTGAAGGTGCTGTTCACGTCTGGCTACACGAAGGATATCATTGCTCACCATGGCGTTCTCGGTGACGGGGTGGCGTATATTCCTAAGCCATTCAGTCCAGACACTTTGGCCGCCAAGGTCGGAGAAGTACTGAGTGAGCCTCCGGCGCTTGCGTTGTAGCCGCGCCAACCATCGCAGGATCACGCCAGCGAGTCGCGTTATGCGTGCACCGCTCGGCGGCGGGCTGGTTGCAGGTCCTGCGCGAAGCATGCTCGCCGTGCGCACCGCGCTTATTGCGAGTAGGATTCGGTTCTGGTCCTTTAAACTTAACCCTTGTGACACATTAAGAGTGACATTAAGAGCGAGCGAAAGGTGGCTTGGAGGTGTATACTTAGCTCCAAGCAGACGACCGGGGAGGGGCTGGATGGTCACAGCACGCATACTGGTCGTCGATGATGACCCTGCCGTGCTGGGCTTGGTGTCCAGAGCGCTTTCGCGCCGGGGCTATGAAGTCCATGCGGTCACGAGTCCCCTGGAAGCTTTGCACCGTGCGCACGACACGCCCTGTTTCGATTTGGTGGTGTCGGATGTCATCATGCCGGAGATGTGCGGGCCGGAACTGGTCAAAAGGATAGGCCAGCTATGCCCCGCCTCCGCCGTTGTCCTCATGTCGGGACACATTGATTCCGAGGCACTTCCCGACGGTGCCGCGTTCATCAGCAAGCCGTTCCTGACGACGGATCTCTATTCAGTCGTAGAGAAGATGCTGGAGCCTCCGGCGTGTGCGAGCGAAGAGCTGGTGCGACTGCCGAAGGACTCAAGCGCAGAGCGCCGTGCCAATACTCGCTTTCCCCTGACGCTGGAGGTCCGCTTCGCCGTCTCCGAGCGCCGTGCGCTGGTGGAGACGGGCTCGGGGCGCACGATCGACCTGAGCAGCTCTGGGCTGAGCTTCACCGCTGACGGGCCGTTGCTAACCGGACAGCTGCTTGAGGTATCGATCGACTGGCCCGCCCTGCGCGACGGGGGTGTAAGAATTCAACTGATCATCTCGGGCGTGGTCGTCCGAACCAACGGAGCAGCGACGGCACTAGGAATCCAGCGGTACCAATTCACAACTCGCCGTGTGGGACCAGAGGTTGTGCCACCTCAGGAATCGATCGGCTGAACTGTTCGCGAGCGCGGTTGCCCTAGCGCCAGCCCGAAACGCCAACAGTTCTCGGAGCCAGCCAAGCGCAGCGCAAGTGACAGCGCTTTCGATGCGCTTCGCCAACGTGCCCTGGACATGCAAAGGTCGGAGACCGATGCGTCCCGCCGGCGCCGGAAAAGCTGCAATCAGACGTTAGACCGCGTAGCGACCCACCGCCCAGCCGTGAATGGCACCCGTTCCACGCCAGCGATATCACCTCATATCGGAAGCTGCATCTGCACTTCAGCAGCAAAACCACGCATTTCAGAGCGTTTTAGCGCATTTCCCGGTGTTTTCTAGTTGACACTCAGTTGCAAATAGGCTTAAATGAACTTTTCAGAACTGATTGCGACCGAGTCGCAACTAGTTGCAAAATGAACGCCCCCGCTTTAGAACGCCGTTCGCTGCTCCAGGAACTGACCCTGCGAGGCATTCGCATTACGGGTCAGCGAAAGATCCTCGTCGAAACGATCCAGGCCGCCGACCGGCATCTGGACGCTGCAACGCTGCTGGAATTGGCCCGGCAACGCGACAAGGAGATCAATCGGGCAACCGTCTACAGAACCATCGGGCTGCTGAAAAAGCTGCGCCTGATCGACGAGCTGGACCTCATGCATTTGGACGGCGAGAAGCATTTTTATGAAGCCAAGACCAACCTCGATCACGTGCACCTGGCGTGCTTCGAGTGCGGCCGGATCGAGGAGTTTGCAAGCCCGCTGTTCGAAAGGCTGAAGGCGGAAATCTCGCAACAGAAGGGATTTCATATTCGCGTCACCCGCCTGGAAGTCGGCGGACGATGCAGCCAGTGCTGCGCGTTGGCGCGGACTTGCGCGGAGTGCGGAGAGGAGGCCTGCTGTAAGGGAGAGAGTTCGAACTGCTGAGTGAAGCGCAACGAGGCCGCCCGGTTGACTCTTGGCGAAGCGCACCGAGCGGCCTTTGGATATCGACAACCCGCAGGCTGGCGATCCTTCTCCATTCTAAGGCTGGCCAGCCGCGGCTTTCAAGAGAGGGAAGGAAAGCAGCATGTTACGCAGTCTCATAGCGCTGGTAGCAGTTTTCCCGGTCCTGGCCGCCACGGGAGGAAGCATTGCAGGCACAGTTTCCGATCCCAGCGGCGCGACGATCTCTGATGTCATTGTGGTGGCTCGCAATGCGGACACGGCAGTGGTTCACAGGGCCGCCACCAACGGGAGTGGTTTCTATGCCTTTCCGGATCTGCCTGTCGGCCACTATTCGCTGGAGGTCGAGCGCACAGAATTCCGGCCCTACACGCAGACTGGCCTTGAGGTGACTTTGAACGCCGCTCTGCGCGTCGATATCGCCCTGATCCTGGGGCCGCGGGCCGAAACCGTGACCGTGACCGAGGCGACCAACCAGGTCGAAACGGCCAGCACGCAGATGGGCGAGCTCATCACCGCAACGAAGATAGCCGACATCCCCATCAATGGCCGCAGCTACACGGATTTGCTGGCCCTGCAGCCCGGAGTGATACCGGTCAGCTCCCAACAGCCTAATGCGGTGGTCATGTCCGGATGCACTAGCGCGCCCCCTTCGGGCGACCTGAATCCCGGCAACATGTCGGTGAGCGGGCAGCGGGAGACCAATAACGGCTTCACGGTGAACGGCGGTTCGGCGCAAGAAGACTTCAATATGGGTGCCGCAATTGTGCCAAACCTGGATTCCATCCAGGAGTTCCAGGTGCTAACGAGCAACTTCAACGCGGAGTACGGCAACTTCAGCGGCGGGCAGGTCCTGGTCACGACCAAGTCGGGAACCAACGATCTTCACGGCACCGCGTTTGAGTTCCTTCGCAACACCAGCCTGGACGCGCGGAACTATTTCGACGCCGATCGCGCGGCGTACGACCGCAATCAGTTCGGCGGCACCCTCGGCGGCCCGATTCAAGAGAACAAGGTTTTCTTCTTCGCCGATTATCAGGGCTCGCGGATGACACAGGGCGTGGAGACCGGCCTCATCTCCGTACCTTCCTTGCAGGACCGGGAGGGCGACTTCTCGGACATCGCCAGCTCGCTCACAGGCAAGGTCAACGGCCAGTACTGGTCGAACCTACTTTCCCAAGAGCTTGGCTATACGGTCACTCCGGGCGAGCCGTATTACACGGCAGGCTGCGTCACCTCCGCGCAGTGTGCCCTGCCGAACGCGCAGATTCCGCAGCGGGCGTGGTCCGCGCCGGCGAAGGCGCTCTTGCCGTACATTCCGACGCCGAACCGAGGCGATAACATCTTCTCGACATCGGCAGACAACGAGACTCTTCGCGACGATAAGGGGGCCCTCAGGATCGACGGCAACACGCGATGGGGCTTCGTTTCGGCCTACTACTTTTCAGACGATTACTGGCTGAATAATCCCTACCCGACCGGGCAAGGCGGGGCCAACGTGCCAGGGTTCGATGCCGTGTCTTATGGACGCGCGCAACTCGCGACGGTCGGGCTGACGAGCACCTTCGGCGCGTCCGCCGTGAACGAACTCAGGTTCGGTTACATGAGGACGGCGAACACCGTCGGGCAACCCGAGGGCGGCGTCGGCCCGACGCTGGCCTCGCAAGGGTTTGTCGATGCAACCGGCAAGCCCGGAATCGTGGCATTGGCTCCGCAGATCGAAGGCATCGAGAACGTCTCCTTCAACGACTTCACCATTGGCACGGACACCACGGGCGTGGCGCAGGCGAACAACACGTATCAATGGTCGGACAACTATTCCAAAGTGGCCGGTAGGCACATGCTCAAATTCGGCGCTGGGGTTCACCTCGACCAAGTCAATATCAATCCGGACGCCACATACAACGGCTCCTTCCTGTTCCAGGGAACGGAGACCGGCTCGGACTTCGCGGACTTTCTGCTGGGCATCGCCAGCAGTTACGCGCAGGGCGACTCGAAAAGTTTTTACCTGCGCAACAAATACGTGGGGCTATATGCGCAGGACAGTTGGCGGGTGCGGCCCAACCTGACCGTCAATTACGGTTTGCGTTGGGATTTGCTCCCGCCGTGGCGCGAGAAGTTCAATCAGCTTCAGACGTTCGTTCCGAGGGAACAGTCGGTGGTGTATCCCGGCGCGCCGACTGGCTTGGTGTTCCCCGGCGATTCGGGGATTCCCGACTCGCTGGCCCCGACCAGTTATACCAACTTCGCCCCGCGCGTCGGCCTGGTCTTTTCACCCGATGCGAAGACCAGCGTGCGGGCGGGCTACGGGATGTTTTACACTGCTTTCGAGGGTCTGTCGGCCGGCATTATGAGCGCCAACCCGCCCTATGGCTACGACTACACCAGCCTCGCGCCGCCGCTGTTCGCTACGCCGTTCGTCACCGCGGCGAGCGGGCAGAGCGTGGGACAGCGCTTCCCGGAGCCGATTCCGGCGTTGGGGGCCTCGGCACAAAGTCCGAATGCCTCGGTCGATTGGCAGCAGTACCTGCCTATCACCGGCGTTCCGGCGTTCTTCCACCAAAACGTGACGCCTTACAGCGAGAGTTACACGGTATCGGTGGATCGCGCGGTGGCGCGGAACTCGATCCTCAGCGTAGGCTATGTCGGCACACAGGCGCATCACCTACTGGTGCTCATTTCGGCGAATCCCGGCGATCCCGCACTGTGCTTGAGCCTGAGCCAGCCAGAGGACGTGATGCCGGGCACGCCAACATGCGGCCCATTTGGCGAGAGCGGCGTCTATACAACGCGGTCCGGGCAGACGATTCAGGGGACAAGAGGGCCGTTCAGCTCCCAATTCGCCGCGATCACCTATCAGAAGACCATGGGCAACTCCAACTACAATGCGCTGGAAGTCTCTCTTCGTCATACCGGCCCGTCGCTGGAATTCCTGCTGGGTTACACGTATGGCAAGTCTCTCGATGAGTCTTCCAGTCTGGCGGAGGCGGTCAACCCGCTCAATCCGCACCTGAGCAGGGCTCCTTCGGCTTTCGATATGCGGCATAACTTTGTGGCAAGCTACGACTGGAAGTTGCCGTTTGGAAGACTCTTTCGGAGCCGGAGCGGCTGGACGGACGGCTGGTCGCTGTCTGGGACCACGAGGTTCAGTACGGGGTTCCCCGTTACGCTATTCAACAACAACGACACGTCGCTGTTGGGTACGATTCCGAACGGCATCAACAACGACGGCGTGGATACGCCCGATTACACGCCCGGCAACCTGAGCGTCAATACCGACCCGCGCGACGGTAAACCTGCGTTCAACACCTCGCTGTTCAGCCTTCCGAATCTGGGCCAAATCGGGACGGCCGACAGACGATTCTTCTGTGGCCCAGGAATAGTGAATTGGGACGTGGCGCTCCGCAAGGACGTGCCGCTCTCGGAATCGCGGTCGCTGGAACTGCGGCTTGAGGCGTTCAACGTCTTCAACCACGCGCAGTTCTACGGGCCGGCTTCGGTGAACGGGAACATATCCAGCGCCAGCTTCGGGCAAGTCGTCAGCGCAGCCGCTCCCCGGCTGGTTCAGCTAGCGGCGAAGCTTCATTTTTGAGCGGACGCGGCGGCGTGAGAATCCCATGAACGTACTCCCTGCGGTTCCCCAAACCAGTGCGTTCTCGGCCGTGGTGGACATCGGCGTACTGGTCTTCCGTGAGGGATTGGAGTGCATTCTCGTACTAGCGGCGATCACCGCGGGTTCGGTCGGAACTAGTAGCTACCACCGCACCATAGCCACCGGAGCGGGCGCCGGTTTCGCCGCGACGCTGCTGACGTGGTTGCTCGCGGTACGAATTGTGAACGACCTCAGCGCTGATGTCTCGGCTCTCGCTCTCCAAGCCGCCACGGGCTTACTGGCCATCATCGTGCTCCTGGTCGTCATGAACTGGTTTTTCCACCGCGTCTACTGGACTGGCTGGATTTCACTGCACACCAAGAAGAAGCGGGAACTGCTGCGCGCGGCCGATCATTCAGCTTCTTCGCCGCGCCGTCTTCTTTGGGGAATGGGGTTGCTCGGTTTCACCTCGTTCTACCGCGAAGGATTTGAAGTCGTGCTGTTCTTGCAGAGCTACAGGCTCAAGCTCGGGGGATCGCCGGTTGTATACGGTACGCTCCTAGGGCTATTTCTCTCAGGCACCGTAGCGGTACTGACTTTTGTAGCGCATCGGCAGTTGCCGTACCGCCGGATGCTGGTTCTGACCGGCACGCTGTTGGGCGGCGTGTTACTCGTGATGGCCGGTGAGCAGGCCCAGGAAATGCAGTTGGCGCACTGGTTGCCGACCACCTCCATTCCCTGGCTGGAGCATGTTCTACCCGATTGGGTCGGTCTTTGGTTCTCTGTCTTCCCCACCCTGGAAACGCTTACCGCGCAGGCTCTCGCCGCCAGCCTTGTACTAGGCTCCTATTTCATCGCGGAGCATCGGGTCCAAAACCGCCGTTTGTGAATCAGGAGTGGATGTTCACCACGTCGGGTCCGCCAGTGCCTGGCCGCCTCCTCACTCCTTTACCCAGCGAGGCACAGCCTGGTTGATACGAACCGGAAGGCGAGCCCGACAACGACGCGGATGTGTAGACGGCGGGGGCACGGCGGGGACGACAAAAGGGACATTAGGCGGCGCAAGGTCAGTACGATCGCTGGGAACGGAAACACAACAGGTTACTCAGGCGACAACGGCCCGGCCACCAGCGCGCAGTTAAATGACCCGGTCGCCCTGACCGTGGACGCGGCCGGAAGGGTGTACATCGCGGACGCAGGTAACCATGTGATCCGTATCCTGGTCCCGGACTCGCCCGATCAGCATCCCAGCCCCAAGACGATTAAATAACTAACCACTGGGTGCACCTTCGGCATAGCTCCGTGCCGACACGAGCGGGCCAATCGACGCGACGTTAATATTCATTATCGGCAGGTATGTCGCGCCTGCCTGGCGCTGCAGCCGCTGCCCAAACAGCTTCCCCGCGTTCAAAGTCTCACGTCAACGGCATGACGGCTATACAGCCCCCTTCGTCCGTCGGGCGAAAACCGAGCATTCCCTTCGCTGAAGGGCGTTTGCAAAAACGGGAAAGGTTTCACCCTCGCGACGCGTCGCGGCCCAGCGAAACGCTTGCACCCGCCGCGCGGAGGACTCGTTATGGCAGCGCCGAGCCATTGGCACCTGACCCAGAGATAAGGCGATGCCTATCGCTATTTCCCCGCGTGGCGCCTCGCGATTACCTGGGTCCCGATCGCGGGCTTTCCCTCTTCGATCACGTAGAACTGATCGGCCCTGACATTATGGAACTCCTGCCGGGCCCCGCTCGGCCAACTCACTTCCACACTGTCGATGCGCGTGCTCGGCCCCAGCCCGAAGTGTGCGCGCAGACGCGGCAAAGAAAGTCCGGCGCGGGATGCGAACGGTCGAACGCGTAGCTACCTCCGATATCACCCCTCTAGCGCTCCTCTCCAAAACAAGATTCGCCGTTGAGAAAAGACGACCGCCAGCTAACCGAACGTGCAGCCATATCAGAGAGTCTGAGAGACTCCCAGCTCCGCGCGCTCGCGGAAGTCTATGCATGTGACGACTCGAAGGAGGCGTTTGTGAAGGACTTCGTGGCTGCGTGGAACAAGGTGATGAACCTTGATCGGTACGACCTTGCCTGAGCTCGGCGGAAAACGGAGCTATCAACTTGGTACTAACTCCTGTTGTTTGGATCAGCAAAAACGGAGGTGGCGCTTTTCTTGGCTCGCGCGGGCCGGATTGCCCCCCTCTGGATTCTACTAGGGTCTTAATCGCTGCAGGCCGGACCGCCAGTTAACCAAACGCGCTGCGTTATCGGAGAGTCTGAGAGACGGGCGCCAAACGGCCCCACGCGGCAACCTCCGGGCTAGACAGAAACTCTCTGGGCATCCCCGGAGAGAGCCCGTTTTCGCGTAGTACTGGCCATTTCGCGCGAATTCCAGGGCGGCAGGGAGCTAACCGGAAGGAATGGGAGTTCGTGGGCAAGGGTTTGGCTCCCCAGATGTGCCGACCTCGAGGTCACTCTCCGGAGAAAGCAACGATTTTGATTTTGTCGGGTCTATTAAAAAAGCGGGATACGGCCACAAAATACAGCTCTGAAAGCCACGTTTGTCGAAGCGGTCAGCCTAGACCACTCGAACACCACAGATCACCGGCGGATCATCGCTGGTAGCGCGAGCCGGGCGCAGCCAAGCCCGCAGAGCTGCATTTCCGCGATGCCGGTATGGATAGAGTCGGGGCCGGTCTTTGCTTGCCATCACCGGCACAAAAGACTCGACATGTGATTTCGCCAATCGCGTCTTGATTTCCCTTGAAAAACGGTTGAAAAACCGTTGAAATCCGTCCTGCGGCGAGCCAGGACCGTGTTAGATTAAGCAACCCGGCAGGGAGTTTGGGACTTTTTTAAAGGGAAGCGACATTCAAGTCGGCAGGCCTTCGACGCCGAACTCCGGCGGCTCCGGCCTGTGGAGGGATTGGCGCTGCTTGTCCTTCACGCTGATTACCAGGCTGTAACCCTTTCCGAAGAGGAGCCGTCCAAGTGAGTGGTGATGGACCGTACAGGCCCTCGCCATCTGGACGTATTGCCGACCTCTGAAAGCGGCGAAGCCTCGCGGAGGGGGCTTTAAACTACCCCGGTCTCGTAGTATCGACAGGAGAATTGTGCCAAATCGAGTCTCCTGTGATGTGCATTGAGCGCTGCAAGTGTACCCGCGCGGCTTTCCCAACGAACCGACAATCCCGTGCTCCTCTATTTCCCAGGATATGAGCCGAGGATGTCGTGACCCCTCCATCGATTCTTAGGGGCAGCAGCCATCAACGATTGGGCGGCGTAACGCCATCTTGCCCCGCTCCCTTGAAGCGGCGCGACGCGACGCCGCCAGGTCTTCATTGAGAGGCCCAGGCAGTTGAAACTGCAGTACGGCTCTCTTTTCAACTGACTGTCAGGCGTCTCCATTTCATTCTGGCTAGTCGAAGCAGGGCAACCCGACCCGGACATAGAGAGCCAGGCCCGAAGGCCCCACGTGTGATCAAACATGGAAACGAACGAGAATACCCAACCCCTACAGCATGGTGGAAAACGAGCCGGTGCTGGCCGCAAAGCCGTCCGCATCGACCTGGTGGAACTGGAAAAACTCTCCGCTATGCAGTCCACCGACGAGGAAATAGCGGCATTTTTCAACGTAAAAGTGCGGACGATCGAGCGGCGGCGGAAGCAGCCTGCCTTCGCCGCCGCCATGGAGCGGGGCCGGGCCAAGGGCCGCATTTCGGTGCGTCGCACCCTGCACGCGCAAGCCGCCGAAGGCAACGTCGCGGCCGCCATCTTCCTGGCAAAGAACCTGCTGGGTTACCGCGACGTCCGCAGAAACGAACTCAGCGGTCCGGACGGGAGTCCCATCCCTATCGACGGCGGATTGGACTATTCCCGGCTTTCCCGAGAGGAATTTGAACAATTCGCGGCTCTGATTGACAAGGCCAAAAAACCGCAGGAGGGATGATTATGAACCCACGTAGTGCCGATCTGGTAAGAATCCAGCAGTTATTCCAGCGGCCGGCTTTCGAGGCCGAACTCCAGCGCCGCCGGTCGCCCTTGTTGACGATGTTTCCCGATGCGGGACCATTGCGACGCGAGCTCTATGCCAAGCACACTGAGTTCTTCCGCGCCGGAGCGCAGTACAAGCAACGGCTATTCATGGCGGCCAACCGGGTCGGCAAGACCGTGGCCGGTGCGTTCGAGACGGCTTGCCACTTGACTGGCCAGTATCCGAGCTGGTGGGAAGGCCGGCGCTTCGAGAAGGCCACCGATGGCTGGGCCTGCGGCACCACCAGCCAGACCACGCGTGACGTGGTGGAAAGCGTGCTGTTGGGAAGATCCGGCTGCCTGGGAATGATTCCCGCAGACGCGGTCCTGCGTACGGTGGCAGGTCGCGGCATTTCCGGCTCGGTGGAGACCGTCCTGGTGCGGCACGTCTCCGGGAAAGACTCCAAGCTCGGCTTCAAGACCTACGAACAGGGCCGGCGTTCCTTCGAAGGCGAAGCTAAAGACTTCATCTGGTGCGATGAAGAGCCGCCCCTGGATGTGTATACCGAGATGCTGTATCGGCTGCTGACCACCAAGGGGCTGGCCTGGACGACCTTCACGCCTTTGCTGGGAATGAGCGAGATGGTCACCCAGTTTCTGGAGGTTGAAAGCGAGGAATCATGTAACTCGAAATACGTAGTGCAAGCTGGCTGGAAGGATGTCCCCCACCTGGACGCGGAGGAACAGCGCAAGCTGGTGGCCAACACGCCGCCGTACCAGATCAAAGCGCGCACGGAAGGAGAACCGACGTTGGGCGCCGGCGCCATCTACCCCATCGACGAGTCGGACATCACGGTGCCGTATCGGGCCCTCCCGGAAGACTGGCCGCGCGCCTTCGGCATGGATGTGGGTTGGAACCGCACGGCGGCCGTGTGGGGAGCCAAGGAGCCCGCGAGCGGTGTCGTGTACCTGTACAGCGAACACTATCAGGGGCAAGGAGAGCCAGCTTCGCACGCGCAAGCAATTCGGGGCCGCGGCGATTGGATACCGGGAGTAATCGATCCAGCGTGCCTGGGCAGTTCCCAGATCGACGGGCGCACGCTGATGCAGCTTTACTCCAAGCTCGGATTACACTTGTCGCCGGCCGAGAATGCGGTGGAAGCGGGCATTACCGAAGTCTGGAACCTGCTGGTCTCGGGGCGATTAAAGGTCATGGAGAGTTTGTCGAACTGGCTGCGGGAGTTTCGGAAATACCATCGCGACGACAAGGGTTCGGGCAAGATCGTGAAACGCGACGATCACCTGATGGATGCCACGCGGTACCTGGTCATCAGCGGGCGCACGCACATGCGTGCCAAGCCGCAACCGCGGCCACCGCAGCCTCACGTTCGACTCAGCCCGTGGTCGTGAGGCCGTCGCTTCAGCCAATCGCAAAGTGCTCGTCTGCATTTCTGAAATCTCGATCAATGAAAAGAGGATAGTCTATGCAACCTACGTCAAATTCGAAGCCAATTAGCGAGTCGGCAACCCCGATTCAAATCGAAACCTGGCGGATCGACCGCCTCATCCCCTACGCACGGAACCCCCGCAAGAACGACAAGGCCGTGGAGCGAATGTGTGCTTCCATTCGCGAGTTCGGCTTCAAGATTCCGTGCCTGGTGCGCAGCGACGGCGAAGTGGTGGACGGCCATCTGCGCCTGAAGGCGGCGCGCCAATTGGGCATCGCCGAAGTGCCGGTGATCCTTTGCGACGAATGGACGCCGGCACAGGTGAAGGCTTTCCGTCTGCTGGTAAACCGGTCGGTCACCTGGGCCGATTGGGACGAGGATCTATTGTCGCTGGAACTCCAGGAGATCCGGGGACTCGATTTCAACTTGGACCTGACCGGCTTCGATGTGCCGGAGATTGACCAGTTCCTGGCCCTGCCGGGCGGCGACGAGGAGGCCCTGGCGCCGCCACCTTTGCCGGAGGTGGCTACCTCCCAGAGCGGCGATCTGTGGCTTCTGGGAGAGCACCGGGTGCTGTGCGGGGATGCGACCAGCCCTGAGGCTGTGCAGCGGCTGTTGGGCG
>JBAVYH010000078.1:0-59316 GCA_049698695.1 Bryobacteraceae bacterium | reverse complement strand
ATGAGGCGCAAAGAAAGAGGACTGTGGTTCACGAAGGAACGCAGCAGCGTTGGACAACGCTGGAGGGAGCGGCCGTGGCGGCGGGTAGCGTCCGCGAGTTCCTGAACTTCGAGTTTGGCCAGGTTGGCCATGCGGCTGCCTTTCCAGTTGCTCCAGGCATATTCGACAGGATTCAGCTCAGGCGCATAGCCGGGGAAGTAGAACGCGCGTAGAGCCGGCTGTTCGGCCACATATTGCTGGGTGCGCTTGGCGCGGTGCGCGTTCAAGCGGTCCCACAGCAGCAACCAAGGGGCGCGCAACTCTTTGCCAAGATGCCGCAGGAACCGGATCACATCCCCGGATTGGATGTCGGCGTTTGGATGCAGCCGGAAATAGAAGCGCAGCTGATCCCGCGCAGGGGCTACGCACAAAGCGCCGATCACGGAGACTTTCCGGTGGTGCGCTCCGCGTTGGCGAAGAATCGGGGTTTGGCCGCGCGGCGCCCAGCTCCGCCGGACCAGGGGCGCCATGAGCATTCCGCTTTCGTCCAAGAAGACCAGCCAGGCCTTCAGACAGCGGGCTTTTTTTTAATGCTCGTCCATTGTTGCTTTACCCATTGGCGGATGCCTTCCTCGTCACGCTCCACGGCTTTTCGCTGGGGCCGTTGCGGACTCCACCCCAGTTGGTGCAACAAGCGGCAGACGTGGTCCACGTGGTAATGCACGCCCAACCGGCGTTGGATGACCTCCGCTATCCGCGGACACGTCCACAGGTCCGTCTCGTACCCCGCCGCCTGCGCCCCTCGCCTCAAGACACGCTCCAGTTTCTTTTTCTGAGGATCAGCCAGCAAGAGAGGTCGTCCGGAGGCTGGGTGCGCCGCGATTCCTCGCGGCCCCTGCTTTTCCATCGTCGCCCGCCAGCGCCGCACGCTCCGGCGATCCACACCCAGCGTTCGCGCGATCTGGCTGGGGCCGAGGCCCTGCTGCAACATCTCCACGGCGCGCAATCGCCGCCGCTCCAACTCCTCGGGAGAACCAGATGGCCGCATGTACACCTCCCGAGATCAGTATAGGATATTAGTTATGCAGGAAGCAATAATGGGATTTTCCAACACCGCCAGAGCGATTGCGGGCCACTCCTTGTACGTCTACGATATTCCACAGACACCTTAGGATGATCACGGCCCATGGCAAGGAATATCCAGAAGCTGAAACGCGAGCGGCCGCCAGCGCGCAAGATGGTCCGGGAGAAAAGTAAGGGCGGGACTCCCGGCGATAAGAACCGGGCAACTCCCTTAAACGCGCGGCCTGTGGCGAAACATGCGTTGCTGCTGGGCGCGGTCATCGGCTTTACGCTCCTCGCCTACGCGAACTCGTTCCACACGCCGTTTTTGGTGGATAACTCCGAGATCATTCTCAACGACACTCGCGTCCATGCGGCGACATCGGCCCACCTTCAACGCATCTTTACGCAGCAGTATTGGGAGACGTCCAACACCGGGCTATATCGTCCCCTGACTACGCTGTCGTTCCTGTTCAACTACGCGGTGTTAACCAATGGCACGGACCCGTACGGATATCACTGCTTCAACTTCATTCTCCACGCCGTGAACATCGTGTTGGTATACGCCCTGGGCCTGGCGCTTTTCAAACGGATTCCGGCCGCCTTGCTGCTCAGCGCCCTATGGGGTTTGCATCCCGTGCTGACCGAATCGGTAACCAACATCGTGGGACGTTCGGACGTGCTGGCGGCATTCGGTGTGCTTGCCGCCTTGCTGTGCCATCGGAAGGCGCTCGCTGCCACAGGTGCGCGGAAGGCCGCATGGCTCGCGGCAATCGGGCTTGCCGCAGCGGTAGGTATTTTCTCCAAAGAGAACGCCGTCGTCGTGTTCGGGGTCTTCGCGATTTTCGATCTTACGTTCGGACGCACCGCTTCCTGGCGGTCCCGCATTCCCAGCTATGCCGCCGCGGCTATCCCCTGTCTCGTCTACCTGTACCTGCGCGCTCAGGCGCTGGCGAATGCCCCACACCTGGCCACTCCATTCGATGCAAACCCGCTGTTGGGCGCTGGCTTCTGGACCGCGAGGATGACCGCCATCAAGGTGGTCGGCAAGTATTTTGGACTCCTGGTATGGCCGGCGCGGCTTTCGTGGGACTACAGCTACAACGAGATCCCGCTGTTCGGTTGGGGGTTGGGCGACTGGGAGGATTGGAAAGCTATTGCGGCCCTGCTGGGTTGTCTTGCCGCTATCGTTATAGCGCTTCGTTCCTGGCGGAGCCGGAGGCCCCTTTTCTTCGCCGTCGCTTTCTTTTTCGCTGCCCTTGCACCCGTCTCAAACCTCGTGATCTTGATCGGCACGATCATGGGCGAGCGCTTGCTCTATCTTCCGTCCGTGGGTTTTGCCGTTGCCGCGGTCTGGGCTCTTGACAGGCTCTGGAAGCGCTCAGCGGAAAGCCGGCCAGCCTTCCACTATCTTGCAGTCGCTGGCTTAACTGCCGTGCTGATTGGATTCGCCGCCCGCACGTACGACCGGAACGGCGACTGGCTCGACCCGCAGCGGTTTTGGCCCAGCGCCGCCGAAGCGGCTCCGGGCAGTTACAAAACGAACCTGGCCGCAGCTACCGAAACGCTCCTGGCCACGCCGGAAGATGTGAGCCGGTCGATCCATTACGCAAGCCGCGCGCTTGCGATCCTCGACGGACTGCCGGATTCCGAGAGCCCCTCGAACGCATACCAGGATGCGGGCATTTTTTACCGTCACGTAGGAGACGAACTTACATCCAACGGCGCGGCTGCCAAAGCTGCAGTTACGCCGGACGCGGTGTATTGGTACCGCAAATCGTTGCATGCGCTTTTGCGCTGCGAGAGGATCGAGCTTGCGTGGGACAAGCGATACCGCGCGGAAAACGCGCAGCGCGGCATGCCCGGACTGACTTCGCTGCCGAGTAAGTTGTACTTGAATCTGGGCCGCGCCCACTTGCGCCTCTCGGACATGCCACACGCCCTGGCGGCGCTCGAGCGTGGCCGGGCCCTGGAATCCTCGCCCGATCTTCTCAAGGAGCTGGCGTCGGCATATCGCGCAGTTGGCGAGCCGCACAAGGCAGCCGAGGCCCTAGTGGAAGCGCTAGCCGTGGATCCCAACCAGCCGGACGTGGCTTCGACGCTGGTGGAGTTGTACGAGCAAGTCGATCCACAAGGCTGTGCCGTGACCCATCAGGCCGGCACGCCCAGCCTCAACCCGGATTGCCCGATCGTGCACATCGACATCTGCGCCGCGTCGCGCAACGTGATCGCCAACTATCTCCGAAGAGGCCAGCAGGTTGAGGCCACCTCCATCCGCCGGGTTGCCGAGCAAGATCTCAACTGCGCACCCGCGCTCCTCGATTAACGCAAAAAACGAAGCCGCGATGCGCGGCGCTGCCAAGCGCCGGCTGGCCTTCAACGCCCCAGTGACGCCACGTAAATCTGGAATGGCGCCCAATAGTAGGGCCGGGCGAAATTAGAGGACCTGAGCAGCGTCAGCTTGGCCTGGCGCATCGCCGTAACTGGATCGGCGCCCGCGGCCATCCGCCGGTAGAATTCGTTCATCAACTGTTCGGTCGAGCTGTCGCTCACATCCCACAAACCGGCGGCCACGGCGCGCGCCCCGGCCCGCATGAACGCCCAGGCAAATCCCACCAGGCCTTCGCCTGCATACGTCCGCGTGCCGGCGCTGCTGCAAGCGGAGATGGTGACCAGGTCGGCATGGATCGGAATCCCAACCACATCGCGCGCGTACAGCTTTCCATGCGAGAGAATCACCGCCGATTCCAGCGGCTTCTGCGAATTGGCTTCCGCATGGGCGGCGAAATGGATGAGTGAGAAGCGCTGCGGATCCGAGTGACTATAAACCGCCGGGGTAGCCTGCAGGCCCAGATAAACCTGCTGTGCCCGCCCCGGGAAATCCGCCTGAATGTCTTGAATCTCGCGCTGTGCGTTGGTGAGCGGCTGGTACAGGGTGCCTGCGTAGTCGGGTGCACCGATCAGCAGCAGCGAAACGTCTTTCTGTACGCCCGCCGGCGGCGCCCAGGCCAGAATGTCGATCGAAGGCGCCACCGCCATCTCCACGTCCTCAATCCAGTAGTGCGGATGCGGCGCGGGCGCTACCAGCGTCTCCAGGTTCAACCGGTGCAGAGCGCCATCGGGAATCACGATCAGCCGTTCACCTTTGCGGAGGTGGGGCGCAACCGGCGCCAGCAGCAGGCGCCAGAGTTCGGAGCCGGAGGTGTTTGCCAACGGATCGCGCACCGAGTGCTCCACCGTGTCGCGATAGTTCGTCACCAGCTTCTCGATCACGCCCGAGCCGGGCAGTTGGAACCGCCGCACACCGCTGCCGGTGATCAGCCAGGCAAAGGAACGTTCGGGCGCCAGCCAGAATGAGAGGATGCTCGAGTGCGCGGCGCGCGCCGCGCGCTCAAACTCGGGCAGGCCGCGCAGCGGAGCGACCGCGGCTTCTTGTTCCAGAAACTCCGCCAGCACCCGCGCCCGGCTCGATTCCACCACTTGCAGAGCGCGTGCATCGTCTTTCTCCCGCCACAAGACGTCGACATAGCTGCGGTAAAAGGGCATCAATTCTGAAAGCAGCGTCATGCGGTGACTCGGATCGAACAGGTCGCTGCGCGTGGCCTCGATGACGCGCAGCGCCTGCTCATAACACCGGTCGGCCTCCGAAAAACGTTTTGCGGACTCAGCGAGAGCACCCAGCAAATCCCACGATGCCCAGCGGATGCCGGGCGGGGTGTCGGTGGCACGCAGCAGATCCTGGCCAATTCGCGTGGCCGCTTGGAAATCTCCTCGACCCTCGGCGATGCGGGCGCGATTCCGCTCCAGGTACGGGATGGTGTCGCGTGCGCCAGCCGCGCTCGCCAGCTCCGAGGCACGCTGGTTCCATGCCGCTGCCTGGTCCCACTGCTGAGCCTTGATCAAAGTCAGGGCCATGTTCCCGGCGAAACGAGCCTCCGCGCTCTTGCTATCACGCGCCAACGCGAGATCGTATGCCCTCCGGTAGTTAGCGATCGCATTTGGGAAATCGCCGTTGCCATCGTATGCCAGTCCCAACTCGCCGAGGGCGATCATCAAACTCTCACGCGCGCCTATGGCATCGAAAGTGGCAACGGCTTGGCGTTGGTGCTCGAAGGCGCTGTCAAAGTCGCCCAGAATAGCGTACACCGAACCCAGATTGAGGTGCGCCATCGCGGCCATGCGGCGCGCGCCGAGCTTATCCGCGGCGGCCAGGGATCTCTGTCCGGCATCGACCGACTCGTCGTACCGTCCCAACTTCTTCAGCGCATAGCACAGGTTATTGAGGGCCACCGCATGCCAGTAGGGTAGCCGCTCCTTCGCCGCCCGATCCGCGGCAGCGATATCCGACAGGCGGGCCACTTCCGGGTGAGCTTTAAACGCTGCCAGGGCCTCGGTGAGGCTCAAGCGGACGCACAATTCGGGGTCGCGTACCGCGGCGCGAGCCTGCGCCAATAACTCTGGGATTTTCGCGGTCTCGCCGCTGATCTGAAGATCGGCCGCAACCAGATCGATCAGACGCCGCACTTCAAGCTGCCCCAGCCCGGGCTTGGCCGGAATGGGAGCCGCGAGGAGATCATGTGCCGCCTTCCAATTCGATTGCGCGTACAACACCTCGGCATCGAGCAGCTTGAGACTCAGAATCCAATAGGAATCGGGCTCCTTTTGCGCGCGCGCGGCGTAGGATGAAGCTTCGCGGCCGGCCGCCTGCAGATCGCCTGCAACGAATTCAGCCCACGCGTGCGCGTACGCTTGCTCGGCCGATTGGCTACGAGAACAGGAAAGGACGGGAAGCAAAAGGCTGCACGCGGCAGCCGTAAGGAGCCTAGCCGTTGCTGCCGTTCGACTGGCCGCCGCCGGCCGTGCCGGAGCCGCCGGCGTCCGAACCCATGGCCAAACGCACCATGGTGACGCGGCGGTCGTTGCATTTGACCTGGACCTCACCGAGAATGATTTTACCGAAACCCTTCCAGTAGATGGTGTAACCGTCCACGGAAATCGGCTGCTTGTCACGTTCCGGTCCGGTGAGAAGGATCTCACGCACCAGCGAGAACTTGTGCTGGAGGCAGCGTTTGCCTGGCATCTCGGGCGCCGTATCCAGCGCAAAGCGCCAGCCATACTTCTTCCGGTAGTCTTCCGTCTGCTTGCCGTAGAAATCGGCGAGTTGCTTCGCGTTTCCACAGGAAAGCAGCGGCTCTTCGTCCAGAACAACCTCCGCCGTGACCGTGCCGAGTTGAAGGTCGTGGATGTGGCTGCCCTTGGTGGTGACCACAGGCGTGGCGTCCTCCGACCCGGCGTCGAGGGTGGAAAGGACGTGCAGTCGCACGGCGCCGATATGCAGTTTCTCTACCAAGCGGACAGCCTCGATGTCGGCCTCGATTTCGGTCTCAAAGCGGTTGCCGAGGTCCCGGCCGGACACCGCGGTCTTGATCTTGCGAACCGAAAGCAGGGTCCGCTTGCGAGGCTGATCGACGCTGTAGGCATAGTGGATCACGCGAGACCGCGAGTGGCCGCCCGTGGGCGCCAGCACACTCGCGCCCAAAGTGGGAACAACGTGGTCGAGGTTGCGCGCATCGTCGAGACTGTGAAACTGCGCCGCGACGCCAAACGCGTGTCCGGAGAATGTGTAAGACTTGCTCATCTATTAGTGTGTCCTCGGCTGAATGTCGAATTCTCCGCGCGCCAGTTGCGGGCCGGACTCGCCGGCGCGCACGACCACGGAGTAATGGCCCGGGCCCGGCTTGCCCGGGAAAAGAACTGCCAGCGGCTCGCCGGGAGCCGGCGCCAGGAGCGGACCCGAGCTTAGCATCTTGCCCGAGGCGTCCACCAGTTCCACCCATAGGCGCGTCGTTCCGGGCTGGCGTGCCACGGCTATTTCGAAGTTCAGCGGCCTGCCTTCTTCCAGCGTGCGCGGCGCTGAGCGCTGGGCATCGTCCAACGGCACGGCAGCGGCGATCTGCTGCGGCGCCCGCATGGCTGGAATCGTGACCCTGGCCTGGTAGCCGGCCACCGCGGCGAATACCACCGCGGCAAAAGCGGGCACCGCGGTCTGTAGCCGCAGCCACGCCAACCAGCCGGCCCGCTGCGGTTCCGGCTTCCGCGTCAGCCTATCCTCGAAAACGGCTTTCGCATTGGCGGCGAAGGCTGATGCAGTCCACACATCATTCATGCAGGCCCTGCAATCCGCAAAATGCTCTTCGAATTCGTCCCGCTCGGCCTGGGATAAATCCCCGGTCACATAGCGCTCGGGAGCGCCCAGTTTGACCGCTGCGCCGTGGTCCATTAGTTTACCCTCTAACAGGATAGTGCTAACAATGACCGTGCCGTTACAAACCCGATTCGGTCCCGCCACCCTGGCACATCGCCGGCCATGGATGCCGCCACCGCGTGAGTTCAGTCCTTATTCATAGCAGAATTAGCAGCCGAGCGGCGAAACCAGCACCAAAAAGAAGCGCTGCCTGGGCCGGCCGGAACGGTCGCTTGTCGAGAGGATTTCTAAAACAGGGTGGCGAGAAAGTGTTTTGGGGCGCGGGGTCGGTGTGGGAGCTTGGCTGGGCCGGCTTTCGGACAAAGCACTCAGCCGGTGCCAAACGTGCCATACCGTAAGTAAAAAATGAATTATTTAACTTTATCTACTTGAACAATAAATACTTATATGTCTGCATAAGCCGCAGGAGGTCAGGCCTGGCCGCGAACGGTCGCCACTCTGAGTGCCCACCGGGGCCGAGCCGAGAGAGTGCCCCGTGCGGGAGCGGCTGGCGACAGTTACTACTGACGGGCCCTTAGCAAAGCGCAGCCATCAGGGCGCCACGGGCAGTCGAATTCAGCGGGTCGGCCGATAGCCGCACCTCCGAAAGGCGAACTGGGAACTCATTGGCGCGCAGCGCGGCAACGAAGGATTCCAGGAAACCATGCGGCATGGCCGTGCCGCCGGAGAGCACCAGCGGGACGGATTGCTCCAACTTGGGCAACCGCCGCGCGGAGGCGATGTGCTGGCGCAGGGTTTCGATCAGGTTGCGGATCACCTCGCGGTAATACACGGTCAGCGCGTTCTGCACTCGCTCCCCGTTGAGACCGTTGAGCTGGAACGATTGTTCTTTTTGCACGCGCAGCCGCGTGGCCATTTCGCCCGTCACCAGCGCCGCCTGCGTGTCGATGAAATCGCCCGCCTTGGCGACGCTGAAGCTGATCACCGGGACGGACAGAACGGCCAGGCACACGTTGCACAGGCCGCTGCCGCAGGAAATGCCGATGCCGCTGTAATTGCATTCGCTCAATTCGCCGAAGACCACCGCCAGACCCTCCACGATGGGCGTGGGCGCGTATCCCAGCTCCTTGAGAACTTCATGGATCGAAGCCTCGTGGTAAGCGATGCCGAATTCTTCGCCTTCGATACCGGCGGGCACGCTGAAGAAAATCTTTTGCCCCTCCACCGCCGCCGGGCCCACCAGCTTGGAAATGATGTGGCGAAGCACGGCCAGCGAGTGCGGCTCGTCCGGGTTGATCACGCCCTTTCGCATGGGCCGCCGCGTCTCGACGTGAAAAACCTCGGCGAATTTTTCTGCATCGTTGCCCGTGACCACGATTTCCGCTCCCCGCACCTCGTGCAGGATGTTTTCGCGCTGGAGGAGATTCTCCGCCAGCTTGGAATACGGCAGCGTCAAAAAGGCGTTGAGCTGCGCCTCATATTCGTACCGCTTGCCCGCGTCCCGCGCCACCACGATGCGGCTCGTCCCCACATCCAGCCCAAGCGGCTGCGTGTAATCCGATTGCGTGGTCTTCATGAGAGTCTCCTGTGCTGTCAACTTACTCGCCTCGTTTCTTCGGCCGGCGGCAAACGGCTGCCGCCTATCCCCGCGCCGCCCGGACGGGCTCCAACACCACCGATAAAGTAGCGCTCCGGGACACGTGTCCGTGCGGGACACAAAACGCCGCTGCATCTGCCATCCGCTGCGATTCCTGCTGCTTTTGCTTCTGCCAGGTGCGGAACTCGTCCTGGTGATGGGCGATCAGATCCAGGTTGGCCTGGAGCCGCGCCATGTACCGGGCGGTCACGCGCTCCAACTCCTCCTGTACCCCGCGGTTCTCCTCCAGTTTGGCCGCTTCCAAGCGCCGCAGCTTGGTCTGCCCTTGCTCCTCCTGCTGATCCAGCAAGCGTTGCTGCATCAAGGCGTCCTGGAGGAGAGCCTCCACTTCCGTGCCGGCAGCCTCCAGCGCCATCAGCAGCGCACAGCGCTTGGCCTCTGCCGACATCCCGGCCAGGTGGGGGCTGTTCAGCATCTCCATGGCCTTGGCAATGCCCCAGATGTGCGGCGACCGCTTCGAGAAATCCAACCAACGTCTCAGCATGAGCGACTCCGGTTCGCGCCGGCCCCTCCCAACGTCTTGGGCCTTGGCGCTAATCCCTGTTTGGTTGGGTAGTACGTCCGAGGCCGGATTCCTCTCACGGACTTTGTCATACAGGAAAAAACAAGCAAAGAGCCGGCAGTTTAGTGGGGGTGTACGACGAAATTGTGCAATTCCTAAGAGATTTCGTCGATTCTGCCGATACTTCTTACACGAATGGGTAGGAGTGTGGAAAGGCCGTCCGTCGAATTGGTCGCCCGCTGCATCGGCGATCCGGTAATCCGCCTCCGTTTCCTCAAAGCCGTCGCTCCGCCAGCGCCGGAGGGCGGGCGGCCCGGCCCTTGGAGAGCGTTCTTCCATTTCCTGCTGCTGGCAATTGTCCCGCTCACGCTGATTGTGGCGTTTCTGGTGGTGCGTGCCGCGGCGCGCGTGCGGGCGCCGGAACCGTGGAAGCCGCCGGTTGAACTTCCGCTACCCGTTCCCACACCGTCCTTGCCCGAAGTGTGGATGGTGGAGAAAAACGCCAGCGAGGAAGTGTTCAGCAACGGCCTCCACATCGACATCCGGTTTGCCGTGACCAACCATCCCCGCTCATACCTCGCATTCCCGGTGAATGGCCCCTCCCAGGGCCCTGCGGTGCGCCGGTCGGTGCCCGCGGGCATTGTTTTCCATACCACCGAAAGCCTCCAAATTCCCTTCGAGGCCAGCCGTAACGGCGCTTTGAAGCGGATTGGCGAATCGCTGCTGGAATATGTCGGGCGCAGGCGCGCTTATCATTATTTGATTGACCGATTCGGCCGCGTGTTTCGTGTGGTGGCCGAGCAGGACGCAGCCAATCACGCCGGGTACTCGGTATGGGCCGACGACCACTGGCGGTACCTCAACCTGAACGAGAGCTTCCTGGGAGTCTCGTTCGAGGCCCGCACCGGCGAAGGGCATAGCGAAGCCCACCTCAGCCCGGCTCAGGTACGCTCCGCCGGCATGTTGACGGAACTGCTCCGCGGCCGCTATCGAATACCGGAGACGAACTGCGTCACCCACCTGCAGGTTTCCGTCAACCCTGACAACATGATGGTGGGTTACCACACCGATTGGGCTTCCGGCTTCCCGTTCGAGCAGATGGGGTTGCCCGACAACTACGCGCTCGCCGTTCCCGCCATCGTTGCCTTCGGCTTCGGTTGCGGCCCGGCAGTGCGAGAGGCGGCCACTCCGCGCCTGCTATCGGCCATCGAACAAGCCGAGGCAGCCTTCGAGCGGCGCGCCCAAGCCGCGGGAATGCGTCTTCCCGCATATCGCAAGGCGGCGCAGCGCCAGTACCAGGCGCTGCTCGCTTATGTCAAAACGGCGCAGCACGAGGCCCGCAACGATGGCGATAGCGGCCAGTATGACCGTCGAGCGGGCGGTCAATAACCTCCGCTACCGCTCACCGCTTCATTGCTGGACTCTGTCCGCTAGAGGCCGGGGCACGCCCGACCCTCATTTCCACAGAACCGGCGCTTAGCTTCTCTTGGCCGAAGGATGCTCGACTTCGAGATTATTCACCACCTGGCCGAAATTCAGTCCGGCGCCGTTGGCGCGGATGCCGGCCAGTTGCTTGTCGTTCTCGGTGGCGACCGTGCCGCTCAAGGTCACGTGCCCGTTATCCACCACGATGTGGATTGAAGGCAGCGGGCCAGCGGCATATCGCGTCAGTGGCGGATAAGCGAAAATCGCTCGCGCCACTTGCCGCCGCAGATGCTCATCCATCGGCGAAGGCGGCAGCACCTTGATCTCGTTGGTCACGCCGGTGACGCCGGGAGCGCGTGCGACCAACCGCCCCAAATCGGCTTTCTTGAAAGGCTCCGTCACCGCTCCGGTCAGTTCGACATGGCCGTCGCGCACGTAAATGCCGACCTGGTCCCATATATAGTAATAGGGGTACGACAATACTACATGATGTACCCGATTGGCGATCGCAGCATCGGTTTCGAGTTTCGGGAAGCGGTCCTTGTTTGCCGCCAGCGCCACGCCGGCCAGCAGGACTCCGGCCATCAGAATCTTCGTAGGTAACCCTGCCCTCATGTTACTTCCCTCCCATCTAGTTAGAGGGCTGTCAGGCAGGTCCGGTTACCTCGGCGCCAAGTTGCCGTGAAACCGCTTGGAACGATTGCTCCCGCAGGGATGCACCGGCACTCTCGCCCACCGTGCGCATTTGATCCTACGCCGTGCAGCCGCCCGCCGGGCTGCCGAAAGCACTCGACGCACGCCGACTCAAACCCGCCGGCTGGTGCAGCGCCAACCGGTGAACGCCGCAGGGGCACGCGGTGCTGCCAGGCGCGCGTCCCGCTCGTCCACCAGGCGGATCAGTTTCATCAGCCGGCGTTCGAATTCGGGATGCCATTCCGGAGTCCGCTGCAACTGGCCGCGCGCTTCGGCGATGCGGTCGTCCAGGCTCGCGGCTGGCCGGTCGGTCTTCTGCATCATCGCTGACAATAAAGTGCCTCGCCGCGGAAGAACCTCTCGCCAAAAAAGGCGGGGTTAGGTCTGCCGCTTGTTCGGGCCATTTAGGAGTCGAGCCCGCACCGCCGGAAGATTCGTCACATTGGCTGAAAGGCTTCCGCCGAGCGTATGCCCTGCGATTCCAGCGCCAGCGCCATCTTGCGGAGGGCGGTCTTGTGAATTTGCGAGATGCGGCTTTCGTTGACGCCCAGCAAGCTGCCGATCTCCTTCATCGTCATCTCGTTGGTGTAATACATAAACACAACCTTCTGGTAGCGCGCCGGAAGCGTTCCGATGGCCCGGGCAAGCGTGCTTTCCAGCTCGCGACGCTCGCACATGCGGTCGGGCTGCAGCTCGGCCGTTGCCGCGAACTCTTGCGGCCGCTCGCGGTCGAGATCGTCCCGAGGCGTAATCGAAATCTGTCCCAGATGCCGCAGTTCCATCTGGATGCGGCGGAGGCGGTCCGTGTTCACGCCCAGTTCTGAGGCAAGTTCGCTCTCATTTGGATTGCGCCCTAGCTTGGCGGCGAGGTCGCGCGTCACCGCATCGATCTGTTTCTGCCGCTTTCGCATATCGCGAGACGCCCAATCGAGCTGCCGCAAGCTGTCCAGGATGGCGCCCTTGATGCGGTGTTTCGCGTAGCTGTGGAACTCCACTTTCTTGCGGTGGTCGAACTTGGTCACGGCGTCGAAAAGGCCCAGGACGCCGGCGTGAATCAGGTCGTCCAGGTCAACATGAACCGGCAGGCTTTCATGCACCCGGATGGCGATTGACTTCACCAGAGGAAGATGATCGAGCACGATTCGATCGCGAATCTCCTGGGAAATCTTGCCGCCTTTGCGTACAGACACACTTGGCACCTTCATCGCGTTCCGTCCTTTTTTTCGGATTCTTTAGATCCGGCCCGAACCGGCCGACACAGCTAGGAGTGCACCCCTAGTGCCAAGAGAGTTTAGGCATTAAGTACCTTTTTATCTGTAACTAGGAGTCGGAACGCCCGTTCCGGAATGGAACGTGTTTCAAGTTGGAACGAGGCAGCGCTTCGCCTCGTAGTAAAACGGAACTGGTGTGTCAGAGGATGGCGGCGAAGGTCGGACCGTGGAGCTTCCGATCGCGATTCGCGGGAAGCAACCAGGACGCACAGACCTGCCGAAGAACGCGAGCGAGCTATTCTTGTTAAAGCATGACGCCCGTGGCCCTCACCATCGCCGGCTCCGATCCTACAGGCGGCGCCGGCCTGCAAGCCGATCTCAAAACCTTTCACCAGTTCGGCGTCTATGGCGAAGCCGTGGCCACGCTGATCACGGTGCAGAACGGCGTGCGCTTCTCGCGCGTAGAGGTGCTGGCGGCCGACCTGGTGTGCCAGCAGCTTGAGGCTGTGCTCGAGGGCATCCCGCCCGCCGCCGCCAAGACCGGGGCTCTCGGCTCAACCGCCATCGTGCGCGCCTTGGCCGTCGCCGCGCGGCGCTTCGAGTTCCCGCTGGTGGTGGATCCGGTCTTCGCCAGCACGCATGGCCCACCGCTGCTCCCGCCCGAAGCCCTTCGTTGCCTGGCGGAGGAGTTGCTCCCTTCGGCGTCCCTCGTCACTCCCAACGTTCCCGAGGCTGAGGCCCTCACCGGCATCGCCATCCGCGGCTTGGAAGACGCCCGCCGCGCCGCGCTGCGCCTCCACGAAATGGGCGCGCGCGCTGTGCTCCTCAAGGGAGGACACCTGGCGGGCGATCCGGTCGATCTGCTCTTCGACGGCGCCGCATGGCGCGAGTTCCCCGCCCCGCGCATCTCGACGCCGCACACCCATGGCACCGGCTGCGCGTATTCCGCCGCCATCACCGCCTGCCTGGCGCTGGGCCTGGCGCTCCCCGAGGCCGTCGCGCGTGCTAAGCGCTGGATTGCCGAGGCCATCCGCACCAACCCCGGATTGGGCCGCGGCGCGGGGCCGATCAATCATCACGCTGCTATTCTGTAGATGAGTATGACCAAGGTGCAGATCCGCTTCCGCCTCCGCCAGCCGCTCAGCGATTCCCTGCTCCAGACCATTGCCGACGCGCACTCCCTCTACGGGATTCAACGCGTACGCCTGTCGCCCGCCATGGACAGCATCACGGTGGAATACGATGCCACGCGCCTGCGCCCCGCCGAGGTCGAAGCCGCCCTCACCGGCGCCGGTATCGACGTCGAGCAGGCGTAATCGTACCGGTAAAAACCGCAAGCCGGCCTCGAATTTTCAAACCTCAATTCTGCACAACACCGGCGCAAGGCGGGTCGCAGGCCGGCGACTGGATGTATGCTGATGGCGAGAATTGAAGTCCCGAGTCACAGGATAAGAGCTATGAGCATCCACATGCGTACATCCCGACCTATCCGCTGTTTCTTTGCTGCGCTCGTCGTCTCTCTCGTTCTGCCGGCCTTCCCGGCGCCGGCGCGGGCCTCGACGGACAACCGCGGCACCGTCGGAATCTACTTCGCCCAGCTCTTCGACGAGAACCAACGACCGACCCATCGCGGCCCTCTCGTCGTCCTGCAGGTCGTGGAAGAATCGCCGGCCGCCAAAGCTGGCATCCACAGCGGCGACTTCGTTGTCGCAGTAAACGGCGCGCCGGTGCCGGGCCGCGAGATTCACGAAATTATCAACAAGGACATTCACGGGCCGATTGGCGGCACGCTTCGTCTGACGGTTGTGAAGCCCGATGGCAGTCAATCGGAGTACGCTTTGGTCCGAGCGCCTTATCCACCGCATTCGAATCCGGCGTCGGACCCATTCGTGTACACGGTTCCCGGGAGTTGGGGGACCGACCCGCGCTATCAGTTTCCCTTGCCATGGTCGCCGAAGCTCCCCTATCACGGCTTCGAAGACCTGTTCTATGCACCGGACTTCGCCCAAACCGACGCCCCCGAGTATCACTCGTACCTGTTCTTCTTGTGGCTCGAAGGCAGCCATATGCTGAGCGCGCAGCAGCTACAGTCCGACATAGTGACGTATTTTCGCGGATTGGCCGAGGAGCGAGGCCGAACTTATGGATTCACGCCCGATCTTTCCAAGGTATCGGCAACATACGAGGAAGACTTATCCAACCCGTGGACCCTTGGAGGCGCACCGGCCCGGGCGTTCAAGGGAACCGCAACCATCTGGGATACCCACGGCAAAGTCATCACGTTGAACTCCGAGGTCCTGATCTCTGGTTGCAGAACGTCCAGCAACACGGCCTTTTTCGCCGGCATGTCGCTCGAACCCCGCAACGGAGACATGTGGAAACAGCTCGACGCGATTCGCGATACGTTCCGCTGCAGCCGGTAGTCGGGAAGCGGCGGATACGAGCTTAAGCCGGGCTGGGTAAGGGAGCGGTTGCCGGGTTGCGATCGAAGCGAGGCCGCGAACGAGGCGCTCAATCGATCAGCCCGTTGCGCACGGCGAAACGCACCAGCTCGGTGATGCTGTGCAGGTTGAGTTTCTCCATGATGCGGCCGCGGTGCGCATCCACGGTATAGACGCTCAGGTTCAAAATGCCGGCTATTTCCTTGTTCGTCTTGCCTTCGGCCAGCATTTGCAGAACCTCGCGCTCCCGGCTGGTCAACAGGTCAATCGGATTGGTAACGTGGCGGCGATAATCGTCCAGCACGGCGTCGGAAACCGCCGGGCTGAGGTAGCCTTCGCCGGAGGCCACGGCGCGCACCGCGCTAACCAGGTCCGCCGCCACCGAATCCTTCAACAGGTAGCCGCGCGCCCCGGCGCGCAGAATCTCGCGCACGTATACCGAATCCTTGTGCATGCTGAGCGCCAGGACGCGCGCGTGCGGCGCGTTCTCCGCCATCCGCCGCGTGGCCTCAATGCCGTTCAGCTCCGGCATGGCAACGTCCATCACCACCACGTCGGGCGTTAGCTCCGCGGCCAGTTCCAGCGCCTCGCGGCCGTTGCCCGCCTCGCCGACGATCTCCATATCGGATTGCTCGGCGAGGATCATCTGGAACCCGCGCCTTACCACCGCATGGTCGTCAGCCAGCAGTATGCGAATGCGTTTCATCGGGGATGGGGAGCCGAACCTCAATTAGAACACCCTGGCCGGGCCGCGAACGCTCCGTCAACTCGCCGCCCGCGATGCGGGCCCGGGCGCGCATCCCGATCATGCCCATGCCGCGGCCCTCGGCCGGCGCGCCGGTAAGTCCGCGGCCGTCGTCTTCCACGCTCAGGCGGAGTTGCTGCCCTTCCGCCGTGAGCTTCACCGTTACCCGCTGCGCCCCGGAGTGCCGCGCCACGTTGGTCAGGGCCTCCTGCGCGATGCGAAACAGGTGGGTCTCGGTTTCACCGGGCAACCGGCCGTCGTAGTTCGATTCAAAACGCGCGTCGATGCCGGTGCGCGCCGCGAATCCCTCCACCTGCCAGCGCAGGCCGGCGGCCAGTCCGAAATCGTCGAGAATGGTGGGCCGCAGAAGCTGCGACATCTGGCGCACGTTGCCGATAGCCTCGTCCACCAGGCGCAAGCAGTCGCTGGTGCGCTCCGCGTTCGCCGGCCCGCCCGTGGCCTGCGCGGCAAGGTTGGTTTTGATGGCGGTGAGCGACTGCCCCAGCTCGTCGTGCAGCTCGTGGGAAAAGCGCCGCGCGGTGGCCTCCTGGTCCTCCAGCATGTGCCAGGAAACGCGGCCCAGCTCGGCCGTCTGCCATTCCATTCCGCGCACCAGCCGCGACACCATGCGCACCGTGATGATGGCGAAAAGCAGCGCCAGCAGCACGCTTGCGCCGGCGAAGATCACCGTGGTACCGAGCAGCTCCGACGTCAGTTGGTTCAGTTTCGCCTGCGCCGCGCCGGCCTGGCGGTATTCCCGCTCCACCAGGCGCGCCACCACGCTCATGAAGTCTTCGTGTTCGCGGAACAGTTCCACCGGCGCGAACGTTTCCACCTCGTCCTCCGCCAGAATGTGGCGCGCTTCGGCCGAAAACGCTCGCGATGCCTGCTCAAGGCGCGCCCAAAGATCGCGGTCCGCCGTGCGGGCGCCTTCCGCTGCGATGCGGGCGGTATCGGCGTCGGCCGAATCGAGCTGCTTGAGGATGGCGTCCGAGTCCACCGAATCGGGATCGCGCGCCAGCACCGAGAATACTTCGCTCAAGTTGGTCTGCTGGCCGTGCAGCTCGCCGATCAGCCGCCGTGCGACTTCCTGCTCGCCAATCAGGCTGACCGCGCTCTGCCGGATCGCGTGTATGTTGCGGACCGCCACCAGCGCCGCGGCCAGCAGCAGGATCACCACCAGCCCGAATCCGGCCGTCAGCACGCGGAAGATGTTCCCGTGGGTGATCGGCTTCGGTTGCATCGCGCTCTCAGTATCCCAACTCGCGCGCCCGGCTTGAATCGCCCGTTCGGGCTATGCGGCGCGCCCAATCCACACTAACAAATCTTAACCGTTACCACCCCGAATTCGGGGCCTGGAATAGCCCGCCGCGGCTATCGTGCTTTTTCCGCCGTTGCCACAACATGGAACTGTACGCGGGCGATGAGGCCCGCAGAGGAGAAGAGAAAATGAAAAAGACACTGTTCGCCATCGCCCTCGCTTTTGCCACCATGTCGTTCGCTGCGCCAATGCCGGCGGCCGCCGCTAGCACCGGGCAAACCACCAAAACCACCAAGAGCACAGCCAAGCCGAAACACGCGAAGAGCGTGAAGCATGCCAAGAGCACCAAGAAGTCCAACAAGGTTACGAGTTCTTCCAAGGCCTCCGGCAAATCCAAGCTGGCCAGCGCCTCCACCGCCAATCCCGCCAAGAAGTAGCCGGCACAGGCGAATTCCCGAAGCCCCGCCCGCGCCCTCAGCCAAGGGCGGCGGGGCTTTTGCGTTCAAGGTGCTCAGCCGGCCGCGGTCCGGTCATGGTACAATGAAATCTCTGGAAGTTGATCCGCAACCCCTTCTCCCCTGATCGGCGAGTCGGCTCGCCGGTTTTCCTCCTCTAAACGATTCATGAAAACTTTCTCTGAACTCCCTCTCTCTGCTCTCTTGCAGAGCAATCTCGCAAAGCACGGCTTTGCCGAGCCAACCCCCGTGCAAGCCCAGGCCATCGAACCGGCATTGGCCGGTACCGACCTGGTAGCCACCGCCCAAACGGGCACCGGCAAGACATTAGCGTTTGTCCTGCCTTTGATCCACCTCCTTGAAAAGCAGCCGCGACCAGGCGGCATCCGCAGCGTCGTCCTGACTCCTACCCGCGAGCTCGCCATGCAGATTCACGAAACCTTCGCGCAAATGGCCGCCGGCAGCGGAATAAAGGCCACCGTGGTGGTCGGCGGCGTCGGCGAGCGCCCCCAGTTGCAGTCCATTCGACACGGCGCGCAAGTGCTGCTTGCCACTCCCGGCAGGCTCTACGATTTCCTCAGCCGGCAGCTCGTCGATCTCTCCAAGGTCCGCCTCCTTGTCCTGGACGAAGCCGACCGCATGCTCGATATGGGCTTCCTCCCCACCGTCAAACGAATCATGGCCGCTCTGCCTGCCGATCGCCAGACACTGCTGTTCTCGGCCACCATCGAGAGCTCTGTCAAGCACCTGGTCTCGACGCAGGTCCGAGACGCGCTCCGCATCGAAGTCGGTTCCACCATCAAGCCGGTCGAGCAGGTGGACCTCCATCTCTACGAAGTGGAGCAGGACCGCAAGCTGGGCCTGCTGCAAACCATGCTGCGCCAGGAGCCGGGCTCCTTTCTCGTCTTTGCCCGCACCAAGCGCGGCGCCGACCGTCTATCGAAGAGGCTCTCGCACGAAGGCGTGAAGGCCGCCGCCATCCATGGCGACCGCAGCCAGAACCAACGCAACCAGGCACTGCGCGGTTTCCAGGACGGACAGTACCGTGTCCTGGTCGCAACCGACGTCGCCGCCCGCGGCATTCACGTGGAAGGGATTTCACACGTGGTGAATTACGATCTTCCGCAAGTCCCTGAGGATTTCATTCACCGCGTCGGCCGTACAGGCCGAGCCGGAGCGCGCGGAACCGCTTCGACTTTTGCTACGCGATCCGAGCGTGCCGAGGTGGCGCACATCGAACGCACGTTGACCACCCGCCTGCTCCGGCGGCCGGTATCGGACGACGTTCCTCGCGAGCAGAGAGCAAGCGCTCCCGTCATCGTCATGCCGTCGTCGGCCCCCGCGCGGCAGCGCCTTGCGAGAACATTCGCGCCCAAAACCAGACCCCGCCGCTGGCACGCAGTTTGAACGCGGTCACTCTCCTCACCGTTTCATTCGCTCCTCAAGCCCGTAGTGTCCCCGTCTCCCGACCGTAGGGGCGGGGCATGCCCGGCCCGCAGCACCGTTACATCTCTTTGCGGTCCGCCTTGTCGACATGCGCGTCGGGTACCGGGGTCGAACGGTAAACCGAGAAGTCCTCGACATTGCGCAACACAATCGCCGGCACGCCGGGCGCCTTCTGCATTTTGACGTGTTGCAGGTCGATTCCATTCACTGTATCCAGCACAAATGCCGGCCGCCGGTCTTCCTTCATGTAACCGACATCCACATTGTTGAATTCGATTCCGGTGGCGTGGCGTATATAGAAGCTATATGCGGGCAGCAGCCCGAACATCGAGGGCTCGGGATATTCTTTCTCCCGCTCCGGCGTGGCATACGGTTCGCGCGGCGGCACGCCACCGGAACCCCTAAAGAAAAATGTGTTCACCAGGTCCGCCGGCTGCCTCTCCACTTCATCCAGCGTCATGCCGCCGCGATAGAGAATCCGGATATTGCTCAGCTTCACGTCTTCCACGTCGTGGCCGGGAATGCCGCTGATGATCGAACCGTACCGCGGATCCGCGTCGTACACCACCACGTTGCTGATGTTCACGCGCCGCAGCGATCCAATCGGAGTTCCTTCCGGAGCCCGCATCCGGCTGCCAAGCCGGAGGAAAATCGGCGCGCTCGAAACCTCCCGCATGGTGATGTTCGAAACCGCAATGTCCTCCAGGTGCGCCCCGTCCACTGATTCCAGAGCGAGGCCGCGGGAGCGGTCGAAAACTACGTTGGCGATGGTGATGTTCCGGAAATCGCCTTCCGATTCGGTACCGATTTTGACCCGCCCCGTCGGGCCGTCGCGGTCGGGAGCCTGCTTCATGGTCCGTCGATAGGTGCCATCGAGCAGCGTGCCGATGTCGTAACCGCTCACCAGGCAGTTTACGATTGTCACGTTCTCCGTCGCTCGCGCCAAGCCGAGTGCGTGCGTCCCCTTAATCACGATGGCGTCGTCGTTTGGTGAGTTGACGCTCAGGTTGGAAATCCGCACGTTACGGCAGGAGTCCACATCGATTCCGTCCCGGTTCGTGTCAATCCTCACGTTGTCGATCGTCAGGTTGTCCACGCCGGTAGCCAGGATGCCGAAGTGCCCTCCGGAAAGAATCGAGAAATCGCGCAGCGTTACCTTCCGGCAGAGTTTGAGCGCGATGGCTTTGTCGCCCGTCTTGCCGCGCTCGCGTACCAGTGCCTTGCCGTCGATCAGGCCGGCACCCTCGATCGACACATTCTCCAGCCCCTCGCCCCAGATGAGACTGTTGTGAAAATGGCTGTGGCCGAAGTCCTGAAACTTGTCCCATTGGTTTGGCTCGGCCGCATCGTATGCTGCCGCTTCGGCCGATGCTTCGAGCGTGGTGCCGGGCTCGAATTGCAGAGTAAGATTACTCCGCAAGTGAATCGAGCCGGTCAAGTAAGTTCCCGCCGGGAAGTGCACCGTCCCGCCGCCCGACGCCGCCGCGGCTCCTATCGCCTGGTTGATCGCGGCCGTATCGAGTGTCGCGCCATCGCCCTTCGCCCCATACCCCTTTACGTCGAATACGGCGGCGCGCGCCTGGGCCGGAAGCAACCACGCCGCCAGCGTAAGCGCGAACCACCACTCGAACCAGCGTCTCGTCATCTCATCTCCTATCGATAAGGATCCGGGCGGAACGCCCCAACAATTGTAAACGAAGCTACAGTTCCCAGGGAAACCGCCGGCGTTCCGATAGCGGCGTGAATGAGTGAACTGGATACTGTGCCTTTTGTCACCAGGCAACTTCGCATTTACGCTGAGTTTACAGTGGTCACTCATTTCTCACTGTACACTGCTGTCTATGAAACACGAGCAAATGCCCGAGTTGGCGCGTAGCGCGCGCGCAGTCTGCCGATTGGTGGTTCTGGCCTTCGCACTGGGTGCGTGGGCGATGGCGCAGGTTGCCCCGAACACTTTTCTGGTACACAACTTTGTCTCCGATTTATCAGGTGTTGCGGACCACCAGGACCACAATCTGGTTAACCCATGGGGTAACGGCTTCGGAGCGACTCCCTTTTGGATTGGTAACAACGGCACCGGCACCTCTACGCTCTACGATGGGACCGGCGCGGCGTTGCCGGTGATCGTTGACATACCGGCAGCCGGTGGTGCGAAGACCGGCGGTCCTGTTACCGGAGTAATGTTCAATACATTCGCGTCCAACACATCGGACTTCGCTGTGGCCGCGGGTAAGCCGGCCTCGTTCCTGTTCTGTTCCCTTGATGGCATCATCTCGGGCTGGAATTCGAGCGTCGATTCCACCCACGCCCTGGTCCTGTTCGATAACTCCGCGTCCGGCGCCGTCTACACCGGTTGCGTGTTGGGCGGGGTGACTGGTGCTCCGCTGCTGTTTGCAGCCAACTTTCACAGCGGAACGGTCGATGTTTTCGACGGCACTCTCACGCCCGTCCACATCGCTGGCGCCTTCGTCAACCCGACAGTCCCCGCGGGGTTCGCTCCGTACAACACGGCCATCATCGGCGGCAATGTCTACGTGGCTTACGCCAAGCAGGATTCGGCGCAACGCAATTCCGTGCCGGGACCCGGGAACGGCTACGTCGCGTTATTCGATCAAACCGGCAAGTTGATCGTCACCCTGATCGCCAACGGGGCGCTGAATGCGCCCTGGGGAATGGCGTGGGCTCCCTCCACCTTCGGACCGTTCGGAGGCGCACTGCTGGTGGGCAACTTCGCCGATGGCAAGATCAACGCCTACAACCTGACTACGGGTGACTGGCTGGCCACGTTGAACGATCTTTCGGGTGCGCCGATATCCTTTCCGGGGCTGTGGTCTCTGAGTTTCGGCAGCGGCGCCCGCAGCGAAGACCCCGGCACGCTATACTTCACGGCCGGCATCGGGGGCGGTCCCAATAGCGATCCGGTAGGGTCCCACGGCCTCTTTGGCAGCATTCAACCGGTTCCGTCCTTTCCGGTGACTGGCATCCAGAACGCGGGAAGCTTTCTGGCTTCGGATATCGCTCCCAACACCTGGGTGGCTCTGAAGGGCGCGGCCTTGGCAACGCTGCCAGTCGGTTGGACGGTTACCGGCAACACACTGCCTACCACGGTGGGCGAAGTGGGAGTCACTGTGAACGGCGAAGCCGCGCCAGTGAGTTTTGTCAGCAACACGCAAATTAACTTCCTGGTTCCCGCCGATATCCCACCCGGCCCGGTTCGGATCCAGACCACTAATAACGGACTTACCAGCGCGTTCGTGTCGACTAATGCTCTGCTCACCGCTCCGTCGTTTCTCCTGTTAGGAACCAATGCGACTAACGGTCACCTTTACCCTGCCGCCACCCACGCGAACAACACTCCGATCGGTCCCGCCGGCCTCATCAGCGGCGTCACGACTACCCCGGCCGCGCCCGGTGAAACCATCGTGCTCTACGGAACCGGTTTCGGCGCCACTAATCCGCCGATTCCGAATGGACAGATCGTCCCATCGCCGTTGCCGCTCCCTGCCTGGCCGACCGTTCTGATCGACGCCACCGAGGCCCAGGTCACGTTTGCCGGTCTGGTGGATCCAGGTCTTTATCAGATCAACGTGGTTGTGCCGCCCGGCCTGTCGTCTGGAGATCACTTGCTCGCGGCGCTGTTAGGCGACGCCGAAACGCAGCTCAATACGTTCGTTACCGTAGCGGCCCCGTAGTGCGGCGCCGAGTCTCGTATCGGTTCTCAGGAAGTTGATGCCAGCAGAACGGGCTTGCCCGTGGTCCTGCCACTGGCCAGCGCCGCATAGGCTTCGGATGCCTGGGCCAAGGGATAGACTTGAATGCTCGGCACGCGCAAGGGTCCTGCGGTGAAACCGTCGCGCAATTCGTTCATCACCTCGGCAGCGCCGGTCGAGTCCAGCTTGAGCGAGTCCACGCCCAGCAGCCGCAGTTCGCGATGATAAAAATCTCGTAGATCGAAGCTCACCCGCCCGTCCCCTTTGGCCGCGATCGCCACCAACCGGCCTCGCAGGCCGAGGCACGCCAGCGCAGCATCGAACAGTGCACCACCCACCGTATCCAGACACGCACTGGCGCCGCGTCCGGAAGTCAGTTCCAGAACTCGTTTCGCCACATCCTCCCGCTCCGAGTCCACCACCAGGTCGGCGTCGCCCCCTTCTGTTCCGCGTTGCACACCGATGGTCCTCACCCCGCGCCAGCGGGCGATCTGCACTGCTGCGCTTCCCACCGCGCCCCGAGAACCGGTGACCAGGAGCGTCTCACCCGCCGTCACCTGTGCCGTCCGCACCATCGCCAGCCAGGCGGTCACAAAAGGCGTCCCGACTACCGCCGCCTGCTCCATCGACAGCATCGTAGGCTTCCCTCTCACCGCGCTTCTTGGCACCACCAGATACTGCGCGTGCGAGCCGTCGCGGGTGAAGCCCAGTTCGCCGCCCGTCCCCCACACTTCTTTCCCGAGCAATTCAGCCGGCCCTTTCGCCACCACGCCCGCATAGTCGCGCCCTGGCGTCCGCGGCAGCGTGGTCTGCGAAAACCGTCCTGCCAGGTTCGCCACATCGCTGGGATTGACACCTGCCGCCCGCACCGCAATCAGAACTTCATTTGCCGCAGGCCGTGGTTCCTCGATCTCCACAACCCGTAGCGTTTCCGGTTTCCCGAATTCCACCACGCGCGCTGCTTGCATTCCGTGTCCCCCTCCTCACCTTATTAAAACCGAAACTGAAAGATCGCCGCGAAACCATCCTAAAACGTATCTTTTCGGACACCTTACATCGCCCCACTGTCCTTTTGCACGCGAATGAGTGATCTAGATTACTTCCCGCCTGTCAAGTGGTGTTAGTCGCCTGGCTTTATATGCGAAAGCCAGCCGGCTCAAGCGATGGGACGATTCGAATCATTTCGGCTGCGCGTCGGAGCCGCGACCGTGAGAGAGCGGTCGGCACACTCATTACGAATCCACGCCTTGTGCGCTGTCTCACTCGTGTCCGCCTCAATGTGAGCAATTTGTTTAACGGTCGAACTATAGGTATATTCTATGGTGGAAGAGGCCTAGCGCTATGGCTGTGAATAATACGCGCCGGAGTTTTCTGACCACTGCCGCCGTGCCGCTCGCAGCGGCGTGGTCGCAATCTCCCAGTGACCGGATTCGCCTCGGCCAGATCGGTTGTGGCGGGCGATCGCACGACCACCTGGCGGAGTTGAAACGGGCGCAGGAGAATGCGGCGATTGTCGCCGTCTGCGACGTCTGGCGCGTCAATCGCGAGCAAAGGGCCGTCGAAATCGAGCAGGCTTTCGGCGCCGCGCCGCGGCAGACCACGCACTATCAGGAACTGCTGGCGATGAAGGACGTTGACGCCGTGCTCATCGCCACGCCCGATATGACTCATCCGCGGATTCTCATGGATGCGGTCGCGGCGGGGAAAGACGTCTATGTCGAAAAGCCATTTGCCGTCGATTTCGCGGAAGGCAAGGCCGCGTGGCAGTCAGTGAAGCGCAGCCGGCAAGTGGTGCAGGTGGGCACGCAGCGGCGCAGCGATCCCTTGGTAATCGGTGCGGCCAAGGCCATCCAGAGCGGCGTGATCGGCAAAGTCACACGGGTCGAGATGGCCGTTAACTTCCAGGAGCAGCGCTGGCACAAGGATTTGTCCAACGTCAAACCCGAGGACGTGGACTGGGAAGCGTTCCAGTTCGGGGGCCGCATCAGCGGCCCGTTTGACGCGCGCAAGCTGCGTGAGTGGCAGCTCTTCCGTGAAACCACCAACGGCATCGCGGGCCTTTGGATGTGCCATCTGATCGATTTGGCCAATTGGTTTCTGGAGCAGCCCTATCCGAAACACGCCGTGACGCTGGGCGGCGTCTATCTGTGGAAAGACGGGCGGCAAACTTCGGACGTCTTCCAGGCTACCGTCGAGTATCAGGAGTGCCTGGTGACATTCGCCATGAGTCACACAAACGCCGCCGGCAATCGCAACGTGTGGTACGGCACAAAAGGCACGCTCGATCTGGACCATCAGACCATAAGCGGAGACGGCAGTCGCGACCCGAATCGCGTTGCCGCGCCGATGGCGATCGAAAAGGTGCCGATCGAATCCCACATGGCGAATTTTCTGCGCTGCATGCGCAGCCGCCAGACGCCGCGCGCCAGCGTCGACGCGGGCTTCTCCCACGCGGTCGCCGGCTGCATGGCGGCGGTATCGCTTACGACCGGCCGCCGCGTGAGCTTTGACGCGGAGAAAATCGAGTTGATATGAACAGCAACATTGCATGCGTGCGGAGAGGCCGTGCATCTGGCCGGCCGGTATGACGCGGCGTGGCTTTATGGGTAGTCTTGCCGCCTTCCCCTTGATCGCCAAGGATGCGCCGTCCATCCGATCGATTGAAGTGTTTCCACTCCGCTACCCGGTCATAGGGCGCTTCAAATTCCTGCCCAACCCGGAACGCGATGCCGTCTTCGTGAAGGTGAAATGCGAAGGCGGAGCCACGGGATGGGGTCAAAGTGTGCCGCTGCCGGCCTGGAGCTACGAGACGCTGGAATCGGTAACTTCCACTCTGCGCCTGTACCTGGCGCCGGCGCTGATCGGCAAGAATCCTACCGACATCGAGCAGGCGCACCGGCTGATGAACCATGCCATCGCCGCTTCGTTTTCGACCGGGATGCCCATCGCAAAAGCGGGATTGGATGTGGCGCTCCACGATCTCACCGGCAAGCTGGCGGCCAAGAGCCTGCCTGAATTGTGGGGCCGCAAACCGCTGGAGCGAATTCCGCTGAGTTGGACGGTCAACGTAACCAGCCTGGATGAAGTGGCCCCGCTGATGGCGGAGGGCCGCCAGCGCGGCTACCAGCACTTCAATATCAAGGTGGGACCTGATCCCAAGTTCGATATCGCCTTCGCGCGCGAGGTGCGCCGGCTCGCCCCGGCGAGTTTTCTCTGGGCCGACGGCAATGGCGGCTACGATACCGAGCGAGCTCTGTTCGTCGCGCCCAGGCTGCGCGACGCCGGAGTGAATGTGCTGGAGCAACCCGTGGCGCCGAACAACCTGAGCGGCCTGGCAGCGCTGAAAAAGCAGGCGGCGCTGCCGCTGATTCTGGATGAAGGCGTAGTCTCGGTTACCGACCTCGAGGAGTTCCACAAGCTCAACCTCCTCGACGGAGTCGCCGAAAAGCCCGCGCGCACGGCGGGCCTGTGGGATGGACGACGCCAGGTGGAGTACCTGGAGCGCAACCACCTCATGTTCTTGGGCAGCGGCCTCACCGATCCGGATGTTTCGCTCGCCGCCTCGCTTGCCCTGTTCGGTGCCTATGGCGTGAAACATCCGGCGGCGCTGAATGGGCTACAGTTCCTGGGCGGCTCATTTCTCAAACAGCCGTTTCGAGTCGAAGAGGGAAGCCTTCCGGCGCCCACCGGCGCCGGCCTCGGCGTTGAGGTGGATGAGGAGAAGATCCGCCATGTGTCGCGCGAGTAAGTGGTTGTGGTTGGCCCTGGCGTGGCCTGCGTTGGGCCAGCAGGCGTTCACCTGGACAGACCTCGGTGGTGGCCGTGTGGAGTTGCGAGAGCACGGCAAGCCCGCCTTGGTTTATAACTACGGTCCGCAACTCAAGCCCGGCGTTGCGGAAGACCGGCGCCGCTGCTGTTACATTTTCCCTGTTTACACCCCGGCGGGCGTTTCCATGCTGGACGATTTTCCGGCGGACCATCCCCACCATAGAGGCCTCTTCTGGGCTTGGCCAGTGATCGAAACCGGCGGCAAAAAATACGATTCCTGGATGGTCCTTAGCGCCGCCGAGCGTTCGGCAACGACTCCGGTGACCAGCGTAACGAGCGGCGAAGCCCGCCTCGAAGCGCGAAATTTCTGGCAAGCCGGCGGGCGCGACATCGTCGCCGAGACTTTGCGCCTGACCGTCCTTCCGGCAAGAGGCGCCACACGCGAGTTGCGGGTCGAGCTCACTTGGGAAGCGCTCCAGACGCCGGTGACCTTGCGCGGCTCTCCCGATCCCGGCAAGAGTTACGGCGGTTTCAGCGCCCGCTTCGCTCCGCGCGAAAACACGATTCTACGCGCCGACGGCAAAGTGGTCCAGAAAGACGAAGACCTGGTGCCACACCGCTGGGCAGAGTTGGAAGGAGCTTACCAGGGCAAGCGCGCCGTTCTGCGCGTTACTCCCGATGCCTCCGATCCCGGCGCCCCATATCAATGGTGCCTGCGCAAGTACGGATTTGTCGGCGCTTCCTTCCCCGGCAAAACGGCCACCCGCGACGCATACACCCTGGAGCCCGCGAAGCCGCTCACCCTCCGGTTTGAAGTAACCGCGAGCGATGTCGAGTAATGTGGGGGAACCCCGCTACAACAAACTGGCAGAATTGCTCTCGTTAAATCCGGCGTCAACCGTCTTTCCGCGCTGAAGCTGCATAGCCTGCTATGATCTCGAATACGGTTTGGCCGGCATCGGCCGGATGCATGACTGTAGAGGCATTTGGCGATTTCGATATAGACGCACTCTACATCGCACTCGATACCCAGCGCCGCTCGCGGGGCATGAGTTGGCTGCAGGTGGTGCGCGAGATAAGCGGCCGGTCCAGGAGGGTCCCTGCACGGACGATCAGCCCCTCTACGTTAAGCGGGATGCGAAGACGAAGAGCTGTCGAGGGCGATGGCGTTCTGCAGATGCTCCGCTGGCTGCGCCGCACCCCGGAGAGTTTTGTCCAAGGCTACAATGACGCGGCTACTGAAGGTGCCGCGTTATCTGAAGCCGGCGACAAGGGGGTCCTTCGCTTCGATACCAGGGCGATGTACCTGGCGCTGGACGCCCAGCGGATCGACAGAGGGATGACGTGGAAGCAGGTCGCTGACGAAATCGGCGGATTGAACCCAGCCAGCCTGACGCGTTTGTCGAAAGGAGGGAGGACTGGATTTCCGCAGGTGATGAGAATTGTCAGATGGCTCGGCCACCCGGCCGCGAGTTTCACGCGCATCTCGATTTGGTAAAAGGCGAGGCCCGCACTCGCGCCCGGTGAAGGGCGCCCAGCTACAGGACTATTTCTGGATCACACGGTCCGTCACATACTGCGTGCCCGCCGACGTGATCCCGGAGAACGCCGTGCCGTGGTACGATTTCGGCGACGAGGGCGTATTCTTCCGCAACCGCGATTCATCGGCCGCCGCCATCCTGGCGGGGGGCATGCTCCGTCTGTCCGAGCTGGACGCCGGCCACGCGCGCGCCGCGCCCTATCGCCGCGAGGGCTGGAAACCCACCCGCCGGCAGGAAGGAACTGACGACATGACAATTCGACTGTGGTTCACCCTGTTCACCGGCCCCTCCCGCGCCAGGCTCCCGCGTAACCCGAATTCGCCAGCCCGGACTGCTTACATGTTCAGGTCCGTCTCGCCAATCTTGTCTCAGTGCGCCTTAGGATGCATCTTCGCCGCACTCGCTCTTTCGTCGGCCGCGTCCGCCGCGTCGCGCATCGAGGTCGTGAAACTCGCCGTGACCAATCCCGCCCCGGAAACACGCGTTGCCGAGGATGTCGTTGTTCCCGTCGCCGCCATCAAGCGCATTGCACCCGATTTTGCCGCGGGCAGCACCATCGTCACCAGCAGCGATGCCGCCACCCTCGACGAGGACACACGTATTCTCCAAACCGTCGAGATTCCGTCGCAGGCCGACGACCTCGATGGCGACGGCAAGTACGACGAAATCGCTTTTCAGATTGACCTGAAGCCGCACCAGACGCGCATCGTGACCATCGCCTGGGGCGAACCCGCCGCCATTCAGCGCCTGCGCTCCGACTATCCGCGCCGCACCTACGCCAGGTTCGCAACCCACTATGAGGGCCCAGGCTGGGAATCGGAACACACCGCCTGGCGCATCTATTTCGACAAGCGCAATGCGATCGACCTTTTCGGCAAGCGCCGCCCCGGTCTCTACCTGGATCTGTTTGCGTCGCCCGAGTACGTGTATCATCGCGAAAGCCCGCTCGGCCGCGACATCTACGGTATCGGCAAATCCATCGGCCCGGGCGGCATCGGTGTGCTGGTCAACGGCCAGGCCGAGCACGTCGCCGACGTCGCCGAGCGAACGTGGCGCATCGTCAGCTCCGGCCCGGTTCGTTCCATCGTCGAGCTGGAATATAAGCAGTGGAGGATCGCCGGCCGGACCGTCCATCTGGTCAGCCGCATCACGCAATGGGCGGGCGAACACGGCTTCGAGCATCGAATCGCCATTGAAGGAGCGGATGGTCTCCCCCTGGTCACCGGTCTTCCCTTCAAGCCAGCCGCCGGGAAATTGAACCTGTCCATCCCGCGCGTTCGCGTGCTGGCCACGTGGGGACCGCAGGTGGTGCTTTCCGGCAACCGGGCCCAGGACACCGACCTGGCGGATGAGAACCTCGGTGTCGCCGTGGTCCTGCCGGAACAGGAAGCTGGCGACGAATGGAAGGACGCGTCTGATCTTCTGATCGGCGTCCTCCCGCACGACAACACCGCCCATTGGTACGCTGCCGCCATTTGGGACCAGGAAGGCAGCGAGGCACTCATTGTCAAAAACGGCGCCACCGCGGCGGGCCGCCAGCGTGGCACCTTTCATCCAGTCGATCCCGCCCGGCCAACGCGCGAACGCTTCCTCGAATACCTGACCGGCGTGGGCAACCGAATGGCGCAACCGGCAGAGTTTCGGATACTGTCGGAATCGGCCGGCCCCGAAAGCGCACCTCCCGACACGCTTTCCCCCGTGCAGCGCACCTACGCTGAAGCCTTCGCGCTGCTGCGCCAGGCCGCCGACCGCACCGCCGCCCGCTTCGAGCCCCTGCTGGGCGCACCCGGTACCATTGATGCGAGCAACGGACGCGGCTTCTTCACCGACGGTTCCAACGACGGCGAATGGAGACCGCAGAGCGGCTATTTCTGGACGGGCGGCTTCTGGGCCGGCGAACTCTGGAAGCTCTTCGCCGCCACCCATGATGAGCGCTACCGGCATTGGGCCGAGCTGTGGACCTCGCGCCTCATCGGCGGCGAGCCCCAGGAAAACCACGACACCGGTTTCCTGACCTTCTACTCCTCCGTTCCCGGCTACGAGCTGACCAAGGACGAGAAATATCGCACGGCCGGTCTTCGCGCCGCCGCGCGTCTCAAGCAGCTCTACAACCCGGTCACCAACCTGGTCGCAGCGTGGAGCGTGAATGGCGACGACACCATCATCGACACGATGATGAACCTGCAGATCTGGTGGTGGGCATCGCGGGAAACCGGCGATCCCGAGTGGCGCGAGCTCGGCCTCAAGCACGCGCGGCGGACCGCCGCCTGGCTGGTGCGGTCCGATGGCTCGGTGGCACAATCGGTCCACTACAATCCCGGCGACAGCCGGCAGCAGTTCAACTCCGGTGGGCCGCCGGTCGATTTCCCCAACCACGCCGCGCCGGGGCAGCCGGTCTTCACCCATACGCACCAGGGATTCGCCGCCGATACCACGTGGTCGCGCGGCCAGGCCTGGGCCGTTTACGGATTCACCGAAGCGTATCGCGCCACGCGCGATCCATCGCTGCTGAACACCGCCGAAAAAACCGCGGACTACGCCGTCGGCCATCTGCCCGCGGACGGCGTGCCCTGGTACGATTTCGACGACGAGGGCGTCTGCTTCCGCAACCGCGATTCTTCGGCAGCCGCGATCCTCGCCGCCGGCCTGCTGCGGCTTTCGGCGTTGACCGGCGATCCGGCGCGCGCCGCCACGTACCGGGGCGAAGCGGAGCGCATCGTTCAGTCGCTCATCACGCGGTACCTTTCGCCATCGGGCGCGCTGCGCCACGGGTGCAGTGTGCGTCCAGCCGACGGCATGTTAGTTTATGGCGATTACTACCTGATGGAGTCGCTCCTCGCTCTGCAGCCGCTCGCACCGGATAAACCCGCGGTCGGAAAAAAGCAAATCCAGTAACCATCCGGTCGACCGGCTGTTCGACGCGGGGAAATACTCGCGGGCCAAGGCCAAACCGATCGCCACGGTCGATCGCACTTGCCGTGTCGAGGGCCTGGTTCTGGGCACGACCACACTGCGCGCCGTCCGCCACGCTCCGTGATGTGCTCACTGTTGGCGAGCGCGCCCGCTGACCGCGGCGCGCGTGCGAACGGCTTCGATGGCCTCGCGCAGGGTCACGCAGACCTCGGCGATCTCGTCGTCCGTCAGCCGATTGAAAAAAGGCAGCGCCAGCGTCCGTGGAGCTACCTGCTCGGTGACACTCAGGTCGCTGCCGCGATCGGCATAGGCTTCGTAAAGCGGCTGCCGGTGCACCGGAGCAAAATAGCGACCGCAACCGATGCCTCGCGAAGCCATGTAAGCAAGGATTCCATCGCGGTCGTCCTGCGTGAAATGCGGCGCCAGCCGGACCACGAAAACGAACCAGCAAACGCGTCCTTCGCCGGTCTCGAAAATTGGGAGCGTGAGTTCCGGCGCCGTCCGCAGATGTTCGCAGTAGCAGGCCGCGCGACTCTCGCGCCGCGCCAGAATGGCGTCGATCCGCTTCATTTGCGATAGGCCCAGAGCACAGTTGATTTCGGAAAGCCGGTAGTTGTAACCGAGCACGGAATGATCCAGCCAGCCGTCCGACGCCTTGCGGCCCTGGTTGCGGAGCGCGCGAATCGTGTCGGCCAGTTGGCCATCGCGGGTGACCACCATTCCGCCTTCACCCGTGGTAATCGGCTTGTTGGGATAGAACCCGAAAACGCCGAAGTCGCCGATCCCGCCGGCCTTCTTTCCACGGTACTCGGCTCCCAGCGCCTCGCACGCGTCCTCGATCACCTTCACGCCGTGCCTGGCGGCAATGTCGAGAATCCGACCCAGGTCCACCGGGCACCCGAAAGTGTGTACCGCGATAATGGCCCGCGTCCTGGGTGTGATGGCGCGCGCCACGCTCTCCGGCGTCAGGTTGAGCGTGCGCGGATCGATATCCGCGAACACCGGTCTGGCCCGCTGGTAAAGAACCGCATTGGCAACGGCAATGAAAGTGAAGGAGGGGAGAATCACCTCGTCGCCATCTCCGATGCCAAGAGCGGCAAGGCCGAGGTGCAGTCCTGCCGTGCCTGAAGACAGTGCAACACCGTAAGGCACGCCGGCATAATGGGCGGCGCAGTCTTCGAATTCTCTCAGCTTCGGACCGATGCTTAGCCGGGAAGTGCGCAGCACGCCCGCCACGGCTTCAATATCGTCCTCGGTAATGTCGGGAGCCGAAAGCGGAATCCTCATTTCGATGGCTCGCCGGCGCCCTGGGTCACCTCGGGCGCTCGCTTGATAAGAAGCTCTTCACCGAGCGGCACCGACGCCAGCACCCGGACGATCCGTTCCGCCGCGTGCCCGTCGCCATAGGGGTTCTCCATCCCGTGCAGGGAACGCCGAAATTCCTCCGTGAGGGCCGCGCTCACGCGATCCAGGATGGAGGCGGCGCTTGCTTCGGCATCGAGCACGTTGCGCGCGCGCTCCCGGCCGCGCTGCCGTATTCCCACGTTGACCACCGGCAGCGCGAAGGAGGCCGTCTCCATGATCCCGCTGCTGGAGTTCCCCACCACAAGATCCACGCATCGCAACAGGCTCCAATAAAGGACAGGGTCCAGGTTGACAAACACGCGGTTCTTTCCAATCCGCTGGATGAAAGATTTCGTGCGTTCGATCAGCTCCCTGCTGCCTGCGTCGGCGTTCGGATAGCAGAATAGAAGCTGCGCCGGAACGGATTCGAGCGCGGAAAACAGCGCGTCCGCTTCTCGCGTGGGGTCGCGCGCGATGGTCGTGGGGTGATAGGCGATCAGCGCAGTAGGGTGCGTGAAATGAACCTCGAGACGCGCCTCCACCTGCTCGCGGCTCATCAGCGAGCTGCGCCGCAAGTGGTCGAGCGAAGGAGCGCCGGCGCGGTGGACGCGCCATTCCTCCTCGCCCATGGCGATCACTCGTGCCCGCGCCAGTTCCGTCGACGTGAAGTGAACGTGGCTTAGCTTGGTGAGCGCATTGCGGATGACATTGTCGATGGCGCCTTCGCTGATTTCCCCGCCCTCGACGTGCGCCAGCGGAATCCGCAGTGCCGTGGCCACCGCCGCCGGCGCCAGCATCTCGTAACGGTCCGCAATCAGCAGCAATAAATCGGGGCGCATCCCGCCGAGGCAGTCGGCCAGGCCAAGCGTCGCCACGCCGATGGTTTTGGCCATGCCGACATCGCTATCGGAACTCAGCAGGCATTCGATCCGCTCCTCGATCGCGAACCCGTCCCTTTCGATCTCGCTGGCCGTGCAACCGAATTCAGGCGAAAGATGAGGGCCGAGCGCGATGATCTTCAAATCCACCTCGGGGTCCGCGGCGAGCTCGCGGAGCGGCCAGTACAGGTGGTTGTAGTCGGCGCGCGAAGAAGTGACGACGGCGATCTTGCGCTTCATCTGGCGACGCTCCCACCGGCGCCCACGGCCGCGAGGATCACAGAGCTTGGCTCGTACTCCGGAATCATCTCGGAGATCGTTGCTACGAGCCCCGCTACATCGCCGCCGGCGAGGTGGCTGGCAAGCTGTTCCATTCGGCCGTGCAGTTCCTCCGGCGCGGGACTGGGCGTCCGAATGACCTCCAGCGGACCGGCGAACCCTTCGCGTAACTCTGCGGGAAAGATCAGGTCTTCTTCGAGCTTGTCCCCCGGACGCAGACCGATGAACCGGATTGGAATTCCGTCTCCGGCGGTGGCCGCCGCGATCAGGAAGCGCGCGAGATCGGCAATGCGCTCCGCCTCTCCCAGCGCCGGCAGCAGGATTCTCCCCGCACACTGCGCCGCACCGGCGGCGAGGATCACCTCGACCGCCTCGCCAAGAGACATGAAATACCGGCTCACCTCCGGATGGGTCACGGTAACCGGCCCGCGCCTGGCGATCTGCTCGCGAAAGATGGGAATCACACTGCCGCTCGACCCGATGACATTGCCCAACCGGACAGCGTTCATCCTGCATTGCGGCCCGCTGAGCGCGGTCACCGTTAATTCTGCCAGCCGCTTGGAGGCGCCCATGATGCTGTGCGGGTTCACCGCCTTGTCGGTCGAAACCAGCACCAGCGCCGGCACGCCGTGGTCAAGCGCCGCCTGCGCCAGCGTGTATGTGCCCAGCGCATTGTTGCGCACCGCGGCCAACGGGTTGAGTTCCAGCAGGGGGACATGTTTGAAAGCCGCCGCATGATACACGACGTCCGGGCGCAAACGGCTGAACAGGCGATCCAGCAACTCGCCGTCCGTCACGCTTCCCAGCACGGCTTCATGAGGAACCTTCCCGCACTCCGCTTCCAGACGCTGCTGAATTTCGAACAGGTTCTGTTCGGCCGAATCGAGCAGCAGAATCCGCGCCGGACCGGCGGCGGCAATCGCACGAACCAGCGCCGATCCGATATAGCCGCCCGCGCCGGTAACCAGAACCACCTGGCCGGCCACCGCGGAGGCGAACCGCGCGCCCGCGTCATCGTCGACCGCCTGTGAAAGAAACCGATTGTAGTGGAGCGTTCCCGGATTGAACATATTTAGCGGCTGCCCGCCTCGACAAGTATGGCGCAAGCGCCAGGTCGAGGGCGGAGGAATGCTTAACCCGCAATTCCCATTTTGCCTTCCCAGCCTCCAGCCAGTCCACTCCCGTCCCTCTCAGGCTGGCGAATAGCACGCGCCCCTTACCAGACAAACGGAATCAGCCGGTATCGAACCCGGGCAGCGTACTCTCGGTAACCCTCGAGACCGCGCTGCAGTTCCCGGTCCTCCATCGCGGTCCGAAAAACGATGCCGCCTGAAAGCACAAACGAGCCCGCCAGTCCGTACCAGGAGCCCAGCAGCAGCGCATTCGCCGGCAGAAGGATCAGGATGGCAGCATAGAGCGGATGGCGGACCGTGGCGTAAGGTCCGGTCGAAATCACTCTGTGCCCACGTTCCGTTTGGATTTTCACCACCGCCGCCAGAAACGGGTTCTCCCGATAAATGCGGGCAACCAGCCGGAACGACAACACCGTCAACCCCCCGGCGGCGCATTGCAGCCAGACCGGCATGACGGACCAGCGGAACCGGACCGCGTCCAGGCCCATCAGGACCAGCCAGCAACACCAGACTACGGTCATGGCCAAGAGAAAGAATTTGTCCCAGGGCGGTTGATCCTTCTGCACCGGCAGTCTTAGCCGCTCGGCGAGCAGCGCGGGATCGTGCCGTGCCAGCAGAACGGTGATCCACAAGGCACCAACGAAGAACAGAATGAGGTACGCCCATGCGGCTGGCCACAGAATCGTGCCCGCAGCGCCGAATAGGAGAGCCGAAAAGATCAGGCCTTCCAGCCCAAGAATGACCCAGACTTTCACGCCCATCAGTTTCGTCTCCGCAATGCTACACCAGTGTAACAACCGTCCGCCGCATCTCCCTCCGCCTTCCTGAAAAAGTGATACAAGTGGACTTCACGACTAATGAGCGCCCCATCCACCCAGAACCTAGACAGCGGTCGCAAACACCGCCTGGCACTCACTGCCACAGCGGTAATCTTCTGCCTGTCCGCCTGCAAGCTCCTGGTCCACTTGTACGCCGGCCGGCACTACGGCTATTTCATCGACGAGTTATATTACCTCGCGTGCAGCCGGCATTTGGCCTGGGGCTATGTAGATCAGCCGCCGCTGATCGCGTGGATCACCTGGCTCGCGCGGTCGGTCCTGGGCGAATCGCTCCCGGCAATTCGCTTCTTGCCCGCTGTGGCCGGAGCGGGCGAAGTAGCGCTCGCCGCCTTGATTGCGCGCGAGCTAGGCGGCAAGCGGTTTGCCCAAGGCCTTGCGGCCCTCGCCACGCTGGCTGCGCCCGGCATTCTCGTTGTCGACAACCTGCTCTCCATGAACGCATTCGAGCCGCTGTTCTGGATGGGCTGCGCGTGGTTGCTGATCCGCATTGTGAAAACCGGCAACCACAGCCTCTGGCTCTGGTTCGGCATCCTCGCGGGATTCGGCCTTGAGAACAAGTACTCGATGCTGATTTTCGGGGCCGGCATTGTTTTCGGCCTGCTGCTGACCCCGCAGAGGCGTGTGCTTGCCAGCCCCTGGCTCTGGGTCGCCGGCGCCCTTGCGTTTCTCATCTTTCTGCCGAACCTGCTTTGGAACATCCAGCATCACTTCCCCTTCCTCGAGTTAGAGGCCAATATCCGCCACAGCGGCCGCGACGTACGTCTCACAGCGCTCCAATTCTTCGTTCAGGAAATTCTGACCATGCATCCTCTTACTTTGCCGCTGTGGCTCGCCGGCCTTTGGTATTACTTCTTCTCGGCATCGGGAAAACCGTTTCGCGCGTTGGGCTGGGCATGGGTATTCACGGCGACGGTGATCGTCACCCTAAGCCCGCGTGTCTACTATCTCTACCCTGCCTTCCCGATCTTGTTAGCCGCCGGCGCCGTAATTTGGGAGGTCTGGCTCAGCCGGCAGCCGTTATGGCGGAAACTCATCTGGCCGGCCTTGCTGGCCGCCACCGCCGCCGTCCTCATGCCGATCGCGATTCCGATGCTGCCGCCTGAAACCTATCTCCGCTATGCGGAGGCGTTGCATCTCGCGCTACCCCGGATCGAAAATCACAGGCTCGGCCCGCTGCCGCAGATTTTTGCCGACCAGTTCGGCTGGGAGGGGATGGCGGCCACCGTGGCGCGCGTCTACAACAATCTCCCGCCGGACGTCCGTTCCAAAACCGCCATCTTCGGCCAGAATTACGGCCAAGCCGGTGCTATCGACCTGTTCGGCCCGAAGTACGGTTTGCCGCCTGCCATCAGCGGGCATCAAACCTATTTCCTCTGGGGACCGCGTGGCTACACCGGCGAAAGCATGATCGTCATGGCAGGACGGCAGCACGACCTTGAGTCGCGTTTCGCCTCAGTCCAGAAGGTCGCCAGCGTTTATAACCGATACTCCATGCCATACGAACATTTTGACGTTTTCTACTGCCGCGGCCTCAAGCGGCCCCTGAAAGAGATCTGGCCGCAAGTGAAGAATTGGGACTGACGCGCATCCGCGTATTCCCCCAACCGGCAGATACACCATCACCCGTGGACCACCCCTTCGGCTTCATGTCCGGGTATCTTCGGCGCGGCACCGCCGGCGACCTACCGCGCGGCCCTGGGCCCTTCCAGGCTCGCCAATAAATGCGTGTTCTGGTACTTGCGCGCCAGGTCGAGAGCCGTCAAGCCTTCCTTGGTGCGCGCACCGGCCTGTGCGCCGGACTTGAGCAGCAGGTCGATCATGGCCGAATCGCCAAAGTCGATGGAAGCCGCGTAGAGCAGCGGTGTCATGCCCTTCTTATCGACATGATTCACGTCGGCGCCGCGCTGGATCAACAAGCGCGCCAACTCCACCCGGTTCGAGATGGCCGCCCAGGAAAGGCTGGTGATGCCGTCGTCGTCGCCTTCGTTGACGTCCGCGCCCGCGTCCAGCAGCGCTCTCACTGAGGCCGTCCGCTGCGACGTCGCAACCATCAACAGCGGTGAAGTGGGAAACATGCCGAGCACGTTCATCCTATCGTCGAAGCGGTCTCCTTCCTTGTGCAGCCGGTCCACCATGCCGGCATTGCCCGCGAAGGCTGCCAGCAGCATCGCGTGCGCATTGAACAGCGGCGCGCCTTGGCCCTTGGGCAGGCGCACCGTGGCGCCATGGTCGAGAAGCAGGTTCATGGCCGCACTCGATCCGGGATAGTTGGCCGCCACTAATAGCGCGGAGTACCGATTCCCGGCCCGCGCATCGGCGTTCGCGCCATGATCGAGCAGCAGTTTCATTTTGCCGATGTCGGGCGCGGCCAGCATCAGCGCCGTGGTCCCGCCGGATTTCGTCGCCGTGTTGGCATCGAATCCGCCATCGAGCAGGCGCTTCACATCGCCCACGCTGCCGAAGAGCAGCGTCTCCTCCCACGGCTCGATGCCCTGTGGCTCAGCTTCCGGCAACGCCGGAGGATTCGCCTTCACCCGCGGCAACATCTGTGCCAGGGCGATGATGGCCCAGCTCTCGCCCAGGCTGGAAATGAACTGATCGTGCCCGTAAGGGTGGCCGGTCTCGAAATACGGCGGGCTCACCGGCGCGGGTGGATGCAGCCGCGACACCACATGCCAGGAGCCGTCGCTGGCTTGCGTTCGAAGCAGGTAGTCGATTCCCCGCCCCCAAGCGGCATCGGTGGTGGAAACGCCGCCGAAATCATGCAGCGCCCACAGCGCCTGGCCGGTCGAATAAGCATCGCTGGCGCGGCCGTCCAGAGACGCCCAACCGCCATCCGTTTGCTGAGTGGCCTTCAGTCCTAGGGCCAGCTTGTTCAGACTCGCCTGGTCCCCGCCAGCCAGGCGCAATCCGAACATCTGAAACACCCGCTCTTCGGTGGTGCGCGGCGCATGGGAAAGAAGCCAGGCTCGCGCCCGCGCGACACGCGCCTCGGTGTCGGCCCGCCAGTTCGGATGTGCGTAACGGATCAGGCCCGCCAAGGACACGGCCGTCGCGGTGAACGGGTCGTACGATTCGGGAGGCCGCGCATCGGTCGTATCCCAGTGCCCGTCCGCTTCCTGATGTGCCGCGATCAATCGAGCGTAAACCGCGGTGACCAGGCTCGGACGCAGGCCGGCCGCCTCGCCGGCCATCAAGCCGTAGCCCTCCGTGCCTGGATCGATGATGTATGTGTACTGCACTGCCCGGTCGAGATTGGCGTAGAATCCGAAGGCGCCGGCCGCGTCCGCATGGGCAGCCGCCTCGTCTACCGGAATGCCATGCTCACGCGCGGCTCGAAAGGCGAGCGCCGGCAGCAGTTGCTGGTGGCAGGAATAGCAGCTCTGCTTGATGTACCAGTTCTTTTGACTCTTCTCAATCAGCGTGACAGCTTTGCCAGCGGCATCGCGAATGGTTGCGGTCGAGGCGTCCCCAGCCCAGACCGCAGAGATCGAGCACAGAATTCCCAGATACAGTTTCATCGTCCCCTCACTCACCCCTCATTTGCAGATCCGGGTTCTCCATTTTGGGGTTCCCGGTGTCTCGGTTAGTATACTCCAGCACCTGTCCTTTTGTATCTCTGATTCGCCTCACCGATTTGCCACACGGCGAATCCTCGCGCGCCGGTACCGGTAATGCCAGACCGTCCACGACTTGGACGCGGCTTTGGCCCTTGGCGCGCATCCCTCCGGGTTTTTGCGGCTGGAAACCTCGAAACACCGCGCAATTCCGAGCATAAGCCGCCACGAAGAATTAAATGAGATTCTCGTATCGCGTGTGGACTACCCTATAGACCGCCCGGGTCCCGCGATGGCCCTAGGCGGAGAAAACATAGGGCAGGTATGCTGAATTGCGGCTGTCGGACAGTCTTGCGCTGCACCGTCCTGTTTCTCTTGTCCGCAGCCGGTCTGCTGGCCGATGACATCATCGCTTATGATCTCAGTGGCTATTATCACCAGTTTGGCACTGCCGACCTGACAACCGGCGTGGTCTCTCCGACTGGCGCCTTGGAGCAGCTCGAAACTGGTCTAGGTGTGTATAACGGCTCGTTATACACCGCCAGCGCCAGTGATCTTTACAACGTGAACACATCCACTGGATCGCTCACCGCGCCCATAGACCCGTTTGGCGTACACATGCTTGACCTGGGCTCCACTTTGAGCGGGCTCTATGGCGTGGGTTATGGAACCGGCGATGGGTCCAGCATGTCTGACCTTGGGCTGTATTCCATAAATGCTTCGACGGGGCTAACCACACTGGTGGGGCTGACCCGGCTGAGCTACACCGCTGGCGAGTACGTTAGTCTCTCCACCAATTCGAGTACCCTCTACTACGGCGATGCAAACGAGCTGTATACGATCGCCACCACCACCGGACTTGCCGTGGCAGTTGGATCGTTTGGCGGCAGCGGCAGCTACCAAATGGAAGCAATGACCATGATCAACGGCGTTCTGTACGGAGCGGATGCCAACAGCAAGGCTATCGACACGATCAACATTGGCACGGGACTTGCCACCCTGGGTCCCACAAGTGCGGTGCTCTACGGGCTTGCACCCAAACCACTGCCGACAACGCCGGAGCCAGGGTCCTGGCGCTTGCTGGCGGTCGGCATCGCTGGGCTAATGGTGGCAAAGCGGATGCGAGCGGACCAAACCCGCCGCTATTTCCTCCGCACCAGCACTTCCACGCCTCCCACAACTGTCCGCCCGGGCATCGGCACTCCTAAGATTTCCTGATAACTCGCATTAGTCAAGTTGGAGACTTGTAAGAACGGATGGACGGCGCCGGCCGCATACGCGGCATAAACATCCCAGAGCGCGTACGGCGAAAGGCCGCGGCGATTCATCGCGCCTACGCGGCTGCGCAACATCCAGCGGCCATCGAACATCGCCTGCCAGGCTGCCACCGCGTCATCGGAGGGGTAATTGAAGCTGTACTTGGTGTAAGTGCCGGGTACGGTGTTCTGCGTGCCAATTAGCCAGTCATATTGAAGGTCGAGTGTTTGTGAACGGCTGAGCGCTAAGTGCAGCCCGCTTTCGACGCCGGTGAATCGCAGCCGGTCTATGTTCAGCGCCTGCCAGGGAGCGTCCACGTCGGTGCGGTAGTAATCGATGCCGTCGCGCACCTGGCGGTTGAATACCGTCAGCTCGCCGCGCACGCGCGAACTGGGTTGCCAGTCGACCCCGGCTTCGTAATTCCAGGCGCTCTCTGGCCGCAGGTTGGGATTGCCGAAGTCGCTGGGATCGGAGTAATAAAGCTCGGTGTAACTGGGCACGCGAAAAGCGCGGCTCACCGATCCGCGAAATTTGAATCGCGGATTGACCCACGCGCCCCCGGCGATAGTGGGGCTGAGCGTCGCCGATAGGTTGCGCCAGATTTCCTCCCGCGCCGCCACGGTGAGCGAGAACCGCCGCAGCGCCCGGAAGTCCGCCGCCGCATAGGCAGCGGCACGGCTGCGCGCGTGGATTCCCAGGTTGTTGCTCACGATGGATTCGTGCAGCGCCTCCACGCCGTAGGAAATGGTGACGGCCTGCGCCGGCGTTTCTCTGCGGCGCAGCGCGCCCTGGTAGCTTTCGTCGGCGTGATGGTTGGTGTAAATCTCTGGCTGATCGCGGAACAGCACGAACAGATCGCTATGGCGGCGCCAGGCGAAGCTGACCTCGGTCTTCTTGCCCAGCGCTTGCCGCCCGCCGATCCACCAGGTCTTGGTGTCCTCCCAGGAAGGATACGGACCATAGAAGTCGGCCGCGCCGAAGGGTTTGTCCATGTACGCCATGGTCAGATCGCTCGCGCCCCAGGCGGTCGTGAGGTGCGTGCTCGAGGCAAAGTCCAGGTTGCGATAGTCGCGGTCCGGCATGAAGCCGGTGGAGAAATCGCGCGCGAAGCTGAGCTGCTCGCTCACCGGCCCGAACGTGTCCGAAATCGACGCGCGCTGCTGGTTGATGCCGTCGTTGCCCACCGACGTTCGCAACCGCAGCTCCATATCTTCCGGCGGCGCGGTGATGATGTTGATCACGCCGCCAATCGCGTCCGAGCCATACAGCGTCGAGCCGGAGCCGCGCAGCACTTCCACCCGGTCGATGGTATCGAGCGGCACCGGAATATCCATGTCGTGATGGCCGGTCTGCGCGTCGCTCAGCCGCTGGCCGTCGAGCAGCACCAGCGTCTGCGCGAACGTGCCGCCGCGGATCGAAAGGTCGGTCTGCACGCCGTCGGGCGCGCGTTCCTGAAGATCGAGCGCGGGGTCCGTGCGCAGCAGGTCCACCAGCGCGTTGAGCATCAAATCGTTGACACGTGCCGGCAGCACCGTAATCGCCCGGTCCACCTCGTCGAGCGTAAGCGGCTCGAAGGTGCCGGTGACCACCACCGTTTCATGCTGCGCGGCAGGCGCTGGCTGGGCCGCCGCTTGCGGCGCGGGCGGCTGCTGGGGAACCAGGGGAAAAGCCAGGAAAAATAGCCAAAGAAACGAGAGCCGCAATCCCTCATTGTACCCGGCGCGAAACGAACGCACTTTAGATAGGGCCCTCCGGCCGTGTGATGTCGGTGAGGCTCACGAAAAAAACACCCGGCCCGACATGCGGACCGGGTGTGCGATTCTCCCACTAGAATTCGGTGTGTCGCCCCGGGAGGCGGGCGGCCTGATCCGTTTAGCTTCGCTCTAGCTGCAGCCGCTGGTGCCGCCGCAATTGCCGCACTTGTAGCAGCTTCCGTTGCGCGTCATGATGGAACCGCACTCGGCGCACAGCGGGGCGTCGGCGGTCACCGGCGCGAAGGGCAGTTGCTGCTGCGGGTCCGGCTCGGTGGGCCGCAGGTTGGGCGTTTCGCCAACTTCCGTGACCGCGTACTCCGGCCCCAGGAACTTGGCGCCCAGCCAGCGGAATATGTAATCCATGATCGATTTGGCGTACGGCACCTGCGGGTTGCCGGTCCAGCCGCTCGGCTCGAACCGCAGGTGGGCGAATTTATCGACCAGGAACTTCAGTGGCACGCCGTATTGCAGATTGAAGCTGACCGCGGTGGCGAAGGCGTCCATCAACCCGGAAATGGTCGAGCCTTCCTTCGCCATAGTGATGAAGAGTTCCCCCGGCGAGCCATCGTCGTACATGCCGACCGTGATGTAGCCTTCATGGCCGCCAATCGAAAACTTGTGCGTGATCGAGCGCCGCTCGTCGGGCAGCTTGCGCCGCACCGGCCGGTAAACCACCTTCTCCGCCGGCGCCGCGGCGGCGGCCGTAACCGCAGCCTTTTTCTCCGTCTTGCCGGCGCCCGAGCTGAGCGGCTGCACGCGCTTGGAATTGTCGCGGTAAATGGCCACCGCCTTCAGCCCCAGCTTCCAGCTTTCGGTGTAGGCATTCATGACGTCTTCCACCGTGGATTCCTCGGGCATGTTGATGGTCTTCGAAATGGCGCCGGAGATGAACGGCTGCACCGCCGCCATCATCCGCACATGGCCCATGTAATGAATCGACCGCGTGCCGTTCTGCGGCCGGAAGCTGCAATCGAACACCGCCAGGTGCTCAGGCTTCAGGTCCGGCGCGCCTTCGATGGTGCCGGTGGAATCGATGTGGCTGACGATCTTCTCCACCTGCGCGGGCGAATAGCCGAGCTTGATCAACGCCTGCGGCACCGTGTTGTTGACGATCTTGATGACGCCGCCGCCCACCAGTTTCTTGAACTTGATGAGCGCCAGGTCCGGCTCAATGCCCGTGGTATCGCAATCCATCATGAACCCGATAGTGCCGGTGGGCGCAATCACCGTCACCTGCGCGTTGCGGTAGCCGCGGCGCTGCCCGGATTGGTAGGCGTCGTCCCAGCATTGCTGCGCGCCTTCATATAAGGCTACCGGAAGGTTCGCCCGCCTCACCCGGTCCACCGAATCGCGGTGCATGCGGATCACTTCCAGGAACGGCTGCTCGTTCTCCCGGTAGCCGGCGAACGGCCCTACCGCCTCGGCCACGCGCGAGCTGGTGAGATAAGCCTGCCCGCACATCACCGCCGTGATGATTGCCGCCGTGTCGCGCCCCTGGTCGCTGTCGTATGGCACGCCCATCGACATCAGCAGCGCGCCCAGGTTGGCATAGCCTAGTCCCAGCGGACGGAAACGGTGCGAATTCTCGCCGATCTTCTCGGTGGGGTAGCTGGCGTTATCGACGATAATCTCCTGCGCCAGAATCATCGTGTCCACCGCGTGCCGGAATGCTTCGACGTCAAACTGGCCGTCCGGCCCGACAAACTTCATCAGGTTCAGCGACGACAGGTTGCAGGCCGAATCGTCCAGGAACATGTATTCCGAGCACGGGTTGGAAGCGTTGATGCGCGCCGTGTTCTTGCACGGGTGCCAGCGGTTGACCGTGGTATCGAATTGCATACCTGGGTCGCCGCACTGGTGCGTGGCCTCGGCAATCTGGCGCAGCAGGTCGCGCGCCTTGTACCGGTCCTTGGGCTGGCCGCTGAACACGTGCTTGGTCCACCACTCGCCGTCCTCTTGCGCCGCGCGCATGAAATCGTCGGTGGCACGCACCGAGTTGTTGGCGTTCTGGAAAAAAATCGAGCTGTATGCTTCGCCGTCGAGCGAAGCATCGTATCCGGCCTCCACCAGCGTGTAAGCTTTCTTCTCTTCCTTCGCCTTGCACCAGATGAATTTTTCGATGTCCGGATGGTCCGTGTTGAGAATCACCATCTTCGCCGCGCGCCGCGTTTTGCCACCCGATTTGATGACGCCGGCGAACGCGTCGAACCCTTTCATAAAGGAGAGCGGCCCGCTGGCGCGCCCGCCGCCGGAAAGCACTGCGTCTTCCTCGCGCAGCGCCGAAAGGTTCGTCCCCGTGCCGGAGCCCCACTTGAACAACATCCCTTCGGTCTTGGCGAGATCGAGAATCGATTCCAGCGAATCCTTGACGGAAACGATGAAGCAGGCAGAGCACTGCGGCCGCACCGCGCCGGATTCGAGTTTCTTGATGCGGTCGGCCGCGGCGTCATACACCCAACCATACCCGCGCGCTTCTTTCACGCCGACGTTGAACCACACCGGCGAATTGAAGCAGGCTTTCTGCGTGAGCATCAGGTGAGCCAGCTCGGAGCGGAAGTTCTCGCCGTCCTCGTCGCTACGAAAATACCCGTCCTTCTTGCCCCAACCGGTGATGGTGTTCACCACCCGCTCCACCAACTGCGCCACGCTGGTTTCACGCTCCGGCGACCCCAATTTGCCGTGAAAATATTTGCTGGCCACAATGTTCGTGGCCGTCTGCGACCAATCGGCCGGCACTTCCACGTCGCGCTGTTCGAAAATCACCGACCCCTTGTCGTTGCCGATCGAGGCCGTGCGGGTCTCCCAGCGCATCTCGTCATAGGGGGTCTTGCCGGGCTCAAGCCTGGCGGTAAAGAAGCGGGGGAACGGTACCCCGGTCTTGGTTGGTTGGGTGCTGTGAGTCTCCAATGATTCCATTTTCGCACTCAAGCCCACGCTAAGCTGTCCCATCTTCCATCTCCTTCGGGATTCCTGCTGAAAGAACGCACTCGTAATAGTGCCCCAAGATGTAGTGGGAAAGCAAGGATTTTATCTATATGAAGTGTGTTAGGGTTACAGGCAACGTACACTTTACTCAATTGCGGATACCCGCATCCGAGGGGACGTCACTTGCATTCCGTCGTATTTTTCAGCCCTTAACTTTCTCCCACGGCGCGGACGGTTCCGGCGCCGAAGAAAAATCAATACGCGCCGCCAGCGCCGCCAGCGCCGCCACTTGAGCCACTAAAGCCTTTACCCCACGCGAGGGAGGTGCTATCCTGTTACGAAAATCGTTACAAGTTAGTTTACAGATGCGCCTCTACTCACAACCCCCTAGCACACGGCGCCTTCCGCGATGCCTGGCGGGCCTGGCCGGCACACGCCAAAAAGCGCGGCATTTCATGCAAATTTGGAACTTCGTTGTAACGCAATTTTTGATACTCTGTCCTCTAAGGGTCAAGACGAGGTGAAAGCTGGCATGAAAAAAGCGCTGGGAGTGTTTCCTCCTGCGCTCGGGTGCGTCACGGGTGCAATACGCGCTTGATATGCCGGTGGGCCTAAGAACAAGGAGATAGTCTCATGCGTCATCGCTTTACAGGATCGCTGTTCGTATTTTGTTTGTTGCTTTCCGCTTCGACATTGGTGTTCTCACAATCGGCGGGCGGCGTAGCCGGAATATCCGGAGTTGTCCGGGATGCATCGGGTGCCGTCGTGCCAGATGCCAAGGTGGTCGTCTCCAGCACCGGTCAAGGTACGCTTCGTACCCTCGCCTCCAACGCAGAAGGCATCTTCACTGCGCCGGCACTGACGCCCGGGCCGGGCTATAAGGTGACCATTGCGGCAGCGGGTTTTGAGACCTATGAAGCGAACGACATCGTTCTGCGGGTCGGCCAGAATATCGACCTGAAGGTCGTTCTGAAAGTCGCTACCTCGGCCGAGCATGTCGAAGTGGTGTCCACGGCGCCTCTGGTGGAAGACACCAAATCGGACGTTTCCGGCGTGGTGGACCAGAGAGCCATTCAGGACTTGCCGATTAACGGGCGCCGCGTGGATTCCTTCGTCCTGCTGACGCCCGGCGTCAGCAACGACGGATACTATGGCTTGCTCACCTTCCGCGGCGTCGCGGGACAGAATTCGTTCCTGGTGGATGGCACCGATACCACCGAACAGTTCTACAACGAAAACGCCGGCCGGACACGCATCGCGTCGCAGATTTCGCAGGACGCTGTGCAGGAATTCGAAGTCGTGTCTTCGAATTACTCGGCAGAGTATGGGCGCGCGATGGGCGGGGTGGTCAACACCGTCACCCGCAGCGGGTCGAACGAATTTCATGGCGGGGCCTTCTGGTTCTACCGCAGCACGGGGTTTGACGGTCAGGATCCGTTCTCCGCGGTGGTGCCTTCCGAGAAGCGGAACCAGGTGGGTGCTACCCTCGGCGGCCCAATCAAGAAGGACAAGCTGTTTTTCTTCCTGAGCACCGAGGTAACAAGGCGCGACTTCCCGATGACCAGCAGCCTCAACACCACCGCGGTCAATGGCAGCACGCGCACATGGAACCTGTGCGGGGTTGCCAGTGGCAGCGGGACCAGCGCGGTGCCGGCGGCTACCACCGCCCAGTGCAACGCGATCAACGCCTTGATCCCGCGGTTCTTCGGCGTGATTCCACGGACGCTCGACCAGGAGCTTTATTTCGGCCGGTTGGATTACCACCCGACCGACCGCAACACACTGAGCGCCACCTTCAATTTCCTGCACGACATTTCGCCCAACGGCATCCAGACCGGCGTTTCGTCAACCAGCGGTTCGGCGCTGACCGGCAATGGCGACGACTTCGTGACGGTGCGAAATGGAGGGCTGGCCTGGACCTGGGTTCCCACCTCGAGCTTCGTCAACGAGTTTCACTTCGGTTTTGCCAGCGATCGCCAGGCCGACTCATTTGACAACGCGGAGTTAGGACAGGGCCTGGGATACCTGCAGGTCTCCGTCAACGGCACGCAACTGGGACCGGCATCCTACCTGCCGCGCGTCGAGCCGAGCGAAAGCCGTTTCCAGTTTCAGGACAACGCTTCCTGGACCAAGGGTAAGCACACCGTTAAGTTCGGCATGGACATCGCCACCACCGAGGATTACGTCTACTACATTTCGCCCGCCTTCGGCTCGTACACTTATCAGACGGTCAACGAATTCGCGCTGGATTACTCCAGCCCGTCGGGCGTGAAATACTGGCAGAGTTATGCCCAGGCCTTCGGCAATCCAGTGCTCGATACCAGCATCAACGACTACGGATTCTACCTGGAGGACCAGTGGCGCGCCACCCCCAGGCTGACCCTGAACTACGGCTTGCGTTACGAATATGCGCAACTGCCGCAGCCCAAGATCTGCAACCAGGACTATCCCGAAACTTGCCATTTGTATTCATCGCCGACAAACTTGGCGCCGCGCCTGGGACTCGCTTACCGCCTCGACGATAAGACGGTTTTGCAGGCCGGCTACGGGATGTTCTACGCGCGCTTCCAGAGCGGCACCATCGACGACCTGTTCACCACCGGCAACGGGCTTTACCAGCAGAGTATCAGCCTGATAGGATTTCCCGGGAATACCCCTTCGCAATACGCCGCGGGTCCGGTTTTCCCCAACGCCCTGAGCTCTGTTCCATCGGCGGCCGCCGCGGCCTCGGGCCTCAATCTTCAGTACTACGCTCCGGGCATCAAGACACCGTACTCGGAACAAGGTAATATCGGTATCCAGCGCCAAATCACCAGAGACGTCGGCATGACGGTTTCCTACCTCTGGAGCCGCGGAGTGCAGATGATCGGCGTTGTGGACCAGAATTTCCCGAACCACACCACGAACTTTGTGTATGGTATCGATAACGCCAGCGGCGCTCCGGTGAGCGCTTTCGCCACTACGGCCTATACCGGCGCCCGCCCGGATACCCGCTACGGCGCGATCGATGAAGATGTGAACGGCGTCAACAGTTATTACAGCGGCTTGTCCGTGCAGGTAAACAAGCGGTTCGCGCACGGGTTGCAAGGGCTGGTTTCCTATACCTGGGCGCACGAAATCGACGACGGCCAAAGCTACGGCGAAAGCACCGACAACCTGTTCCAGAACGGCAACACTTACTGGACCTATAACGGGAACTTCAAGGCCGACAAAGGCAGCGGCACCGAGGACCAGCGGAATCGCGCCGTAATCTCCTGGGTGTGGTCGCCGACGTTTACCCACCGCACGGGCAGTTTCTTTAAGTACGTGCTGAACAACTGGCAACTCTCGTCGATCACCAGCATGGCGAGTGGCCAACCCTACGGCAACGAAACCATACAGATCACGGGCACACCCGTTACCGGTATGTTCAAGAACAGCACCATCAATGGCTCGGGGCTCAGCACCCGCGTGCCTTTCCTGCCGTACAACTCCTACTACCTGCCGCCGCGCTACAATTCGGACGCTCGCATCAGCAAGATCATCCCCTTTGGAGATTCACCACGCAAGCTGTACCTTACCTTCGACATGTTCAACGTCTCGGGTTCGTGGGCGGCCACTTCGTTTAAGAGCACTATTGGCTACACCGAAGCCAACGGCATCCTGACCGCCACGCCGCAGAACCTCTATATTCCGAGCGGCGACAACGGCTTCCCGGATGGAACGCAGGCGAAGCGCATGCAGGTCAGCGGCCGCTTCGTATTCTGAATCATTCGCCAGGCAAAACTCGGCGGGGGCAGACGACCAATCGTCTGCCCCCTGGAGTTTCTACATTTTCTCGCCTAGGATCGAGCCCGGAGGGCGAAAGACAGTAGCCCACGGCGTGAGCCGTGCGGAATCGCCGTGTTACCATCGCCAGCCCCGGAACGGGGCGCAAGATTCGCCTCAGCCTCAGAGCTCGCGCTCGTCGTAACTGATGCCGTGCCTCCTCAAAAAGCCCCGCAGCTCATCTTGGAATATACAAGGCTTGTGCGCTTTGCAAGTGAGGCGACGCGGCAGCCAAGCATGGGCAAGTGCGGCCCATGACTCAAGATGGCTCCCAGCGAGCCATTGACCTCGCGCACGATCGAGTCACACTGTAATCAAGCGAGGTCGAAGTTGGACCCGGACGGGGATCGCATTCCCGGGCATAGACGCGGCCGCCGCCACTGAAGTGTAGTAGCATACGGGTTCACTGCACGTCCTCAAGGTTGATTCATGGCAACTGCCGCGCCGCCGAAACAACTACCTCCCAACGCCTACACGCCTCTAGTTCCAGGCGAGCGATACCAGCCGCCCGTGTCCGCGGCCGAGAGACTCCCCGAACTTACGTCCCGTTCGATTGGCTGGGGCGTTTTTCTTTGCGTGGTTTTCACCGTGGCCTCCGCTTATTCAGGCCTCAAGGTGGGCCAGGTGATGGAAGCGGCCATCCCCATCTCCATCCTGGCAATCGGCCTGGCCCGCGTCTACCGGCGGCGGTCCACGGTGCTCGAAAACGTCATCATCACCGGTGTCGGCGGCGTCGCCGGATCGGTGGTGGCCGGCGCTGTGTTCACTGTGCCGGCCCTTTACATTCTCAATCTCGCTCCGCACCCGGTGCAGACCATCTGCATCTGCGTGGCCGGCGGCTGCCTGGGCGTCCTCTTCCTGATCCCCCTGCGCCGCTACTTCGTGCGCGATATGCACGGCCTGTTCCCCTACCCGGAAGCCACCGCTATCACCGAGGTGCTGGTCACCGGCGAAAAGGGCGGATCGCAGGCCAGGCTGCTGCTGGAGGCCACCGCCATTTCCGGCGTCTACGATTTTCTGGTAACCACCTTCCAGGTGTGGAAAGAATATCTCGATTTTCAGTTCGTGCCCGCGCTGCGCGTGCTTTCAGAGCGCGCCAAAGTCGCCGTGAGCTTCGACGCCATCGGCTTCATCCTCGGCCTGGGCTACGTGATGGGCCTGCGCAGCTCGATGATCCTGTGCGCCGGCGGCGTGCTCTCCAACCTGGTGCTGGTTCCGCTGGTGTGGATGATCGGCCGCGAGCACACCACCGCCGTCTATCCGGCCACCATCCCCATCGCCCGGATGACGGCCACGGAGATTTTCCGCGGCTACGTGCGTTTCGTCGGCGTGGGCGCCATCGCCACCGCAGGAATCTTCGGCATTGTCAAATCCATTCGCATCGTCGCCGGCTCCTTCGGCGTAGCGGCGCGCACCTTCCGCGCCGGCGAAACCGCAACCGGCGAGCGCACTGACCGCGACCTGACGGTGATGACCGTCCTCGCCGGCGTGATCGTGAGCGCCATCGCCGTCGGCGCGCTGCTTGGCACGCTATCCTCCGCGCCCGCCGTAATCCTCATCGGCGTGGTGCTGGCCGTGGTCTTCTCTTTCTTCTTCACCAGCGTCGCCGCCAACGCCATCGCCACCGTAGCGCGCAATCCGGTCTCCGGCATGACCATGCTCACCATCATCATTTCGTCGCTGGTGCTGCTGCGCTTCGGCCTTTCCGGCACTACCGGCATGTTCTTCGTGATGGCGCTGGCCGGCATGGTGTGCACTGCCCTCTCGGTCTCCGGCCAAGCCATCACCGATTTCAAAGTGGGCTACTGGCTCGGTTCCACGCCTGCGGCGCAGGAGAAAGTGAAATTCCTCGGCGTGCTGGCAGCCTCGGTGGCCGTCGGCCTCACCATCGTGATGCTGGCCCGCGCTTTCCAATTCGGCGAAGCCGTGCCCGGCGATCCGCGCGTTGTTCTGCCCTCGCCGCAAGCCTCCATCATGAAAGCGCTGGTCGAAGGCTTCATGAGCCGGCAGCCGGTGGCGTACCTTTTATTCGGCGCCGGCGCGGCGATTGCGCTCTCGATGGAAATGCTCGGCATCCCCGCGCTGATTTTCGCCCTCGGCATGTACCTGCCGCTCGAGCTCAACACGCCGGCGCTGGTCGGCGGTTTCCTCGCTCACTTGATGTCGAAGCGCGATGCCACGGCGCGCGAGCGCGGCGTCGTCATCGCCAGCGGCCTGATGGCGGGAGGCGCGCTGGGCGGCGTGTTCGGCGCGGCCTGCCGGCTCCTCCCCAGCTACAAGGAATCGTGGATCCATTCGCCCTTCTACGCCAACGATCTGGTTTCGCAGTGCGTGTCCGGCCTCATGTTCCTCGGCCTGTGCGCCTATCTCTGGTTCAGCGCCGTGCGCCACCGGAAGGAGAATGAAGTATGAGCAAGCGTTTGGAAGAACTCGTCGGCAACGCCATTTTGGGCATCGACACGCTCTGGGGCGGCGACGTTCTTTGCGCTTCCGGCACCGGCCGCTTCATTGCCGATTCCTGGTTCAGCGACGAACCGCTGCCCCTCGCCTACACCGTGGCCGAAGCTGCCGCCGTTCGCGCCTCCGGCGGCGTTTCCGCCAACTCGCCCGATGTTGCAGCCATCGACCGCTACCTCGCTCAAGTCGATATTCCCGCCGCCATGGAGGGCCTGAAGGGCGCTGGCGCCGAGTGCGGCGGCCTGCGCGGCGAATATCTCGCTGGCCTCGCCCTGTGTTTCGAGGTTATGTGGGATCTGGCGATGGAGATCCTCGGCCGCGGCGTGCCGGTCCCCTACGAGCGGTGCGTGGCCGCCTCCACCGGCCGGCCGCCGGAGCCATCCGGCCCGGCGCAAAAGCGCGAGCGCGTGGCGGAATTGCTCGGAAATTCGAGCGGCCTTCTGGCCGCCGTGGATGCCTGGCGCGCGCGCCATCGCGTGTCGATGGCATCCATCCGCCTGCTCGGCGCCGCCGTGATCGGCCACTTCGATCGACTCACCGCTGCCAATGTCGTTCCTCATCTGCCCCGCGAATTCGCCCCTGTCCCCCGCGCCAACATCGAATTCCTGCCGATCCAGGACGCTTGGTTTTCCGGATCGATGAACTATCTCGGCCGCGCCCGCCGTTCCGATGGCAGCCCCGAATACGAAGCTACTTATGAGATCAATGCTTCGCTTGAAACCTCGCTGCCGGAATTCCTGCAACTGGTCAGCCACGAGGTGGTGCCCGGCCACGTCACCACTTTCGCTTACCTGCAAAATCTGTACGCCCGTGGCCAGGTTGGCTTCGAAGCCACTGTGCTGACCATGAATACGCGCGCCGCAGCGTTGTTCGAGGGCATCGCCAACAACGCCATTCTCATGGCCTACGGCGTTACTGAAGTGGATCACTTACCCGACCCCGACTTACAGATCGGTGTGCTGCTGGCCCTGCTTCAGGACGATGCCAAGAACCAATCGTCATTCCTCACCTGGGGCGAAGGCGCCACACAGGCGACGGTCGCCGAAACCTTGCGCCGCGATTTCCTGGTATCGCCCGAGCGCGCCGATAAGCTCTCCGGCGCCTGGGGCCGTCACCCTTTGCTCGGCCGCATGTATCTCCCCACTTACCGCTCCGGCACCATGCGCATCGCCGACCTGCGCCGTCGCTATTCCGCCTCGCGTATTCTACCCGCCATCTATGGCGCGCGCGGTTTAGTCGACATCACCACGCTGGAGCGCGCGCTGTAAACCTGAGCACGCGCTATAAATCCGCGGCTCCACAAAGGCCTTTATAACCGGCCAATTTCCTAAGTGAGGAGCTGGCATTCAGCGACACACTGATATTCTCTCTTCGATCAAGACTGTCTTACTTCGGTATTCGACTGCCTGCGCGAAGCAATCGCGGCGGCTACCCGGGGCCTCCTTGCATTCGGCCGTTTCCTATGCGACAAGAGTGCAACTAATGGCCGCCGTGTACCACTAAAGGCAGACCAGAGGAACGGGCAGAGATTGGCAGTACAAGGCTATGATCCGCCTTACTGCCATGTCTCACAAGTTCGCAACCCGATTCCAGAGTCTTGTATCAAGGCACGGCTTCAGCCGTGCTGGCGTGGGACCTACTAAATATGGCCTGTAGGCCCTGTAATAGAGCGATAGCTCTATCGACTCTCCCGTCAACCAACCTCAGACGACTTTGTTGAAAAAGTCAACACAGGGAGCCGCTGGGGAACGCCGAGAGACCCGGATGGAAACGAATTGTCTGATCAGCGTTCATCGGCGGACTTGAAAGTACTTTGTTTTGCCGCATCAGCGTCTGCCACGGCCCGAGTCCTCTCAGCATCTTAGGCAGTATTGAGCTATAACAGCCCGGTGACATCTATGTTCCATTCGGCCTACGCTTCGTCCCGTAACGGCCCCATGGCAACGCCTGTTCACCGGCATAACAATGCACTCAGATTGCAATGTTGTGTGTTTAAGTACCTTTTACTGAAGGCTAAGTATCCAAGCGCACAACTTGCCGCGCTATACTAACTAGATTCAGTTTGACTCCCTCAGGCACCTGGGATCATAATAAGCCCAAGTACCGCAGGAGGGGACCAAGAGTAATAGTCAGAATCGCGGTTGAAGGGGAAATCGAACAATGACAATGAAACGCGTTAGCGAAGTTATCGTGATAATGGCGGCACTGTTTGTCATGTCTGTGACTGCCGGTGCCAGCACCATTGTCTATGACACGTCGGATTCACCACTTACTATGTTCACAAGCGGCGGACTGGTACTGGACAGTACTGGTGGAGCGGCTGCCACGCTTACCTACGACCCGCTTGCCGACACCAGTGTCGGCACACCGTCCAACATCAATCTCGGAGACTTCGATCTCGTGTGCCCGACTTGCGGGACCCAAGCCTCCGGCCTTGGCACGGCTTTCGGCGCCTTCACGCTTGACCTGGTCGTCACCGACGACACTGATCATGCCACCGGCGAGTTCGTCGGCACCTCAAGCGGCGGTAGCGTCTGGAGCGATGTCAGTCAGATTTCGATCACTTGGTCGCCGCTGCAGGTCGGACCGGGCATGACCGATGCGCTGACCGGTGATTTCGGCACCACCCTATTCACTATCAGCAGCCCGACCCTGATCGTCGCTCCTAATTCCGGCGCTGGAGTTACCACCCTCGAGGGAACCGTCAACGCCGTGAGCGTCGCCGGCGTCCCCGAGCCGGCAACCATGGCGATGGTAGGTGGTGCTTTCGTTGGACTGGCCGCTTTGGCGAGGAAGCGCCGTCGCCGCACTTAACCCCGCAGCCAGGCTTTTTTAAGCGGGCCGGTGCATTCTAGGAGGGGGTGCATCGGCCTGTCCTGCGCATCCCCTCCTCGTAAATTGGCGCGGTGATCGCCATGCGCATCCGTTACATTTTTGGAGAGACCTCCCTGGCGGTGCTTTTGTTCATCGCCCTTCTCAGGACTCTGCGCACGCTTCGGCTGGTTTACCTGAGCAGGGGACCGGAACCAATCTGCCCCTTTTGCGGCGCCAGGCGAGTTAAAAGGTCCGACGCGACTTTGAAATGGGATCGCGTCTATCGCATTTTTGCCTTTTTTCCGTATCGATGCCGGGTGTGTTTCGGGCGATTCTATCGTCCGCTCGCTCGCGCGCCGGAACTGATACACTCCGCCCGGCGTGCGGCCGCCAGTCCCCAGGACTCCTGACCGGCCGGCCTCAGTGATCGAAATTGATCGTGGATTCGGCGCGGTACTCGCGGCAGTTGGAAAACTCGATTACATCGCGGTACGTTACTCCGGAGTAATATGTCATCGTCAATTCGGATCGTTGGGGCAGCAGGGCGTTGGAATCGCCGATATGGGTGCGGGCATAATCGGTGCGAGTGACGGCTTCATCCAGGTGCAGATCATCCGGCATATTCTCGCCGTACACGTCCAGCCGAATCAGGTCCAACGACACCGGGTCAAACCAAAAAGAGCCCTTAGCGGCCACCATCGCCGAGATGTTGGCAACCTGTAACTTAAGGCCGCTCTCTTGTTTCTTGACGCGAAAATCGTAGCGAACGGAAGCGTGCCCGCCCAGGTTCTCCTCGCGCTTGTAGCGGAGAGTGCCCTTGCCCTTGACAAACAGATCGCGTGCGAACGTGGCGAACATGCCGGTGCCGATGGCGCCGCCGGGCACCAGGGACGCCACGTCCCGATCCTCGAAGCTGCGCGCGCCGGGCTTGGCAAACAGCTCCTTGCCGGCTACCATCGAAACCTCCAGGCGAACCGTACCGGCAGGCATGAAATCGAGCGGCGGCGTGCGGCGCGCGCGCTCGATTGTCTCCAGGCAGGTGTAATTCGGAATGGTGGTCATGTCCTGCCGGATCTTTTCCTGAAAGCGAGCCAACCGGCCTTCCTCGGGCGCTTGACCAGCCGCGCCCGCCGTCATCGAGAAGATCACGACCGGCCATGCGCACGCGGTGCTTCGCATCTGGCGCGATTATAGCGCCCTGCGGCGAGCCGGGAACCGGGAGCATTTCCGTGAGAGGCGGCGCGCGTCCGTTCGTCGATGCCCGATATACCGCCCATGACGGTGCGCCCCGAACAGGGGGTTGATCGGACAAGCCGGCTCCCGTTTGCGCAAGTTCCTTTTTTACGCCCTGATCGCCGGTTTTGGTGTACACTAGGACTGACGTTACTTGCGCTTGCATCTTATTTCTCACAACCCGCCGCTCGCTTCAGGCGATATCGAACGCCCGGCTGCGGCGCCTTCCGTTAACCCGCAAACTTCTACTCGCGTATAACGAATGTATCCAAGAAATTTCCCCCCTCGCAGACAAAACCGCAGAGAAAACGTAAACGAGTTCATCCGCGCCCGCGAAGTGCGCGCGGTGTTCCCGGACGGCACCAGCGAGATCATGCCCACGGCGGCGGCTTTGCGCAAGGCTCAGGAGCTGGGCCTCGACCTGGTGCTGATTGCCCCCACGGCGGTGCCTCCCGTGGCTAAAGCCGTCGATTTCGGCCATTATCAGTACGAGCAGAAGAAGAAGCAGCACGACGCCAAGAAGAAGCAGCACGTGGTGCAGGTGAAGGAGCTGAAATTCCGCCCGAACACCGACGACCACGATTACGATTTCAAGATGAAGCACGCCATTCGCTTCCTGCAGGATGGAAACCGCGTCAAAGCGGTGGTGCAATTCCGCGGCCGCGAAATCGCTCATGCCGATTTAGGCAAGAAACTGCTGATGCGCTTTGCCGGCGACCTCGGGCCTTATGGCTCGGTCGAGGGCGTACCCCGGTTGGAAGGCCGAAGCGCCCACATTCTGATTAGCCCGGTCAAGGCCGCTGGAAAGGCCGTCCCTGCCGGCCAGGCGCCGCCTACGCATGTTCCTCCGGCGCAGACTCCACCCTCGCCGCCGGCGCAGGCCTAGAAACCTGCCGGCAATCAACAACGCCCGGAAACCACGCGCTTCCCTCACCAGACCCTCAGTCCGGCTGGTACCGTGCCATACCAGCCGGCAGGCGGTTCCGTGCTAAGATTCTAGCTGTCATCATTGGCCGCCGCGCCTTATGTATAACGCTTTTTTCGGTTTTTCGAAGAACCCGTTCAACATGAGCCCGGACCCGGCTTTCCTGTTTCGCAGCGAGCAGCATGAAGAAGCGCTGGCCAGCCTGATCTACGGGGTTCAGACCCGCAAGGGCTTCATCGTGCTGACCGGCGAGGTCGGGACCGGAAAAACCACCATGCTGGAGTGCTTGCGCGACCTCCTGGATGCGCAGCATGTCGCCTTTGCATCCTTGTTTAACTCCCGCCTGACCGTGGAACAGTTCTTCGAGATGCTGGCTTACGACCTGGATCTGCGCTGCAACCGGCTGTCCAAAGCGGAGGTTCTGCTGGCCCTGAATCACCTGCTGCTGGAGCGCGCCGGGGCCGGCCAGACCACGGTGCTCATCGTCGACGAAGCGCACAATCTCGACTGGGACGTGATGGAAGAAATCAGACTGCTGGGAAACCTGGAAACCCGCCGCGGCAAGCTGCTGCAGATTATTCTCGCCGGCCAGCAGGAACTGGACCACAAGCTGGAAGATCCGGCGTACCGCCAACTGAAACAACGGATCGCCCTCCGTTGCTCCTTGCGCGGTTTCGACCTGAGCGAAACGGTAGCTTATATCAACAGCCGGTGTGAGCGCGCCGGAATAGCCGAACAGAACATCATCGCCCCCGCCGTGCTGGAAGCAATCCACCGCCGGACACAGGGCATACCCCGCCTGATCAACGCAGTTTGCGACAACCTCCTGTTAACCGCGTTCGCCATGGAGAGCCGCACCTGCACTCTGGCAATGCTGGATGAGGTGTCCGCGGACATGCGGCTGACGCCCCAGCGCCCGCCAACATTCAGCTCCGCGCCAGACTACCCGGAGCAGCCCCTCCGCCGCGCTAATGCTCCTTATCGGAACGAATAGCCCTGACATCAGGTGTTAACCTGATGCAATGCGGTTCTTATACCTTCGAAAGATAGTAGATTTGCCCCCACTATTCGTGGCATTGTTGAGTGGTGCTAGAGTAAACTGCGTAAGGGTACCTGGTCTTGGTACCTCTAGAACGTTGCTGCGTCAGTTGGCAACGTTGGCGCCCAAGCGTGTGACCCGGTGAAGGTCACCAAGGCAAAAAGGAGCTGTGCAGCCAAATGCGTACTCGCCAAATCCAACTAATGCGTTTCACAACCCTGACATTGTTGACCGTAGCTTTTGCATGGAACACCTGCCCGGGCAAGACGACTTCTGTCGCGGCGACTGGCCCGGCGGCGGTGAGCTACACCGACGCGAAGACTGGCCCGCTGCTGCCGCCCGATCCCTGGGAATCCGTCATGACCAAGACCGGCCCGCTGCTGCCGCCCGATCCCTGGGAATCGATCACCGCTGCCTAAGTTCGACGCCGGACGCCCCGTACCCGCCAGCAATCGGCTGAATGCCAGCAGTCTGTGAGCGTCCTGCCGTGCCCTGCGTCCACCTGCACCATCCATTCCTGAACGGTAACCAGGCCCAAGCGGTGCGGAGGCGCGGCCAGACTCTTGCGCAGCCTATTTTCCGATGCAGAATGTCGAGAAAATGCGGTTCAAAATGTCGTCGGCGGTGGTGCCTCCGGTGATGGCGTCGATGGGCTGTAACGCGGCATAAAGATCGAGCAGCAGCATCTCGTGCGGAATCGCGGCGCCCACGGCCCCGCGCGCCTTTTCGAGCCAGCGCCCGCACTCGCGCAGGAGTTGCTCATGGCGCAAGCTGGTGATGAAGCCGGTCTCGGGCTCGAAGGCGCCGGCCGGCGCCACGGCATCGAGGATGGCCTGCCGCAGGCGCGCGATGCCGTCGCCGGTGAGGGCGGAAACCAGCGTCGCCTCCGGCGGCGGCTCGGCCGGGCGCGGCAGGTCGCTCTTGTTGGCCGCCACCAGCGCCCGCCCCGCCGAGCGCGCCCGCTCGATCAGCCGTTGGTCTTCCGCTTCGGGCGCGGCCGAGGCGTCCAGCACTACCAGCGTCAGATCTGCGTCGGCCATGGCCTGAAAGCTGCGCTCAATCCCCATCGCCTCCACCTTCCCGGCAGCCTCGCGGATGCCCGCGGTATCGTGCAGCTTTATCGGGATGCCGCCAACGGCCGCGGTTTCAGAAACCACGTCCCGCGTGGTGCCGGGGATTTCGGTCACGATCGCGCGGTCCTGCTCCAGCAGGCGGTTGAACAGGCTGCTCTTGCCCACGTTCGGCCGGCCCACGATGGCCAGCGACATGCCGTCCCGAACCAGCGCGCCGTATTGAAAGGTGTGCGCCAGTTCGTTAACTCCGCTCTCCACCGCCGCCAGGCGGCCGAGGATTTCCTGGTCCGGCGCCACCGCGACATCGTTGTCGGCGAAATCGATGCCGGCTTCGAGCAATCCGATCAGTTCCAGCAGCTTCTCTTTGATCGGCGCCAGGCGGCGCGAAACCGAACCGGCGGCCTGCTGCGCGGCCACCCGCGCCTGATAAAGAGTGGTGGCTTCGATCAGGTCGCGCACGGCTTCGGCCTGGGGCAGATCGATGCGGCCGCGGAGAAAAGCGCGCAGGGTGAATTCGCCGGGTTCGGCCAGGCGCGCCCCCGCCTCCACGGCGCTCGCCACCGCGTGCCGCAGCACCACCGGCGAGCCATGGCAGCAGATCTCCACCACGTCGTCGGCGGTGTAGGAGCGAGGTGCCTGGAAGAAAGTAGCCACCACCTGGTCAATCGCGCGACCGCTGGCGTCGATCAATTCCGCCGAGCGCGCGTGCCAGGGCCGCCAGTGGCCTTCCGCAGAGAAATGCAGAATGCGCTCGGCGATCCCACGTGCCTGGCTGCCGGAAAGCCGGACCATGCCCAGCCCCCCGCGTCCCAACGGAGTGGCGATAGCGACAATGGTGTCGTCAAGCTGCATGGAGGCTGTCGTGGCGCACGCACTCATGCGTGCCGCGTCGAGACTCTTCTCGACGCTTGTTCGCTCCGAAGCGGCAGGCGCCGGCACGAATGCCGACGCGGCACGCACGAGTGCGTGCGCCCCATCGGAGAATTAC
>JBAVYH010000077.1:0-2923 GCA_049698695.1 Bryobacteraceae bacterium | reverse complement strand
TCAGTTCGGGTGGAACGTCCGCGTGCACCGTGACGCTGTCACAACCGGCCGGCGCTGGCGGCATTACGGTGACGCTGTCCAGCAGCGTAACGGCGTTGACGGTTCCGGCCTCGGTAAGCGTGGCTTCGGGAGCTACCTCGGCAAGCTTCACGGCCACGGCGGGAACGATTGCCGCCAATCAAACGGCGGTGGTGACGGCGAGTTACAACGGCGGCTCACAGTCGGCCTCGATATCGCTGTTGGCCGCGGCGTCGGTGAGCTTGGTGTCCTGTAGTCCGACGAGCCTGAACTCGGGATGGGTTACTACCTGCACGGTGACGCTGTCGCAGGCTGCTGGGGCGGGCGGAGTTACTGTGACGCTTTCGAGTAACACTACCGCCCTTACCGTTCCGTCCTCGGTCAGTGTCGCGTCCGGGGTGATGTCAGCCACCTTCACCGCCGTTGCAGGTACGATCATCAGTAACCTGACGGCGATCGTGACGGCCAGCTACAACGGCAGCTCGCAGACGACATCCCTGTCTCTTCTGGCGCCCGGGCTAATCAGTTCGGTGACTTGCGCGCCGGCCAGCCTCACTCCTGGCGGGACGTCCACGTGCACGGTGACACTCTCAAGCGCCGCGGGATCCGGTGGAGTCACGGTGACATTATCGAGCAGTGTGACAACGCTGACTGTTCCGGCGTCGGTGATGGTGCCCAGCGGCTCCAGCACAGCCAGCTTTACAGCCACCGCCGGTTCGGTTACCAGCAGCCAGACAGCGATCGTGACAGCCAGCTACAGCGGCAGCATGCAGACCGCCACGGTTACCGTATCGCCCAGCGGATCGGCGCCGGGGACTTTGAGTTCGCTGGCTTGCACGCCGGGGAACCTCAACCCCGGTGGAACGTCGACGTGCACGGTGACACTCGCCAGCGCAGCGGGATCCGGCGGGGTGACGGTGACACTGTCGAGCAACACCGCGGCACTAACTGTTCCGGGGTCAGTGACAGTCGCGGCCGGCTCTCTCGTCGCGACCTTCACGGCCAGTGCCGGCGTGGTGACCAGCGTCCAGACAGCCATCGTGACAGCTTCCTTGAATGGCGCGTCGCAGACCGCCTCGATCGGCTTGCAGCCCTCGAATTTGCAGAGCAACGCTTCGATTGCTTGCACTCCGGATCCGAACAGTGTCGGTACGGTCGATTGCATGGTCTCCCTGGGGCAAGCCGCGCCCGCCAATGGCACCACCGTCGCCCTGCAGGCGAATACTTCGCGGATACAGGTGCCGGCGCAGGTTCTGGTCCCCGCCGGAGCGCAGTCGGTTCAATTTGTCGCCTCCGTCATCTCGTCGGACCAGGATGCGCAGGCGCAGATCACCGCCTCTGTGCAGGGAGCTTTGACGACGGCCAACCTTTCCATCACCGGCATCCGGCCCACCAGCGTCTCCTGCACACCGCAAACGGTCCAGGCCGGTGGTTTCTTCACGTGCACGATCGGCATGAACAATCCGAATATTCTGCAGGTGGCTCGCCTGGCCGTCACCAGCGACAACCCAAAGCTTGAGCTTCCCAGTCCGTTCACCACGCGTCCTGCGCAGGCGCAACTCAGCTTTGAGGTCTTTACGACGCCTTTGGCCGAGCAGCAGCCGTCCGTAATCTCGGTGCAGTTTGACCAGACGACGGTGACCAGTTCGGTGGTGGTGATGCCGGCCACCGCACCGGTGCTGAGCCTGCCGGGCACGGAGCTGGCTGCGTTTGGAAAGCCGCTGGCCTTCACTTTTTCAGCCACGGACCCCGGAGGCTTGCCGCTGAATCTGTCGGCGGCGAACCTGCCGCCCGGTGCCACGTTCAATCCTGCCACCGGTGGTTTCCTCTGGACGCCGCAAGCGCCCACCGGGCTCATCTACCAGGTTGGGAAGCTATACCCGTTGGAGAGACGCGAGGTCACGTTCACGGCGACCGATTCCGCCCAGATGTCTGCCAACGGCTCCGTGGTAATCGAAGCGGATCCGGGCAACCCGGTGATCACCGACCTGCGCAATGCCGGGAGCCAGGCGCCGCAGGCCGTTCCTCCCAAGGTGACGATTCCGACCCAGCCAACCACGATGAGTTGCGCCCCAGGTTCGGTTGCCAGCTTGGTAGGCCGCTGGCTCGCTTCGGGCACGCAGCCGGCTTCCGATCCGACTGGAAGTTCAACCCAACTGGCAGGCGCCGAAGTGATGGTCAACGGCAACCTGGCGCCCGTGGTTTACGCTTCGGCAACACGCCTCGATTTCCTCTGTCCGGACTCGGTATCGGGAGGGGAGTTGGAAATCTCGGCCCAGATCGACGGCACGGTTTCCAACGCGATTCACGCCGATCAGCAAGCGACATTAGGCCTCTATTCCGCCGATGGCTCGGGGCAAGGTCAAGGAATGGCGACGCTCTCCGGTACCTCTCTGTTGGCCACGCCGCGTAGCTACCTGAATAACGGCCAGCCAGCGGAGCCCGGCGACACGATCTCGATTCTCGCCACCGGCGCGGGGCTCGAAACCAGCCCGTCGCTCGTGCGCCTCTCGATTGGCGGTGCGTCCACTACGGCAACGCAGATCCAGGCAGTGCCGGGAATGGCAGGCGTCTATCAGATCAATGTGATCGTGCCGGCCAGCGTGAGTCCGGGCGACGCCGTACCGGTCGTATTGAAGGCAACCGACTCCAACGGGAACGCGATCAGCAGCAACACGGTTACGATCGCAGTCGAGGCTGCGCGGTAAGAAACGCCCTTAATTCATACCCGGAACGGCCGCAATCGTACCGTAAGCCGGGTTGTAGCGAACGGCTGTCGCCGACAGAACGTTGATGTTCGCCTCGACATTGATCGTCCCCGACGTGTTGGCCAAATCGGGATACTCATTCGGCAGGACGATCGTCGTCTGCTGCCCGGCGCCGAGGTTCACTGAATCGATCAGCA
>JBAVYH010000076.1:0-3726 GCA_049698695.1 Bryobacteraceae bacterium | reverse complement strand
GAGCTGGCCTACCACGATGCGCGCCGTGATCCGGCCTTCCAGGCCGAGCTCGACCAGTTACTCGCCGATTACGCCGGCCGGCCCACGCCGCTCTACTGCGCCAAGCGGCTTTCCAAAACGCTGGGCGGCGCGCGCCTCTGGCTGAAGCGCGAGGACCTGCTGCACACCGGCGCGCACAAAATCAATAACAGCCTGGGCCAGGCGCTGCTGGCGCGGCGCATGGGCAAGCACCGCATCATCGCCGAAACCGGTGCCGGCCAGCACGGCGTGGCCACCGCTACGGTGTGCGCCCTGCTCGGCCTGGAATGCGTGGTCTACATGGGCACCGAGGACATGCGGCGCCAGCGGCTCAACGTTTTTCGCATGCGGATGCTCGGTGCGCGGGTGGCGCCGGTGGAAGCCGGCAGCCGCACGCTGAAGGACGCTATCAGCGAGGCCATGCGCGACTGGGTGACCAACGTCGGCGACACCTATTACCTGTTGGGCTCGGCGCTGGGCGCTCATCCTTACCCGATGATGGTGCGCGATTTTCAAAAGGTGATTGGCGAGGAGGCGCGGCGGCAGATGCTCGAAGCCGAAGGCCGCCTGCCGGATGCCGTCTTCGCGTGCGTCGGCGGAGGCTCGAATGCCATCGGCATCTTCAACGCGTTCCTGGTGGATCCCGCGGTCGAGTTAATCGGTGTTGAAGCCGGCGGCCGGGGCGCCGGTCTGGGCGATCACGCGGCCCGCTTCCGCGGCGGTGTTCCCGGCGTGCTGCAAGGCGCTTTCAGCTACCTGTTGCAAGATGAAAACGGGCAGGTGTCGCTCACTCATTCGGTCTCGGCGGGCCTCGACTATGCCATGATCGGCCCCGAGCACGCTCTGCTGCATGACCAGCGGCGCGCAGAATACGTTGCCGCTTCCGATTCAGAAGCGCTCGCCGCGGCGCTCCAACTTTCGCGGGTGGAAGGCATCATTCCGGCGCTCGAAAGCGCCCACGCCGTGGCCGAAGCAATCCGCCGCGCGCCCGGCGCCGCGGGAAAGCTGTTCCTCCTCAACCTGTCCGGCCGCGGCGATAAGGACATCGATATCTACCGCGAGAACTTCCCGGAGATCGACCAGCCATGACGCGCATCGGCTGCATGTTCGAAGAGCGGAGGCGCGCCGGGCGCAAGAGTCTGATTGCCTACCTCACTGCGGGCGATCCCTCGCCGGAGCGCACGCCGGCGCTGGTGGAAGCCATGGTGCGCGGCGGCGCGGACCTGATCGAGCTGGGCGTGCCGTTTTCCGATCCCATCGCCGATGGCCCGGTGATCCAGCGCGCCGGGGAGCGCGCTCTCAAGGCCGGTACGTCGCTTCGCTCGGTGCTCGAAATCGCGCGCGAGATCCGCCAGCGCTCGGAAGTTCCGCTTCTGCTGTTCACTTACCTCAACCCGGTGCTGCGCTATGGCCTGGAGCGCCTGGCGCGCGACGCAGCCGAGGCCGCGATCGATGGCTGCCTGCTCACCGACGCCTCGGTGGAAGAAGCGCATGAATATGTGGGCGCCATGCACGGGCAGGGCCTCGACACCGTGTTTCTGGCCGCGCCCACTTCCACGCCGCGGCGGCTGGAGCTGGTTGCGCGCTATTCCACCGGCTTCGTCTACCTGGTTTCGCGCACCGGCGTCACCGGCGAGCAAGATTCGCTTTCCGGTTCGGTGGCGCCGCTGGTACGCGCCATGCGCGCCATCACCGATTTGCCGCTGGCGGTAGGCTTCGGCATCTCGAAGCCGGAGCAAGTGGCGGAACTGGGCTGCCAGGTGGACGCCGTCGCGGTGGGCAGCGCGTTCGTCCGCTTGATCGAGCGAAACAGCGACAACGCGTCGCTGGAAATCCAGCTCGAAAGTTTCACTCGCGAGCTGAAGCACGGTTTTGGAGCGCAGGCATGACGGAAGAAGAAGCGCGGCTCAAGCTGGAGGAGTTTCGCGTGATCATCGACGAACTGGACCGGCGCATCGTCGGGCTGCTGAACGAGCGCACGCGCGTGGTGGAGGACATCGGCCGCGTCAAGCGGCTGGCCCGGCTGCCCATTTACGAACCCAAGCGCGAAGACCAGGTATTCGCCAACGTCATCGAATCGAACGCCGGCCCGTTGACGCCGGACGGCCTGCGCCGCGTTTTCGAGCGCATCATCGATGAGATGCGCACCATCCAGCGGTTGCGCATGGAATCGGACGGAGACAAGCCATGATCGTGGTCATGCAGGAAGGCGCCACCGAAAAAGACATCCAGGCGGTGATCGACCGCCTGGTGGAGATGGGCTTCAACGTTCACCGTTCCACCGGAATCGTTCACACCGTGCTTGGCGGCGTGGGCGGCAAGGAGGAGTTCGACCTGGGCGTGTTCGAGGTGATGGATGGCGTGAAGGAAGCGCATCGCATCGCATCGCCCTACAAGCTCGCCAGCCGCCATTTCCGTCCCGGCGGGACTGTAGTCAAGGTGGGCGGCTGCGAATTCGGCGGCGGCCGGGTGGTGGTGATGGCCGGGCCCTCGAGCGTGGAAAGCCGCGACCAGATCGAGCGGTCGGCTGAAATTGTGGCCGCCGCCGGCGCCACTGTGATTCGCGGCGGCGCCTTCAAACGGCGCGGCTCGCCGTATGGCTTTCAGGGCTTGGGCGAGCAGGGTCTCGCGCTGTTGCGCGCCGCCGCCGATCGCCACGGCCTGCTGGTGGTGAGCGAGGTGATGGACGCCGCGCAGATCCCGCTGGTGAGCCAATACGCCGACATCCTGCAAATCGGCGCGCGCCATATGCAGAGCTTCAAGCTGCTGCGGGAGCTGGGCAAGCAGCGCAAGCCGGTGCTGCTGAAGCGCGGCATCGCCGCTACCATCGAAGAGCTGCTGCTTTCGGCCGAACATATCCTCGCCGGCGGCAATTACGACGTGATCCTGTGCGAGCGCGGCATCCGCACCTTTGAAACCTACACCACGAACACGATGGATATTTCCGCCATCCCGGTGGTCAAGAAACTTTCGCACCTGCCGATTGTGGCCGACCCGTCGAGCGCCACCGGCCGCCGCGACAAGGTCCCGCCCATGGCGCGCGCCGCCGTAGCCGCCGGCGCCGACGGGTTGCTGATCGAAGTCCATCCCGATCCGGACCGCGCCTTGAGCGATGGCGCGCAGTCCTTGCGGCCGGAGCAATTCACCGAGCTGATGGCGCAGTTGCGGATGATCGCCCCCGCGGTGGGAAGAAGCATTTAGGCGGGGCAGGTTTCAACCTGCAATGGAGTATCTTTTTCGGCAGCGCCGCCGGTCTTTTGCACAGTGGGGTAGGTGCGGTGAGACGGTTTGATGCGGCTGAATACACTACGGGCGAGAGAAATGGATAAGTGAGGATAAGATTACGTTGCGGGTGGCCGGGGCTTCGCTGACTTATCGCAGTGCGTTCCAGCCACCCGATGGTTTGAGTAGTAACTTCGTTGATGTGAGCCCGCTGTATAGCGGACAATATCAGGTCGATTCGTTCCTTACCCTCTGGTATCCGGCGGGCGGCAATAATAGCTATCCGTTTACCGCCGGCGGTGATGGATTCCAGAATCCAAAGTCTTCCGTCGGGAGTCCAGCCCAAGGGGGACCCCGCATGCCGTTCACGGGCGCCGGAAGTTCAGTACCAACTAAGTGCAACGCTTCGTCGCCACGAAGTAAGGACTAGCAGCGGAGCCTGGCGCCACAGTCCCAATTACAGTATGCCGGGTGTGTCAAGGATTT
>JBAVYH010000075.1:0-52294 GCA_049698695.1 Bryobacteraceae bacterium | reverse complement strand
GCGCCACACCGGCGCCGCCGCGAAGGTGCGCCGTGCCGCCAGGCGTGGCGCGATGCGCCGCCAAATGCGCGCGCCGAAATCTTCCGCCGGCTCAGGCGCCGGTAAATCATCGGCGGCGCGCAGCAGGCGCTCGAGCGAAGCGTACGCCTGGCGGCAGGCGCCGCACGCTTCCAGATGGCCGGCCGCATCCGGCGCGCCGCTCTCCTCGCCGTAGTGGTAAAGAACCAGTTGCTCCTCGTTCAGGTGATTCATCGCAGCGGACTCACAATCGGTTCCAACGCCCGGCGCAGCTTCTGTACCGCGCGGAAGACGCTATGTTTGGCGGCGCCGGGCTGGCACTCCAGCACCTGGCTGATCTCTTCCACCCGCAGCCCTTCAAAATGCCGCAGCACGAAGGCGGCGCGCTCGGTCTCGCTCAGTTGATTCATCGCCGCCGCCAGCCGCCGGCGGACCTCGCCGCTCAGCGCCATTCGCTCCGGCGAGGGCTCCATCGAAGGCAGCTCGGCCATACCGTCGCCCGCATCGTCCGCCGCGGCCGGCGTCTGGTTGCGCCGCTTGCGAAGGCGCACCATATCCAGCGCGCAGTTGGTCGCAATGCGGTACATCCAGGTACCAAAGCTGGCCCGTTCATCGAATCTGTCAAGCTGGCGCCAGGCGCGGAGGAAGCTCTCCTGCACCACGTCCTCGGCGTCCTCTGCGTTTCCTGTCATACGAGATGCCAGCCGGAACAAGACACGAGCGTGGCGTTCCACGAGCGTCCGGAACGCGTCCTTATCACCCGACCGTGCCTTGGTTACGAACGCTCGGTCGTTCTGCTCCATCCGGCTGTTGGTTAGACTACCGGTTTGTGCGGCGGTTAGCAAAAACCCACGGCGGATCCGGGCGGAGATTAAGGCGAAACCCTCGTTACCGTTGGTACCCAAGCTGAACGGTTAGGAGTACCGAAGATCGATGCGATGACTCCGAATTCTGCCGTAAGATTCAGTTAGTGGCGCAGAATCACCCCTCCGAAGACGTGCTGGAGCAGTACGTCATGAGCAAGTTGAGCGAAGCGGAAGTCGTTCCGGTGGAAGAACATCTGCTGGTCTGCCAGCACTGTTGCGAGCGCGTGGCATGGCTGGGCGACTTCGTCGATTCGATCCGCTCCGCCGCCCGGGCAACGTCTCGTGCGGCTGCGGCCGGGCACCAAGGCTGACACCTGGTTCGCCCGGCCTATAGAGAAACCCAACCTCCGCACCGATAAGGTTCCAAGGAGAGAATCGCCTTTGGAATCGTTCGGCGTGATTCAGGCCGCGGACCCCTCGATCGAACTGGGCCAGACCATGCGCGTGCTGGTCGCGGAAGATAACCCTGTATTCCAGTCTATGCTCAAGAATATGCTCACCAAGTGGGGGTATGAGGCCCGCATGACTCTCAACGGTTTGCAGGCGTGGGAGGCGATGCAAGCCGTCGACGCGCCGCGGCTGGCTGTGCTGGACTGGATGATGCCGTACATGGATGGGGTGGAGGTGTGCCGGCGGATCCGCGCCGCGGCGCGGGAGCCTTACGTGTACGTGCTGCTGCTTACGGCGCGCACCGAATCGCAGGACCTGGTGCAGGGCATGGAAGCGGGAGCCGACGACTATCTCACCAAGCCGTTCAATGCCCAGGAGCTGCGGGTGCGCCTGCGCGCCGGCCGCCGCATCCTGGATCTGCAACAGCAACTGATGGAAGCGCGCGAAGCGTTGCGCGTGCAGGCCACCCACGACGCCCTCACCGGCCTGCTCAACCGGGGCCGTGTGCTCGAGGTCCTGCTCACCGAAATCGCACGCTCCGAGCGCGAACTGCGGCCGCTGGCGCTGCTGATGGTGGATCTGGATCGGTTCAAACAGGTCAACGACACGCGCGGCCACATGGCGGGAGATGCGGTGCTTCGCGAAGCGGCGCGCCGCATGAAAGCCGCCACCCGGCAATATGACGCACCCGGCCGCTATGGCGGCGAGGAGTTCCTGATCGTTCTGCCCGGCTGTAGCGCGCGCGATGCTTGCGCGCAGGCCGAGCGCATCCGCGAGGCCTTCGCCGGCGAAGCATTCACCGCCGGAGGTAAGCCCTTGGCGGTAACGTGCAGCATTGGCGTCGCCAGCCGCGATGTCTGCGTTGCTGGAGATGCCGACCGCCTGATTCGCGAAGCCGATGCGGCTCTCTATGCCGCCAAAAATCAGGGCCGAAACCGCGTGGCGGCGTTGGCCCCCCAAGAGCTTTCCGCCGAGACCATGGCGCTTACAAAGCTCGCCAGCTTCTCGGAAGCGTAAGGCGTGGCCGAGGGGCGGGCACCTTCGCCCGCTATGCACAAGCGCTAAATCAAGCTCTTCAGGTTCCCCCGAACGCGCTTCAGGCTACTGTGCGAATCGGTGAATAGCAGCACGGCGGCGGCAGACTGCGGCGCCGGCGCTGGAAAGGGCCGTGCACGCCGTCTTGCAGAAGGCCCCGCGCGCACGTCCGACCTTAGTGGCTGCTCGACCACTACGGATGTGACCAATGCCGTCATAGAGAAGCTCGCCCGGCCCTACCACACGCCCGGAACCAGTCGGTAGCGTGTCCGGGTGCAGTACTCCTCGTAGCCCGGCAACTCGCGGCGCAGGGCGCCGTCTTCCAGCACCGTACGGACAATGAAGGTGGCCATCAGCAGCGCGATCGGCGCAAAACTCCATGCGGAGCCGAGAACCAGCGCGCACCCCGGCAGCAACAGTATCAGCCCGGCATACATGGGATGACGCACCACGCCATACGGTCCCGTGGTGATGACGTGATGGCCAAGCTCGGTCTGAACGCGGACCTGCCTTTCGAGGAAGGGATTCTCGGCGATCGCCAGGTAAATGGGTACGAATCCCAGCAACTCCAGCGCGATGCCAGGCCATATCCAGGCCGCGCTGAGTTGCGACCAGCCGTAGCGGGCGTCGAGGCCGGCCACCGCGTAAAAGCTGAGGAAGCCGACAGCCATCGCGGCGAGCACGAATCTCTCGAATCGCTTGACGCCCGGTTGCCTATCCAGCCGCCGGCGCGTCAGGTCCGGGTTCTTGCGCCGCAATACGGCGAAGCTCACCCCGGCGATTAGCAGCAATGAGCCGACGAAAAGCCAGCCGCGCCACCAATCCAGGCGGCCCGCGAAAGCAAATGGCAGCAGGAAAGTGAGCGCGCGGAAGATGGCCTGGAGTGCCAGCTTCCAACTTGGGGTCTGTGCCGACATGGAATAACCTGCCTTCCCATTCATAGTTTCCCTCGAATCGCACACTCCGCAACCGATGAGATGAGATCGGCGAACACATCGTGCACCGGCGAAAATGCAGCTAGGGGACCACTGAAACGATATCGCAGTAGGCGCTTGCTGGCCCAGTGCCTCGCGGCAAATCAGCGGGGGTGACTCCCCCGCGACCGAAGATTATGAGTCCGGCATCGCAGCCCTGTGGGTATCCGGAAGCACCTTCTGTTCAAGGGCTCGCGGCTGGCGCGAAGTCGGCTCTCGGAAGCGGAACCTTCCAGTCAGAACTCGCCGATCCCCGTCGCACGAAAGGTTGTCGGCCCCAGAAGGAATTCCGCCTCAACCTGGCGCCGACGGGGTCCGCCCCACCGAGCCAGTTAAGAGCGCGCCGCTGCCATCTCGGCGCGGGCTTTGGCGACGGCGGCGAGGAATTGGCGGGCGCGTTCCGCGATGGCGTCAAAGCGGCCTTCTTTGATCAACTTGGCGTCCACCAACTCGCCGCCTACGCCGACCGCGCAAGCGCCGGCCTTGAGAAAGTCGCCGATGGTCTCCAGGTTGACGCCGCCGGTCGGGATCATCTCGATCTGCGGGAACGGCCCCTTGAGCGCCTTGATATACTTGGCGCCGCCGACGTTGCCGCAGGGGAAAATCTTCACCGCGTCAGCGCCGGCTTCCCAGGCGGCCAACACCTCGGTGGGGGTGAGGGCGCCGGGAAAGACCGGCTTGGAATAGCGCTTGGCCATTTCGATGGTGGCCGGCTTGAGGCTGGGGGAGACTATGAATTCCGCCCCCGCCAGCAGGCAGGCGCGCGCCGTTTCCGGATCGAGCACGGTGCCGGCGCCGAGCAGCATATTGCCGCCGAAGCGGCCGGCCAGCTTCTCGAGAACTTGCATCGCGCCGGGCACGGTCATGGTGATCTCGGCGGCGCGTATACCGCCGTTGGCAATGGCTTCCACCGCCTGAAGCGCGGCCTCCGGCGAGGAAGCCCGCACCACCGGCACGATGGCCCCTTCGACGAGGGACGCCAGGATGTTGGCTGCTGACATAACCTTACACGGTAACAGATCGGCACATGTTAACAGATCGGCGCTATGCTATTGGCTTGACGCCGACAGGTAATGCTGAACCGGAGAAACAGCCGCCCCGCGCTTCGGTGGCGGTGGTTTCGCACAACCGCGCGGACCGGCTGCGGAAGTGCCTGGAATCGCTCGAGCGGTCCGAAGGCCGGGAGCGGCTGCAACTGATCGTGGTGGAGAACGGGTCGAGAGATGGCAGCGTGCAGGTGGTCGAGGAGTTCCCGAACATCCAGCTCATCCGTCTGCCTAAGAATTTCGGCTTGACCAAGGGGATGAACCTGGGATGGCGCGCGGCGGACGCCGAGTACGTGCTGTTTCTGCACGAAGACACGGAAGTGGAACCGGGCGCGGTGGCGCGGCTGGCCGGCGCGCTCGACGCGGACGCCACGGCGGCGGCGGTTTGCCCGCTGCTGGTGGATGCCGAAGGCAACCCGGCGCCGCAGCTTGGCTCGCTGCCGCCCGACGGAGAATGGCGCGCGGCCGAACCGGCCTCGCAGCCGGTCGCCGTCGACTACCCGCGCGGCGCGGCCTTGATGGCTCGGGTGTTTTTGATTAAGGCTGTCCGGCAAATTGATGAGCGCTACGGGCAATTCGGCGGCGATGCCGACCTGGCGGCGCAGATTCGTCGCGCCGGAAAGAAAATCCTGCTGGTTCCCGACGCCCGCGTGCACCACTACGCCGACCGGCCGGCCGAGCCGCTGGTGCGAGCCGATTTCCTGCTCGGCCGGGCGGTTTTTGCGCGCAAATACCGCGGTTTCCTGGCCGGCCTGCGGGCGAGGCTGGCCTCTGTTTTCGGTCCGCTGGCGAGGTTCGAACTCGCGGAGTTCCGCTACACCCTGGCGGGCCAGAAAATCGACGGCACGCAAGGCTGAAAGACAGGCGTCGTGACGGCGAGCGGCGGCCCTACCCGGTGCGGTGCGCCCAGTCGGCGCACCATCTGCTCTATTCCCATAGGTTTACGGGCGTCTGCTTACCTTCGGCAGCTAGCATTCCATGCCTCCTCCGGTTAACATTGACCCTATGGAAGCCGCACTATGGATTGGCCTGCCCGCATTTGCGGCGCTGGCGTCGGGTATTTTGGCGTGGTTCGTGATGCAATCGCGGATGGAGGTCAAGCTGGCTGAAGCGCGCGAACAACTCGCCGCCGACAAGGGCGCCATCGTCGCGGAGCGGGAAGCCATGGAAGCGCAGTTGCAGACCGCCATGCGCGCGGCCCAGGAACGCGCGCACCGCGAGGCGCTCGATGCCTTTCTGGGGGAGATGAAGGTAGAGCAGCGTCACTACACGCGCGAGACCCGCGGGCTGACTCAGACACGCAAAAGCCTCGTATTGCAGGAGCGGATGTATTTCCGCAACATTCCGCTTTCCGACTGGATCGAACACGAAATCATGGTTGGCGACGACGCCGACCTGGAGCGCCTGATCCAGGACATGACCGTGTTCGAAAGACCCGTGGTCAGCATCGCCAATGGTTCGCGCCCGCTGAAAGCCCTGGCCTGAAATCCTTCCGGCGTTTTGTCCGAAGTGCGAATTCCGCCGCGGGACCGGCACCGGCGGCAAGACCGCCCGGTGTTTCGGTTTGTGGCGCAACTGATAAAATGTTGGGGATGAAACCACTGGGAATCATAAGTGTCTGTCTTTGCCTGGCTGCGGCGCCGTGGGCGATGCGGGCAGCGGCGAAAGCCGATCCGGCGAAGGGGAAGGTAGTGTTTGAAAGCTGCGCCGTGTGCCACAACGCGGACAGCACCGAAACCAAGATGGGGCCCGGACTCAAGGGCCTGTTCAAGCGGCAGAAGCTGAAGAACGGCCAGAAGGTGACCGACGCCACCGTTCTCGCCCGCATCAATCAAGGGGGCGGCGGCATGCCCGGCTATAAGGACATGCTGACCGACGGCGAAAAGAACGACCTGATTGCCTACCTCAAGACACTGTAGCGGCGCGGCGTTCGGCGCGCATTCGCTACAATGACAACTGTGGGGACTAAAGCCAAGATCGAGACGACCGAGAAGACTGCCACAGCGGTGACGGCGGAAACAGCCGAAGGGCCGCGCGGACTCTGGGACCGCTACCACGCGCTGACGCACGATGTCCACCGCGGCTTCATCGCGGAGTGGACCGTCACCATCATCCTGCTGCTGTTCGCCACCACCAGCCTGGTGCAGGCTTTTGTGATTCCCAGCGCGTCCATGGAGAGTTCGCTGCTGATTGGCGACCACGTGCTGGTGGACAAGCTGACTTACGCGCCGTCGGGCCCGATCGCCGGACATCTGCTGCCGTACCGGGACGTGCGCCGCGGCGACATTATCGTCTTCCGCTACCCGATGGATATCAAGGAAGACTACGTGAAGCGGGCGATTGGGATTCCGGGCGATCATATCCGGCTGGTGAACAAGCAGCTCATCCTCAACGGGCACGCGGTCAACGAGCCGTACGTGCAACACATTTTCCCCTACATCGATCCGTACCGCGACAACTTTCCCGCCGCGCCGCCGGAGCCGGGCGTGATGCCGCCGGCGATTGACATGCTCAGCGCCAATGTGGTGAATGGCGAGCTGGTGGTGCCGCCGGGCTGCATTTTCGCCATGGGCGACAACCGCGACGACTCGCTCGACAGCCGCTACTGGGGATTTGTGCCGCGCCGGAACATCGAGGGCACGCCGTTGGTGATCTACTGGTCATTTGAAGCGCCCACCGCAGATTTGACCAATGGCAACATCGGCATCGACCACATCATGGACATCATTACCCACTTCTTCACCAAGACCCGCTGGTCGCGCACGCTGAAGCTGGTTCACGGCTATCCGCTGAAATGATGAGCTGGCGGCCAGCGAGGAGGAACAGTGCCCTGGTACAACTACGTGGCGTACTTCTTCGGTGGCGCATTCCTCGCCAACGCGCTGCCTCATCTCGGTAATGGGATCTCCGGGCGTGCCTTCCAGAGCCCCTTCGCATCACCACCCGGACAGGGCTTGTCCTCCCCCACCGTCAATGTTCTATGGGGCTTCTTCAACCTTGCCGTCGGGTACGTGCTGGTCTGCTGTGTCGGCCGCTTCGATCTGCGCAATACCGTGGATATGCTCGTCCTCGGAGCGGGCGTCCTGATCATGTCGCTCATCCTTGCCCGAGCATTCGGACGGTTCCACGGGGGGCGGTGAGCGCGTCCGCGCCCATTCGCTAAAATGGCAACTGTGAAGGTCAAGGCCAGAATCGGGAAGGCCGCGAAGACGGGTCAAGAGGGCGCCGCCGGCAAGCCCGGCGCGTTACGCGGCATGTGGGAACGGTACCGCGCGCTGACGCGCGATATCCACCGCGGCTTTATCGCCGAGTGGACCGTCAACATCATCGTTCTGCTCTTCCTGTTCGCCAACGTGGTGCAGGCTTTCGTGATTCCCAGCGCGTCCATGGAAGGCACGCTGATGACGGGCGACCACCTGTTCGTGGACAAGCTGGTCTACGCCCCGCCGGGTGCGGTTTCGAGCCGGCTCCTCCCCTACCGCGACGTGCGCCGCGGCGACATCATCGTCCTGCGCGACCCCGTGGACCTCGACAAGGACCTGGTGAAGCGGGCCATCGGGATTCCGGGCGATCATATCCGGCTGGTGAACAAGCAGCTCATCCTCAACGGGCACGCCGCCAACGAGCCGTACGTGCAGCACATTACCCCGTACATCGATCCGTACCGCGACAACTTTCCCGTGGCGGCGCCGGAGCCGGGCGTGCTGCCGCCGGCCATCGCCATGCTCGCCGACCACGTGGTGAACGGCGAGGTGGTGGTGCCGCCCAATTGCATATTCGCTATGGGCGACAACCGGGACGATTCACTCGACAGCCGTTACTTCGGGTTTGTGCCGCGCGCGAACATCGAAGGCACGCCGGTGGTGATCTACTGGTCGTTTGACGCGCCCACCGCCGATTTGATGAACGGCAACATCGGCATCGACCACATGATGGACATCGTCACCCACTTCTTCACCAAGACCCGCTGGTCGCGGACGCTGAAGCTGGTCCGCGGCTATCCGCTAAAATGAAGCGGCCGGCCGCGGCGATCTGCTATACTGAACCTTACGACTCGATCAGGAGATTTGTGCTTTATGGCAAAGGTATGTGATGTTTGCGGCCGCGGACCCCAGTTCGGCAACCGCGTCAGCCACGCCCACAACGTCACCAAGCGGCGCTGGGATCTGAACCTGCAATCGGTTCGCGCCGTGGTGAACGGGGCGTCCCGCCGCCTGCGCGTCTGCACATCGTGCATCCGCAACGGCAAAGTGCAGAAAGTCGCGTAGTCCGCATCCCCCCAAGAGCTCGACATGCTGCGCCGCCCGCGGGGCGCCTGGAGTAAGGGTGCGTCCGCCCCTTGTTTCGAGCGCAGCCCCAGCCTAAAATCGGACAGGAGGGTCCGATTGATGACTTCGATGGAGCGGGTCCAGGATTTCCTGAGCCAGAAGAGGTTGGCATTCGTCGGTGTCTCGCGGCAGCCGAAGGATTATTCGCGGGCGCTGTTTCGCGAGTTCGGCGCGCGCGGCTACGACTTGGTTCCCGTCAATCCGGCCGTCGCCGAAATCGAGGGACAGCGCTGCTTCGCCAGCGTGGCGGATATCGAGCCGGTTCCCGACGGCGTGGTGTTGTTGACCTCGCCCGCGGTGACCGAGGCGGTAGTCGGCGATTGCATCCAGGCCGGCGTCAAGCGGATCTGGATGTGCCGCACCGGCGGCAAGGGCGCGGTCAGCGCGCAGGCTGTCGGCGAATGCGAAGCGCATGGGATTTCCGTGATTCCGGGCGAGTGCCCCTTCATGTTTCTCAAAGGCGATTACCAACAGGGCGGCGGATGGGTGCATCACTTCCACGGCTTCCTGAAGAAGATCACTGGCTCTTACCCAAACTGATTTCCAAACCAGGGAATAAACAGTTCAATCGCCCGCCAGCCTGCCTGACAGTCGCGGTTCGGAACCGATCGGAGCCGCGACCGTGAGGAAGGGGTTGGCACCGACACTCAGATCTGGGTTTCAGTTCAGCTCGCGCAGCACGCGGTCGAGGATCGCCGGCATCGAGGCGGCGAGCGCGGGCGAAAGACCGGTCTGCAGGTTAGCGCAAGGTATGGAGATGCCCAGCAGGGTGATGGGAACCGGAGCGGTCAGGCGAAGCAGTTGGATTGCCTGGATGGCGGAAAGGCAATGAGCGTTGTCCTGACGGTTCTGGAGTTTGGGAAGGGATTGGCAGGCGGAAGCGCCTGCCCCACTTGGCCCGCCTGGCCCACTGGGTTCTTCCCACATCGATACGCTGCCGGGTTCGGCATCGTCCTGAAGGGCATCGACCACGATCACGCGGCGGCGCTGGTCCATTTGATCCTCATAGCGCAGCAGGTCGGTGCCGCCGCAAACCACTTCGGTATCCGCCGGCAGTCTCGGGTCGGCAGCCAGGCGGTCCGCCACGTGCCAGCCCACTCCCTCATCGCCCATCAAGGGATTGCCGAGGCCAATGACCAGCAGCGGCTTCATTGCCTGCGCAGCACGTGCACCGAACAGGAGATGCACGGATCGTAGGCGCGGGCGATCATTTGCAACTTTCTGGAAAGGGCGGCCTCCTCGCGCTCCACGCTTTGCTCCACGGCCTTGCGAAAGTGCATTTCCATGCTGGCGGCATTCAGGGCGGTCGGCGTGATGACATCGGCAGCGGTGATCCGGCCGTCCGTGTCATACGTGTAGCTGTGGATCAACAGCCCGCGCGGGGCTTCCGTGATGGCCGTGCCGGTGGCAGCGCGCGGCTGGACCGGCACGGGAGGCTCATCTTTGACGCCCGCCCGCAGGAGCTGTTCGATGATTTCCAGCGCCCGTTCCACGTCATTGATCAACTCGAGCGCTTGCGCCTTGTTGTTGTCCATCGGATTGTCCGCCGGCAACTGTAGCTTGAGCCGCTTCTTGGCTACCGCCAGCTTGCCGGTGAGGCGCCGCGGATTCACCGTCAGCCTGGCAAGCGATCCGACCATGAAGGGTTTCTCCCGGAAGGCGCTGTGCTTGGCGTGGGAGTGCGGCACGGCGCGCTCGTTGGTGAGCGTCTTGTAATCGGCGGCGTGCACGATCGCCCGGCTTCCGTCGGATACGGCCATCACTTCGTCGCCAGTGTAGTAACTATCCAGGCCCGGCGAGCGAAGAGCGGCGTAGACGGTATCGCAATGGCAGAAATCCGCCGCCGGAAGCGACGCCATCAGATCCATGGCGGCGTCCGAATCGGTCACGCCTTGCATCAGCGCGCTGCGCAGTTCGATCAACTGTTCGATGGCCGGCGCCTTGCCAAAACCTCCGGGCACGGCGTTGACCGGATGGATGGCGCGCCCGCCGATAGTCTCCTGGATCAGGTTGCCGAGCTTCTTGAGGCGCAAGCCGAGCAGGACGACGGCCGGCTTGTCGGAGGCGAGCGCAATCGCGCTCGGATAATTCAGGTAATCGGGCGCCGCCAGCAGGAAGAGGTGCAGCGCATGGCTTTCAATGCTCTCCCCGCGGAACATCAACTCGCGCAGCAGGTCGGTCTGGGGACTGACGCGCACCGCAAACGCGTTCTCGGTGGCCTTCAGTGAAGTCAAGGTGTGCGCCACGGAGCAGATGGAGCAGATCCGCGAGAGGACCGGCGCCACTTCGTCGAAGCGCTTGCCGCGAACCAGGGGTTCGAGGAGCCGCGCGCCCTCAAACACGTCGAAACGGACGTCGCTGACCTTGTCTCCTTCCATCTCCACGGTGATGCCGCCGTGGCCTTCCACGCGCGCCAGATGCTCGATGACGATTTTGCTCATTGCGCCGCTCCTTCGGGTGCGAAGGTCCGCAGGCGGGCGGCGATCAACTGCCGGTCGAAGCCCTTCTCAGCCAACATCGCGGTCAGCGACGCGGGATTGGCGTCGCTCACCGGCCCGCGGCAACCCACGCATGGCACCCGCAGGTCCGGGCAGCGCGCCTTGCAGCCGGCGGCGGTAATCGGCCCGCAACAAAGTTGGCCGCGCTCCATCAACAGGCAGTTGTTCTCTTGCATGCGGCACTCGGTACAAACCGGATAGCTGGGGTATACGGGGACGTCGCCATTCAGAAGGTTGGCGATGGCCGCCAGGAAATGCTCCTTTTCAATGGGGCAGCCGGTGATATTGAGATCCACCTTCACCACTTCGTGCAGAGCTTGGGCGGGTTGCGAATCGTAGCTCAGCCCGGCCTCGCCGTATACTTCTTCGAGAAGCTTCCGGCGATCGGCGCCGCGGTCCATGGCCGCCACTCCTCCCCACACGGCGCAGGTTCCCAGCGCCACCAGCGTCTTGGCGCGCTGGCGGACGGCGCGCAGGCGGTCGGCGTCCCGCTGGCTCACTACGGCGCCCTCCACCAGGGCAACGTCCAGCGCGCAAGCGGTATCGTTTTCCGAAGACGCCATGAGAAACTCGCGGACGTCGATCAAGGCGGCCAGATCCAGCAGGCGGTCTTCGCAGTTCAGAATCACCAGTTGGTCTCCGGCGCAACCGGTGAGCCCGAATATCCCGACAGTAGGCTTGTTCATCAGATCATCTCCGGCAGGTTGATTGCGTCCCAGTAGGTGAAAATGGGGCCTTGCAGGCAGGTGTACTTGTAGCCGATGCTGCAGTGGCCGCACTTGCCGATGCCGCACTTCATGCGGCGTTCGAGCGACATCAGAATCCGGTTCTTGGGAAAGCCGAGCTCGAGCAGGCGCTGCAGAATGAACTTATAGACCACCGGCGGGCCGCACACGCTGGCATAAGTATGGAGTGGCTCGATCTTCGCGTAGTCGAAGAGGGTGGGCAGCAGGCCGATGTGGTTCTTCCAACTCCCCGAGGAATCTGCATCCACGGTGAGCAGGCAGTTCATATCCGTTCGATCCACCAGGGCCAACAGTTCCTCGCGGAACAACATGTCTTCCGGCCGCTTGGTCCCGTACATCAGGATGATGTTGTTGAACTTGTCGCGGTGGTCGAGAGCGTACCACAGCAGCGACCGCAGGGGCGCCATGCCCAGACCGCCGGCCGCCAGCAGCAGGTCGTTGCCCTGCATTTCCGGGATGGGGTAACCGTTGCCATAAGGGCCGCGCACTCCCACCACATCGTTGGTATGCAACCGGTAGAGGGCGTTGGTGACGCGCCCCACGCGCCGCACGCAAAGTTCCAGCACCTCCGGCCGCGAGGGAGACGAGGAAATCGAGATAGGGATCTCGCCGGCGCCGGGAACACTCAGCATGATGAACTGGCCTGGCTGATGTCGGAAGGTATGTGCCAGGTCGTCTTCCAGGAAGCGCAGCGTGAAGAGGTGGTTGTTCTCGACCATCTTGTAAATGCGCACGATGCGCGCCATGTGCGGCTGGTACGGATTGCCGCTCACGATGGGATGGTAGGTTGCAACGTCATCGGCTAGCAACATCTTGCACCCTCCGCAGGCGGTCGATTACCTGCACCACGTCGATGCCGACGGGGCAGGCGGTGGCACAGCGCCCGCAACCGACGCAGCTGGGCCGCCCGTACTCGGCCACGAAGCCGCGCTGCTTATGGTAGAAACGGAACTTGATGCGGCTGGCGCGCGGGCCACGGAAATTTTCGCCGCTGGCCACCAGCGCGTGGTCCGAGAAAAGGCACGAGTCCCAGGAGCGCGTTCGTTTTCCGGCGCGCGAGCCCAGTTCCACATCGTCGCTGACGTCGTAGCAGTAGCAGGTGGGGCATACCATGCTGCAACTGCCGCAAGACAGGCACTTGGCGCCCAGTTCTTCCCAAATCTCGCTCTCGTATTCCATCTCGAAGATCTCGGGAAGGTCGCGGATCTCGACGTCGAGCTGAAACGCGCGCCGCTTGTTCCAGGAACGCCGCTTATATTCGTCGATGTCGGCCGCATCTACCGGCTCGAACAGGTTGCCGGTGGCCAGCACCATATCGTCGCCTAAGGCCGTGCCCACCAGCGCCTGGTAATAGTCGCCTGTGTCGTAGAAGAAGAGATCGAAGCCGTGATCGACGAAATCGGCCCGCATGGACCGGCAAAAACACTGCTTGTCCGGCGTGCAGTCGATGCCGATGATGGCGATGTTTCGCCGCCGCGCCTGGTAGTACGGATCGTTATATTTCCCGGCGAAAACGCGATCCAGGATATTGAGGGAATAGACGTCGCAGGCATGAAGGCCGAAAAGAATAATCCGTTGATTCAGGCCGTCCGTGCTGGGTAGAAACCCTTCGCCCGGCCGGTAGCGGAACAAAGTTTCCCGCGGCGGAAGAAAATATTTCTTGGGAGGCAAAATGGTGCGGTCATAGTCCAGGCGTGCCTCCGCCCACCGGGTTAGTCGCTTGAAAACGTATCTGCCGTCCTGTTCGACGGGCGCATGAAGCTCACCGAACTGTTGGACGACCGATGCGAAGAGATCGAGCTTCTCTTTGCGAAGCCTGAGAATCTTCACGGCAGCCCTCCTTGGCTTCCGGGGGTTTTCCTATTCAAGAGTATAGGATACGAATGTCTTGAATGGAAGGGCCCCCAGCGCTTAGCGCCCTTCGCGCAGCAGGCTGCTGACGATCGCGGCCTGGCCCAGGGAAAGGCCGCCATCGTTGGGTGGGACCGTGGCGTGCAGGAACACCTGAAAACCGGCCGCGCGCAGCAGTTGCGCGGTCCGAGCCAGCAGATAGGCGTTCTGAAATGTGCCGCCGGAAAGACAAACGTTGGTCAGCCCGTCTTGCGCGCGCAAGCGCCGGCAAGTCTCGGCGATGGCCGCGCTCACCGTGTTATGAAAGCGCGCCGAGCAAAGCTCCTGCGCACTCAGGTCGCGCACAATGGCACGAATGGTTTCGCGGAAGTCGATGGTATCGGCGCCAATCGAGTAGGGATAGTGCTCGGCTATGCCCGGGGCGGCCACTGCCTCCAGCTCGATGGCTGCCTGGCCCTCATAGGTGGTGTCCATCCGTATCCCCAGAATCGCCGAAACCGCGTCGAACAGCCGGCCGCACGACGAGGTGTCCACGGTGTTAATGCGGCCCGCGAGCATGGCTTCCACCACGCTGCGCTGTGAAGCGGGAACCGCCTCCAGTGCCGGCGCGCCGGCAAGGCCCGCATCCCTGAGGTAACTCACCGCCGAGCGCCATGGCTGCCGGATGGCGGTATCGCCGCCGGGCAGCGGAACGTAGCGGAAGTGAAACCGCCGCTCGAAGGAGAGGTAGTCGCAGATCAGAAACTCGCCGCCCCAGATGCGCCCGTCGGTTCCGTAACCGGTGCCATCGAGCGCGACGCCGATCACTTTCTCGCGTAATCCGTTCTCGGCCATGCAGGCTGCAATGTGCGCGTGGTGGTGCTGCACGCCGATCTTCTCGAGGCCGGGCATCGCCAAAGCCATGCGTGTGGTCATGTATTGCGGGTGCAGATCGTAGGCGACGGCGCACGGTGCCACGCGGAAAAAGCGCTTCATGTGCGCCAGGGTTTCCTCAAAGAATTCCATCGTCTCCAGGTTTTCCAGGTCGCCGGTGTGCTGGCTGAGAATGGCGTGGTGCTCCTTGGTCAGGCAGAAGGTGTTCTTGAGTTCTCCGCCGCAGGCGAGGACTTCCTGCGCCGCAAACCCAAGCTCGATGGGGCGCGGTGCGTAACCGCGCGAGCGCCGCAGCAGGCGCTCCCGCCCTTCGAAAACGCGCACCACCGAATCGTCCACGCGCGTTTGGATAGTGCGATTGTGCAGCAGAAAATAATCGGCCAGCGGGTGCAGGCGCGCGGCCACTTCCTCGTTGCGAAACGCGATTGGCTCCTCGCTGATGTTGGCGGAAGTCATCACCAGCGCGTCGAACTCGCCGCCCTCGAAGAGCAGGTGATGCAGAGGCGTATAGGGCAGCATCACTCCGAGCGTGGGGACTCCTGGCGCCACCTCGGTCGAAATACGGCTCCCCGGCCGGCGCGCCAGCAGCACGATGGGCCGGCGGGTTCCACTCAACGCGGCGCGCTCTTCCGGCAGCACCTCGCAGAATTCCGCAATCTTCTCCAGGTTGGCGGCCATCAGCGCAAACGGCTTCCCGGAACGAAGCTTGCGCTGGCGCAACCGCCCCAGCGCGGCGTCATTGGAGGCGTCACAAGCCAGGTGAAAACCGCCCAGGCCTTTGATGGCCAGGATGGCGCCGCGTTTCAGCAGCTTCCGTGTCTGGTCGATGGCTTCACTGCGCCGCGCCAGCAACCGCTCCCGGTCCCACAATTCCACCCAGGGGCCGCACGCGGGACACGCGTTCGGCTGCGCGTGGAATCGGCGGTTGCCCGGATCGTGGTATTCGCGCTCGCAGGCCGGGCACTGGCGGAACTCGGCCATGGTGGTGTGCGGCCGGTCGTACGGAATCTCCTGGATGATGGTGTAGCGCGGTCCGCAGTTGGTGCAATTGGTGAAGGGGTAGCGATAGCGGCGGTTGGCGGGATCGCGCAGATCGGCCAGGCAGTCCGGGCAGGTGGCAATGTCCGGCGGCACGAGCACGAATTGGCCCTCGAGATCCTGTGAGTCGCGGATCGTAAATTCTTGATAGCCAACCGTTTCGAGCTGCTCGACGCGGATTTGGTCGAGCTGGGCTAAGGGCGGAGCCCCGCTACGCAGCTCAACCTCAAAGCGCGCCAGCGCCTCTTCCGTGCCTTCCACTTCGATAGTGACGCCGAGCGTGGAGTTGAAAACGTAGCCGTAAAGGCGATGCCGCTGCGCGAGTTGGTACACCCAGGGCCGGAAGCCCACTCCCTGCACAATGCCGCTGATCTGAAACTTACGCCGCAAGACAAGAACAATACGGCAATCGGGTGGGTGAGAGCAAGCCGCAGGCGCAAAATACCGCAGGGGGATTTGTGAAATAAAGCCGGGTCGCACCCCTAACCTCAAAGCAGAGGCCCACAGAGCGACTGGACCGCGATATGCTTTGACTAACGGCTGCGCTCTTGGGGGGAACGCCTCGGAGGTGCAGGCTGGGAGCATCGGACAGTTCCGATTCCGCGGAGAATGCGGTATGTGTCTGGCGATTCCGGGACAGATCGTCGAAACGCAGCAGACTGACGGCCTGCGCATCGGCACCGTGCGGTTCGGCGGCGTTACCCGGCAGGCCTGTCTCGATTTCGTGCCGGAAGCGCAGTGCGGCGATTACGTCATCGTGCACGTTGGGTTCGCTATCAGCCGCGTGGATGCCGAAGAAGCCGAGCGCACCTACCGCCTGTTGGAAGAGATGGGTGTGCTCGAAGAAGAGCTGGGCATGGAGGGTGGATGAAGTACCTGGATGAGTATCGCGATCCGGCCTTGGCAGGGCGCCTGGTGGCGGAAATCCGCCGCAGCGTGACGCGGCCGTGGGTGCTGATGGAAATTTGCGGCGGCCAGACGCATACGCTGGTCAAGTATGGAATCGAGGAACTGCTGGGCTCGGGCGTCGAACTGGTTCACGGTCCTGGATGCCCGGTGTGCGTGACGCCGCTTGAAATTGTCGATAAGGCGATCGCCATCGCATCGATTCCGGAGGTCATCTTCGTCTCTTACGGCGACATGTTGCGCGTCCCCGGCTCGCACACCGACCTGTTCCGGGTGAAGGCCTCCGGCGGCGATGTCCGCATCGCCTACTCGCCGATGGACGCGCTGAGGCTGGCGCGCCAGAACCCGCAGCGGCCGGTGGTATTCTTCGCGGTCGGGTTCGAGACCACGGCTCCCGCCAATGCCATGGCCGTGTGGCAGGCCAAGCGGGAAGGGCTGAGCAACTTCTCCATCCTGGTTTCACACGTGCTGGTGCCGCCCGCCATCCGCCTGCTGCTCGAATCCCGCGCCAACCGCGTGCAGGGATTCATTGCCCCCGGGCATGTCTGCACGGTGATGGGCTACGAAGAATACGAGGAGCTGGCAGCGCGGTACAAGGTGCCGTTTGTGGTGGGCGGGTTCGAACCGCTCGACCTGCTGGAATCCATTCTGCTGCTGGTGCGGCAATTGGAAGAGGGCCGCGCGCAGGTGGAGAACCAGTATGTGCGCAGCGTGACCCGCAGCGGCAACCAGGCGGCGCGCCGCCGCATGCTGGAGGTGTTCGAAGTGGCGGACCGCAACTGGCGCGGGATCGGCATGATCGCACAGTCCGGCTACTGCCTGCGTCCCGAATACGCCGCGTTCGATGCCGGGAAGGTCTTCGGCGTGGAGGCAATCTCCGCGCCCGAGCCGCCCGAGTGCATCAGCGCCCTGGTGCTGCAAGGGTTGAAGAAGCCCGTCGATTGCCCGGTATTCGGCACCGGCTGCACGCCGGCCACGCCGATGGGAGCGCCGATGGTTTCGAGCGAAGGCGCCTGCGCCGCTTATTATTTATACCGGCGCCACACCGCGCCGGTGGGAGCGAAAGATTGAGCGGACCCGTTCAGTTCACTTGTCCCTTGCCGCTGGCGGTGAAGGACCGCATCGTGCTCGGTCATGGCTCGGGAGGAAAGCTCAGCGCCGAGCTGCTGCACGACGTTTTTCTGCCCTTCTTTCACAGCCCGATCCTCAACCGGCTGGACGATCAGGCGGTGTTGGAGATCCAAGGCGCGCGTCTTGCCTTCACCACCGATTCCTTCGTGGTGAAGCCGCTGTTCTTCCGCGGCGGCGACATCGGATCGCTGGCGGTGCACGGCACGGTGAACGACCTGGCCATGGGCGGCGCCACGCCACTCTACTTGAGCGCCGGTTTCATTCTCGAGGAGGGCCTGGAGATAGAAATCCTGCGCCGGGCGGCGGAATCGATGGGCCGGGCGGCGGACGCCATCCCGGTCGAAATCGTCACCGGCGATACCAAGGTGGTCGAAAAGGGGAGCGGCGACGGGTTGTTCATCAACACCACCGGCATCGGGCTGGTGCCGGAAGGCGTGCGGCTCTCGCCATCTCTGGTGCGTCCGGGCGACCGGGTGCTGCTCTCCGGCGCGATCGGCGACCACGGAATCGCCATCCTGGCGGAGAGGGAAGGAATACAGTTCTCGACCGACCTGGCCAGCGATTCCGCTCCGTTGCATGGCCTGGTGGCCGCCATGCTGGCCGCGTCGCTCGAGATTCGCGCCATGCGCGACCCCACGCGCGGCGGAATCTCCAGCGCGCTGAATGAGATTGCTTCCCGCGCTGGCGTGGGCATCGCGATCGAGGAGAGCGCCATTCCGGTGCGCGAAGAGGTGCGCGGCGCCTGCGAGATGCTGGGTCTCGATCCGCTCTACGTCGCTAACGAGGGAAAACTGGTGGCCTTCGTCGCCCCGCATGCCGCCGAGCCCGTACTGGCGGCAATGCGGCGGCATCCCTTGGGGCGTGACGCCGTGCTCATCGGCGCCGTCACCGACACGCATCCCGGCTTGGTGCTGCTGCGGACTCCTTTCGGAACCACGCGGATTGTCGACATGCTGCCCGGCGATCAGCTTCCCAGGATCTGCTGATGCACGAAATGGGAATTGCCGGCTCGGTGATCGATGCCGTGCGCGTCGAGGTCACGCGCCGTCCCGGTGCGCGCGCCACCAAGGTGGGATTGCGGATCGGCGAGTGGTGCGGCGTGGATGTGGAGTCGCTGCGATTTTGCCTGGAGGTTCTGGTCAAGGACACGGAGCTGGAGCCGCTCGCTGTTGACATCGACTTTCGCGCGCAAGCGTCGGACCTGGATATCGCCTACCTGGAACTGGAGGAATGAAGTGGAACGAGTTGCCATCGAGAAAAAGGTTCTGAGCGAAAACGACCGGATCGCGCAGGCGCTGCGCCAGCAGTTCGCCGAGTGCGGCACGCTGGTGCTGAACTGCATCAGTTCTCCCGGTTCCGGCAAGACTTCTCTGCTCGAGCGGACTCTGGAAGGCTTCTCTCCGGACACGCGCGTAGCGGTGGTCACCGGTGATATTCAGACCGATAACGACGCGCGCCGCCTGGCCCGCTTCGGCTTCCCCGTCCGCCAGATCACCACCGCCGGCGCTTGCCATCTGGACGCGCGCATGGTCGAAAAGTCGCTCCAGGGCTGGGACCTGGGCCGGTTGGACCTGCTGCTGATCGAGAATGTCGGCAACCTGGTTTGCCCCACCAGCTACGACCTCGGTGAGGAATCGAAAATCGTCATTCTGAGCGTGACCGAAGGCGACGATAAGCCGCTCAAGTATCCCGGCGCGTTTGCCAAGTCGCGACTGATGGTTCTGAACAAGATCGATTTGCTTCCCTACGTGCCGTTCGACATGGAAGCCGCGCGCCGCAACGCCCGCAGCATTCACCCCGATATGGAAATCATCGAAACCTCCTGCACGTCGGGCAGCGGGCTGGACACGTGGCGCCAGTGGATTGGCGAACGGATGCGCTCACGCGCCCTAAAGCCGTCCTGAGCCACAGATGAACACAGATAAACACAGATAAAAGCTATCTCTTTGCGGATGGCGTGGACTTCTCGATTCCGAGTTTTGGTCGGTAGAGCTTTTCCTTCCTGATCTGTGTTGATCTGTGTTCATCTGTGGCTATTCATGTTCATTCCTTCGGGATCTGAAATCCATTGATGATCCGCTTCCATTCGACTTCGGGCTTTTGGAAATTGACCAGAAGGCACAGGCCGAGGCCCGAGGCTCGCAGATAGTTGAGGTATTGTGCCATGTGCTCGTTGGCGAGACGGTCCACGCATTTCAGCTCGATCACCAATACGCCTTCGACGAGAATGTCGGCAAAGTACTCGCCGACAGGTTGGCTCTTGTAGGTGACGGCTAATGAGGCTTGGGAGATAGCCCGGATGCCGCGAAGGGCGAGTTCTTGAAGCAGAGCGCGCTGGTAGACCTTTTCGAGGAAGCCGGCACCGAGGATATTGGAAACCTCGAACACTGCGGCGAGTACACGCTCAGTCAGCGATTCGAGGTGTCCGTGTTCATCTGCGTTCATCTGTGGCTAATCTTGGTGTGGCGCTGGAGATCGGCATTTCTCAAAAAAGAGCTGGCCGCATCAACACAGAGAGATACGGATAAGAGCGGCATGGGGGGACTGCCCAGTTATCTCCCGGGCACTACGCCCGCGGCCACTGTTCGACCACGGCCCAGCCCTCTATTCGTTATGCAGCGCCACAGCGGGATCGATCTTGGCGGCCCGCTGCGCGGGGACGTAAGTGGCCAGCAGCGTGGCGAAACCGAGCAGCAGAGTGAATGCGGCAAAGGCGAGAAAGTCCACGGCGATCACGTTGTACAGCAGGCTGGATGCGACCCGCGTTAGAACGTAAGCCAAAGCCAGCCCAATCGCCAATCCGACGCCCGCCACGCGGAAGGACTGGCCGATGACCATTTTCAGGACGTTCGCCTGACGCGCACCCAAGGCCATGCGGACCCCGATTTCGTGTGTCCGTTGCGCCACCGAATAGGACGTCACCGCGTAGATTCCCGTGATCGCCAGCAGCAGCGCGACCACGGCATAGATCTCCATGCTCAACGCGCAGCCCCCCACGCCCGACGATTGCCAGGCGAGGTTCTGCTCCATGGTCTGGACGTCATAGATTGGTGGATTGCGGTCCACGCCGCGAACCAGCGCGCGCGCGCCGCTTGCCAACGCCAGCGGATCGCCGCTAGTCCGCAGCAGCACCGTCATCACGGGCGTAGGAGCCTGCGCACAAGGAACGTACACCAGGGACGATGGCTGGCCGGTAAACCAATTCTTAACGTCTCCGGAGACGCCGATGACGGTCAGCCAGGGAGACTGCGAATTGCCCACCTTGACGCGGCGGCCGATGGGGTCTGGGGTGTGTGGATAGTCGGGCCAGTAATGGCGCGCCATGGTTTCGCTGAGGACAACAACTCGAGGCGAATCGGGCCCATCCTGGGGCGAGATGGCGCGCCCTTGGCGAATGGGGAATTCCATGGTCTCAAAATAGTGGCCGCTGACCGCCAGCACGTCCGGCCGCGTCTCATCCGGGCGCGGATCGGGCCGGCCTTCGACATAGAATCTGCCGGCGGTGCCCAGGTCAGCGGAAGCGCCGGTCGCCCTCACGCCAGAGTGGCCATCGAGCGCCGCAAGCACCCGGTCGTAATACGCTGAGATCCGTGCAGGCGCATGGTACGAATTCTCCGGCAGAGCGATCTGCATGGTCAGCAAGTTCTTCGGATTGTATCCGGGATTGGCAGTCAGCAAGTGGTTGAAGGTTTCCACCATGACTCCGGCGCCCACCAGCAAAACCAGCGCCATGGCCACCTCGGCTGTCACCAAGGCGCTCCGCATCCGGCTGCGGGCAGCGCCCGAACTCGAACTGCGCCCCCCTTCCTTCAAGGTTTCACTCAGATCCCCGGCGGCGTTTCTTCGCAGCGTTAACAGAACTGCCGGCGCCGAGCACAGAATCGCCACCATCAGCGAAACCAGCACCGTGAATGCGGCCACCCGGCCGTCGATGTGTATGGTTTTCATGCCGGCGACGAAGCGCAGCACCTCGGAGGGGACCTGCGATTTGGCGAACTCGAGATCCCAGGACGCCAGCCATATTCCCACGCCGCCGCCCAACAAGGCCACTAAGGTGCTTTCGGCCAGGACCCTCAAGGCGATGCGGAGGCGGCCGGCGCCCAGCGCGGCTTCCACGGCGAACTGCCTCTGGCGGGTGGTGGCGCGCGCCAGTTGCAGGTTGGCGATGTTGGCGCAGGCCAGCAGCAGCACGAAAGTCGAGGTGCCCCACAACAACAGGACGAACCTGTCCGTCACCTCGTTGGTGAGCTCGCGCAGCGGCACCACGCTGATGGATCGCCCTTTGTTGGTTTGCGGATACTGCGTCTCCAGGCGGCGGGCGATGATCTGCATCGCCGCGCGAGCCTCGGCCACGGAAACCCCCGGCTGCAGGCGGCCCAGCACGAGCACGGTATGAGCGTCGCGCTGATTCTTCTCTTGCGGACTGAGCGCCAGCGGAGCCCAAAGGTCGGTAGCCAGCGGGTAATCGAAATCGGCCGGCATCACGCCGGCAATCGTATAGCTGCGGTTATCGAGAGAGATCGATTGGCCCACGGCGTTCGGGTTCGAGGCCAGGCGCCGCTGCCAGAAGCCGTGGCTCACGATCACCGCTGCGTTCGCGGCCGCGTCTTCTTCCTGTTTCGAAAAAACCCGGCCGAACGTCGGCTTCATCCCCAGCAACGCGAAGAAGTTGGCGCTGACCAGGCAGGCCTGTATCCGTTCCGGCTCGTGCGCCCCGGTGAGATTCGCATCCCATGGCCGGTAGAGGGAAAGCTGTTCAAAAGCGTGGTTCTGTTCTCTCCAATCCAGAGCGTTCGCTGGCGCCACCATCAGGTCCCGCTGCGCGCTCAACTTCGGGACGCTTTCCGCCAGGGCCATGATCCGCTCGAGGTTCGGATAGGGGAGGGGGTGGAGCACCAAGGCGTTGACCCAGATAAAGCACGAAGTGTTGACGCCGATGCCCAGTGCCAGAGCCAGCACCGCCACCGCAGTGGCTCCCGGTGATTTGCGCAAGGCGCGCAACGCATAGCGGATATCGAGCAAAAGACTGTTCATGGCGTTTCCTCACGGATACGGGCAATTTCAATGCCATCCGTTCCAAGTGATGAACATGGGAGCGCGGGCTATCCCGTCACAATCCGGTGTCCGATTCCGGGATGCGGGTGTCCGAAACTGCCGCGTTCTCTGTCTGGTCCGGCAGAAACGAGCGGGCTGGAAACGGAAGGCCTTTCATGGCGGATGCTAAACGGAAGGTTTAGTCTGCCATGCTTTCGATCGTCATTCCGATCCACGACGAGGATTCGCGAAATCCGCACTCACAAGCAGCGCGGCGTGGCAGGCGCCCGTTAAGGTCGTGTCCTGACAGGTCCAATCGCGACCACGGGGCAAAGCCGAGGCCTGGTATAAGGTGTGCGCACCACTCCCTCACGGTCGTGGCTCCGATGAGGGCTCGTCGCCGCGACCGTTAGAGAGCGGTATTGAGGCTGCGGTAGGCAACCCTCGCTTCGCGCGCCGGTATAATGAGAGCTATGTTCTTTCGGCGAGCGCACGCGGAGATCCCCACTTTCGACCAGCGCATTGACAAACTGCGCGCCGCCGGCTTTTCGGTAGCGCCGTTGGACGGAGCGCTCCGGGCGACCCGCGGCGGGTGCGCGATCGATTTGAAAGAACAGGACGGTGCGGCCGTCGCCGTCTGCCAGGCGGGCATTCTCATGGGAACCGAAATCGGCGCGCTGGTGGACGGCGGCTACCAGAAGTTCTTCCGCACGCCTTCCGGAAAACAAAAACCGGCGTTGGCCGATGAGCTCAAAGCCCTGCACGAGTTCGAAGAAGACTTGTGGCAGGCGCTGGGCCAGCAGAGCTATTACAACCAGTCTCTGGGCACCGTCTCTACGCTCTATCTTTACGATCGTGTCAAGGACCGCGACCGCGGCGTCCCGCGGCGCGTCTGGGAAGCCTAGAGATCCGCGCCGGTGTGAAGCGTTCCTCGAATGCGGCATCGTGTCTGCCGCGCGTTGCAGCCTACCTCCGTGCTATCCTAAAATTCTTCACGGTAGAGGTGCGGCGGCCACCAGTACGGCGGGTCAGGGTTCCGGTTGCACTCCGGAGATCCATTGGAAAGGGGCCGGCAAGAGTTTTCGCCGAAACCGCGCTGGGAGAGTGCAGTTCCCGGCGGTTGGGGAGTCTGGTTAATACCGGCTCACTGTCACCCGTGTCATGCGTGTCATGGCGGGTGGAGCGCTATCGGGATCGAAGACGTGCCGCGGTTCGGGCATTCTTTCCTTCTCCCTGCCTCCCCCGTTGGTTAATTTGATGGACGTATTTGCACTAACGCGGGCGCTGGTCGATATCGAATCGATCACCAACAACGAAGAGCGCATAGCCTTGTACATTCGCGACTGGCTGCGCGCGCTGACCACCCGCTATGGCGGGCACGTCGAAACCATGGAAGTGGAACCGCGCCGCTACAACCTGTTCGCGCAGTTCGGCGGGCGGCTCGACGTCACGCTTTCCACGCACCTCGACACGGTGCCGCCGTTCACCGCCTCGCGCGAGGACGAATCGTTCATCTGGGGGCGCGGCTCGTGCGACGCCAAGGGCATCATCGCGTCCATGATTCACGCCGCCCAGGCGTTGCTCGAATCGGGCGAACGCGATTTCGGAATCCTCCTGCTGGTGGGCGAAGAGCGCAACAGCGCCGGCGCCTTCCAGGCGGCGCGCACGCCGCGCGGTTCGCGCTACGTCATCAACGGCGAGCCCACCGAAAACAAGCTGGCGCTCGGCTCCAAGGGCGCCTTGCGTTATGAAGTCGTGGCGGCCGGCAGGATGGCCCACTCGGCGTACCCTGAGCTGGGCGATTCGGCCATCCACAAGCTGGTGGATGCGCTGGCCCTGATGCGCGCCATTGCGCTGCCGGTCGATCCGCTGCTCGGATCGAGCACCCTGAACATCGGCACCATCCACGGCGGCCGCGCGCCGAACGTGATCGCCGACGAAGCCAAAGCCGAGATCCTCATCCGCCTGGTGGGCGATTCCAGCCAGACCAAGCAGGCTTTGGCCGCCGCCGCCGAAGGCCGCGCCGAGCTCCGCGAGGTGATCGAGATTCCCGCCCTCCGCCTCAACCCGCTGGATGGTATTCCCACCACCGTGGTGGCGTTCACTACCGATATTCCGGCATTGAGCGCCCAGTGGGGCGAGCCTTTCTTAATCGGCCCCGGTTCCATCCACGTTGCGCACACGCCCGAGGAGCGCGTGGCGAAGGCGCAACTCAGCGAAGCCGTCGAAATCTACACCCGCATGGTAAAGGAATTATGCAAACGCGCATCGAAGTAGGCATCCTGGGCGCCACCGGAATGGTGGGCCAGCATTTCGTCAAATTCTTGCAGGGCCACCCCTGGTTCGAATTGAAGTGGCTCGGCGCGAGCGATCGCTCCGCGGGCAAGAAGTACAAGGACGCCATGACCTGGCACCTGCCCGGCGGCGTACCCGCCACCGTGGCCGATTTGACCGTCGAAGATTGCCAGCCGGGCAACGCGCCGCGCCTGCTGTTCTCCGCCATGGATGCTTCGGTCGCGACAGAAATCGAGCGCGCCTTCGCTCAGGCCGGCCACATCGTGGTGTCGAACTCGAAGAACCACCGCATGGAGCGCGACGTGCCGCTGCTGGTGCCTGAGATCAACCCGGATCACCTCAAGCTGGTGCCGGTGCAGCAGCGCGCCCGCGGCTGGAAGGGGCAGATCGTTACCAACCCGAATTGCTCGACGGTCGGGCTGACTATGGGCCTGGGGCCGCTCAAGCCGTTCGGCATCACCAAGGTGATCGTGACCACCATGCAGGCGATTTCCGGCGCCGGCTATCCCGGCGTGGCGTCGATGGATATTATGGGCAACGTGATTCCCTTCATCGGCGGCGAAGAGGAAAAGATGCAGGCAGAAACACAGAAGATCCTGGGCGCGTTTCGCGGCGATCACATCGAGCCCCTGGCGGCCAAGGTGAGCGCCCAGTGCAACCGCGTGGCCGTGGTCGATGGGCACACCGAAACCGTTTCCGTCGAGCTTTCCTCGAAACCATCCGAACAGGACCTGCGCCGCGCCTTCGCCGATTTTTCCGGCGTGCCGCAGGAGCGCAAGCTGCCCAGCGCGCCTCCCGCGCCGGTGATCTATCTGGAAGAGGCCAACCGGCCCCAGCCGCGCAAGGACGCCGAGCGTGAGCGCGGCATGGCAGCCTTTGTGGGCCGGCTGCGTCCTTGCCCGGTGCTCGATTGGAAGTTCGTCGTCCTCAGCCATAACACCATTCGCGGCGCGGCCGGCGCAGCCGTGCTCAACGCCGAGCTGATGCACTCGGAAGGGATGCTCGACTGATGATCGTGATGAAGTTCGGCGGCACCAGCGTGGAATCGGCCGCCGCCATTGCCCGCGTCGCCGCCATCGTCAAAGCGCGCGAAGATCGCCGCCCGGTGGTGGTGGTCTCCGCCATGGGCAAGACCACCAACAAGCTGCTCGCCATCGCCGCCGCCGCGATTAAAGGCCCTCGCGAGGAATACCTGCGACAGATCCACGACCTGCGCGATTTCCATTCCCGCGAGGCGCGCCAGGTGGTGCCGCTCGCCGAGCGCGCCGCGCTCGACCGTTTTCTCGACGAGCATTTTCAGGAGCTCACCGAGCTCGCCAAGGGCCTCGCCGTGCTCGGGGAGCTTACGCCGCGCTCCATCGACGCCATTTCCAGCTACGGCGAGCGGCTTTCCAGTTACATCGTCACCCAGGCCTTCCGCCATTCCGGGATGGAAACCGAGCACCTGGACTCGCGCTACCTCATTGTCACCGATAAGCGTCACACGCAGGCCGCGCCGCTATTTCCGCAGACCTACGCAAGGCTGGCCGCCATTGTGCCGCCGGCGGCCGCGAAAAGCGTCATCGTCATGGGCGGTTTCATCGCCGCCACCGAGGATGGCGTCACCACTACGCTGGGCCGCGGCGGCTCCGATTTCACGGCTTCGATCGTCGGTGCCGGCATCGGCGCCGAGGAGATCCAGATCTGGACCGATGTCGATGGCATGCTCACCGCCGATCCCACCATCCTTCCGGGCGGCCATCGCGTCAAAACCATCTCCTTCGCCGAAGCCGCCGAGCTGGCCTATTTCGGCGCCAAAGTTCTCCATCCGGCCACCGTGCTGCCGGCCATCGAAAAAAGCATTCCGGTGCTGATTCTGAATTCTCGGCGGCCGGACGTTCCCGGAACGCGCATCGTCGCCGGGCGCGTGCATTGCGAAAACGCCGTCAAATCCATCGCCTGCAAGCGCAAAATCACCGTCGTCAACATCCATTCCACGCGCATGCTGATGGCGCACGGTTTTCTGCGCCGCATCTTCGAAGTGTTCGACCGCTTCGAAACGGCCGTAGACATGGTAGCCACCTCCGAGGTCAGCGTCTCGCTCACCATCGACAATCCGGCGCGCCTCGAGGAAGTGCTGGCTGAGCTACGCCAGTTCGCCGAAGCCGAAACCGAGCGCGATCAGGTGATCGTCTGCCTGGTGGGCGAAAACATCCGCTACACGCCGGGCGTCGCCCGCCGCGTCTTCAATGCGCTCGAGGGCATCAACGTGCGCATGATCTCGCAGGGTGGGTCGCTGCTCAACATCAGCTTTGTGGTGGCGGAAAAAGATCTGCGCGCCGCCATCGAATCGCTCCACGGCGAATTCTTCGGCGAGCTGGACCCGGCCGTGTTTGAGCGCAATGAGGCCGTCCATGCCTGAGGCGCGAGGTCTGGCCATTGTCGGCTACGGCAAGATGGGCAAGCTCATCGAGCAGCTTGCGCCGGAATTCGGTTTTCGCGTGGCGCTCAAGCTGGATGAATTCAACAACGCGAATTTCGAAGGGCTGACGGCGGAGAACTTTCGCGGCGTGGATGTCGCGGTGGATTTTTCGATTCCCTCCGCCGTCCGCCGCAATGCGGAGGGCATTGCCGGGCTGGGCGTGAACCTGGTGATCGGCGCTACCGGCTGGCTGGATCAACTGGACGCTGTTAAGGCCGCGGTAGAGCGAAACGGCACCGGCGCGGTGTGGAGTCCGAACTTTTCGATCGGCGTGAACGCATTCTTCCGGCTGGCGGCGGAAGCCGCGCGGCTGCTTGCCCGCCAGCCCGAGTTTGGCGCCTGGGCGTGGGAGATTCATCACTCCACCAAAAAGGACGCGCCTTCGGGTACACTACTGAAGCTGGTGGAGGAGATGAAGAAGGCCGGCTATGCGCGCGCCATCAACGTGGCTTCCAACCGCGCCGGCGCGCATCCGGGCACGCACGAGATCGGGTTCGATTCCGCCGCCGATACCATCACCCTGCGCCATTCCGCTCGCAGCCGCGAAGGCTTTGCCCGCGGCGCGCTCCACGCCGCGCAGTGGATCGCCGGCAAAAAAGGATTTTACGAATTCAGCGAAGTGGTGTTTCGATGACGAGCGCCGGACGGGCGGGTTGACAGACGAAAGCGTCTGTCCCACTTTGCCGGCGAAGAGTGTGGGGCAGGCGCTTCCGCCTGCCAAGCGGTGTTTTGGGGAGGTGGCACATGTTTACAGGATGCGGCACGGCGCTGGTTACGCCGTTCAAAAAGGATCTCTCGCTCGATGAGAGCACGCTGCGCAAGCTGGTCCGCCGGCAAATCGAAGCCGGCATTGATTTTCTGGTGCCGTGTGGCACCACGGGCGAAAGTCCCACGCTCACGCGCGCCGAGCACCTGCGCGTGATCGAAATCGTGGTGGAAGAGGCAAAGGGCAAAACGCCGGTGCTCGGCGGCGCCGGCGGCTACAACACGCACGAGGTCATCGAGCTCGCCCGCGAGCTCGAGCGCCGGGGCGTCGATGGCATTCTCTCCGTCACGCCCTACTACAACAAGCCCACGCAGGAAGGCCTCTTCCAGCACTACCGCGCCATCGCCGGCTCCATCCGCCTGCCGATCATCGTCTACAGCGTGCAGGGCCGCACCGGCGTCAATGTGGAACCGGCCACGCTGGCGCGCCTGGCGCAAATCGAAAACATCGCCGGCGTCAAGGAAGCCTCCGGTAGCATTTCTCAAATCGTGAACGTGCTGCACGAGGTCCCGCCGGAATTCACGGTTCTGTCGGGCGACGACGCGATTACCATTCCGCTGATGGCGCTCGGCGGACGCGGCATTATTTCCGTGGCGTCGAACCAGATTCCGGGTCCGATGGCGCGGCTGGCCCAAGCGTGTCTCAGCGGCGATTTCGAAGCCGCGCGGCAGATCCAGGCCCGCTATTTGCCGCTGATGAACATCAATTTCGTGGAGGCGAACCCGATTCCGGTGAAGGCGGGGATGGCGTTGATGGGCCTGCTCGAACCCGTCTGGCGCCTGCCGATGTGCGCGCCCAGCGCCGCCAATCTGGCCCGGATCGAAAAGGTGATCGAGAGCCTGGGCCTGCTCGGGAGCGTGTCGGTTGCAGGCTGAAATCGAACGGCTCTACGACGAAAAGCCCGCCGCATATACCGACGCCCACTTCCGCCTCTTCGCCGAATTCAGAATTGCGCTGAACGAGGGCCGCGCGCGCGCCGCCGAGCCGGATGCCGGCTCGCCCACCGGTTGGCGTGTCAACCAGTGGGTCAAGAAGGGCATCCTGCTCGGCTTCCGCATGGGCGACGTTATCGACATGTCGATCGATTCCAGCCGCCAGCCCTATTTCGATAAATCCACTTACCCGGTGAAGTATTTGACCGCATCCAGCGGCGTACGCATCGTGCCCGGCGGCTCCAGCATCCGCGACGGCTGCTACATCGGCAAAGGCGTCACCTGCATGCCGCCCATGTTCATCAACGCCGGCAGCTACGTGGACGACGGCACCATGATCGATTCGCACGCCCTGGTCGGCAGTTGCGCGCAGGTCGGCCGCAACTGCCACATTTCGGCTGCCAGCCAGATCGGCGGCGTGCTGGAGCCCGTGGGGGCGATGCCGGTGATCGTCGAAGACGAGGTGCTGGTGGGCGGCAACTGCGGCATCTATGAAGGCGTCATCGTCAAGCGCCGCGCCGTGCTGGGCACCGGCACCATTCTGAACGCCTCCACGCCGGTCTACGATCTGGTACGCAAGACCGTGCATCGCGCCACCGCGGAACAGCCGCTGGTGATTCCGGAATCGGCGGTGATCGTGGCCGGCGCCCGCGCCGTCACCAACTCTCCCGGCAAGGAGTGGGGCATCTCCGTCTACACCCCCGTGATCGTCAAATACCGCGACGCCCGCACCGACTCGAGGATCCAACTCGAGGATTTGTTGCGGTAATCCGGAGGCCGCCGGCGTTCGCCCGGGCGATGTCGGGTTGCGCACGGGTGCGGATTTCGCCATAATACGGCCAGATCCACTTTACATCCATGTCCGGTCACCAAGAGGAGATTTGCTTTGCGAAGCACTCTGGTTTCGTCCCTGGCAGCATGTGCTGATCCATCGCGCCGTTTCGGCGCCCGCCGCTTCCTGGCAGGACTCTCGACTGACGAAATGCGTTTCATCGCCGAGTTTCTGGGGGCTGCTGTCCTTGAGGCCGGCCCTCAATGCGGTTGCTCGCGGGCGGAACTGGGAGAACGGATCGCCGAATTCCAGATCTCGCGCACTCATGCACGGCGTTCGGGCCCCGACCTGGAACACAAGATGATCGTTCTTCTCGAATTCCTCTGCCGCTCTCACATCCGCCACGCTCCCATCGCCCTGCGGGCCGGCCAGGCGCAGATGTCGTGAGCGGATGCGTTTCGCGCGCTGCGCTCATCCCTGCGCGGCGGCGGCTCGCTTGGCCCGGCGCTTCCCGGCCAGGAAGTGGGCCGCGCCGGCGGTGACGAGCAGCAGTGATATCCACTGCGACGCGTCGAGCGGCGTGCCCCACAGGTTGCCTTGCTCGTGGTAGCGGAAGAACTCCACCACAAAACGGGCTGCGCCATACAGCATCAGGTACAGACTGATGATGTCGCCGCGCCCGTGCGGCCGGCCGAAGCGCCAGTAAAGAATGCCGCAGATGATGAATTCCGCCGCCGATTCGTAAAGCTGCGTCGGATGCAGCGGCACGTCCAGCGGCACCCCCACAAGCTGGTTGGCCGCCGGGTTGGTGAAGGTGACCGCCCACGGCAGGTGGCACTCGACGCCCCAGCAGCAGCCCGCGGAAAAGCAGCCGAGCCGGCCGATGGCGTGGCCCAGCGCGATCCCCGGCGCGAATGCGTCCGCCACCGGCAGGGCCGGCAGCCCTGTCTTGCGCAGGTACCATGCCGCTACCGCCAGCGCGCCCAGCAGTCCGCCGTAAAAAACGCCGCCCGCCTGCAATGTTTCGAGCGAAAAGATGCGGTCGGGATGCGCCCAGTAGTAGCCCGCATCCACCACGAGCATCATCACCTTTGCCCCGGCCAGCGCCGCCAGCGCGCAGTACAGGCCCAGGTTGGTGATGTGCTCCACGTTCAGCCCGGCTCGCACGCCCATCCGTCCGGCCAGCCACAATCCGGCCAGGAAGCCGAGAGCCACCAGCACCCCATAGGTATGCAGAAAGGAGATGTGAAACAGTTCAGGGTACATTTGCCGCCTGTCGCTTCGACCGAAGCAGGTCCACCAGCAGCAGTCCACAGCCGATCACGATTGCCGAATCCGCCACGTTGAAGGTGGGCCAGTGGTACTCGCCGATATAGAATTCCAGGAAATCGGTGATGCGTCCCGAGACAATCCGGTCGAAGGCGTTGCCCGCCGCGCCGCCCAGAATCAGCGCAAGTCCCCACAGCGTTGCGGAGTCGATCTCTCGCGCGCGCCACAGGAATGCGCTGACAAAAATCACCGCCGCCACGGCCACCACGATCAGCGCCAGGGACCGCCACTCGGTGGCGGAATCGTTGAACATGCCGAACGCCACGCCGCGGTTTTCCGAATGCACGATGTCGAAAAAGCCCGGAATGATGCGGTAGCTGGCGCTCTCGGAAACCCGCTGCTCGATGAGGACCTTGGTCAAACGGTCGAGCCCGAATACCGCCGCCGCTGCCGCGTAAGCTTTGAGCCGTAACTCAGCCATGCCGTATCTCGTCGACCGCTTGCGCGCACCGCCCGCACACGGTTGGGTAGCGGCCGTCGGAGCCTATGTCGGTGGTGTAGCGCCAGCAGCGCTCGCATTTCCGCCCCGCTGCGCGTTCTACTGCAACCGTCAGCCCGCCTTCCGCCACGCGCTTCACTTCCACCTGGGACACGATGAACAGGGCCGGCAGCTCGCCTGCGTATTGTTCCAGCAGCGTCGCCTCTTCCCCGCTCGCGGTCAGCACGATGCGGGCTTCGAGCGGCGCTCCGATCCGTTTTTCGTTGCGCGCCGCCTCCAGGCATTTCAGCACATCGTCGCGCGTTTGCATCAGGTGGTCCCAGTTGGCGGCGCAGGCACGCGCCGTCTCGCTGAGGCCCGCCGTCAGCTCACCCGGCTCCGGGAACAGCGCCATGTGAACGCTCGCCGGCCGGCCCATGTGCGTCCACACTTCTTCGGTGGTGAAACTCATGATCGGCGCCAGCAACCGCACCAGCGCATCCAGCAGCCGCTCGAGCGCGGTCTGCGCGCTGCGGCGCGCCGGCCAGCCGGCCGCCGAACAATATAGCCGGTCCTTGAGAACATCCAGATACACCGAGCTCAAATCCACCGTGGCGAAAGCGTACACCGCGTGGTACACCTTATGAAATTCGTAGTTGTCATACCAGGCCCGGCAGCGCGCCGTCAGGTCCGCGGCCCGAAAGAGAATCCATTGGTCGATCTCCTGCAACTGGTCCGCCGGCAATCTGTCCCTCTGCGGATCGAAATCGTGCAGGTTGCCGAGCAGGTAGCGAAACGTGTTGCGCAGCTTGCGGTAGGCATCCACCAGCCGCGTCAAAATCGTCTCTGACAGGCGTACGTCTTCGCTGAATTCGACCGAGGCCGACCACAGCCGCAGAATTTCCGCTCCGTGGTGCTTGATCACCTCTTCCGGTTCGATCGCGTTGCCCAGCGACTTGTGCATCGCGCGGCCTTCGCCATCGAGCACCCATCCGCTCAGCGCCGATGCCCGAAACGGCGCCCCGCCCTTCAGCCCCGTCCCCACCAGCAGCGAGCTTTGGAACCATCCGCGGTATTGGTCGCCACCTTCGATGTACATGTCGGCCGGCCATTCCAAGCCGAAGCGCCCATTCAACACCGCCAGGTGGCTCGAGCCGGAATCGAACCACACGTCCAGAACATCGCTCTCTTTGCTGAAATCCGTCCCGCCGCACTTGGGGCATTTGGTGCCCACCGGCAACAATTCGGCGGCCGTGCGCTCATACCAGATGTCGGCCGTGTGCTCGCGAAACAGTTGCACGATGCCATCCAGGATTCTGCGGTCGGTGAGCGGCTCGCGGCAGCCTTCGCAATAAAACACGATGATCGGCACGCCCCACGCCTTCTGCCGCGAGATGCACCAATCGGGCCGCGAGGCAATCATGTTCGAGATTCGTTCCTGGCCCCACTCCGGAATCCAGCGCGAGCGCCGCACCGCCTCCAGCGCATGCTGGCGGAAATCGTTGCGATCCATGCCGATGAACCACTGCTCGGTGGCGCGGAAGATCACCGGCCTGTGGCATCGCCAGCAGTGCGGATAGGAGTGCGCCAGCTTCTCCATCGCCAGCAGCGCGCCGTGCGCCTTGAGAATCTCGATCACCAGCGGGTTGGCGTCCCACACCGTCTTGCCGATCAGTTCCTCGGGCAGTCGCCCGGCCGCCCCGGTGGCGTGAAAGAACCGTCCCGCCGCATCCACCGGGCAGTAGACTTCCAGGCCGTACTGCCGCGCGCTCACATAGTCTTCCTGGCCGTGTCCCGGCGCCGTGTGGACCGCGCCGGTGCCTTGTTCCAGCGTCACGTGATCGGCCAGCAGGCCCCGCGAATCGCGCTCCACAAACGGATGGCGGAAAACCGCGCGGTCAAGCTTCGTGCCGGGGAACGTCGCCACCACGCGCGGCTCCGTCCAACCGCATTTCTCCGCGGTGACTTTCAATAACTCCGCGGCTACGATGTAAACCGCGTCGCCCGCTTCAGCAGCGACATATTCGAACTTGGGGTTGAAAGCGATCGCCACGTTGGCCGGCATGGTCCACGGCGTGGTGGTCCAGATCAGCCCGTAGACCGGCTGCCCTGCCAGCGCCGGATCGATCGCCGCCGAATCCGATACCAGCCGGAAGCGCACCCAGATCGAGGGGCTGGTGTCGTTCTCGTATTCCACTTCGGCTTCGGCCAGCGCGGTGCGATCCTTAATGCACCAATGCACCGGCTTGAGCCCCTTGTACACGTAACCCTTCTCCAGAAAATCCACGAACGCGCCGGCGATCACCGATTGATAGTGCGCGCTCATCGTCAGGTACGGATCCTCCCACTGCCCCAGCACGCCCAGCCGCTTGAAATCGGTGCGCTGCAAATCGACGAACTTTTCCGCGTAGCGGCGACACGCCCGGCGAATTTCCAGCGGCGACACCTGCGCTTTCTTGGCGCCCAGCTCGTTATCCACATTGATCTCGATGGGCAGCCCGTGGCAGTCCCAGCCTGGCACGTACGGCGCGTCGAAGCCCGCCATGGTCTTCGATTTCACGATGAAGTCTTTGAGGATTTTGTTGAACGCGGTGCCCAGGTGAATGCGCCCGTTGGCATACGGCGGCCCGTCATGCAGAATGTAGCGCGGCCGGCCGGCCGAAACGCCGCGAATCTGGTGATACAGCCGCTCCTTCTCCCACCGCGCCAGCGTCTTCGGCTCGGTCTGCGGCAGGTTGGCCTTCATCGAGAAGGCCGTCTTCGGCAAATTGACGGTTTGCTTGAGGTCTACGCTCTGCGGATCATCCATTGTCGGGAGTAATTCCTATGTTAGCAACCGCGAACCAGTCGCCGCCCGGCCGGCCGCGCTACCGGTAGGACAGACCATCGGTTTTTGTGGTCTGTCATGCCTCGCTACTGAGACAGTTTGACAGACGACAAAAACCGATCGTCTGTCCTACCTCCCACCTCCACGCGCCAGCAGCTACACTCTGCTTGAGGAGTGTTTATGGCGGATCATGATCAAGAACATGGCCACGTGCGCCCACGCACCGCGGTGTTGACCAGGGGCTTCGATCCCAGCCTTTCCTTAGGATCGGCGCGGCCTGCGGTGTTTCGCAGCTCCACCTATGTTTTCGCAAGCCCGGAGGCCGCCGAACGCGCCTTCGACGTCACCGCCGGAAAAATCAAGCCGGCCGACGGCGAGCGCGCCGACCTCATCTATTCCCGTATCTCGCATCCGAATGCCGAAATTCTGGAGGACCAGATTGTGCCTCTCGAAGCCGGCGCGCGACACGCGGCGGTCTTCAACTCCGGCATGGCGGCCATCATGACCGCGTTCTTCGCCTACGCCCGTCCCGACGCCACCATCGTTTACACCACGCCACTCTACGGTGGCACCACCGGCCTGATCCACACCTTCCTCGAACCGTTCGGCGTGCGCGGCATTCCCGTGCGGTCGGGCGATACCGAGGGCATCGACGCCGCGATCCGCGCCGCACGCAACTGCTGCATCGTCTACCTGGAAACGCCCGCCAACCCGACCATGACCATGACCGACCTCGAGCGCGTTTCCGCCGCCGCGGCCGCGCATCCCGACCACCCTATCGTGATGGTTGACAACACCTTCCTCGGGCCGACTTTCCAGCATCCGATGCTGTGGGGCGCCGACATTGTGCTCTATTCCGCGACCAAATACCTTTCGGGCTTCAGCGACATGGTGGCGGGTGTGGCGCTAACCAAGAGCGCGGAGATGATCCAGAAATTCCGCAGCCGGCGCAGCATGTTCGGCAACATCCTGCAGCCCGACGAGTGCTGGATGCTGGATGGCCGCCTGCCCACGGTTTCCCTCCGCATGAACCGCCAGAGTAAAAACGCGCAGCGCCTGGCCGAAGCCCTGCACGGCCACTCGAAGCTTACCCGCGTCATGTATCCCACGCTGTTCACCGACCCCGAGCAGAGACGCATTTTCGCCAAACAGTGCGAGTATCCCGGAGGCATCTTTTCGCTCGAGTTCGCCGGCGGCAAGCCCGCCGCGTTCGAGTTCCTGCGCCACGTGCGCATTGCCAGAAACGCCGTGTCGCTGGGTGGCGTCGAGACCCTCACCTGCCATCCCAGATCTACCACCCATTCGGGCATGAGCCCGCAGGAGCTTGCCGAATCCGGCGTCACCGATGGCCTGGTGCGCATCTCCGTCGGCATTGAAGACTGGCGCGACCTGCTCGCAGATTTCGAACAGGCGCTTTCCGCCGTGGCCTGAAGCGGCGGCCGCGTACTGCCGAATTCGCCAAGCCAGCCTCGCCTGATACCGCGCACACCAGACCGCAGTTACGGAACGTCCGCGGGCCGGGCATGGCCGGCCCCTACGCTACAATTGGATTTACTCTCTCTCCCGTTAGGAATTTCCGTGACAGGTCACGAAACCAGACAGCGTTTTCTCGATTTCTTTGCCGCCCGCGGCCACCGGGTGGTGCGCAGCTCCTCGCTGGTGCCTGCCAACGATCCGACGCTGCTGTTCACCAACGCCGGCATGAACCAGTTCAAGGACACGTTCCTTGGCCTGGAGAAACGCGCCTATTCGCGCGCCGCCAGCACTCAGAAATGCGTGCGCGCCGGCGGCAAACACAACGACCTCGAAAACGTGGGTTACACCCGTCGCCATCACACCTTCTTTGAGATGCTGGGCAATTTTTCTTTCGGCGATTATTTTAAGGCCGAGGCCATCGAATTCGCCTGGGACCTCATCACCAAGGATTATGGCCTGCCCAAGGACAAGCTCTACATCACGGTTTTCCGCGAGGATGACGACGCCGAACAGCTTTGGCAAGAGGTCGCCGGCGTGCCGAAGAGCCGCATCTTCCGCCTCGACGAGAAGGACAATTTCTGGCAGATGGGCGAAACCGGCCCTTGCGGGCCGTGCTCGGAAATCCACTACGATCTGGGCGTGGAAGCCGCCGACCCGGGTAAAGAGAACGTCGCATTTCCCGGCGATGCCGGCGACCGCTACGTCGAAATCTGGAACCTGGTGTTCATGCAGTTTGACCGCGACGCCGCCGGCAAGCTGACGCCGCTGCCGCGGCCTTCCATCGACACCGGCATGGGACTGGAGCGCGTCGCCGCCGTTTTGCAGGGCAAAATCTCGAATTACGATACCGACCTGATTCACCCCATCGTGTTGCGCGCCGCCAGCCTGTTCAACCTGACCCACGGCTCGGACCCGCGCGTCGATACGGCCCTGCGCATCGCCGCCGACCATGCGCGCGCCGCGGCTTTTCTGATTCACGACGGCGTGCTGCCCTCCAACGAAGGCCGCGGCTACGTGCTGCGCAAGATCATGCGCCGCGCCATGCGCAACGCCCGCATGGTCGGCCAGCAGGAGCCGTTCCTCTACCAGCTCACAGGCTTCGTGGCGGAGCTGATGCAGCCGGCGTTTCCCGAATTGATGGAGAGCGTCGGGCGCGTCGCCCGTGTGGTCAAGGACGAAGAGCACCGCTACGCCACCACCTTCCTGGTGGCCGAGAAGGTGTTCAACGACGCCATCAAATCCGTCAGCGGCGTTATTCCGGGCGCCGTGTCGTTCAAACTCTACGACACTTACGGCCTCGCGCTCGACGAGCAGGAAGACATGGCGCGTGAGCACTCGCTCGGCATTGACCGTGCCGGCTTCGAACAGGAAATGCAGCAGCAGCGCGAGCGCGCCCGCGCAAGCTGGAAGGGCGCCGACAAGAGCGTGGTCGCGCCGGCCTACCAGAAACTGATCGAGCAGGGGCGCACCAAGTTTCTTGGATATGAGGAGATGGACGCCGAGGCGCGTGTGATCGGCCTCGTGGTGGATGGCCAACCGGTCGACCAGGTGCCGACCGGAGTACGGGCCGATCTGGTGCTCGACCGGACGCCGTTCTATGCCGAGGCCGGCGGCCAGGTGGGCGACCGAGGCGAACTCTACGCCGATCTTGCCAACAAAGTGGCCGACGTGGAAGCTGCCTTCTATCCGGTGCCCGGCCTGATCGTCCATCGCATTTTGACCCATGCGCCCATCGCGCTGGGTGACACGCTTCTTGCGCGCGTTGCCGCGCCGCTGCGCGATGCCACGCGCCGCAATCACACCGCTACCCATCTGCTCCACGCCTCGCTGCGCCAGGTGCTGGGTGCGCACGTCAAACAGGCCGGCAGCGTGGTGGATCCGGGCCGGCTCCGCTTCGACTTCACCCATTACGCCGCCATGGACAGCGCCGAAATCGAAGAGGTCGAACGGCTCACCAACCAGCAGATTCTCCGCAACGCCGAGGTCGCCACCAAAATTATGCCGCTCGAGCAGGCCATCGCCACCGGCGCTATGGCGTTGTTCGGCGAAAAATACGGCGAGCAGGTTCGCGTGGTGAGCGTGCCCGGTTTCAGCCAGGAATTGTGCGGCGGCACGCACGTGCGGCGCACCGGCGACATTGGCCTCTGCAAGATCGTCTATGAGGGCAGCATCTCCTCCGGCGTTCGCCGCATCGAAGCCATCACCGGCGAAGGCGCGCTGCGCCAGTTCCAGGAATCCACCGGCGCCCTGCGCCGCGTCGCCGAGATCGTACACGCTTCCGAGCCCGAGCTTGCCGAGCACGTCTCCAAACTGCTCGCCAATGAGCGCGCGCTTGAGCATCAGCTCAAGCAACTGAAGGAGCGGCTGGCCCAATCCGCCGCCGGCGCGCTGGAGTCGCAGGCGCGCACGTTGAACGGCTCCAGGGTGCTCGCTGCGCGCCTCGAAGGAATGGACCGCCAGCAGATGCGCTCGCTGGCCGATTCGCTGCGCAACAAGTGGAAGTCCGCTGTCGTCGTGCTGGCTTCCGGCGAAGAAGGAAACGTCTCCATCGTGGCCGCTGTCACCAAGGACCTCACCGCCAAAGTGCAGGCGGGCAAGCTGGTGGGCGCGGTCGCGCGAGCGATCGGCGGCAAAGGCGGCGGCAGGCCCGATATGGCCGAGGGGGGCGGCAAGGACGCCTCGGCAGTCGACGCCGCGCTCGAAAAGGTGTACCGCGATCTGGAAGGAAGCCTAAGTTAGACGAGGCAGCACCGCACGGCTCATGCCATCTACTCCCATGACCGAATCCTTTGACACGCTGATCGTCGGCGCCGGGCCAACCGGCCTTGCCTGCGGCATCGAACTCCAGCGCCGCGGCGTTAAGACGGTGCTCATCGAAAAAGGCTGCGTGGTCAATTCCATTTACCACTACCCCACCAACATGGTGTTCTTCACCACGCCGGAGTTGCTCGAAATCGGCAACATTCCGATGACCAGCCTGAACGAAAAACCTAATCGCCACGAAGCCCTGAAATATTATCGGCGCGTAGCGGAGCATTTTCGGCTGGATATTCGCCAGTATGAGCGGGTGGAACAAATCACCGGCGCCGACAATTCCTTCGAAATTCATACCACCGACCACCTCGGCGCCCGCCATCTCTACCTGGCGCGCAAAGTCGTGCTGGCTATGGGGTACTATGACGTACCAAATATGCTGGGAGTGCCGGGCGAGCAACTGGAAAAGGTCCTGCATTATTACAAGGAGCCGCATCCCTATTACAACCACGAGGTGGCGGTGATTGGCGGCCAGAATTCGGCTGCCATTGTCGCGCTGGAATTGCATTGGACCGGCGCGCGCGTCACGCTGATCCACCGCGAGGGCGCGATCTCGGGCCACGTCAAGTACTGGATCAAACCAAATCTGGAAAACCGCATCAAGAGCGGCGAGATCCGGGCGTTCTTCCATTCGCGCGTTGTCGAGATTCTGCCCGATTCCATTCGCGTTGCGACCCCGGATGGGGAGAAAACATTGAAGAACGATTTTGTTTTTGCCATGATCGGATATCGCCCCGATCTGGATTTCCTCTCTGCCACCGGAATTTCGTTGGAATCTTCTACACAAAAGCCCCGCACCGACCCTGCCACGCTCGAAAGTGAGCGCCCCGGTATTTACCTGGCGGGCGTAATTGTGGCCGGCATGCACACCAACGAAATCTTCATTGAAAATGGACGGTTTCACGGCCGCCAGATCGCCGAATCCATCGCCTCCCGCCTGTAACACTGCGTCTCCGGCAAGCGTATTTCCGCCCATCCACCATTAGTACTGGAGCTACCCATGTAGCATCTTTAATCCCCAATCTGCAACGTTCAGCCACCTCGGTGTGTCTAATGTAATGACGAGGAGGAGGGTATCCCATGCTTCAATCTTTGGTTAACACCTTATTTGGTTGTGCTCACTCGCGCACGACTTTCCCCATGACGCCCGGCCGGAGGAATGGCGCAATCGCGGCTCAAAACGCCACGCACCTGGGTACTTACGTGGTTTGTCTCGATTGCGGCAGGGAGTTCGCCTACGACTGGAGAACGATGCGCGTGGGGCATCAGATCGTCGCGCCAGTAGCGTCCACGGCCACTGTCGCCGTGTCGCCGTCCTCAGCCGTTCAGCAGGCCCAGCCAATGTTTTGATAAGCCTGTGGCGCAGGCCGCCGGTCTGGGTCCGGAGTTCCGCGCCATCGTGCGGAGTGCCTCGCCAAGCGTGAGGCAGGCGTTTTCGACTGTCAGGCGCGCATAGCGCTCAACGGGTTGTGCTCCGTCCGTCGCCAGCAGTAATGCTTCCCAGCACCACCGCTCGTCGGGCGCCTGTGGCCGAGGTTAGATTACCAGGCCTGCCATGCCATGTCTCATGCGCCAGTATGGCGAACGCCACCGCTTCCTTAGCGTCGATGTCGATTCCGTAGTCCGCCGTCATAGCCACCGCTGCCTCCGGCAGGAAGGCGGCTAGTTGCGCCATGATGCGCGGATTGTGCGCTCCGCCGCCAGAGACGATCAGTTCCGCGTCCGCCGCACCGCCCTTCCGCGCGCCAATAGCGATGGTGGCCGCGGTTAGCGCCGTCGCGGTGGCGATCAAATCGCACATCGCCAGCTTCGATCGCTTCATCCGTTCCACGAACTCCGCGCCGTACTGTTCCCGCCCCGTGCTCTTGGGCGGATCGCGGCGATAGTACGCGTCGCTCAGCAGCTCATCGAGCAGCTCCCGATTGACGCGGCCTGCCGCCGCCAACCTGCCGCCACGGTCGAAGTTCCGCTTGCCCCGCGTGTGCTGGCGCACCAGGGCGTCGATTACCATGTTGCCTGGCCCCGTATCGAAAGCCAACACGTCGTCCGGCTGGGCGCCCGCTGGAATCACCGTGATATTGGCGATACCGCCGATGTTAAGCGCGGTGCGCGCCCGTTTCGGATGCCGGAACAGCAGGTAATCGGTGTAGGGAACCAGTGGCGCGCCCTCGCCTCCGGCTGCGATATCGCGCGCCCGAAAATCCGCCACTACAGGCACGCCGGTGCGCTCCGCGATCACTGCCGGCTCGCCGATCTGCAACGTGTTGCGCCGGCCCTCATGATAAATCGTCTGCCCGTGGCAGCCGATCAGTTCCACCCGCCCGAAGCGAAGCATCGCGCGATTCGCCGCGCGCGCATACAATTCGCCGAGTTCGAAATGCAGCCGCGACACCGCGCTGGTGTGCGTCGCCGCATTCGACACCGCCAGCAGCTCTCTCCGCACCGCCGCCGGATAAGCCGTCGATTGGAATCCGATCACGCGTACGCGTTCGCGTCGGCCCATTTCCACGATCGCCACGTCGATCCCGTCCAGCGACGTCCCGCTCATGATGCCCGCAATTCGCATGCTCGTCCTCGCCTCACGCCCCACCTGCACCGGCCGGCGGATACTACACCGCGCGCCGCGGGCCGGGCATGCCCGACCCCTACATCAATTCTTTCTGCAATGCCGCTAGCAATTCCAGCGCCTCAATCGGCCGTAGCCGGTCCAGGTCGAGCGTGCGGACGCGCTCTGCGATGCCGTATCCTACCGGCTCGAAGAGCCGGATCTGCACCGGACCCGCCTCCTCCGCTTTCACCAATTCCTCGCTCACCGCGTGTTCGGTGCGCTCGTGCAGCTTCAGCACTTCGCGAGCGCGCTCAATCACCGCCAGCGGCAGCCCCGCCAACCGCGCCACTTCAATCCCGTAGCTGCGGTCCGCTTTGCCCCGCTCGACTTTGCGCAAAAAGATGATGTGATCGCCCGCTTCCTTCACCGTCACGCGCAGGTTGCTCACGCCCTCCAGTTGCTCGGCCAGCTCGGTCAGCTCGTGATAGTGCGTGGCGAAGAGGGTCTTGGCCCGCGTCCGCGCGTGGATGTGCTCCACCACTGCCCAAGCCAGCGCCAGGCCGTCGTAGGTCGCCGTGCCGCGGCCGATTTCGTCCAGCACGACGAGGCTGCGCGCCGTCGCCGTGTTGAGAATCGCCGCCGTCTCCGTCATCTCCACCATGAACGTGGAACGGCCGCGCGCCAGGTTATCCGACGCACCGATGCGCGTGAAGATGCGGTCGATCAGCGGCAGTTCCGCCTCCTCCGCCGGCACGTAGCTGCCCATCTGCGCCAGGATCGCGATCAGCGCCGCCTGCCGCAGGTAGGTCGATTTGCCGCCCATGTTGGGACCGGTGATGATGGCGATGAGGTTCGACCCGCTGTTCAGGTACAGGTCGTTGGGAATGAAGCGACCGGTTTCTTCACCCGTCAGCCGTTCAATCACCGGATGCCGGCCTGCCAGAATACGCATCTCGCCCGTCGCGGAAAACTTCGGGCGATGGTAGCGGTTCTCCGCCGCCACCTGCGCCAGCGCCGCCGTGACATCCAGCTCCGCTACCGCCGCCGCCGTTGCGCGTATGCGCTGCGCTTCCGCGCCGGCGCGCCGCCGCACCTCGGCGAACAGATCCTTCTCCAAGCTCAGGATCTTCTCTTCTGCGTCCAGCACCTTGTGTTCGTATTCCTTCAGCTCGGGCGTGGTGAATCGCTCCGCGTTGGCGAGAGTCTGCTTGCGCTCATAGTCGGGCGGTGCCAGGTGCTGGTTGGCGCGCGTGATTTCGATGTAGTATCCGAAGACGTTATTGAACCGCACCTTGAGCGACCCGATGCCGGTGCGCTGCCGTTCACGGGATTCGATCTGCGCGATGTACCGCTGGCCGTTCTGTTTCAGGTCGCGCAGCTCGTCAAGCTCCGCGTGGAAGCCGGCGCGGATGGTCCCGCCATCGGCCACGTTGAGCGGCGGCTCATCGGCAATCGCCTCGAGCACCAGCTTGGCTACGTCGGCGAGTTCGTCCAGCGAGTCGTGAATCGCGCGCAGCCGCGTGCTCTGCAACGTCGCGATCAGCCGCCGCAGGGCGGGAATCTTTTCGATCGAGCGGCCCAGCGCCAGCAGTTCCCGCGGCCCGGCCGTGCCCAGCGTCACTTTGGCCAGCAGGCGTTCGATATCGAGGATACCGGCCAGCTGGTCGCGCAACTCCGCGCGCGCAATCGTCTGCTCCAGCAACTCGCCCACGGCTCCCGACCGTTCCTCGATTTCGCCCTGGTCCATCGATGGCCGCAGCAGCCGCTGGCGCAAGAGGCGGCCGCCCATCCCGGTCCGTGTCTGGTCCAGCACACCCAGCACCGTCGCCTGCGAGGAGCGGCCGGCGGCGTCAACATCCGGCGCGAACACCGGCTCGGTCAATTCCAGGTTGCGCACCGTCACCGCGTCCAGCACCATGGAATCGGCGCGGTTGTACCAGGTGGGCCGGTCGAGATGATCGAGCGCCGCCCGCTGCGTCTCGCGCAGGTAGTGCAGAATGGCGCCCGCTGCGCCCACTGCCGCCGGCCTGCCGCCCAGCCCGCAGCCGTCCAGCGTCAGCAGCTTGAAGTGGTCGCGCAGCGTGCGGTCCGCGTAATCCACCGTAAAAATCCAATCTTCGATTTCGGTGCGCACGAAGCGCGGCGCGCGCGATTCGGCCGGCGGCGGCGGCGCCAGATCGGCGGGAACCAGCACCTCTTTCGCCCCCAGTTGCTCGAGCGCGCCCGCCACTTCCGCCACGTCCATTTCGGTCACCCGAAACTCGCCGGTCGAAACATCCACGTGCGCCACGCCGGCGCGCGCCCCGGCCGGCGCCACCGCCGCCAGGTAGTTGTTCTCATGCGACCGCAACAGGCTCGCGTCCATCGCCGTGCCCGGCGTCACCACCCGCGTCAGCTCGCGCTTCACCAGTTTCTTGGCCAGCTTCGGGTCTTCCATCTGGTCGCAGATGGCCACCCGGTGCCCCTTCTGGATCAGCCGCGCGATGTACCCTTCCGCCGCGTGGTACGGCACGCCGCACATCGGAATGGCCGCGCCTTTTTCCTTGTTGCGGGAGGTGAGCGTGATCTCCAGGTCGCGCGCCGCAACCACGGCATCCTCGAAGAACAGCTCGTAGAAATCGCCCAGCCGGAACATCAGCAGGGCGTGCGGCACCTGCTGCTTGATGCTGTTGTACTGCCGCATCAGCGGCGTGGAAGCATCAGCCATCGCACCCAACAGAGCCGCGACCGTCAGGTAGTAGGACAGGCGATCGGTTTTCGTCGCCTGTCAACCGCCGGCGGCGACAGGCCACGAAAGACGCTGGCTTAGCCCACCTTGCAATATCCGTGGCCTGTGTTCTTTCCAGCCCGCTCACGCGTAAATCCCTCGCAGCTTGATCGCCGTCGCCACCCGGTCGAGCGCCAGCATGTACGCCGCGATCCGGTTGTTCACGTGGTGCTTTTCCGCGTACTCCACCACCGCGTCGAAGCTCTCCACCATGATCTCTTCCAGCCGTGTGTTCACCAGTTGCTCGTTCCAGAAGAAGCCTTGCCGGTCCTGCACCCATTCGAAATAGGACACCGTCACCCCGCCGGCGTTGGCCAGGATGTCGGGGATCACGAAAACCCTCTTGTCGAAAAGCACTTCATCGGCCAAAGGCGTGGTCGGGCCGTTGGCGCCCTCGCACAGGATCTTGCAGCGAATGCGGTCCGCGTTTGCGGATGTGATCACGTTTTCCGTGGCTCCCGGCAGCAGCACGTCGCAATCCAGGAACATCGCTTCCGTCTTGTCGATCGCTTCGCCGCCGCTGAATCCGACGACCGATCCGGTATCCTTGCGGTGTTTTTGGAGCGCGGCGATATCCAGTCCCTTGGGATTGTAAACCGCGCCATCGTACTCGATGATGCAGACGATCTTGAAGCCCATCGCCGCCATCAGGCGCGCGGCCATGCCGCCCACATTGCCGAACCCTTGAATAACCACGCGGCAGTTCTGGGGCGCCAGGCCCAGCCGCTTCAGCGCTTGCACGCTGACGATCATGCAGCCCCGTCCGGTGGCTTCCGGCCGGCCGCGCGATCCACCCATCGAGGCCGGTTTGCCGGTCACCACCGCCGTCGTGGTATGCCGCATGTGCATCGAGTAAGTGTCCATGATCCACGCCATCACCTGCTCGTTGGTGTTGACATCGGGCGCGGGCACGTCGCGCTCCGGTCCCAGAAAATCGATGATCTCCGCGGTGTAGCGGCGGGTCAGCTTCTCCAACTCCGTGTCCGAGAGCAGGTGCGGATCGCAGATGACGCCCCCTTTGCCGCCGCCGAACGGGATGTTCACCACCGCGCATTTCCACGTCATCCACGACGCCAGCGCCCGCACTTCGTCCAGCGTTACGTCCGGCGCGAAGCGGATTCCGCCCTTGGCCGGCCCGCGCGCCAGCGAATGCTGCACCCGGTAGCCTGTGAACACCTCGATCCGTCCATCGTCCAGTTGCACCGGAATGTTGACGGTGATTTCCTTGTTCGGCGCGCGCAACACCTTGCAGATGCCTTCGTCCAGGCCCAGTCGCAGGGCGGCTTCGTCGAACCGCGCCGCGGCGGCGATCCAGGGATTCTTTTCGTTTTCGAGTGAAATGGAAATTGGCGGGGTCGTGGTAGCCACTTGTCTTCGTGCCTCCGGTTACATTATCCCCTGTGGCGCAGGCCCATGGCTGCGAACCGCGGAGTCTTGGCAGCGCCGGCGGTCTTGCCGCCGGTCCGGTGTCAAACCACACTGCGACGCGCTAGCTCCTCATCCCGCCGCCTGCCGCCTGGCCCGTACCTGTTTGCCCAGTGCGGCGATGCGGTCCGCCATTTCGCGCCGCGCCGCCGCGTAGGCTGCCACATCGTGATTCCAACTGCGGGCGCAATCGATGCAGACGGCTTCGGCGGCCACGAATTCCTGCGCGGCGTGCGCCACTTCGGCAGCGATGGCTTCCGGAATGTTGCAGACTCCGTTGGCGTCGGCGTGCAGCAGGTCGCCCGGCCGTACCAGCAGACCTCCCACGCGCACCGGCTGGTGGAGCGACGTGATGTGGCTATCGGCATGGGACGCGACGGCGCCGTCGGAGAACGCCCGGAAACCCAGCCGCCTCACCTGCTCCAGATCGCGCGCCGGACCGTTGGTGATCACGCCCAGGGCGCCGAAGTTCTGGTAGCTGGCGCACATCACTTCACCGAACGTGGCGCCCACCGGCGGTTCGTCCAGGTCCTGAAACACCACGATCGCCGGCCCCGGCAATTCGGCGAAGCGCGCCACCTGCTCGTCCAGCCCGCTATAGACGTCGCCTTCGGCGCGCGGGTGAGCGGTCCGCATGGTGGCCGTGGAAGCATAGCCCGCAATCGGCCCCATTTCCGGAAAACAGGCGCGGATGCGCTTGTCCATGAAACCCTCGCGGCGCGGACGCACCTCGAACAACTCGATGACGTTGGAAATCGTGGGCGTGTCGTACTGCCCCAGAAGCTGCAAATCGGAAGCGGAAAGAGGCATTGGTCACTATTCTAACCAGCCGCAAAGCTGCGGCGCGTTACGTCTGTGTTCCCGTACTGAAACCGGGCAGTGGGTCAGGTTGAATCGATGCTGTGCCTGCGGAAGGCGATTCTCCGCTACACGACCAGAGAAACTTGTCAATCTCCTTGAAGGTGAACGAGCCAAGGCCGTAGAAGTCGCGGAAGGCGGTCGTCACCTCACGAAAGCTGCCGAAGTTCCAAAGGACCGCATTCGAATCAAAGTCCTTTGCGAAGTGGCTTTGCTTCTGCAAGCGCCAGAGGTACGCATCCACATGGGAATCCCAGATAGGGTACAACGCTGGGCGATGCCAACTGCAGTACTTAGTTGCGAATGAATAGTTGTTGCGTTCCCTCCCCCTGATCGTGATCCTTGCGATTTTATCGACGATCTCAGGCGACCCGGCGGCCAAGGCGGAGTCGATGTCTTGGGCATAGATGTTGCGAGCCACCTCCACGACGGCAAAAATCTGCGTGGAGTAGAGGCTGTTGAGGGCCGCAACCTTCAAGAGGACATGGGGAAGGTCGTTGTTGCCGGGATACCGGCCAAAAAGCTCGTTGAGCGCCTGCTCGACGATGAGGTTTTCCTGATCGAAATCCTTACATGCAGCCCTGACGCGCTCTTGAGTTGGAATAGTCAGAGCCGCTGCCATCGCAGTGGTCCTTCATCCTTGCCGCTTCGTCGCCAGCGCGGGTGCCAGGCCGCGACGCAATTGAGCCAGGGTCACGTACCTGCCCTGACGCATCTCGCGCTCAGCCCTTTTCACCATGGCGCTCTCCTCGGCGGTGAGCACGTCGTCGGGTTCGACCACCTTTCGGCCCTTGATCGGCACGCCGCCAGCCCGCCCTTAAATCTCGATGCCCAGCTCCGCGATCACCCGCACCAGGGTGCGTACCAGCCGGTCGACGTGCTGCTCCGTGTGTGCCGCCGTACAGGAGATCCGCAGGAGGTTTTGCGCCGCCGCCGGACGCAACACCGGGTTGATGTAGATCCCGCCCGCCAGCAGCGTCTTGCACAGCCGGCACAGGTCCAGTTCCTCGCGCACCACCACCGGCACAATCGCCGTCTCGCCCGGCAGCACCGAAAACCCGCGCGCCCGCAACTCATCGCGAAGCATCTGCGCCACCCCTAGCAGGTGCCGCCGCCGCTCCGGCTCCTGCCGCATAATCTCGAGCGCCGCCCCAGCCGCCGCCACCGACCCCGGCGGCAGGCTGGCCGAAAACACGAACGGCCGCGCCGTGTGCTTCAGATAGTCGATCACCGCGCGGTCCGCGGCGATGAATCCGCCCACCGATGCCAGCGACTTGCTGAACGTGCCCATCACGATGTCCACGTCGTCCAGCACGCCCAGGTGCTCGGCCGCGCCGGCACCGGTATCGCCTAGCACGCCGATCCCGTGCGCTTCATCCACGTACACTCGCGCCCCGTATGGCTTGGCCAGCCGCACGATGCCCTGCAACTCGGCGATGTCCCCTTCCATGCTGAACACGCCTTCGGAAACGATCAGAATCTTCTCCTCCGGCGGGCAGTTTTCCAGGCACCGCTCGAGATGCTCCATGTCGTTATGCCGGAACCGCACCGTCCGGGCCGGCGAACGCAGCGCCCCTTCCACCAGGCTGGCGTGCAGGTTGTGGTCGCACAGCATCACGTCGCCCTTTTCCGTCAGCGCGCTCAGCGTGGCGTAGTTCGCCTGAAATCCAGTGCCGAAGGTGATGGCTGCCTCTTTGTGGACCAGCGCGGCCAGCTCCGCTTCCAGCTTGACGTGCAGGTCCAGGGTGCCGTTCAACAGGCGCGAACCGCTGCACCCGCTGCCGTACTTCTTCACCGCCTGTGCCGCGGCTTCCTTTACCTTGGGGTGCGTGATCAGGGCCAGGTAATCGTTCGACCCGAACATCAGCACTTTCCGCTTGCCTATGCGGACCTCACCAGGCCCGCACCCGTCACGATCCCCGAAGACCTCGAAGTACATGTAGAGCCCAGCGGACTGAAGATCACCCGGACGAGTGAAGTTCCGGCATTTCTCGAAAATGTCGTTCGTTCCGCTGCCCCTTTTCTTGCCGGCGACGTCGCTAGTAGAAAGGCGCATCTCTCTCAATTCCATTCATAAATTCGGTACGTCTTATACCGCTTTGCCCCCATCATGGCCAGGGACCGATTCATAAGTACGTTGTCTTCCAGGATCCACGACATCTCGCAATCGCTATAGCCCAGCTTCCGGGCATTGCGCGTCAGCGTCGCGTAGAAAGCCGCCGCCAGCCCCGAAGCGCGGTACTCTTCCACCACGCCCAGCGCCAGCACCCGCACGCTCTTGATCAAACGTTGATAATACAGTATTTTAACTAAACCCGTGGGAAATAGCCTCCCCCCCGCCGGCTTGAGCGCCTGGTTGACATCCGGCAGCGCCAGCGCAAACCCCACCATCCGCGACTTCACCTCGCCGACCAGCACCAGCTCCGGCTTGAGAATCTGCTTCATCTCCTTGCCCATGGCGGCGAATTCCTCGCGCGACATGGGCACGAATCCCCAGTTGCGCTCCCACGCCGAGTTGTACACCTGCCAAACCCGCTCCACCTCGGCATTGAAGTTTTTCATGTCGATGGGCCGTACGGTGACTCCGGCCGCCGCCATCGCTTTGTCGGCCACGCGCTCGCTTTTCTCCGTCCCGACGCCCGCCACGCTGCTGCCGTACGCGTACAGGTCCTTGGCCTTGCGCAGGCCGGCCTCCGTCATGAGCTCCGGGTAGTAGCGCGGGTTGTAGGTCATCATCACCATCGGATCGGAGTCGAAGCCGTCGATCAGCATGCCGCACTCGTAGTTGGTGGACGGATTCACCGGCCCGCGCATCACCTTGGCGCCGCGCTGCTGCAGCCACTGCCATGCCCGGTCCAGCAGCGCCTTGGCCACCTTCCCGTCATCGATCGATTCGTAGAAGCCGAAAAAACCCGCTTCCTCGTTATGAAAGCGGTTGTGCGCCTTATCCAGCACAGCCGCGATCCGGCCCACCAGTTCTCCGTCCCGCCACGCCAGAAAGTACTCGGCTTCCGCATTGCGGTAGAACGGATGCTTCGCACGGTCCAGGAGCTCCTTCACGGCGATGCGTAACGGGGGCACCCAGTGCGGATCGTTCCGGTAGAGCCGGTACGGCAGTTCGACGAACTGCTTCAGTCCGCCCTTGCCTTCCGCTGCCGCAACCTCGATTCCTCCCAAACGTTCACGCCCTTTCCCGCAGAATGCGGTAGCAAAATGGTGAAACCAAAATCAGGGTCACCGCCAGGGCTGCCCCTGCGAGCAGATCGACCGTATAGTGGTATCGAAGATAAACTGTAGCAAAAATGATTGACAGTGTGTAGCAGAAATAGGCCCAAAACAACCGGTTTGATACTAGGCGGCTCATCCAGCACGCCAAAATGGTGAGTTCCGTGTGCCCGCTGGGGAAGCAATCGTAATGCGCCGATTCCAGTTTGTCCAGCGTTTGCTGCATGTTTTGAAACAGCCACAGCCCTCGTAACGGCAAGTGTTCCAAGGGTTTTAACAGGTACCGCGGACCACGCGCCGGTACCACTAGATAGCCTGCGTAGGACGCCAGGAAGCCCAGCGCAATCAAAAACGCATAATATTGGAACTCTCCGTACCGCCGCCCCCGCCATAGCAGAAACGCCACCAGCAGTACCGCCGGCACAAATAGCGTATACACAGTCTGCAAATATTCGGTGAGCGCAGGGTTATAAATCCGCTCCAGCCAGATGGATGGGTGCGCGCCCCAGAAACGAAAATCCAGCCCGGAGAGCCATCGGTCGGCGTCGCTGTGACGGATGGCCGGGATCAGCAGCGCCATCTCTTTGTAGCAGGCGGCCACATACGGCAGGGGGTACCAGCAGCGAAAATACCAACTGGTGCGGTTCGGCGCCTTGATCTCGATCAGCAGCAGCGCCACACCCGCCAGGTGAGCCGCCGCCAGTGGCGCCGCATCGGGTATCGCGCGCCACCAGCCCGCTAGCAAAACGCTGCTGAAGACCACATAAGCGAGGATGACTTTGTCGACCGCCCAGAGCCGGCGTTCGGCCGCCGAGGCCTTCACTAGCTCAACCATCCAGCCTCTTTGTACCACGCCAGCGTCTTCGCCAGCCCATGGTCCAGGTCCGTCGCCGGCTGGAACCCCAGCTCCGTGCGGGCCCGCCCCGTGTCGCAGGTCCACGCAGCGCACAGCCCTTCGGCAATCTTTTCCCGGGAGATTATGCCCGCCCGGCCGGTAATCTGCGCCATCACTTCTGCGCAAGCCCCTACCGCGCGCGCCACCGCCGGCGGTATTCGCACCACCCGCAACCTCACGCCCATGATGCGCGCCGCCGCCGCCGCGAGGCCGCTCCACGAAACCGGCTGTTCGTGCGCCAGGAAATACGTTCGTCCCGCTCCCGCCGGGGACGCCGCGAGGCCGGCCAGCGCCTCCGCCAGATCACCCGCGTAAATCGCGCTGAACCAGCGTTCGCCGCCGCTCATTTGGAACGACCAGCCCTTGGCGATGGGCTTCAGAATCTGCAGGACATCCGTGTCGCGCGGCCCGTACACCACCGGCGGCCGCACAATCACTGCGTCCGGACGGCTCGCCCGCACCAGCCTTTCGCCTTCGAGTTTGCTCCGGCCGTAATGCGTGAGCGGGTGCGGCTCCGTTTCTTCATCCACCGGCCGGCTGGCCGGCTCCGCGGGCCCAATCGCCGCCAGCGAGCTCACATGCACCAGCCGCGCGCTGCCGCCCGCCATGGCCAGCAATAGATTCGCCGTAGCGCGCACGTTGCCGTCGTAGTATTCCTCCCGCCGCAACGCCTTGGTGACCCCGGCCAGGTGGATCACGGTCTCTACGCCCGCCAGCGCCTCTTGCAAGCCCGCACCCGTCTCCAGGTCGCCCGCCACAACTTCGGTGACGCCCAATGAAGCGGCATCCAGGGCTCGGCCGGCCTTCGGCCTCACCAGGCAGCGAACCGATGCCCCGTCCGCGAGCAACCGTTCGATCACGTGGCTGCCAACGAAGCCCGTGCCGCCGGTGAGCAGTATCATTGTGGGCTATTGCGGCGTGCTGCGGAAAGCCACTTCCCCAAAGTAGCTCTCGGCTACCGTGCCGGTGTGCTGCGAGTTGACCTGGATGCGCAGGCCCTTCACGCGCGGCGCCGCCTTCCCGTACGCCCGCACGTAGTCCGCGGCCACGTTGCGGCTTTCCGCAATCCACTGGTTCGCCCGTCCGACGCCGGATTCGCAAACCACCGCCACGACGCGCAGCAGCGGAATCGAGCTCACGCTTTCCATGGCTCCTTTCGGCGCCGCCGTGTCCCATATGTAGGAAAGCACTCGCCGGTCGCTGAACGCCACCAGCAACTGCGCCGCCTGATCGTCGGTCGACGCCTTACGGAAATCGCCGCCGCCGGGAAGCTGCGCCACTTTCCAGCTCCACGTCAGGTACGGCATCTGCGCCGGGTCCACATCCACGGCTTTTTCGAGCGAGAACGACGCTTTGACGCTCAACAGGTGCAGGCACGCCGTATCCACGTCTTTGCACACCGAAACTACCGGTTTGCCGTGGTTTACCTTGATCTCCCAGCCTGCGGGGATGCGTCCCCCGTCCCGTCCCGCCGTACTCAAAACCACCATCGCCAGCGGCTCGGTTTGGGCGACAAATGCAGACACAAGAATCGGGATTAGGATGACCTTCTTCAATTTACCTCTCACCAGGGGAGATCGGCCTGTAACTGTTATCTTATCTCATTGCGGGCGTTTCGCGCCATTCGCAGTCTTGTCTAATGCAGGATGAGCCTGAAGGTGAGCCTGTTTCTAACACAGGATGAGCCTGGAGGAGGGTGTGCGCATGCTGGGGGTTGATCATCAGCATGCAGGATGCAGAGGAATTGAGCCT
>JBAVYH010000074.1:0-12165 GCA_049698695.1 Bryobacteraceae bacterium | reverse complement strand
CACCGCGCCGGCAACGACGGTCTATTCCCCCGAAAACGAACAAGAAAACCCAGCGAAAGGAGCCCGGCACTGCGCCAACCAGATTTCAGCCCTTCAGGCTCATTCTTGGATTAGAAAATGCTGCCGGTTGGCCGCTCACGTGCCATACAAGTAAGCTCAGTACTGAAGCCGTAAACCACAGGCCGGCGCTATTTATCGATTTAGTACTGTCTGTCCTGGGCCTGCTGATGAGCCGGACTTACGCCTCACGGCCCAGCTTGCAGCCTACTTGCTCGCGCTGGCCATCAGAGAGTCTATCTTCGCGATGTACTTCTTGGCGCGTTCGGATTCCGGCATGTAAGGGTCGAGAGCGATGGTTTCGGCGAAGTGCTTCCGCGCCGGGATCAAGGGCTCGACGGCCCCAGTGGCCTGTGCCTTGCTGGTGTAGGAGAGGGCAAGGCCAAAGTGGGCGAAGGGATCTGAGGGATCGTACGTGAGGGCCTTCTGGCAGTAGGCGATGGCGGTGTCGAACTGGTTCAGCATGCGCTCGCTGTCGCAAAGCCCGAAGTACGCCAGGCTGCGGAGATCCTGCCATACGTCGCGCTGCGCGGCACGCTTCTTCCTGCCGAAGCCGACGAGATAGCCCAGCACATAATAGTTCATCTTGCCCGCCAGCCGGCTGTCGAAATTGCTCAGCTTCAGATATTGCTGATAGGAATCGAGCGACTCCTGGTATTTGCCGCTGAGCCGCAGGCTTTCCGCCAGCCAGAATTGGGCCTCCGCGTTATTGGGCGTGAGCCGAATGGCCTTGCGCGCCGCGTCGATGGAGTCCGGGTAAAGCTCCTTCATGCGCAACGCTTCGGCGAGCAGATACCAGGCGAGTGCGTCGTGCTGGTCGCGTTGGACCACGGTGTTCAACTGGACAATGGATTCGTCGAGCGCGCCCTTATCCAGCAGCATGCCTCCCAGGGTGGCGCGCGCTTCCAGATAGTCCGGGTCGATTTCGATGGCCCGCCGCAGGTACTTTTCGGCTTCGTCCTCCTGAAACAGATCGCGATAGACGCGGCCCAGGTAGAGCGCCGCCTGGCTGTAATTGGGATCGGCCGCCAGCGCGGCCTGCAGGCACACAACGGCCTTGCGATAGTTCTCCGGCGTTCCCTTGTTGTAGAAATCCAGGCCCTTGTCGAACTGCTCGACGGCGGCGTGCGGGCGGTTGCGCACAATCAGAATCTTCAGCGTGACAGTGGACTCCTGCCCCGGGTACACGATCTGCTCCCGCGGGCCGTCGGGTTCGTAGCCCATGTGCACGCCTCTCACCGTATGGACGCCGGGCTGAAGGCCGGGCAGGCGCAGCGGCGTTCCCTTGTTGACCACCCCGGCGGACTTGCCGTCAACGAAGACTTCCACGCCGTCCATGTTGGTCTCGAAGATAAGGGTGCCGTCCTTAGGCGGCGGAGGCGTACCCGGCGTCGCGCCCGAAGGGAGATAGGCGAGCAGCATGTTGGGGTCGAAGCTGCCGCGCTCCGAAGTGGGGTTCTGCTGCCCGTTGGTGGCCTCGCGCACGTTGCTGCGAACGTAGTCGGCGAGCTCGTCGGCGGTCACAATGCCGTCGTGCGACTCGTCGGCCGCGCCCTCCAGACCCTTGACGACGTAGTAAGTGAAGATACCGTGCCCGCCACCCCAGTCGGCGCTCTCGAAGGAGCGCTCACGGTCGCGGCTGGCGGTCAGCGAAAACAGCGAGCTGTTGAGGTCGAGCAAGCTGCGGCTCACTGCAGCGCGGTCGGCTTCCGGTGTGATGGCGCCACTGTGGCAGGCGTCGGTGATCAAGACCTTCCACTTGGCCTGGATGCGCGAGCCGATCACCGAGCCCAGCGTGTCCATGGGGTAACCGGTCCCGGCGATGTTGTGCGCGTCCAGATCGTATGGCGCCAGATAGGCGCGGCCGTTGTAGAGGAACCCGTGGCCGGCGAAGTAAATCAGCACCCGGTCGTCGGCCTGCGCGGTCGTCGGCAACCAGTCTTCCAGCTCGTGGCGCATGTTGGCCAGGGTGGCGCGCGGCCCGACCAGCTTGTGCACGTTCTCCGCGTGAAAATTGCCTCCTTCCGGGCTGATGAGAATGGAGTACATCGATTCCGCGTCGCGCTCGGAGAACTGCAACTGGTCTTTGGCGGAAAGGTTCTTGTAATTAGCGATGCCGATCACCAGCGCGTAGGAGCGCGGAATGGTGACGGCGGCCGGCGCCGGCGCCCTGGCGGGCGGCGTGCTGTTTTCGTATTTCAGGTCGCGCTGCTGCTTTTGCTGCTGCGGCGGGGCCTGCGCGGCCAGCGCCCCTGCCGCGGCTGCCAGAATGGCGAGCGTGCGGGCAAGCTTCATAACCTTCACCTGTGTGCCAGCCGGAATTCGTAGATAACCGGCGCGGTCAGTGGCGCCGGCGATGCCACCACCGAAACATCCTGCTCGCGGATGAACATCAGCTCGCGCGAGTTTGCTCCGGGCACAGCGCTCAGGTTGTCCGGCAGCTTGTCGGCGGGGCGCACTCCTTTGGCGCCGGCCGAGCCGTCCACGCACTCGCCCCGCGCTTTAAAGATGGTATCGTCGCACCGGGGTATCAGGCGAGGCGGCACAGCGCCGGGCTTCGGCGGCGGGGGCAGCGGCTGGTATTTCGGTTGCGCTCCGAGCGACAGCGGCGTAACCATCCAGTAGAGGACGTCGTGGCCCGGCGGCCCGCTCACGCGAAACCAGCCCTGGACGGCGGGCACCACGTATTCCTTTCCGGCCTCGATGCGGTTCTGCTCCCCGGTGTCCTCCCGCGGGAAGAGGATCTCGTAATTGCCCGAGGTCGCCGCGTTCATGACATAGAGATATCCGTCGAAATTGGCGCGGAAGCGGAAACGAACGCGGTCGCCTTGCGAGAACACCAGGCCGGGGTCTACCGCCCGCCAGGCGCCGCCTTCCAGGCGCTCCAGCGTGAGTTCCATGCGATGCGCCCCATGCTCCAGGCTCTTGGTCTGGCCGGCCGCGGAACCGGCCAGCGCCGTGGCGAATATCGCCGCCAGCATCGGAAACAACGAACTTCTCACATTCATGGCGATCTCCGCCTCGCTCAGCGCCTGGCCTATTGATGCTTCAAAGCAAAGTCGGCCACCAGGCGCGAGTCGGGGCTGCCGGTGCGGTCGAGAACGTAAACGGCGTTCTCCTTCTTATCGCCCGGCGTGCTGTCGTCCACCTTCTCGAAAACCAGGTCCCTCGAGTAGACCTCGCTGCGCAGGCGGCCGACCAGCGGATCGTCCAGCGGCCTGACTTGCGCTGACAGAACCTTCGGCTCCTGGCCGGCTTCCGCCGGAGCGCTGGTAGGGGACGCGTGCCCGCTGCCAAGCGAGTAGACCAACTGCTCCAGGCTGGCCTCGGGCCGCCGCGAGAGCACGATGAAAAGCTGCTCCTCGCCGGGCTGCTGGTCGAACGCAAACCGGCCGGGCGCGGAGGGGATGGTGTACTGGCGGCCGCTCTCGACGCGATTGTTCCCGCCGTCGATGTCCGCGGTTGGGAAGAGAATCTTCCAGGTGCCGCTGGCGCCCCGCATCGCGATGTACAGGTAACCGGGATCGTTCACCTCGACGGCGACGCGGATCCGGTCGCCGGAGTGGAAGACGGAGTCCGGCGCAACTTCGCGGTAATCGTCTCCGCCCGTGTCGCGCAGGATGCTATATCGCAGCCCCAGTGGTTTCTCGGTGTACGCGGCTTGGATGACCGGCGCGCCCGCGGCGGCGGCCATCACTGGAGCGGCACGCTCTTCCGGCGCGGAAGGGGCGGCGGGTTCCGCGCTGGCCGCAGGCTTCGCCTCATCGGCTGCCGGCGCCTTTTTCGGGGCAGACCGCTTCACCGCACGGCCCGCTGTTTTCTGCGCGGTCGGCGGCGCCGGGGCGTAAAACAATTCGCGGGCGGTAAGTTGCTTGCCGGATTCCGGCGCGCTCGCCTGGGCGATCAGAGCGCTCACCCCCAAGACCGAACAAAGAACCATCTTTTCAACCGGCATACCGTACCTTTCCCCGGTTTCCCCGGCGATATGATATTATGCTTCCAATTTTGCCACAAAGCGACTATCATTTCGAGGGAGATGCAACGCTATGAAGGCAAAGCTGCGAATCGGAGGCGTGGCGCGCGCTCTGTGCGTGCTGCTCGCAGAGGTTGTGGTATTTCAGTCATTGCCTGTCCCCGCAATCGCCCAGGAACAGGAACCCACCACATTGAGTATTTCGATTCTCGAGGGAGAAGGATCGATCAATAACATCCACCAGCGTGTGACGCGAGAAGCCATGGTGCAGGTGAGTGACGAGAACCACAAGCCGGTTGCCGGCGCTGCGGTTACGTTCTTCCTGCCCGAACACGGCGCGAGCGGCGTGTTCTCGAATGGCGGCCGTAGCTTCACCATAATGACCGACGACACAGGGCGCGCCGTGGTGCGCGGAATCGTCCCGAACAAGGTCGTCGGCAAGGTGCAGATCCGCGTTGTGGCGAGATTCAGGGCCCTGCAAGCCGACACCATCATCAGCCAGACGAACGTGGCGGCAGCAGCAGCGGCTGGCGCTGCCGCCGGTGGCGCGATCTCCGGGAAACTCCTGGCGATCATCCTGATCGCTGCGGCAGCGGGCGCGGCGGGCGGCGCGGTGGCCGCCACTCGCGGCGGAGGATCGCCGGCGGTGGTGCCTACCATAACAATCGCCCCCGGGACGCCTACCGTGGGCGCCCCACACTAGCCGGAAAAGGTGGTCGACATGACATCAGGCTTGTTAGTGAGGACGTTGCCAGTAGTTTTCTCTTTCGGCGTGGCGTTTGCCGGGACTAACCCTGCAACCGCCCTGAGCGGGCCGCGCATGGGATTGGTCTTCGATGGCGCGGCCGGTAATCTGCGTTCCATCAGTGGCATTCCGGGTGCTGCGATTACAGGTGAGCCCCTGAGCGTGGGTTTCGAGATTTCGCGCGCTGCAATCTCGCCCGCGCAGGATGCCGCCCTGGTGGTGAACGCGCGGGGTTCTTCGGTGGCGCTGGTCCGCGCGGCGGGCAGCAATTGGGTTGTGGCCTCGCTCGACGGAGTGCAGCCTGGGCCGGCCCTGATGGCCTTCAGCCCCGGCGGAAGCGCCGCGGCCCTTTATTACGGAGCGGGCCGCGTGCAGATCCTCACCGGCCTGCCTGCCGCCCCGGCCGTCGCCGGAGAAGTTGACGTGTCCGGCCTGCCGGTTCCGCTGGCGGCGATGGCTGTCGATGATACCGGAAGCTTCCTGCTGGTGGCCGCGGGCCCGGCGGAATCGGTGTCCCTCTATCGCGTCCCGATGGGTTCTGCGCCCAGCCTGCTGGGTTCGTTTCGCAGTGTTTCGGCCGTGCGGCTTTTCAGCGCCGGCCAGCAAGCGCTGGTAACCGATACTCTCGCCACCACCGTCTATCGGATTACCGGCCTGGCCGGGGCGGCGGCAATCCAGACAATCGCCTCGGCGCGCGATGGAATCCAGGGACTGGTTGCCGCGGCAGCCGATTCCGCCGGCCAACGCGTATTCGCCGCCACCAACACCGGAGCCGTATTCGTCTTCGACCTTACTGGCGGCCCGGTAACGACTCTCGATTGCGGCTGCAAGCCGACGGGGATGTTCCCGCTCGCGGGCGCCGCGACATTCCGCCTCACGGAACTTGCCGGCGGCCCGCTCCAGGTGCTCGACGCCAATAGCACGCCGCGCATCGTCGTTGTGCCGCCGCCCGCCCGGGCGATTGCACTTCCGGAGGGCCGGCGATGAAACGACTGATTCTTCTTTTTGTCTGCCTGTTCTTCTGCGGGCTCGCGTTATGGGGACAGGGCAACCCGACCATCGCGCCTACCAGCCTTCCCAATGGGATGGTCGGGACCGCGTATTCGCAGACCCTCATAGCCTCCGGTGGCTATGGAGCGAATGGCATTTACACATTTTCGCTGCTCTCCGGGGCCCTGCCGGCCGGTCTCGCTTTCTCGGGCGACGATTGTACCGACTGCGAAGTCCTATCGGGCACGCCAACTACAGCGGGGACATTCACCTTCACGGTGCAGGTCGTCAGCTCCCAGCCGACGGGGGGACCACCACTCACCGGAACACAGTTGTACACGATCGTCATCTATCCGAGTGTCGCGATCACTACGGTGGCCACGAATTCGGGCGTTGTGGGTGTCCCTTACTCCCAAACCTTCACAGCCACCGGCGGCGCAGGCCCATCCACTTACACATGGTCTATGACGGACGGTTTGCTGCCGCCAGGTCTGGCATTCTCTGCCACGGGCGTCCTCAGCGGGACCCCAACGGTTGCCTTGACAAACGTTCCCAGTTTCACTGTCCAGGTCTCCAGCCAGGTCCCCAATTTCGGGACGGCCACGGCGGCCGCAGCGTTCATCGTTTGGATCGCGCAGAATCCGCTCACCGTGACCAGCAGCGTGGGCGGCGGTGTGGTGGGTACTCCCTATTTGGCGGCGCTCAGCCCCGCGGGCGGATTCGGACCTGGCACTTACACATTTTCGCTGGCCTCCGGGACCTTACCGCCGGGCATTACATTCCTTTCCGACGGAACTCTTGCCGGGACGCCGACCACAGCGGGGACATTCGCCTTCACGATGCAGGTCGGCAGCAACCCCCCGGGCTACCCGAACTCCCTCCCTCTCACCATCGCACTGCCTTTTCAGGTAGTGGTCTATCCGAGCCTCGCAATCACTGGCGAGCCTGTGGCTTCGGCGACAGTGGGCGCTCCTTATTCCCAGCCGTTCACCGCCAGCGGAGGCGCGGGCGCTTCCAGTTACACATGGTCTATTGTGACCGGTGCGCCGCCTCCAGGTTTGACGCTGTCAAACTCGGGCGTACTCGGCGGAACACCGACGAATGTGGGGACCTACTCTTTCAATGTCCAGGTTTCCAGCCAGATCCCCGGTGGCGGGGCGGTAACGGCAATCCAAGGGTTCAACATCACGATCAACGCTGCTACTTCCCTCGCGATTACCGGCAGCGCGGGCAACGGTGTGGTGGGTAATCCCTACTCGGCGGTGCTTGGCGCCTCAGGCGGGTATGGAGCAGGCACTTATGCATTCTCGGTGGTTTCCGGGGCTCTGCCGCCCGGCATTACCTTGTCGGCCGGGGGAACTCTGTCGGGCACGCCAACAGCGGCTGGGACATCCACCTTCACGGTGCAGGTCACCAGCTCCCAGATCAGCAGCTTGGCCGCTTTGCCGACCTTGACCGCAACACAGCCTTTCACGGTGATGGTGTACCCGAGCCTTGCCATCACCGGCGAGCCCGCTGCTTCGGCTACCGTGGGTGTCGCTTACTCCCAGGCTTTCACCGCCAGCGGAGGCGGGGGCCCTTCCACTTACACATGGTCTGTAGTGACCGGTGCGCTGCCTCCCGGTATGACATTCTCTGCCGCGGGCCTGCTCAGCGGGACGCCGACCACTCTGGGAACGTTCCCGTTCACGGTCCAGGTTTCCAGCCAGGTTCCCACTATCGGGGCGGTGACGGCGACCCAAGAGTTCAGCCTTGCGGTCACCACTGCTTCTGCCCTCACCATTACCGGCACCTTGGGCGGCGGCACGGTGGGTGTTCCCTATGCTGCGACGCTCGGCGCCACGGGCGGTTATGGAACCGGGACTTACGCATTCTCACTGGCCTCCGGGGCTCTGCCGTCCAGCGTTACTTTGTCCGCCGGCGGAGCTCTGTCGGGCACGCCAACCGCAGCGGGGACATTCACCTTCACGGTGCAGGTCACCAGCACCCTGAGCAGCAGTACGGCCAGCTTGCCGCCGCTAACCGCGACCCAGTCTTTCACGGTCGTGATCGCTAACGCGCTGACAATTTCCACCGCATCGTTGCCCGGAGGCATGGTGGGAACGGCGTATTCCCAGCATCTGAGCGCAACCGGCGGCTCTACGCCCTACCAATGGACCGTCGCCAGCGGCGCACTTCCCGCCGGCATAACTCTGGACGCAACTTCCGGCGCTTTGAGCGGCACCCCGACCGCGCCCGGCTCCTTCACCGTCACCATCCGGGTAACCGACGCAAGGCAGCAGACTGCCACGCAGCTTTTCACCATCGCGGTCGCCGTTCCGCCAGCGCCGTCGATCACCATTTCGGGCCTGCCGGATACGGCCGCGCCGGCCACCCAGCCGGTTCTGACCGTGACCACCAGCGGCACGTATCCGTTAGCCGTTCAGGGCACCATCACCTTGACGTTCGCGCCCGATTCCGGTCCCGATGATCCCAACGTGCAGTTCACCTCCGGCGGCCGCGCGGCCACGTTCCAGCTCCCGGCCGGCTCTATGCAGGTGCAATTCGGCGGTGGCAGCGCTCCCGGCGTGCAAACCGGCACGGTGGCCGGCACCATCACTCTGACCTTGAAGCTGACCGCGGCCGGCATCGATATCACCCCGTCGCCGGCGCCTACTGTGGTCCTGCGCGTGAACGCGGGCGCGCCCGTGATTACCAGCGCAACCGTCACTACCACCAGCGGAGGCTTCAACCTGGTGGTGGTAGGTTACTCCACGCCGCGCAACATGACCTCCGCGGCGGTCACGTTTACACCCGCTCCCGGCGTCACCCTCACCAGCAACACCGCAACCATCTCGTTGAGCCAGGTCTTCACCACGTGGTATCAGGACCCCACGTCGGCTCAGTACGGCAGCATGTTCTCGCTCGTAATTCCGTTCACTATCGAGAACGGCACGAGTGCGCTCACCTCCGTATCGATTACGCTTACCAACTCGCAAGGGGTTTCGGCTGCGGCCACGGCCGCCTACTAGTTTCACGGCCGCGAGATTCGATGCCATTGCCAAGCCGCTTGCTGACACGCGCGGCTCCTTTTGGAGCCGCGACCGTAAAGGAGTGGTTTGCCACCGCTAGCGCGAGATCGCGCGGTCTGAGAACTAGCCCGCTTTTTCGCGGCCGCCAGCGCCCGACCGGCCGAGGCGGCAAATGGCTGAAACGGAGTACTGCGCCTTCGTCCACTCAGTACTTCTTCAGGTATTCCAGTAATTCGGCCTTCTGGTCTTCCGCCACGGTAGTTCCGAACTGCGCGCCGCTATGGCCGATGTTACTGTTACCCGGCTTGGTCGTGTCGTAGATCCAAGCGTTCCCGTTGGTGCCGGCGGATTCGCTCTGATAGCCGACCTTGACCGGGTCGTATTCGCGATTGCCCACAAAGAACTGCGCCGGGCGCTGGTCCGGGTGCAGCATATGGTAGAGCGTTGGCACCGAACCGTTGTGCAGGTACGGAGCGGTTGCCCAAATCCCGTTCAGCCTCCGCGCCATGTACTTGCCGGTGGCGCGCCAAATCACCGGGTCGGCATCCATTCCGGCTTGATCGGCCGCGCTGACTCCATCGTCTTCGAAGGCGCGCTTTTTCAAGCCCGCCAGAATCGGCGCCACCGCTGCCGGAAATGGCTGATCGCCCACCGGTTGGCCGAAGCTGTTGGCGCGCATCGGGTCGGTCATTACGTCGGCGAGCGCATATAGCTTGTCCTGATGACAACCCGCGCACTTATCCTGGAAGATTGCTTCTCCTCTTTGTGCCTTGGCCTGGTCAATCGGACCGAGAACGTCGCTGGGCCATGCAGGCGGCTGTAACTTGTGGGTCAGTACCTCCAGACGGTGGAGGTTGCCGATCCGCAACGTCGATTCATAAGTCTTCGGATCGAACACTGCGCCCATGCCCAGGGCCTGACCGATGTTTCGCTCCAGAATCGAGTTGGTGTTGCCGTCGTAATGAATCCAGCGCGGTTCCTCGTTGGCGGCGCGCTGCTGGGTGGTGTCCGGCACGCCCCAGAGAAACGGAAAGCTGACCGGCGACTGCATCCTCATCGCCGATTTCGGAAACAGCAGATTACGCGCGGCGCCGAAGGCGTCGATGCGGCCCGGCCCCGGTTCCGTTCCATCCAGCAGCAGCTTGCCGTTGCGGATGTGAGCCAGCCGCGCCTTCAGGAAAGCGACACTGGTCCTCATGCGCTCCGGAAACCCCGCTTGGGGCGCTGCGGGCCCGGCCGCATCGGCGGCCTGGGATGGCACGGAATGAAACGACGGGTCCGCATTGGGTACGGCCTTCACATCGGCGGCGCCCTGCAGCGCGGCGTCGCTGGCGTATTGTCCCGCGTCCTCGGCCGACGGCGTGTCCGCCATCTTCTCTCTCTGGTCCATCGCCACCACCAAAGCCAGCAGCGCCCGTGGGTCCTTCATGGTGGCGTCGAGCGACTCCTGAAACTCCACCTGGTAGGCTTGCAAGTCGATCAGGCCGGGCGCGCCATCGATACGCACGCGCTTGCCGCGATACGTAAGCTCGCCCACATGACACGCCGCACAACTGAACCCAACCATCTCGACGCCTTGGGCGCTGGCATTGCGGGAACGCCCCACGGTCATCCCGACGGGCATCCCATATGGATTCGTGCTGCTCTTGGCGTCAGGCAGGAACCCGAACCGCTCCATGCCTTCGAGAAACGGCTTCCCGGTCTTGACGCTTTTCAAATTGGCCAGCAGCGCGTAGGGCATCAGTTCGCTGCCTTCCGCGAGATGATAATACTCAGCCCGCTCCGCGCCCGACCAGCCATTCGGCAAGTAAGTGACAGCCGCGTCCGCAGATACGGATGGCGATGGCACCGCTTTCCTGGAACAACCGGCCAGGAGAACAAAACAGACAGCAGCGAAACACGCGCGCGGTGAAAGCATGTGGAAGATTATATCCCCGAAGTGGTCACGCTACCGGCACGGCTGCGCGAGGAAGCCATGCGAGCCGCCACACGCATCGCCTGCTTCATGCTGCGCGGATCGGCCTGGTTTTTGCCGGCGATATCGAACGCCGTGCCATGATCCACCGATGTGCGGATGATCGGAATACCGAGAGAAATATTGACCGTCCCTTCGAAATCGATCAGCTTCATCGGGATGTGGCCCTGGTCGTGGTACAGGGCCACCACCAGATCGTACGCGCCGCGGGATGCCTGGAGGAAGACCGTGTCGCCCGCATGCGGGCCGCTGCACAAGATGCCCTGGCGGCAGGCTGCTTCAATGGCCGGCGCGATCGAGCGCTCCTCTTCGTTGCCGAACAGCCCGTGCTCGCCGGCGTGAGGATTCAACCCGCACACCGCGATGCGCGGCCGCGCGAACCCGAGCAGTTTCATGGCGTCATTCCCCAGCTCGATGGTGCGCACGATGCGCGCTGTGTCCAGCTCGCACGCCTGGCGCAGCGCAACGTGCGTGGTCACGTGCACGGTGGAAAACCGTTCGCTCCAGAGCAACATGCGCGACTCCGTGGCGCCGCATAACTCCGCAATATACTCGGTGTGGCCGGAAAACCGGCGGCCGGAGAGTGTCACGGCCTCTTTGTTGAGGGGCGCCGTGACCATGGCGCCGGCCTCTCCGCGCAGGCATAGCTCGGTGGCGATGCGCACGTACTCCACCGCAGCCGCTCCGCAGCGCGCGTCCAACCGGCCGAAAGCGAACTCCCCGATGCCGGTGAGCGCCTTGGCGTCGCGCAGTTCCGCCGATTCCAGCTTCAGGCCGGCGATCCGCTCCGCGCTCGCAAGAATGCGGGCATCTCCCACCACAATCCATCGGGCCAGCGCCGCGAGTTGCGGGTCAGCCAGGGCCTTGATAATGATTTCGGGGCCGATGCCGGCCGGATCGCCCATGGTTAACGCAATGGCCGGCCGGTTCTCTGTTGGTTCAGGCATGTAAAATAGTCCGCTATTTGAATTAGAGCATCTGCATCGCCAAATCCGCCGGACTTGGTGGCGACCGAAATCCCATCCACCGCGCCGCCGCGAATCGTGCCGCAAGGAACTCCCGGAATGATTTCATCCAAGAGATCGATGCGCTGCGCTTGTGCGGCGCGGCAAAGCTGCGCAGCCGTGTCGCCGCCGGAAAGCACCAGCGCGGAGGCGCGAGCGCAGGCGGCCAGCTCCTGCAACCATTCCGCGGAGACCTCACCACGTGGCATGCGCACCACCACGTGCTGGCCCCGGCGCAGTGCGGCTTCCATGCACGCTGCGGCGGCCGGCCCTCGGTCAACCAGCATCGCCTGGCGCTCGCGCACCAGGGCCGCTTGCTGCGCGACTGTTGCCCGGTGATCCGATCCGATACAGAACACGACCGGGCCTTGGCGCGACGGCCGCGGGCGCGATTGCGGCCCGGCCGGCAG
>JBAVYH010000073.1:0-42210 GCA_049698695.1 Bryobacteraceae bacterium | reverse complement strand
AGAGTAAGGAACGAATCGACCTGATATTGTCCGCCATACAGCGGGCTCACATCAACGTAGTTTTTACTCAAACCATTGGGTGGCCGCACGCACGGCGATAAGTCCGAAGCCCGGCCACCCGCAACGTCTCACTCCTTCTTACTCACCTCTCTCGCCCGTAGTGTTTTCAAACGAATCCCAATCCAGATCATGTGATGATGCGCGTTAGGAATCGGGCGTTCCCCATCCTGCTTTCAGCAATGCACCCGGCTCCTGCTATGCCGGTGTGCAGGCGCGGCGCAGTTCTTCGCCCAGAGTGGCTTGCTGCTGCGCAGTGAGTTTGCCGCCCTGCGAGGTCACGTAGAAGACATCGATGGCCTTGTGCGCCTCGGTGTCGATGAGAACCACTTCGATGTTGGCGCCGATGGCGGAGAAGGCGGAAGCCAGGTCATACAGCAGCCCGGGACGGTCCTGAGCCACAATCTCGACCAGCGTAGCCGTCTGGCTGGCTTCCGAGTTGAACGCGACGCGGCCCTCGATAGCCGACTTGCGCGTGGGCGGCGATGCCTTGGGCCGGTTGCGCAACAACTGGCGGACATCCGTCTTGCCGGCCAGCACCCGTTCCGCCACGGAGGCGAGCCGGTCCACTTCGCTCGCATTCAGGTCCAGCGTGTGGAGCGGATCTTCGAACGTGAACGTATCCAGAATGGAGCCGCGGCGGTTGGAAAAAGCTTCGGCGCGCACGATGTTCATGCCGAAGCTGGAGAGCGTTCCCGCCAGGCCGGCGAACAGCCCGGGCCGGTCGGTGGTGGCCAGCGTCAACTGCCAGGCCGAATCGAGCTTGCGAATGTCGACGGCCGCGCCGGCCACGCGGCTGCGCGCTTCCAGCGCCATGTGCTCGTCGATCTCGGCTTCCGTGTGGGTGCGCAGGTAACGCGTGGGAAATCCGGTGAGAAACGCAATCCGCTCCGGCGAGCCGGTGGGCTCCGGCTCGATGCGATCGCTCTCGAGAGCCCGCGTCAGCTCGTTATAAACCGCCATGTACAGCTGCCACAAATGATCGGAGCGCCACGGCGTCATAGCGGTGGGATTGACCGCGCTGATATCGCCGTAGGTCAGCAGGGTAAGCAGCTTGAGGCGCTCGACCGTTTCGACCAGGCACGTCACGGCGGCGACCGTGGCCGGGTCGAAGACGTCGCGCGAGTGCATGGTGGCGGAAAGCTCCAGGTGGTGGCGAATCAGAAAGAGCACGGTCTCGCGCTCCTGGTCGGGAATGCCGATGCGGTGCGCCGCCGAGCGGACCAGGCGCAGCGAAGCATCCACGTGGCCTTCGTCCGGCGAGCCTTTGCCCGAGTCGTGGAACAGGAGCGCGAACAGCAGCAGGGCCGGCTGCTTCAATTCCGAGCGGATGTCCTTGTACGGCCCCTGAATGTTCCACACGTTCTGCATCGCCACCAGCGTGTGCTCGTCCACCGTGTAGCGATGGTAGAAATCGCGAATCACCAGGCATTCCGTGGCCGCCAGCTCCGGAAACAGGGCGGTGAGGAGGCCGGTTTCGTGCATCGAACGAACGGCGAGCGGAGCGTACGCGAGCGAAAGCAGCGGCTCCAGGGCGCGCCACAGCGGCTGCCGCGCAAAATGCACGCGCAGGCGCGGCAAGCGCGCCGCGATCTGCTGTTCAGCGTCGGCGGAAGGCCGCATGCCGTGGCGGGCGACGAATTCGAAGAGGCGCAGCACCACGCCCGGATCGGCATCGAGCGACTGCGGCTCGCGCACGTGGACGCGCTCGCGGTGAACGCTGAATTCGGCGTTGCCGAGGCGCGACCGCCAGTCGCGGAAGGAGGCGAAGAGCCCGCTGTTCTGCGCTTCGGCGATCTCGAGCTGGCGCGTGGCCGCGCGAAAGATGGCGCGCGCGTGGCGGAAATAATCGCGCATCCACGCCGCCGTGTCGCTGGCGCCGGCCTCCTCGGCGATGGCGTCCTGCGTTTCGAAGTCCAGCGTGTTGTTGTCGCGGCCGCTCGAGGCGTGCAGGTACATGCGCAGGCGCGCCAGGTGCCGGAAGGCCAGCTCCAGCTCCGCGGGCGGAGCAGCCAGGCCCAGTCGCTGGCCTTCGGTGTTGCGCAGTTGCTCCAGCCAGCAATACAGTTGAAAATCGCGCAGGCCGCCGGGCGTTTCCTTGACGTTCGGCTCCAGGTGATAGATGGTGCCGCCGTACTTGCCGTGCCGTTCCCGCGTGAGCCGCGCCAGGTTGCGCGCCAGCGCGTCGCGGTTGGCCAGCACGAAGCGCGGCAGCTTGGCGGCCAGCGCCGCGTAAAGCGCGCGGTCGCCGGCCAAGTAACGCTGGTCCAACAGCGAAATATTGAGCTCGGTGTTCTGGTCGTGCACCTCCGCGCACTCCTCCGGCGTGCGCACCGAATGGCTCATGCGCAGACCGGAGTCCCAGAGTTGCTGGAGAAAAGCGGAGATGGCGTCCTTGCGCGCCACGGCCTGCTCGGTGGTGCGAAACAGTAGCAGCAGGTCGATGTCGGAATGGGGGAACAACTGGCGCCGGCCGTAGCCGCCCACGGCGACCAGCGCCGGGCCGTCCTGGGGAAACGCGGGAAACAGGATCTGGGCCGCCGCGGCCGAAACCACCCGATCGACCTGCGCCGAGCGTTCCGCCAAAGCGGTGCCCGCGCCGCTGGTGTCGAGAAGCACGGGCGGCGCGGGGCTGAGCGCGGTACTAGAGAGCGGCTTCCCCACGATCGTCGTTGCGGATGCGCACGGCTTCGGCAACGTCGTACACGAAAATCTTGCCGTCGCCGATCTTGCCGCTGCGCGCGGCAGCGGTCAGTGTCTTCAGTACTTCTTCGTAGCGGTCCGACGGGACCACCATTTCCAGTTTCACCTTGGGCAGAAGGTCCACATTGTATTCCTGGCCGCGGTACACTTCGCGGTGGCCCTTCTGGCGGCCATGGCCGCGCACGTCGGTAATGGTCATGCCATCGATGCCGATGGCCTTCAGCGCTTCTTTCACTTCATCGAGCTTGAACGGCTGGATAATCGCTTCGATCTTCTTCATGGAATGAGTCTCCTCGAGACTTTACGATTCGAAGATATACCCTTCTTCGCCGTGCTGGGAAAGGTCCAAGCCTTCCATCTCATGCTCCGGCGAAACGCGCAAGCCGATCAAAACGTCGCACACCTTCAGGATGACGAGCGTGCCGACGACCGCCATGGCCCACGCCACACCGCATCCTATCACTTGGTTGACCACCTGCGTGGCCTTGCCATCCACCAACCCGAGCGGCAGAACGTGGCCGCTCGCATCCTTGAGGCCGCTGTTGACGGCGCAGGTGGCGAAAACACCGGTGAGAATCGCGCCCAGCGTGCCGCCCGCGCCATGCACGCCGAAAGCGTCCAGCGCGTCGTCATAGCCGAACCACTTTTTTACCTTGACCACCATGAAATAGCAGACCGCTCCGGCTGCGGCGCCGATGGCCAGCGCGGGAAACGGCTGCACGAAGCCGGAAGCGGGTGTAATCGCCACCAGTCCCGCCACGGCGCCCGAGATTCCGCCCAGCACGCTCGGCTTACCGGAGTGCAGCCACTCCACCAGCATCCAGGAAAGGGCGGCGGCCGAGGCGCCGAAATGGGTGGCCACAAACGCGCTGGTCGCCAGGCTCGAGGCCGCCAGCGCGCTGCCCGCGTTGAATCCGAACCAGCCCACCCACAGCAGGCAGGCGCCGATGAAGCTCAATACCATGCTGTGCGGCTTCATGTCGGGGCTGGGAAACTCAAGGCGCTTGCCGAGGTAGAGCGCGCATACCAGCGCCGAAACGCCCGAGGTGATGTGCACCACCGTGCCGCCGGCAAAATCGAAGCACGGAAATTTGCCGCCGAGTAACGCGTTGAGCAGCCCGCCCTTGCCCCACACCATGTGCGCCATGGGAAAGTAGACGATCAGCGACCAGAGCACCGTGAACAGCAGCATGGCGCTGAACTTCATGCGCTCAGCGAACGCTCCCGAAATCAGCGCCGGCGTGATGATGGCGAACATCAACTGGTAAATCATGAAGGTCTGCTGCGGGATGGTGGATGCGTAATCCGGATTGGGCGCGGCGCCGACGTGGTGCAACAGCGCAAACCGCAGGTCGCCTACGAATGGCCCGTCGCCGCCGAAGGCCAGACTGTAACCTACCACGGCCCATATGACGGTCACCACGGCCATCAGAACAAAACTCTGCATCATCGTGCCCAGCACGTTCTTCCGGCGCACCAGGCCGCCATAAAACAAGGCCAGGCCCGGACCGGTCATCAGCAGCACCAGCGCTGCGCTCGCCAGCATCCAGGCGTTATCGCCGGCGCTTTGCGCGGATCGGGTCGCAGCTTCTACAGCGGAAATTCGGGCGTTCACGTCCGAAGCGCCTTGCGCCAGCAAGCCAGGCGCTAAGACGGAGGCAAACAGCAACAGCGGGGTTAATCGTCTCATCGGGGAGAGCAGTGCACACCATGCACTCCCTTGATTCTCCCCTACGGTCGCGCGGTTAACCAAAACAGAAGTTTCTATTCCGGGAATCGGATTTTCTTATGGGGTGGGGCATGCTTCAGCTTGCCCTCAGAGATCATCGAAAGAATTGAGAGCCGGCCACGCCAGAGGATCAGCGGATGGTCAAGCGTCAAGCAGGCAAGCTAAAGAAGGTGCGGTCCAACTTCTTTCATGACTTTTTCAGCACGTGTAAAACATGCCCCGCCTATTCCAGGTGCGCTGGCTTCCAGGTCTTGTCGGGGTTGAAGCTGGCCATCTGCCGCGCCAGCGTCATGGTGTTCGGCCCCAGATCCTTGCTGTACACGATGCCGTGCTGGTTGACGATGAAAGTCAAGATGCCGGAGACGCCGTATTCGGCCGGGAAGGCCACCAGCGCAAAACCGCCGATCATCTCCCCTTTCACCACATAGTCGGCGGCGCCGCCATCGGCGTCCGGCCCCTGCGCTTTCAGGATGTGGAAGTAGTAACCGTGATACGGGGCCGGCTTCTTGCCTTCGGCGAACATGGCGGCAGCCGCGGCGGCGAAGGACTTGGGAACCAGCGCGTCGCTCTCTCCCTCCCAGTACAGGCCGTCCTTCTTGCCGGGCGTACTGACGATCTTCTGCGCGTACTGCATCGGGCCGCTGCCGTAATAGTGATGGGTGGCGTAGTCCATCTGCGCTTCCACATAGCCGCGGCAGACCTCCATGGCGTTGAGCTCGTGGCGCCCGATGCGGCGGGCCAGCACTTCCACGCGGCCGGCGGCCGAATCGAAGACCCACATGCCGTTCTTTCGGACCAGCGGCACGGGAAAGGGCCATTCCTGGCTGCCGGCGAGAATCGTGTTGCGGTCGGCGTCATCCTGCCGGATCTGGAGTTTTTCCGCCGCCAGGCGGGCAAACTCGGCGCGCCCGGCCTTGTCCTCGTTGGCATCGCCGGAGGAGACGATATCCTTGCCGTCCGGCCCGAGGATCTTGAGCAGCGCTGCGGTGTCATTGGCTTCCGCCGCCTCGGCCAAGGCGTGGGCGGCCTCCTGGGGAGTGGCGAAAGTGCGCTGGCTGGTTTGCGGAGCCGCCTGAATCGAAACGCAAGCTCCGGCCAGAACGATGACGGCAAGCGTGAATGTTCGCATGGTAGTCTCGATCCTCCTAATACTACCGCCTGCCCCCCCCGGCGGGTCGGGAGGGCGCCGGTGCGGCCCGCGGCGCCGGGGCTGCTCGCGGCGCCGGCTGGCGGCTGCGCGCCGGACCGAGACTGGAGTAACCGTGGTCGCTGTGCACTTGCGCGGCCTGGCCGTTCTCATAACCGCTGAACGCGCTGCGGTTCGCGGCGGGAGCATTCTGCGGCACGGTGCGGTCGCCCATCCGCTCAGTAGGGCCGACCGAGGTACTGTATATAACCGGCATGTGCTCGGCGGGCGCCGCCAGGTTACTCCTCACGTTCGCCCGGTACTCGGTGCGCAGCGCCGGGCTGGCGTAAGGGACGCCCATCCGGTGCGCCGGGTCATGCGCCCAAACCGTGGTGCCGTGCAGGTTCGCGACCCTGCCTTCGTTGAAGTTGTAGCGATGAATGAACGAGGTGTTCACGATCACCGTGTGGGTTCCCCAGGCGGGGCGCCAGCCCCAGCCGCCCCAGCCTCTCCAGCCATAGCCGAAGTAAAAGCCCATCGAAATCGGCGGGTAGAATCCGAACCCTAGCCCGCCCACCATGATGGTGGGTGCCGGCCAGTACCAGGTCGGATAGGGGTAGTAGAGGGCCGGCCCCCAGATCCACACCGGATTGTATTCGGGCACATAGATCACGTCCGGATTCACCGGGTTGATGTCGATTGCGCCTTGATCGTCCGACACCTGCTCTTGCGGCGTGGAAGCCAGCTTGCCGGCCTGCTGCGCCTGCTGCCGCAGGACCTGCACCGCGTTCATGACGTCCGCCTGTTGCGCCAGAAAAGCATTGCCCAGGCTGGTGGTCCAGTTCACATCCGCGTTGAGCTGCTTCAATACGTCGGGAAACACCACCAGAGCTTGCACGCTGGGGTCCCAGTTCTCCTGCTGCACCGCGGCCGTAAGGGCGGCGCCGGTGAGGTTGGGGTTCCTTTGCAGCCACTGCCAGGCCTCGACCACTTCGAGCGGATAGGTGGATGCCGCCAGGATCTGGCCGAGCAAGGGATCCGGGTAAAGCGCGATCGGCGCCACCAGGTTCTGCAATTGGTCCGGCGTCAGAGCTTGTTCAGGCGGCGGCGCCACCGGCTCCTGGGCCGAGAGCGTCTCGAAGCCGGCCAGCAGGCTGAATAAAAGAGGAATGACGGCGATCGGTTTTAGCGACATAGGGGCCTCCCGGCTCCGCGGCATCGATCATCGCCTGGATGCCTGCGAAGCCTTCCGCTGTGATAGATTGTCGCAAACGCGGCGAAGTTACGGGTACGGCCAAATACCTTCGATGAAAAATGCGTAATCTGCGGGACGGCGTGGCGCCTGTTGAGAGATATCCACCTTCACCGCCGGCCACCGCTCCCTGACTGTCGCGCCCCGGAACCCCTTACTCCTCCGGCGTATCGGGTTCCGGCAGGCTGTCCCGCTCGCCGGCCACCCAGACGTAGAGCACCGGCAGCAAGAAGATGCCGAGGATCAGCGCGGCCATCAGGCCGCCCACGATCACGATGGCGAAGGGGCGCTGCGAATCGGAGCCGATGGCGCGCGACAGCGCGGCCGGCAACAGCCCGAAGCTGGCCACCAGCATGGTCATCATGATAGGGCGCAACCTTTGCACGGAACCTTCGATGGCGGCGTTGAGGATGGTGTGGCCGCGCGCGCGAAGCTGGTTGATGTATTCGAGCATGATCACACCCGTCTGCACAGCGACGCCGAACAGCGCCAGAAAGCCGATGCCGGAAGAGACGCTCATGTGGGTGTGGGTGAAGAGCAGCGCCAGCAGGCCGCCAATCGGCGCCATGGCCACGTTGGCCAGAATCAGCACCACCCACTTGGCGGATTTGAACATGGTGTACAGGATCATGCAGATCACCAGGATGGTGATGGGCAGGACAATCATCAGCCGCCTTTGCGAGCGTTTGGCGCTCTCGTATTCGCCGGCCCAATCGATGCGATAACCCAGCGGCAGCTTCACCTGCGCGTCCACCTTGCGCATGGCCTCTTCCACGGTGCTGCCCAGGTCGCGCTTGGAAACGCTGTACTTCAGCGCCACGTAGCGCGAGTTGGCTTCGCGGTAGATCTCCGAGGCGCCGTCGCGCACCTGAACCTGGCAGAGCTGCGCCAGCGACACGCGCTCGCCCGAGGGCGCGAGCAGGCGGATGTTTTCGATTGCCTGGCGGTCGCCGCGGGAGGCGGCCTGGTAGCGGACCACCAGGTCGTAACGCTGCTCGCCGCGCAACACCTGCGTGACCACTTTGCCGCCGACGGCGGTTTCCACCGCATCCTGGACGTCGGCCACATTGATCCCGTAACGCGCGGCGGCGGCGCGATCGATCTGGAATTCGAGGTTGGGCTGGCCGATCACGCGGAAGAGGCCCAGGTCCGTGATGCCGTTGACGGTGCGCAGCACGCTGACAATCTTGTCCCCCGTGGCCTCCAGCGTCTTCAGGTCGTCGCCATAAATCTTGATGGCCAGCTCCCCCTTGACGCCGCTGACGGCCTCTTCCATGTTGTCGGCAATGGGCTGCGAGAAGTTCCACAAGGCGCCCGGGATCCGCTCCACCTCGCGGTCCATGGCGCCGATCAACTCGTCCTTGTCCTGCGCGAAAACCGGCCGCCACAGCGCCTTGGGTTTGAGGTCGACAAAGTACTCGGTGTTGAAGAAGCCGGTCGTGTCGGTACCGTCGTCAGGCCGGCCCACCTGGCTCACCACCTGGGTGACTTCGGGAAACGAGGCGAAAATACGCCGTGCCTGGCGCATCACGCGCTCGCCTTCGGTCGGGCCGGTGCTGGGGGCCAGCGTGGCGCGCGCCCAGATGGCTCCCTCATCGAGATGCGGCAGGAACTCGGAGCCGATGATGCCGCTGGTGGCGAGATAGATCGAAACTCCCAGCGCGCAGGCCGCCACCAGCACGGTTGGCCATCGCAGGCGAATGGCCAGGCGCAACGCGGCCTCGTAGGCGCGGGTGATGCGGATCATCGCCGGGTTGTGCCATTCCCGAACCCGCTTGCCGAAGACAAAGCTGGAAAGCACGGGCGCAATCAGCAGCGAAAACAATAGCGAACCGAGCAGGGCAAACGAGACCGTCCACGCCATGGGCCTGAACAGCCGGCCCTCCACGCGCTGCAAGGTGAAGATGGGCAGGTAGGCGGTGATGACGATGCCGATCGAATAAAATACCGGACGCTGCACTTCGTGGGCCGCCGTGCGCACCGGCCCGAGCGGCGAACTGCCCTCATGGCGGCCCAGGTAGCGCACGATGTTTTCCACGATCACCACCGCGCCTTCCACTACCATGCCGAAATCGAGCGCGCCGAGCGAAAGCAGGTTGGCGGGAATGTGGTTCAGGCTGAGGCAAATCGCGGCGAACAACAGAGAGAATGGAATGGTGAGCGCGACGATCAGAGCGCCGCGGGCGTTGCCCAGGAACAGGAACAGGATCAGCGCCACCAGCACGATGCCTTCCGTCAGGTTGTGCAGCACGGTGTGGGTGGTGAGGTGCACCAGGCTGCTGCGGTCGAGGAACGGAACCACCTGGACGCCGCGCGGCAGAATGTGCTGGTTCAACTCGCGCACTTTGGCGTGGATGGCATCGAGCACGCCCTCGGCGTCGGCGCCCTTGCGCAGCAGCACAATGCCTTCGACCACATCGCCGTCATCGATCACCTTGCCATCGGCGCGGTGGATGGCCTTGCCGATCTGGCCCAGGCGGATTTTCGGCCCCTGCGAAACCGTGCCGAGATCCTTCACTCGGATCGGCGTGCCGTTTACCGTTTTGATTACGGTATTCGCGATGTCCTGAACGCCGCGCATGAGGCCGATGGCGCGCACGTTGATCTGCTGCAGGCCGGCTTCGACGAAGCTTCCGCCCGCGTTGACGTTGTTGTTCGCCAGTTGCTGCTCCACCTGGGCGAGGCTCAGGCCATAGGCCACAAGCTGGTTCGGGTCAAGCGCCAGCTGGTATTCGCGCGTGGTGCCGCCGAAGCTGACGACATCGACCACGTTGGGCACCGATTTGAATTGTTTCTCAAGCGTCCAGTCCTCGAGCGACTTGAGCTCCATCAGGTCGTACTGCGGGTTGGTGCTCTTGAGCGTGTACCAGTAGATCTGGCCCACCGGGCTGTAGTCGGAACCGATTTGCGGCTGCAACCCGGCTGGCAGGCTGAGCTGCGAGAGCCGCTCCAGCACCTTCTGGCGATTCCAGTCGTTCGAGGATTCGTCGTCGAAGATGAGCATCAGGCTGGAAAGGCCGAACAGCGATGTGGAGCGCAGGTGCTCCAGGTGCGGGATGCCGTTCATCACGATTTCGATGGGGATGGTGACCTGCTGCTCTACCTCCTCGGCGGCGTGGCCCGGCCACTGCGTAATCACCTGCACGTAGTTGTTGGCTACGTCGGGGTAGGCCTCGACCGGAAGATTGTGGAATGAAATGGCACCCCAAATCAGCAGCAGGAAAGCCGCCAGGGTGACGAGGAAACGATTGTTGAGGGCAAAATCGATCAGGCCGCGGACCATGCGGAGATTCCTATGGCTCCACCATGCTCCGGAGCACGAAGGCGTTCGAGATTGCGCGAAGCGGGATTGCCATCCGTCGAAGCAAGAGCATCAGTTCCCGAACTAAGTAAGCCTGGCCATGGATTTTTGGATTTCTATGACTATTGTAGCTTGTGGCATGTGGCGCGCCTCGCACCCGGCGCTAGGGTACACTCGAAGATTGAGCCTCCCTGATTCCAGTAAGCCGCGGGTTTGCGCGGTCAGCTTCCTGAATACTTCTCCGTTGGTGTGGGGCATGCTGCACGGGCAGCAGCGCGAGCTGTTCGAGCTGGAGTTCCGCTTACCATCGGAGTGCGCCGACGCACTGGCATCGGGCGCGGCGGACATCGGCATCGTGCCTTCCTTCGAGCTCACGCGCCAGGAGTTGGACATCCTCCCCGGCGCCGGAATCGCCTGCCATGGCCCGGTGCGCAGCATTCTGCTGATCTCGGCGAAGCCGCTCGGCGAGGTGCGCACGCTGGCCGCGGATTCGAGCTCGCGCACTTCGGTGGAACTGGCGCGGATAGTCCTCGACCACAAATACGGCACGCGGCCGGAAGTGTTGCCGCACGCGCCGGATCTCAATGCAATGCTCGCCGACGCCGACGCCGCGCTGATCATCGGCGATCCCGCCTTACGCATCGACCCGGCCCATCTGCCGTACCAGGTCCGGGACCTTGGCGCCGACTGGGTGGAGATGACCGGCTATCCCATGGTGTTCGCGGTGTGGGCCGCGCGCAAGGGCGTGGCGAGCGCATTCGTCGTCGAGGCTTTTCGCGATTCCTGCCGCTTCGGGCTGGAGCACATGGAGGAAATTGTCGAGGCCGAAGCGGCGCGCCGCGGCTTCGCGCCGGAGCTGGTGCGGCAGTATCTCACCTGCCACATCGTCCACCAACTCGGCCCACGCGACTACCAGGGCATGCGGCTGTTTCTCGAGCGGGCCGGCGGCAAGGCTGCGGCCGTTCCCATGGCGCTCGAATCCATCGGCTGAAGCGGCAGTGGCCGTAGCGCGGGCGGCACGCACGAGTACTTGTCCACGCGTTCTTCAGTCACCGAACTGAGCGGGATTGGTGCTTTTCATTTCCAGCCAGCCCTGATTCGGAATGGCTTCGACGGGCAGGCCGCCTTCCCACAGCGAGGCTTGAAAGCGCAATCCCTGACCATCCGCGATGCCCAGCGCCGCCAGCGAGATGCGCACTTCCAGGACGCGGCCGAACGCGCATTCCACCGCGTCGGCCGCCGGAGCCGCCAGCCGCACATCCACCGGCTTGGCAGCGCCGCGGGCTAAGCTGATAGTGACCTGGCTGGAGCGCGCGCCATCCAGCGTCTGGCCGGTCAAGCGCGCTTCCATGCCACCCGGTTCCTGCCCGTAGCCGGGATTCAAATCGATGCGCAAATAAAAGCTCTGGCCATCGGAGCCGAAGTACACTTCCTTCACCAGGAACTTTTTGCCGTGCATGGAGCCGCTCCGTTCATCGACGTGATAAACGCCCGCGCCCATCCACTCGAAATAGGAAGTGACATCGCCGTCGATGACGGGCTGGATCGGCCCCGAGGGCGACAACAGCACGGCCGGCAGCGTCATGCGCAGGATGGGACGCGAAAGCTCTTCGGGCGGCGCCAGGTTGAGGAAGCGGTAGACGTTGGCGAGGTGGCTGCGGTAGAGCTGGTCAAACTCCGGGCGATTGGTGGACTCGTGCTCCGGCCCGTACCACCAGCACCAGTCGCTGCCCTCGGCAATGAGCAGCTCTTCGTAGGCCGTCCGCCGCTTGTCCTCGCTCACGGCGGACGCGGAATCGAAAGTCTCGCGGGCGCGCAGCAATTGCGTCCACGCCTGGTTGTCCTCTTCGGCGCCAATCCACACGTCGAAGTTGGCATCGATCCACGAACCGGGGAAGATCCCGCCGAGCGGCTCCTGCGCCAGGCGCTCAAGGCCTTCGCTGACGGTGACCGCGCTCAGGCCCGCATCGTCCTGGATGCGGCGGTAGAGCTCGCGCAGAAAGGGGCGCCCGTTGCGGTCGTAATACTCCCAGGCATTTTCGCCGTCGAGAATAATCGGCACCAGCGCGTCGCGGCCGGCGCCCAGAATGCCGGCGCAGTTTTCGCGGATGCGCTTGAGGAAATCTCCGGCCGCCGCGCCCGCGTCCATTTTCGAGTAGACGAAACCAATCAGGTCACTCAGGTAATGGTCGCGGAAAATCACGCCCAGGGAGCGCCCGTCCCGCTGCCAGCGGTACGGCCGGTAAAGTCCCTCGACGCCCACGCCGCGCCCCAGCGTGCGGTTGAGCACGCCGCTATCGGTGGCGGCCCAGCGGTATCCGAGTTCGGCCGCGATGCTGAGGGCTTCGTCGGAGACCGAACCTTCCGACGGCCACAGCCCCGCCGGCGCCGTGCCGAACGTTTGGGCGATGAACTCGCGCGCCATTTCGAGCTGCTTGCGGGCATCGCCCGGATAACGAAAACGCGGCGGCAGGGAAACGCCGGGATGGGAAACCGCGGCGATCGAGGAATCGCACAGCAGCGGCAAGATCGGGTGGTAGTAAGGTGTGGTGGAGATTTCGATTTGACCGGATGCCGCCAGCTTGCGGTATTCCGGCGCCACCTGGGCCACGATCTCGCGCTGCTTGGCTCCCATGCGCTCCTGGTCGGCGGGCGTGAAGTTGCGCCCGCGCCGCAGCCACTCGCGCACCTCCTCGTCGTGTTCCTGAAACTCCTCGTCGAACCATGCCAGTTGCGACCACATCTGCAGATCGCGAAAGTCCTGCGCCCCGAATAACGATCGCGTGCCGATGTTCTTTTGCGCCAGCCAGGCGTCGAACAGCTCGCCGTAGCGCGGATAGCGATAAATCATGCGTTGCGGATCGGAATAGAAAGAGTGGCGCAGGAGAAACGCGCGGTCGGCTTCGGTGAGGGCTTCGGCCGGCTTCAGCGCGGTCTCGAGAAAGGGATCGCGGGCGGCGCCCGAGGCGTACTCGGCAACCTGGGCCATCATCGAAGGCACCAGGTTGAAAGTCTGGCGGACGCGCGGAAACTCCTCCAAAATGCGCGCCATGCCGTAGTAGTCCTTGAGCGCGTGCATGCGCGTCCAGGGCAGCTTGTACTCGCCCGAGGCCAGGTCTTTATAAAACGGCTGGTGCATGTGCCAAAGGAAGCACAGGTAAATTTGCGGCATGTCGAAAGTTCCCACCCCGGGAAGAACCGGCTGGACTTGCGCCCGGTGCGCCGATTGACCGGGGAACCCTCTGGATCGCGCGCAGGTTCCTAAACCTGCCCCCACAACGCATGCAGGGCTAAAACAGCGCGCGGAGGCACGCGCTGGAGCGGCGCGCAACGTGGTGGCGCGCGGCTCTCTGTGCTACTTCCCGAAAAAGCTCCGCGCCGGCGGCGGAGGATCGCTGTGGCGGATGGCCCGCCACAGCACGTCGGTCAATTCATCGTCGTTGTTCTCGTCGGCCTCGTCGAAATCCATGTGCAGCGACGCCTCGGCGCCCGGACCCTTGGCCGGGTTCCTGGTGGTGAGCGAAATGCGCGGCTTCTCGGCCGTATACGGAGTCGCGTCCGGCAAGGGCTGAAACACCGACGTCATCGGGCGGGCGCCGGCATCGAAATGGGTCATTGGCTTCAGCCCCAGCAAAAACTCCATCGTCCGCAGCATGGAGGTGGTGTTGTACATGGTGCTGTCCACCATGTGGCGCCTCACATAAGATGAAATCAAGAACGCGGGCGAGCGGTGCGAATCCACGTGGTCGGGGCCGTTCTGCGCGTCGTCCTCCAGCACGAATATCGCCGTGCTGGTCCAGAACTTGGAATGGGACACCGCCTCCACGATCATTCCCAGCGCGTAGTCGTTGTCGGCGGCCATCGAAAGCGGAGCCACCTTACCGGGCGAGGTTCCCGAAGTGTGATCGTTGGGGAGGCGCATCACGATCAGCTCCGGCATGTTGCCGCTCTTTTCGTACTCGGAAAACTCCTGCAAGAAAACCTTCGCCCGTTCGACGTCCGGAACCGCCAGGTCGAACCCGCGAAACATGCGGTTGGTCACTTTGGCTAGCACGGGGTCGCGCACTCGCTCGATCTGTTCGGCGCCGATGGGGGCGCCCTTCCGGTTGTCCACCATGTAGCCGAAATTGCGGATGCTGCGCCCGGCCAGGCTGGCATTGGTCCACAGGTAGCCGGCGGGCGGCAGCGAGGCGGGGTCCTGCTCTTCGAAGTCGTATTCCTTGCCGCGGCGCGCGTACTCGTTCGGCCAGAGCTTGACGACATAGTCGGGTGCGATGGCCGCGGTGGACCAGTTGTGGCCGTCGGCGCTGACATCGGCGTTGACGTAGAAGTTGTCCAGGAGCACGAATTCGCGCGCCAGCTTATGCTCGTTGGGCGTGCAGTTTTCGCCGAACAACACCAGCCCAGGATCGCCGTTGCCATCTTTCATGTCGCCCAGCACCTGGTCGTAGGAGCGGTTTTCCTTGACGATGTAAATGACGTGGTCGATGTGCGGCAGGGTGCTGGTCTCATCCAGCTTGCTGTCGCGGTAGGGCGAATCGGCCAGAGCGGCCTGGGTCCACTTTTCAAGCTGGCCGTCGCTGAAGGGCGCGATCCACGACGCGGTACCCGTCTGCATGCGCGCCACGTACTGCTCCTCGGCCAGGCCGGCGTGCGCAGGCTCGGGCCGGCGCGCGGGATTGGGCCCCTGCGGATTGGGGTAGGAGCGCACGCCCTTTCCGTTGAGCACCACCAGCGTGCCGGATGGCAGCACCCGCGCTGCCGTGGGATACCAGCCGGCGGGGATGAAGCCTTTGACGTAACTGCGGTCGCTCGCCAGGTCCAACACCGCAACCGCATTGGCGTCGGAGCAGGCAACGTACAGCCGGTTGCCGTCGGCGCTCAGCCCCAGGCCGGAAGGCGACATACCGAGCGGCTGCCGCGGCGTCATCGAAACGTTGATGGTCTCCACCACGTGGAGCTCTTTGTCCTGGCTCACACCCACCGCGTACAGGCTGTTGGTATTGGTTGCCGCCACGAAAATGCGCGCCGCCCAGCGGGCCTCGCCCTCCACGGATTCCGTGTTGGCGCCCGCGCGCCACACCATGTCGGTGGGATGGGCGCCAACGGGCAGCCGCGCGAGCTGGCTGCCGTTCGATGCGTCGTAGTGACCGAGCGTGCCATCGGCCCAGTGGGTGACGAAGAACGATTTGCCGTCGGGATGGAACAGGATGCGATAGGGCCTTCGCCCCGTGCGGATGTGATCGATCACCATGCCCGATTGGGGATTGATCACCGCGACTCGGTCGTGATACAGCTCCGCCGCGTAGAGCAGGCGGCCATTGGGCGAAAACGCCACATCGCCAATGAAATCGTTAGGAGTGGGCTTGCCGGTGGCCAACTCGAAAGTGCGGCCCGCCGCCAGCTTGCCATCGGCAAAGGTGAACTCGAAGACCGCCGCGCGCGCGCCGCCGCCCACATAGACGCGGTCGCTATGGGGCGCGAACGCCAGCCCCAGCCACGCGTCGGGCACCGGGGTGGTGCTGACCAACGCGCCGGTGGCGGCGTCGAGCACGGCAATCGAGGGCGGCCGGTAGCCGCAGTGCAGCACCAGCAGGTAGCGGCCATCCGGCGAGAGCGCCGTGGCCATGGGCAGCGTATCGAGCGTAATCTGTTTTCCCGCCGGGTCCAGCCTCCAGCCGCTGTTCAACAGGAAGCCGCCATCGGCCAGCGGCCCCACCTGTTCTTTCGGCGCCACCGGCTGCGAGCTAAGAATCGCCGCCAGGGAAACCAGGGCGGCGGCCATGACAATTGCACTCAGAGTTCTTGACAACGGTCGCATGGTTTTCCTTTATTGTACAGGTGGGACTTGCACGGCATCTGTCTCAGCCTGGTTACAAAGGCGGCTTTCCCGGCCGCCTGGCGGCGGAGCGGGGAGCACATCCGAAGAAATGTCGAGAGGAATCTCGACACAGCAGGCAGGACTGCCCGCGCCACGGCTGCGGGGCTAACGGATGCGAAACAGGACAGACCATCCGGCGCGGGCGACCGTGTCCAGGTCCCAGGCCAGCGGGTTCGCCAGCATGTCCATGCCGATGGGGCTGTTGCCGCCGCCTTCTACCGGGGCGAGAAGGTAGCGGAAGCCGGTGCGTCGCAGGGCCGCTGTTGCCTCCAGGCGCAGCGGCACGGCGTGGCTGGGCACGGCGGGCGGGGAATCCGCTACCAGGCGCCAGGCGCCGCTCAGTTGCTTGGCCCAGATTTGCAAGGGCACGATATCGCCCGGCGCGTGCGACACCAGGGCGACACCGTCGGCGATCACGGGAACCTCGAAATCGACTTCGAGCGTCATGCCGGCTTTGACCGGCCCCCAGGTGCGCCAGCGGGTGGCGTAGTTGTCGTCGACGGCCAGCGGCGCCTCCCAAAGATTGGGCCGGGCGCGCAGGGTCCAGTCCTTGGCTGCCGGAACGCGCTTCCCCTGCGAGTAAATCACCACCTCCTCGACATCCCATTCGCCTTCGTGCCCACCGGCCAGGCGGAAGCGGAAACCCATCAGCGGCTCCGACTGCCAGTGGCCGCCGCGTTGGTACAGTGCCTCCGGATAGAAGGCGGCGCGCAGCGCGTCCGCCATGCAGTCGCCTTCGGCCGATTGCCAACCCACGATCACGGCGCGCGGCAGGTAGGCGTTGGCCACCGCATCGAAAGAGAAGATACGCGCGTCCGCCGGAGTGTTACTTTCCACCATCCGCGCCACTCGATACTCCGGGATGGTGCGCGTCAGGTAATCCGGTTCGGGTTCGATGCGCAACGCGGCGGCCAGCGGAAAATCATGTAACCTGAAAACGTAATCCGGCTGCCACAGATTGAGCGCCTGCGGCCAGCACACGATGGCCTGCAAGGCCACCGCGGCCCACGCCGCGCGCCCGCGCCAGGTGCCCGCCAGCGCGGCTCCCAGGGCCAGTCCGGCGAGTGCCATGGAAGGCATCAGAAAGCGCGCGCCTTTGTTGGCGAACCATGGCAGCGCCAGCAGCACGGCCGCCGCCAGCAATAATCTCACCGCGCGGCTCCGCCAGGCCAGCAAGACCAGCGGCAGCGCCAGTAGCAACGGCCCGAAGGTCCCGGTGAGATGATCGCCGAAAGCCAGTTGCCAAGGCACGTCGAGCGGCGCTACATGCCCGTGCGAGGCCAGGTTCGCCGCCAGAATCCGTTCCGTAAGAACGTGAAAATGAGAATTCGGAAACACGGCATTGGCCAAGGGCGCCAGCGGATTGCGCGCCAGCACGGCGTTGCGCAGCAGCCACGGCGTCACGGCCGGCATAGCGCCCGCCGCGATGAGCGCCAGCCCGCGCCACCGCCGGGCGCTCGCCCATACGGCCACCGAGAGCGCTGCGCCGACCAATACCATCGCGCCCGGCAACTTGATGGCATAACAGAATCCGGCCGCCAATCCCGCCGCGGGCAGATACCACTGCTCGCCAGTGTCGCGCCATAGCAGCAGCAGGTAGAAGGCCGCCAGGGTAAAGAAAACCAGCGCAGCTTCGTTGTACGACGTGGAGCCTGTGATGCCGGTCACCGGAGCGCAGAAGTAGAACACCGCCGCCACCAGCGATGCGAGGTCCGGCAGCCGGAGGCGCCTGCCGATGCGCAAGAAGAGGGTTGGCGTGGCGGCCAGAAAACCGAGCTCCACCAGCTTGGCCGCCGAATGGCGACCGAACGCGAACGCCATGGTGAAGAGCATCTCCATGCCCTGCGGCAGCGCGTCGTAAAAGGTGAAGCGATCCGGAAACCGGCCCAGCCGCGTGTAATCGAAGGGCAGGCCGAGGTGATAGGTAATGCCGTCAGGGGAAATTTCCGGCGCCATCGCATTCACCAGATACCAGACGCCATAAGCGGCGAAGACGATCGCGGCGGCGATGCGGCCGTAGCGGCCCAGCGACGCCAGCGCCGGCTCCGGCAACCGCGTGCGACTAAGGAATGGAAGGGCGGCCAGCGGCACCAGTCCCACCGCCAGGTAAGCCGGCCACCAACCCAGGTGCAGCACCAGCAGCAGGAAGACGAGCAGGCTTTCGACAGCCGCGCCGAGTGCCAGCGCGATTTCGGGCGGCGCGGCCAGGCGGCGCAGCACCAGGACGCCCCAGGCGTAAGCCGCAGCCAGCGGGAGCGCCGCGCCGAACAGAATCGAGAGCACCAGCATGAGCAGCCAGATAGCGGAGGGCCGGCGCGCCGCTTTAGAGCAGCACCGTATCAATCTGCGGTTCGTCGGCGGCGATGCCGCTTGGCGGAGCGCTCGCAGGCTCCGGCGCAGCGCCCGCTTCAGCGCCGAGAAATCGCAACAACTCCCGTTCGGAGCCGCCGAAGAAGCCGGCCACCAGCTCGCGGATGGCGGTGCGGCGCATCTCATCGCGCGGCATACGCGGCGCATACACGTAAGCGCGGCCCGCTTTGCGCCGGTCCAACTTGCCTTTGCGCACCAGGCGGTCGAGCACGGTCATGATGGTGGTGTACGCCAGTGGACGGGCGGCGGTGACGATGGCACGCACCTGCTTGACGCTGCCTTCACCGAGCGTCCACAGGGCGTTGAGGCACTCCAGTTCGAGCGGCGGCGGGACATCGCGGGCGGTCTTTGGCATCACTTTTCCTGGTCGGGCGCGGCGGGCTGCAAGGCCTCCCGCAGTTTGCCCGCAAACGGCGAATCGGGCTTGGCCGTGAACAACGGATGCGACGGCGCATCCGGCTTGGGCTGAGGCTCGCGTGCCGTTTCGCTCCCGGATGCGGCGGGCGCGACGGCCCGCGGCGGCGGCGGATTTAAGAACCGGTCCATCTTAAGCGCGGGCCGCTCCAGCGCTACGTTATAAGTCGTGAAACAGCCCTCCACCTGGCGGTCGTTTTCAATCAACGCGCGCATCGACTCCATCTTGGAATCCATGTCATCGAGGTAATGCAGCAGCAGCGCCTCGGGGAATTGCGGCAGTTTGGGCGAGCCGAATTCGAGATGGCCATGATGGCTGAGGATCATGTGTTCGACGAGGGTGCGCAGGGCCGGTGGAAAGTCCGGCAGGGCACTTAGCTTGTCGGCCACCATGCGCAGCGCGATATTGATGTGGCCGAGCAACTGGCCGTCGGGCGAATAGGAGAAGCCGCGCTCGTAATTCAGCTCGTAGATCTTGCCGATATCGTGAAGCACCACGCCGGCGAGCAGCAGGTCGAGATCCACCTGGTAGTGCGCGGCGGTGAGGCGCGCCAGGGCGCACAACGAAAGCACATGCTCGATGAGGCCGCCCAGGAAGGCATGGTGGATCTGTTTGGCGGCCGGCGCTATGCGGTAACGGCACCCGATGTCTTCGTCGTCCAGCATGGCGTTCAGCAGGGCGCGCAAGTGCGGGTTGGCGATGCCGCTCAACACCGCGCGTAACTCCAGCCACATTTCCTGGGGGTCGCGCTTGGAAGAAGGAAAATAGTCGGCGTATTCGACTTCGCCGTCTTCCATGCGGCGCATCTTGTGGATGGTCAACTGCGGCCGGTTGTGAAAGACCTGGACCAGGCCTTTCACTTTGACGAAATCGTCGCGCTCGAACGCATCGACCACGTCGGCCACGTTGTCCCACATCTTGGCGTCCACCTCGCCGGTGCGGTCGCCCAGGAGCAGAGAAAGATAAAGCTCGCCGGTTCGCTTCTGGCGGATCTCCTTGGAATGAACCAGAAAGCTGCCGGTGATCACCTTGTTGGGTTCGAGCTCGTTGACGTAAGGCGACTTCATTGTTTGGCGGGAGCGTCCGGCGTTTCGGGCGCAGCCGGCTCCGCGGGCGCCTTCGGGGCGCGCTCGCCAAGTTTCGAGGTGTCGATATTGGGCCTGGTGCCCGCGGTGGAGGTAGTTCCCGGTATCGGGATGAACAGGATGTGCTTGTGCCGCCGGTGCGTTGCGGCCACTTCTTCCTTGGTGGTGGTCTGCGGCTTCAGTTGCGCGATGTCGTGCCAGTGAGTGTCCTTGCCGGGAGCGGCGCCGCTATCCACGTAGCCGTCCTTGATTTCCAGGAACGCGTCCTGGCGCAGCTTGGTGAGATAGGCGCGCACCTTGGGCTCCAGTTGCGGCTCGGCCATAATCTCCTGAATCTGGTCCTTGACTTCGTCGAACGAAGCTTGCCCCGCCTCATAGCGGTCGTCGATGCGCATGATCATGAAGCCCTGCGGCACTGTGACCGGGTCGGAAACCGAGCCCTTCTTTTCCTTGAACAGAAAATCCTCGACCTGGGGAAGCGACATGCCTTTTTCGCGCGGCGGAACCACGCCTCCGGTGCGCGCCGTTTCCGGGTCGTCGGAATAAGCAGTCACCAGGTCGCTGAACTTCTCGCCCTTGCGCGCCCGCGCCGCCACATCCTTGGCCTTGGCTTCCGCGGCTTTGATCTGCTCCGGCGTTTTTCCTTCGGTGGAGATGAAGATCTGGCTGAAGAAGACCTGCGCTTTGCGCACGAAATCCTTCTGGTGGGCATCGTAGTATTTGCGCAGATCAGGGTCGGGAATAATGATGCGCGAGCCGATTTCCTGGCCGACGATGCGGTGCACCAGCATATCGCTCGTGATCTTCTGCTTGAACTCTTCAAACGGCATGCCGGTGTTGTCGCGGACGTAGTCGTGAAACTTGTCGGGGTCGGTGATTTTGGCCACCACCTGCATTTGGGCCAGCCGCCGGGCCACCTCACCATCCACGTTAATGTTCAGGTCCTTGGCCTTCTGCACGAACAGCAATTCGTCGATCTTATCCCGCAGGAGGTTCTTGGACTCCTCCTGCACGGCGGTGGTGAGTTCTACGCCCGTCAGGTGCCGCTCCTGGCGCAGGGCCATCTCCAGATCTCTCCGCTGTTCATCCAGTTCGCCGCGGGTGACGATGTCGCCATTCACTTTGGCGGCAATCTCTTCCACCACGCGGATATCGGCGGCAACCGCCAGCGGCAAGGTTGCCATTATGACTACTACAAACCTGCAAATCATAGCTGCTAACGCTCCATTCTACCATCGAGGGAAGCCCACCTCGCTCCGCACAAGCCGCGCCGCTCGCGTGGGATAGACCATCGCCTTTGTGGTCTGTCATTCTTCGCCTAAATACGACACCCTGACAGACGACAAAAAACGATCGTCTATCCTACCCGGCGTTTTCAGCCGGACGCCCGCATTTGTTCCAACTTGGCATCGAGGAAACTGAGGATTTCCGGCGCCGAAGCCTGCCCGTCCAAAGGTAGCAGCAACACGCCTGCCGGAGTGAACTGCGCGCCAGGAGTCCTGGCAACCACCTGCATGAGCCGCGCCGGATCCACCTGCGTTTCGCGGTGGAACCTGATACTCAAGAGGTTATGCCGCCTGTCGATAGCCTCGATGCCTAATTGCTCGGCCACCGTCTTGATGGCGGAGTAAGCGAGCAGGCTGCGCACCGCCGCCGGCACTGTGCCGAAACGGTCCTCCAGTTCCTTTTCGGCACGCTCGCGCCCCTCCCGGCCGGTCGCGCTGGCGATCTGCCGATACGCGCGCAGGCGCTGGTTCTCGTCGGGAATGTAATCCGGCGGAATCCGTATGTCCAGCCCCAGATTGACCGACGAGTGGATTTCCGGCACCACTTCCTCACCCTTCAACTCGCGCACGGTTTCATCCAGCAGCCGCACATAGGTGTCGTAGCCCACGGAGTTGATGTGGCCGTGCTGCTCGCCGCCCAACAGATTGCCTGCGCCGCGCAGTTCCAGATCCAGCGCAGCGATCTTGAATCCAGCTCCTAAATCGCTGAATTCCTTCAGGGCCGCCAACCGCTTGCGGGCAATTTCGTTCAGCTCCGTATCGGGCGGCACCAGCAGGTAAGCATACGCACGGCGGTTCCACCGCCCCACCCGGCCGCGCAACTGGTAGAGCTCGCTGAGGCCGTAGCGCTCGGCATTCTCTATAATCATAGTATTTGCGCGAGGGATGTCGAGGCCATTCTCTATAATTGTAGTACATACCAGGATATCGAAGTCGTGCCGCATGAAGTGGAGCATGGTTCGCTCGAGCTCGGCTTCCGCCATCTGGCCGTGGCCGACGCCGATGCGCGCGCCGGGAACGAGTTCCTGGATGCTGGCGGCTCGCGCCCAGATGGAATCGACGCGATTGTGCAGGAAATAGACCTGGCCGCCCCGGCCCAATTCCAGCTCCACTGCGGCGCGGATCAGCTCGGGCTGAAAGGGGGCGACCACGGTGTGAATGGCGAGGCGATCTTTGGGCGGAGTTTCGATCACCGACATGTCGCGCAACCCCAACAACGACATGTGTAATGTCCTGGGAATGGGAGTGGCGCTCATGGTGATCACATCCACCTGTTTCTTCAACTGCTTGAGCCGCTCCTTGTGCTTGACGCCAAAGCGCTGCTCTTCGTCCACGATGACCAGGCCGAGGTCGCGAAACTGAACATCCTGGGAGAGCAGGCGGTGGGTCCCGATGGCGATATCGATCTTGCCTTCCGCCAGATCCGCCAGGCCGGCCTTGATCTCTTTGGGTGAACGGAAGCGGCTGAACATTTCGACGCGAACGGGAAATGGCTGAAAGCGCCGTCTGAAGGTCTCCAGGTGCTGAAATGCCAGAACGGTGGTGGGAGCCAGCATCGCAACCTGCCGCCCATCGCCGAGAGCTTTGAAAGCGGCCCGCATAACCACTTCGGTCTTGCCATAGCCCACGTCGCCGCAGAGCAGGCGGTCCATCGGGTGCGGGCCTTCCATGTCGCGCTTGATGTCGCGAATGGCGGTCAACTGGTCGCGGGTCTCGGTAAAATCGAAAGCGTCCTCAAACTCGCGCTGCCAGTTGCTGTCGGCGGAAAAGGAGAAACCGTCGGCCAGCTTGCGCGCGGCGTAGAGCTTCAGAAGCTCGTCGGCCATGTCGCGCATTTTGGCTTTGATGCGGGACTTGGTTTTGGTCCAGGTGGCTCCGCCCATGCGGTCCAGGGCGGGTTTGGCTTCGCCCGCGCCGCGGAAGCGCTCGACCAGGTCCATGCGCGCCAGGGGGACGTAGAGTTTGGCGCCGGCGGCGTATTCGAGCAGCATGTAATCGCCCTTGGCGTCGCCTTGAGCGATCTCCCGCAGACCCAGAAACTGGGCGACGCCGTGCTCGGCGTGCACCACGAAGTCGCCGGGCTTGAGGTCGATCAGATCGGCGGAAAAGGCCGCCAGGGCCGGCTTGCCGGCCGGGGCCTGGGCGACCATTTCGGAGGCTTCAAAGAGGTCCTCGGAACCGAAGACGACCAATTTCGAATCCTGGAATGCGGCGCCGCGGCGGATCAGCCCCTTGACGAGGTGAATGTTGGCCACCGCGCCCGCCATGTAGACGCGTTCGGCGAGATAGGCGGGGGTGGAATCCAACTGCTCCAGGCCTAGCTGGTAAGCCACTTCGTACTCGTTGAAAACGTCGGCGAGCCTTTCGACTTCGCCTGCAGCCGGCGCGAAGAAAGCCACCCGGTTGCCGGATTCCACGAGCGAGCGCGCCTCGGCGATCGCCACCTGAATGTTGCCATGAAAGCGCAGCGTAGGCCGGGTTGCGATGTGGCTCGCCGCGCCGGAGCCGATTTCCAGTTCCTCCATGACGAGCTGCGGCAGCGCCTGGGCCGACTGCTGAAACTCGTCCCAACGGTAAAAAATGTTGCCCGGAGCGTAGGCCGGCGAAGGTTCCGCCTGCTCGAGACGCTTCCAGAGGCGCTCGGCGGCGCTGCGCACCTGGTCCGGTTCGTCCCAGACAACGACCGGCCTGTCAGCCAGCGTGAGGACGGCGCCGGTTTTTGGGCGCACCATCGCCGCCAGCGTCTCCCAGCCGGCAAAGGGTTCTCCCGCGGGGGGCAGCTCGCGCTCGGACGTGCCCGCCTGGCGCATCAGTTCGCGCAACTCCGCCAGCAGCTCGCGCGATTTCTGGAATTCGGTGAGCGGCAGCAGCGTGCAGTCGCCGATTTTCAGGATGGAGCGCTGCGATTCCACGTCGAACCGGCGGATGGATTCCACCTGGTCGCCGAACAGGTCGAGGCGGACCGGCTTGGCGGCTTCCGGCGAGAAGGCGTCCAGAATGCCGCCGCGCACCGAGTATTCCCCCACCATCTCCACCGGCTCGCGACGCTGGTAGCCGACGCTTTCCAGGTGGGCGACCACTTCTTCCAAGGGCAGCTCGTCGCCCACCGTCAGCCGCAGGGCGAGCTGCCGGTAATAATCCGCCGGCTCGATGCGCAGCAGAGCCGAGGCCACGGGCAGCACCGTGATGGGCGCGCGTGCGGTGGCCAGCCGCCACAATCCGACAGCGCGCGCCTCCAGAATCTCGGCGTGCGGGGAGAGCTTTTGCAGCGGCAGAACGTCCAACGCCGGTAGCAGTTGCGGACCGTCACGATCGTCGGTCGCCAGCAGGCGGAAGAAGGTCTCGACAGCTTCCGACAGCGCCTCGGCTTCCTGGTTGCCATCTACTACAATTATGAGAGGGCGGCCTGTGCTCTGCCAGAGGAGTACCGAATACAAGGCCTTGGCGGTGCTGGTCAAGCCCGACAGACGAGCTCCGCCCTGGCCGGCGAGTTTTCTTAAGGCTTCCGCGAAGCTGGGATGGCGGCCCAGTTCCAGGAATAGATCTCGAATCGCGGGATGGGTCAAGATTGGCGTCCGGCGGCGAGCAGCTTTACGATATTGGTAGTAGAATAATTTGGCTCGAGGGGCAAGGTGACAACTTTGCCTCCCGCCGCCTCCACTTCCTCGCGGCCAGCCACGAAGTGGGACCAGTCGGCGCCCTTGACCAGGACGTCGGGCAGAAGAGCGGCGACCAGCGCGCGCGGGGTCTCGTCGTCAAACAGCGTGACCGCATCGACGGCTTCGAGGGCCAGTGCCAATTCGATGCGCTCGCGCTCGGGAATTATTGGGCGCGCAGGCCCCTTCATGCGGCGAGTGCCGACGTCGGAATTGAGGGCCAAAACCAGCACATTGCCCATTGACCGGGCGGCCTCGAGAGTGCTGATGTGTCCCGGATGCAGCAGATCGTAACAGCCGTTGGTGAAAACGACGGTCTTGCCCCCACGCCGCCAGCGCTGGCGCTGTTCGATCAATTCGGCGTGATTGTAGAACCGGCCCAAAGTCTTCAAGGATAGTGTATCAACCAGCCCGCGGAGTTAGAATGTTGCGTCGCAATCGGCAGGTTGTTGCCAAGGCGCCACGCATGGCAAAAGACGCGGTTCTCGATTGGCTGCTGGAGGGCGATCCGGCAATTCGCTGGCAGGTGATGCGGGATCTGCTCGGAGCGTCGCCCCACACCGTGAGGCGCGAGCAAAAGCGGATCGGGCGTGAAGGCTGGGGCGCGCGCTTGCTGGCGCTGCAGGATCACGATGGCCGCTGGGCGGGCGGCATCTACAATCCGAAATGGACTTCCACCACGTATACAATGCTATTGCTGCGCTCGCTGGGCCTCGAACCGCGCCATCCCCAGGCGTTGCGGGGCTGCCGGGTACTGCTCGACGCCGGCTTCTGGAGCGATGGCGGGATCAACTTTTTCCCACCACGGCACCAGCGCAGCGAAACCTGTATCAGCTCGATGGTGCTGGGCATTGTCTGCTGGTTCGGCCTGGAGGACGAACGCGTGGATGGCCTGGCTACCCATCTGATCGCCCAACAGATGGCCGATGGCGGCTGGAATTGCCGGGCCATGCCCGGCTACTCGGGGGCCACGCATGGGTCGTTCCACACGACGATTTCCGCACTCGAAGGGCTGCTTGAGTATGAGCGGTTCCGGCCGGAGCGAGCGCGGGCGGCGCAAGCGGCACAAAGGCGCGGCCGCGAATTCCTGCTGATCCATCGGTTGTACCGGTCGCACCGCACCGGCGCAATCGCCAAACCGGCGTTTACGCGCTTTGTTTTTCCCGCACGCTGGCACTACGACGCGCTGCGGGGGCTGGACTATTTTCGCGATGCGGGTGCGCCGCCCGATGCGCGGCTCGCGGACGCGTTCGATCTGGTGGAGAGCCGACGGCGGGCCGACGGCCGCTGGCCCCTGGGCGGCCGGTACGCGGGCAAGACGTTTTTCGACTTGGAACCGGGCGGAGCCAGCCGGTGGAACACCCTGCGCGCGCAGCGAGTGCTGCGCTTGCGCGCCTCGGAATAGGGGAGGGCGGCCAAGCTCACGACAAGGGAGTGCGGGGCTTGGCTTCGGGCAAGTCACGGCCGCGGCTGGGTGACACCGGGCGATTTGTTTCTGAGACCGGTCCAGGTCTCAGCCAGTATGATCGAATTGGCGGGATTCTTGGGATCGTAGCGCACCCACACCGGGCTGCACAGCGTCTCTTCGGCCGGCAAGTACTGGCGGAGCGAGGACACATCCTGCGACGCGGTGTACTCGACGCCACGGATGGCGTACGAATAAACCACCACCTCGCCGCGCATTTCCACCAGCGAGGCATCACCCAGCTTGCCGCGCGCCGCCAGCGCGGCGCGGCGCATCCGTTCGCGCTCGTCGGGCGTGATGCGCGATCCTTTCCACGCGCGGTATCCCGCCAACGATGCCAGCGCCAGCAGAACTCCGGCCAAGAACAGCGTGACAGCTTCAGCCGGAAACGAGAATGCGAGGACCCCAGGCATGGGCTACGCTTATCCGGCAACCGAAGCGGGCTGAAACGCCTTATTCCAATCCTTGAGAAACTGCTCCAGTCCCTTATCGGTCAGGGGGTGGTTGAAGAGCATATCGAGAACCTTGAACGGCATGGTTGCGATGTGCGCACCGGCCAGCGCCGCCTGCGAGACGTGGGTAGGCGACCGCAGCGAGGCCGCGAGAATCTGCGTCTTGTAACCATAGTTCCGGTAGATCTGCACGATGTCGCGAATCAAGTCCATGCCGGTCCAACTAATATCGTCGATCCGCCCCACGAACGGGCTGACGATGTAGGCTCCTGCCTTGGCGGCGATCATGGCCTGGTTGGCGGAAAAGCAGAGCGTGACATTGACGCGGATGCCTTCCGCGGCAAGGGTCTTGGTGGCCACGATGCCGTCCCGGGTGAGCGGGCACTTGACAACCACGTTGCGGTGAATCTTGGCGAGCCTCCTGCCTTCGCCGATCATTTCCCGCGAAGTGGTCGCGACCACCTCGGCGCTGATATCGCCATCGACAATCCCGCAGATCTCCCGGATGTGCTCTTCGAGCGGCACTCCTTCTTTGGCGATCAGGGAAGGATTGGTGGTGACACCGTCGACGATTCCCCAAGCCGCACCCTGCCGAAGCTCATCCAGATTGGCGGTGTCGAGAAAGAATTTCATCTTCGAGGCCCTCCAGCTCAACCCCAGTTTACCAAGGCTGTCGTTGATCCAAGGAACGCCCGCGTCTCCGGCTTCCATCGTTCAGCCCGGCTAAATCGAGGATTCAGGCTCATCCCCTTGACAGCCGGCCACGCCGGATCATAAGTTGAAAAGCTGCCGTCACTCCGACGGCTGTCGCAAGCGAGGTTCACGAAAAAGCATCAGTATGGGTCAGTCCTGGAAAACTCCAAAGGACGGAGCGCTGGACCTGGTTTCGCTCGGCGCTTTAGTGCACCGGCTGGACCCGGGCATCGTTCCGTTTCGCAAGGCCGCGGAGTGCCGCATTCACGTCAGCGGCGGCGAATTCAACGTCGCGGCGAATCTGGCCGACTGCTTTCGCCGGAAGACCGCCATCGTCACCGCGATGGCCGATTATCCGATTGGCGACCTGATCGCGGAGCGCGTGCGCGCCATGGGCGTGAAGCCGTTTTACAAGCACTTTGCGCACGACGGCGTGACCGGCCCCAACATGGCGACGGTGTTCAGCGACCGCGGTCTTGGGGCGCGCGCCCCGGTGGTTTTCTACAACCGCTCGAACGAAGCGGCGGCGCGGCTGAAGCCGGGCGATTTCAACTGGAGCGAGGTTTTTGCGGGCGGCGTGCGCTGGTTTCATTCGGGCGGCATCTTCGCAGCGCTGTCGGCGACCACGGCCGAGCTGGTGATCGAAGGCATGCAGGCGGCCAAGGCGGCCGGCGCCATCGTCAGCTTCGACCTGAATTACCGCCAGAAGCTGTGGGACATTTCGGGCGGCGAAGCGCGCGCCGCCGAAGTGCTGAGCCGCATCGTCAAGAATGTGGACGTGCTGGTGGGCAACGAAGAGGATTTGCAGAAAGGGCTGGGAATCGCCGGGCCGGAAGTGGCGGTCAAGTCCAAGCTGGATCCTTCGGCGTTCGTGAAGATGATCGAGCAGGCGGTGGCCAAGCATCCCCAGATCCAGGTGGTAGCGACGACGTTGCGCGAGGTTCATTCGACCAACCGCCACAGTTGGAGCGCGGTGGCCTGGGTGAACGGCCAGGTCTACAATGCTCCGGTGGCGGAGCTGGATGTCTACGACCGGGTGGGCGGCGGTGACGGCTTCGCGGCCGGCTTTTTCTACGGCCTGCTCACCGGAGCGGAGCCGGGCGAGGCAGTGAAGCTGGGCTGGGCTCACGGCGCGCTGCTGACCACCTTCCCCGGCGACACCACCATGGCCACGCTTGAGCAGGTGCTGGCGCTGGCCGGCGGCGGCGGGGCGCGTATCCAACGATAAAGTCCGTTAGATTGTGATAATGCCAACCGCTCCCTCACGGTCGCGGCTCCGAAGTGCGAGCAGAGCCACGGCCGTCAGGGAGTGCTTGCTGGCCTAAGGAGCGATTTATGGCAGCCAACAACGGGATGGATTTGACCGGCCGCGTGGCGGTGGTAGTGGGGGGCACTTCCGGGCTGGGGCGCGTGCTGGCCTCGGGCCTGGCGCGCGCGGGCGCAGACGTGGTGCCGACCGGCCGCCGCGCGCCGCTGGTGGAAGAAGCATGCGCGGAGATCGAGCTCGCCGGACGAAAGACGCTTCGCCGCGCTTGCGACGTTGCCTCGCGCGAATCGGTGGATGGCTTTCGCGACGCGGTGCTGGCGGCGTTCGGACGGGTAGATGTGCTGGTCAACGCGGCCGGCCAGATCTTCCGCAAGCCGACCATCGACATCACCGAAGCCGAGTGGAACAACCTGATGAACGTGAACCTGACGGGCATGCTGCGCGCCTGTCAGTCTTTCTACCATGCGCTGAAGGCGGGCGGACGGGGCCGCATCGTCAATATTGCGTCGCTCAATTCGTACGTTTCGCTGGTGCAGGTGACGGCTTACGCGGCGTCCAAAGCCGCGGTGCTGGGGCTCACCCGCAGCCTGGCGGTGGAATGGGCCAAGGACGGCATCAACGTCAACGCGATTGCGCCGGGTGTATTCCGCACGGAGATGAACGCCGCCCTGCTCGACGGCACCGAGCGCGGCAAGGAACTGCGCATGCGCACGCCCATGGGCCGCTTCGGCCGATCTGAAGAACTGGTGGGCGCCGGCGTCCTGCTGTCCTCAGACGCCGCCAGCTTTATTACCGGGCAGTGCATCGCGGTGGATGGCGGCTTCCTGGCATCCGGGGTTAACCAGTAAGCGGCTGGTTAATGGCGTGGCGGTCTCCGCTATGCTTGCGCGGTGCGGCGATTGAGAATCGGCGTGCAGGAGACGATTCTGCCCCCGCAAGGCGGCGCGCGGCGCCATGTTCAGCCGGCGAGCCTGGCGGCTTCAGCCTGGATCAACTGCCACACGCGGTCGATGTGAGCCTGAGTGGTGCCCTGGTTGCCGATCGCCAGGCGGAGGGTGAAACGGCCGTGCAGTTTGGTGCCGGAAATGAAGAACTCGCCGGTTTGATTGATGCACTCCTGGATGCGGCGGTTCTCGTCATCGGTGCCCTGGTAACGGAAACAGACGGTGGAGAACGGCGTGGGCGCGGTGCGCTCGAAGCGAGGGTGGGCGTCGACCTTGGCCGCCAACGACTGAGCCATGCGCACCTGGTCGCGGATCAGGCTGGCGATTCCTTCGCGCCCGTAAGAGCGCATCACGAACCAGAGCTTGAGGGCGCGGAAGCGGCGGCCGAGCGCAACCCCGTAATCCATCAGGTTGACGGCGCGCGGATCCTCGGCGGTGGCGAGATAGTCCGGCACCAGCGAGAAAGCGCGCCGCAACACGTCCGGGCGCCGGGTATAGAACACGCTGCAATCGACGGGCGTGAACATCCATTTGTGCGGATTGATGACCATGGACTCGGCGTGCTCACAGCCGGCGAGCGCCCAGCGAAACTCTTCGGCCACCGCGGCGGAGCCGGCGTAGGCGGCGTCCACATGCAGCCATATGTTTTGGGCACGGCAGATTTCGGCGATGGCGGGCACCGGATCGACGCTGGTGGTGGCGGTGGTTCCTACGGTGGCGGCGACGGCGCACGGGCGCAACCCGGCGGCGCGGTCGCATTCGATCATTTCGGCAAGCGCATCCGGGCGTAGGCGGAACTCGGCATCGGCCGGAACCTTGCGCACCCGCTCCTGACCGAAGCCGACGGCGATGGCGCCCTTTTCGATGGAGGAATGCGCCTCTTCGGAAGCGTAGACGACCAGGTCGGAGGGCATGCCCTTGGCACGCGAATCCGGGTCGGCTGCCTCGCGCGCGGCGGCCAGGGCGTGCATGCTTCCCACCGACGCGGTATCGAAAATCTGGCCGAACCAATCCTCAGGCAGACCGGTCCATTGGCGCATCCAGCGGAGCGTGACCTGCTCGAGCTCGACGATGGCCGGGCACGACTGCCACAACATGCCGTTGCCGTTGAGCGCAGCCGCCAGCAGCTCGCCCAGAATGCCGGGCGCCGAACCGGTATTGGCGAAGTAAGCCATGAAGCCGGGATGGTTCCAGTGAGTGACCGCCGGCAGGATGAGCCGTTCGAAATCGGCGAGCAGGCATTCCGGCGGCTCGCCCTGTTCCGGTCCGCGCGCGGGCAGAGCGTCGGTGAGCGCGCCAGGTTGCACACGCGCCAGCACCGGGTAGCGCTGCGGATCGGCCAGATAATCGGCCACCCAATCGATGGCCTGATGGCCACACTGGCGGAACTGTTCGGGGGTCATCGGCCCGCCGGCCGGGCTGGCGGATGCGGCGGCCGGAGCAAGCACTGTTTTCTGTGGACGCATAGGTAGGCTAACGTCGAGTGTAACGCGGGACGCGCGCGGAAAAGCAGGGGGGCCGATTTGGAGCATGGCCGAGGCGCCGGGCTACCAGCCGCTCGAAAATACGATGCAGGGCCATTCCTTCGCTCCCGCGGGTGGACGCAGGGTAAACCGGGCATCGGGCAATTCAGGATTGAGGCGGTAACTTACCAGCGTAATGGTGGATGCGTCGGTGCGGGGCCTGGTGCGACCGCGGAGCTTCAGGGTGAAGTTGGTGCTCTGCTGCACTACGATTTTGCTCTTGGTTTCAATCCAATAAATGATGGCGGCTGTTTGAACGGCTTCGGTCCAATCCGATTTGGCCAGGGAATAAGGGACGCTAACGACCACGCAGCTCACAACCTCGCCATTCACCTTAAGGAATTGGTATCCGACAAAACGGGCGGATTTGAGGCCTTCCAGGATGTGTTCGTAGGGAAGCGAGGATGCCACCGATGGCATGGCCCCGGGCGACGCGTCACGGAGGTAGGGCTTGGGATCGGGACGACAGAACCCGTTCCTTTCCTTGTGGTACTCCAGCACGCCGGAGCCGTTGGTGGTCCAAACGGTGTCTGAGGGCGGCGTTTTGCGACGAAGCTCGACACGCATGGAATGAGGCCGCCGAAAAGCGCCCAGTACCAGAACGGTATTCGGCTGGATCTCGCCGGAATCCGAGCTTGTGGTAGAGAACGCCGTCCACTCGAAGCTGTTCAGATTTCGGTAGGTCTCGGCAACCGCGCTGAGGAGGTCGCGCGGGTCGACCGCCTGCCCGGTCTGCGCGAGGAGAGCCGTTGCACCTGCCGCAACAGCGGACAGCACGAGAGTGGAAGCAGCCTTCATCGCCACCGATTGGCTCCGATCCATGTTACGACACGGCGCGTGTGCCGGGCGTCATTGTTGCCTGAAGCGTCTGAAGCGGCGCTGATGAGCCGCCTGTTCAGTTCACCAATGGCTCGGAGAGGCGAATGATTTTCTTCTGAATGGCGTATTGGACGAGCTGGGCCTTGTTGTGAATATCCAGCTTGCGCATCAAGTTGAACTTGTGGGCCTCGACGGTTTTGACGCTGAGATCGAAGGCGGTGGCGATCTCTTTGACAGACTGGCCTTCGGCGAGCATTTTAAGGATTTCGCGTTCGCGTTTGGTGAGGGTGCCGAAGCGCGGCTGGCGTACAGGCTCTCGCCCCTGAGTGCGGAAATCGTCCACCAGGCGGGTGAGGAGGCGCGGGCTGAGGTAGCTGCCGCCGCGGTGCACCTCGCGGATGGCTGTCAACAATTGCTCGGCGGGACACTCCTTGAGGATGTAGCCGCTGGCGCCGATGGAGACGCACTCGGCGAGGTATTCATCGTCGTCATACATCGAGAGGAATACGACGCGCGTTTCCGGCCGCTCCTTGCGGATGACGCGGGTGGCTTCGAAGCTGCTCATCCCGGTCATGCCGATATCCATCAGCACGACGTCGGGCCGGCTCTGCCGGCTCAGGTTGACGGCTTCAGCGGCGTCCTTGGCTTCTCCGGCGATTTCGAGGTCGGGCTCCGCCGCCAGCAAGGTGCGGACCCCCTGCCGGAACATTGCATGATCGTCTGTAATTAATACGCGAATCTTAGGCATGTGGTATTCCCTCAGCCGAGCTCAGCGGCAGTTCCAGAATCACCGTGGTTCCTTGGTTGCACGCACTGCGCACGGCGAGCGTACCGCCCAGGAGCGCCGCGCGCTCCCGCATGCCGGCCAGGCCGAATGACATCGGCTTCGCCGCCGTGGCGCCGACCTGAAAACCCAGGCCGTTATCCGAAATGCGCGTTCTGATAACCTTATCGGTTCGCATCACGGAAAGTTTTACAAGGGTCGCCTGGGAATGTTTGGCCGCATTTTGTAAGGCCTCCTGGGCGACGCGGTAGATTACTTGCTGTATCGGGGCCGGCAAATCGTCCAGGCGGCCGGCCAGGCGGGCGCGGACGCCAGCCGGAGAGGTTCTGGCGAACCGGCCGGCCAATTGATGCAGCGCGCGGGCCAGGCCGAGCCGCTCGAGCACCGCCGGGCTCAGCGCGGCGATGATCCGCCGCAATTCGATGACCGTCCCTTCGAGCACGCCGCGGGCCTCCCGCAGTCTGGCGCGCATGGGCGGATCGGCACCGCGTTCCATCATTTCCAACTGGAGCCGAAGCGACAGCAGCGATTGGCCGGCTTCATCGTGCAGTTCGCGGCCGATGCGCCGCCGCTCGTCATCCTCGGCCTGCCGGGCGGCCGCCGCCAGCCGCTCCACCTCTTCGAGCAGCCCGGCGCGCTCGGCGGCTTTGCGAAAGTGCTCCGCCGCAGCCTCCAGCAGTTCCAACTCGAGCGGCAGCCAGGGATACGGAACCGAGAAACCGAGCTGAATGGCGGCCGACTCATCCAGCGGGTAAGACCAGTAGGACGCGTAGCGCCCGCGCAGGGCGGGACCGACGATCCATCGCTCCTCGGGGCTGCCCTGTTCGATATACAGCGGCCGGCGCAGTTGCCGATCGAGTTTCCCCTCCTTTATTAATAAGCCCCCGGCGCGGGCGTGAAAGGCGCGCGCCAGCAGGCGCACGAGGCGGCGGGACAGCTCCCCAGAATCGGCCCCTTCGGCTCCGGCGCGGTAAATGGCGAACAACGCCTGGTTTTCCGCTTCGCGCACGCGGTAATAGGCGCGTTCGAGCGCCAACAGAGTAGCCCATTGCAGTTGTTCCAGCGAGGGACCAAACCGGCCCTGCAAGAGGGGCTCGAGCATTCGATCGAACTCGCGCAGTACCGCGCCGGCCGCGTCGGGCGAGAGGTTGCACTTGGCCAGGCGCCGTCCGTTGTAATCCACCTGCTCGAGGAATTTCTCGATTGATCCCAGGCGCGCCGCCGCGCACGGCGAAATAGCCATCAGCGCGCGCCGCTCCACGGCACCATAGCGCCGCTTGCGGAGCAGCGCCAGAAAGCGCCGTTCCAGCCCAGCCGCCGCTGGCTCGATCACCTGCGCCAGACGGGCGACGTGCCGCCGGGCTGCTTTGGTGAATAGGGTCGCGTGCGCTGGCATCGATCTCTCGTACTCAGAGATCGACGGGATAGGAGTGAGGCTTTAGTCGTACTCGGGTTGTGGGTTCGGGGAACAGTCTTAATCATGCGCGGCTTACGGGCGCGCGGGACCGGCGGGCCGGGCATGCCCGGCCCCTACAACGGAATCGGGAAGCGGCCAAGCCCAGTGGCGAAATGGGTTGCTCAACCCACGTACTGCACTTCCTCTTCCAGGTCGAAGGCGAAGCGGGTGCGCACGCGGGCCTTCAGATCCTGGATGAGCGAGCACAGGTCGGCGGCGGTGCCACCGCCGGCATTATAAATAAGGTTGGCGTGATAGTCGGCCACGTGGATATCGCCGACTTGCATGCCCTTGGCTCCCACTTGTTCGAGAAACCAGGCGGCCGGCACTTTGCCTTCGCGCACCGCCTCGGCCGGCACCAGGGCCGCCACGGCGGGCGGCAGATCGCGCAACAACAGGTTCTTGAAAATGCTGCCGGCGCACTGCATGGTGACCGGAAACTTTTCATTGCGAACCTCGAGGATTCGATCGGCGGTGCGCCGCAGCTCGTCTCGATCGGCCGGTTCCAGTTCCAGATCCGCGGAGAAGATAATCCACTCTTTGTGCCGTTTGAAAATGCTTTCCCGGTAAGCGAACCGGCACTCGGCGTTGGAGAAGACGCGCACCTTCCGGCCATCGAAAAAGCGCACGCGGGCGACGCGTTCGGAGATGGAATGGCCGTAAGCGCCGGCATTGCCATAGACGGCCGCGCCGGTCCAGCCGGGGATGCCGGACAGCGTCTCGAGGCCTTTCAGCCCGCGGTCGATGGTGAAATCCACCAGGCGTTGTAACTCGGCGCCGGCGCCGGCGGTGACGCGGTTGCCTTCGGCGCGCAGGGCGTCGTTGCGGTAGCGCAGCACCAGGCCGCGGTAGCCGCGATCGGAGACGATTAAGTTAGTGCCGCCGCCGATTACGATCATCGGAATGCCGCTGGCCTCGCCTGCGCGCAGCGCCTCGAGAAAGGAATCCTCCACCCCGCTCTCGGCGTACAGGTCGGCCGGTCCTCCCACGCCAAAGCGGGTATGACGCGCCAGCGGAACGCCCGCAGAAACGGTTACATTGGGAATCGCGGCGAGATGCGCGCGCATCTCTTCTGTGGTCGGCATTACCTCGATTATAAAGGGAGGGTATATGGCGCGTTCCGGCTTTGCTGGTTTTCCCGCGGAAGCAATCGCATTCTTCCGCGGCCTGGCGCGGAACAACCATCGCGACTGGTTTCTGCCGCGCAAGGCGGTTTTCGAACAGAGCGTGAAGCAGCCGATGCGCGAACTGGTCACTGCGCTGAACCAGGCGATGGCGGGCTTTGCTCCCGAGTACGTTACGGATCCCGACAAAGCCATCTTCCGCATCTATCGCGACGTGCGTTTCAGCAAGGATAAGAAGCCATACAAGGAGCACCTCGCCGCCAGTTTCAACGCCCGTGGCATGGACCATGGGCACGGTGGTTTCTATTGCTCGGTTTCGCACAAGGAAGTGGCGGTGGGAGGCGGGATGTACATGCCGGAGCCGGCGGCGCTGCTCGCCATCCGCAACCACATTGCGGAGAATCATGCGGAGCTGCGCCGCATCCTGGCAAACCCGAAAGTGCGGCGCCTGCTGGGCGAATTGCAGGGCGAACAACTGGCGCGCGTGCCGAAGGGATTCGCGTGCGATCATCCCGCGGCCGACCTGCTGCGCTTCAAGCAGTTCATTCTCTACGTCGTGCTGCCTCCCGAGGTCATCACATCACCTAAGCTGTACCAGGAGATTGTGGATCGCTTCCGCGCCATGATGCCGTTTCTGCGGTTCCTGAACGCTCCGTTGCCGAAGGTGAAGAAGATCGACGCGCGAGATTTGCTGGCGTAGCGGCGGCTGAGGCCCGGTTTCCCGGCACGCCGCTCAATTCGACTGCGGCAAGCCGGCCGGTTGGCGATGGCGGTTCGATCTGGCGCGCATCAAGCTCTGAAGGACGGCGACTAAACCGAACCCGAGACACGCGTCCAAGAGGAGATTGAAAAGAAACTGATGCTTGACGTTGTCCGATGAGTCCCCGAAAGCAGCGACAAAGAAAGCCGTCGCACAGCACGCGCCGAGAAGAATTCCCAATTCGGACCATCGCCGGGTGGACGCCGTCGCGCGGCGGCGCCAGATGAGTACCAAACCGCCGGCCGGGAGTAAGACGACTCCACCGAGAATGAGTATGGCGATTCGAGACAGATAACGCTCGTGGATATAACTCCACAATGCGAATGCATTGCTTTTGGCTCCGGGAGGCCGGCCCGCGGATTTGTCGAAGTTGCCGCAGAACTCCGGGCGCAGAGAAAGGGCGGCGGGAAGCCTGGCGCGGATATGCCGCCACATACGGGCCGGGCGCATAAGATAGAACTCCATCAAGCTAAAGGAAGTGACTTTAGCTTGGATGGCATGCACGAGAGATACATCGGCCACACCGGTGTCTTGGCTCCAGGCGAGGGTTCCGGAATATCGCGCATAATCCGGGTTCAGGCCGAGGGCGCTGAGATCGGATCCGGGAGTGTGGGATTCCGGCAAGATCGCGGAGAAGACCATGTTGTACAGGACGGCGACCCTGGGTGCTGGAAGCAGAGACTGGTAAATAGCTACTCCCGCGACACACGTCGCGGCCGCGCCAGCCAGGGCAGCGTAACGGGCTTTCCGGTCAAGAGCGCGCCAGACCATCCTGAGATCGAATGCGGCCAGCGGCACCGCGAGGGCCGCATTCTGGGTCTTTGCCGTAATCCAAAGCACGGCGAAGATGTTCCAGCGCAGAACCTGCCCAATCGATATTCGTTCACTCTTCGAGAGATCGATGCTTTCCGCCAAAAGAAACAAGAACCAGAGGCACGAGGCGGGCTCCGAGTACAGCGAATTCCAATAGGCGACGTAGCCGACATCGGTCAGGACCAGGAGCATCCAGGCCCAGGCTATCGGGTACATCGCGAGGTCTCGCGTTACGTAGAGCAGCCGCGCCAGGGCCAGCAGAAAGAATAGCGCGTGCGTGAAACCGAAAACCGTGATGTCGAATGCTCTTGGATTGATCAAGACTTCGTTCCCCGTCACGGCGATTTTCGCGAGGATCGACTCGGAGGTGATCTGTTCCCAATCAGGCTCTCTGTAGCTTGAGTCCTTCACGTATTTTCGAGTGACGTAGGAAAACTTGTTATCGGGTCCTTTGGATTCCGGCGCATAACCAAGCGGCCCCGCCACTCGCGCGAAATCGCCCTGGTCGGCAAGGCCAATAATTGGGGGAACAAAGAGCTGCCAGGCCAGGGCTGTTCCGGCCAGCGTGAGGACCAGGCAAAGTGGATAGATCCGCGACAAGACTACACTCCCGGTACCGAAGGCACCGGCGGGCCAGAATCTCCTGGAAATATGCAGCGTATCAATACCTTAGAGCAGCGTCAATGGGATACCGCGCCAGCCCTCCGCTGCCGGCCATCCCGCGGCCGACCTGCTGCGATTCAGGCAGCTCCTGACACGCGGTCGCAAGCGTATTTGCAGTTCCTGATCCCTGGACTCGCTTGGAACTGTCTGAACAGTTGGGAGTTAGGCTTCCTTGGAGGGCCGCGGTGACGAGATGGGCGTTCTGCATCAACGTGCCGGACGAGCATCTTGGTGGTCCGTTAGCACATAACCTATTCTTTTCTTTCATCCACAAAACTATTCCGCAGTTATCTTTGTCGCAACCCTTGTATTGGTTCAGATAATCCGGTACACTACTCCGAATCACGGTCCGGGATTGAAATTGGGTTGAAACGAGGACGGTGTGGCGGAGCTCCTTCAATCGATTTCGCAGTTCTTGAACTTAAACAAGTTGACTGCGGTCACGATACCAGGAATGGTCGCGGCGCTGGCGATCATTCTATTCTTTTACCCCCCTTCATGTTCTACGGGAGAATGTTGGGCTTGCCAGGGGGAACAGAAGAAGGCGCCGACTCTCACTATCACGCCCGACAGAGGTGACCCGGGTCAAACGGTCGGTGTCGCCATCTATGGTGACAAATCGACCAAATGGGACGCCAATACCTCGGTTACCGTCGAGGGCCGGGGCGTAACGGTTTTAGGCAGGCCGGTGGTGGACGATTCCAAAATAACCGCCACACTCACGATCGCCACCGATGCTCCCGAGGGCCCTCGCGCCGTCACGGTCGCTGCGGGTTCGTCGAAGGCGTCCGCGAAGGCGTCTGCTACGTTTACGGTCTCTGCCAATTCCGGCAAAATCACTGTTTCCCGCGCCACATGGGGTTCCGAATTGCGGGTCTCTGCGGCGCCCTCCCCCGCGATTAAAACAGACTCTGCAGGTAAGGAGGATTCGGCAAAGGACAAGCTTGCCCAAGTCGCGAAGGCGACCGCTGACAAGCTAAAGGATGCCCTTGTCCAACTAGCGAAGACTACCAATCTCACAGCCTGCAACGACGTCCCTGTTTACATAGTCAAAGGTTCCCGAGTGAAGAATCAAGACACGGCGGACAAAGGCAGCCCGCCGGCTTCCAAGGGCAAGAAAGCAACAGGATTTCCGGGAGAGACCCCGGTCGATCCGGCGAATCTTCTCAAGACATTTGACTATTGTTCCGCAGCGTTACAGGTCGCCAGCGCCAAGGCCGACACCGAGATTGTTCCTCTGCAAACACAGATCAACGGTCTCAATCCGCAGTTGACCAATCTACTTGCTGCTCAGGAGAAGCAGGTAGAGGCCCAGAATCTGGTTCTGGCTAAAAGCTATGACACGGATATACGTGCCCTCAGGACGCGGATCGTCGGTCTACAGACAGCGTCTCAAGAGCTTCAGACAGCCAAGGCCAACATTACGAATCTGCTCGCGCAGGTTACCGCGTTGCGCGCGGATGTGGCCAGCCAGGTCAATCAGGCCGCTGCGCCGGAAGTCCCGCCCGCGAAGAGCACCTTTCAGACTCTGATCCAGGATATTGTCAACAACCTGTTGGCCTTCCTGGCCGCTGCGCTGGTGCTCGGCATGATTCTCGATCCAATCCAGCGAATGATCACGTCGTGGCTGCCTTTTCGGACATGGAGGTTCCGCAAATTAAACCGGAAGTACGCCAGGACGAATCCCTGGCCCGAGGACGCTCGGGGGAACTGGCCAGTTCCACCAGGGGGTGAGTTCCGATTCGGTGATCGGCGTTACTGGAAGCATCCCGATGCTCTGCAGCTTGCCGATCCCGACATATACCAGCCAAACTACGCCATCGGAAAGGGCCTGCTGACCCAAAGTGAATACCAGGCGCTGTGGGATAACTACTACCGCCAGAGTCAGCTTGCCACCGGTACCATCTTCCCCCTCTTTTTGCTGGCTGCGGCGGTTTGCGTCAGGATCCAGTGTTGCGCCGGCCTCCGATGGTTTTGGATCGTGCCCCTGAGCCTCTTATTTTTATTGATTTGGTTAATGTTTGCCACCATTTTGTGGTTTGTCGGTACGGACCGCTTGCACCAGCTTTACTCGGAAGTGCAAGCCCGGATCGCAGGCAGGGCGAAAAAGTTGAAGGACACTCAGGAAGAGAAAACCCTCGCTCTTTTGAGCGACCCGGAATCCCGCGCGAATATCATCAAGCGCAGCAAGGAACTCGGCGTCGCCCGCGAAATCCTGGACTGCATTCCCAGCGCCCAGAAGCCCCCCCAAGGGTCGGGTGGCGGCAAGCCCTGATCATGCTCCTCCTGACCACACTCTCCTCGGGCATGATATCCGCTTATGGCGACGATGGCTATCAACAGGTCCGCTCCGCGGTGAGCGATCTTTGCCTGGCGGTGCCGGACGCACAGGTCGCCATTCTCGATGATGCCGTCTCGATGGCCCACTTCGGCGGTCCCGCCGCTGCCCGCGATCAGGACTCCTTCGCCATCGCCCTAAACCACGTTGCAACGGTAGTCGGCCTCACCACGGCCGGTGGCGGCGGCATCCTGATCCTCGGGGGAAATGATATTTTCCCCGCGTGGTCGGTTGCGAACCCGGTAACCGACCGGTCCCTCGACCCCGATCCCAGTTTCCTGACTGACCTTCCCTATGGCGCACACGGCTCCGCCAACCCAAGTGACTGGCTGAGTCCGGACATCATTCCAGTGGGCAGGATCTGCGCCGGCGCTGGCGACCCCGCCAGCGCGCTTTGCGCCATCGTCGAAACGCTCATCGCCAACCACCAGAAAAAGCCGCTCCGCGCCGGCTATGTCGAATTCACCAACCGCGAGTGGCAGGACGCCAGTTTTTCGGTCATCACCGATATGCCCGGGCCCGGCCGGCTCCTCATCTCTCCTGACGACACCGTTACCGCCGCCAACTCCGCCGAGCTGGACGCCCGCTTCCTTTACTGCAACCTGCACGGCTTCAATGACGACCGTGCCTGGAAAGGCTACGACCCCGTCCGCCGCAGCTTCGTCACCGCCCTTTCCGCCGACTCGTTCTCGCCGGACGCCATCGCAGGCTCGGTGATCTACACCGAGGCCTGTTATGGCCTGCAGACGGCTGCCAGGCCCACATCCGGATCGTGCGCACTTTCCGCGCTGGCCGCAGGGGCGGCCGCGGTTGTTGGCGCCACCGGCCTGGCCTTCGGATCCTTGCCCGGAGACCCAAAAAATTTGATCGATGCCGACGCCTTGGCCCGCGGGTTCTTCCAAGCCGCCCTTCCGCCCAATAGCGCGCCTACGCCAGGCGGATGTCTCCGCGCGGCGCGAGCCTCGTTCCTGGCCTCCTCAGGCGCTTCGCCGGACAGTTACGCAAGGAAGACGTTTTTACAATTTCAGCTTCTGGGGGATCCAACGCTTGTCGTTTAACAGAGTGTGTTACCTATTCCTGTCGATGGCTGCCTGCGTGGCTTTTCCGGCGGCGCTGAAGGCTCAGCCGGAATGTAACTCGTACCGCCAGCACGAGCATGACCATCGCGGCTGCGTGATTCTCTATGACGCCAAACTCCGGCTGGCCTATCTCGTTCCCCGTGCTGCTATAACCAGCGATCTTAGTCACCGCCTTCCGGCTGACGCGTGGAACCTCCCCCCTGATTGGACCAGGGATGCGGATGGTTTCCTGCTTGACGGCCAGCCCGTCGAGTTCTTCGTCATCAATCGCAAGCTCAAGCAGACTTACAGCGTTAACGTGCTGACCGTCTTCACCTTGCAGGGCGGAGCGGTGGATATTCGCGGTATCGCTCCCATCGTGGCGCCGCTCCCTGCTACTCCGCCCGCCGCGCCACCGGCCACCCCACCCCCATCCCACGGCGCCGCAGGAGGCCCGCTCACCGTGGATTCGGTCTTTACCAACCTGATCAACGAGAAGAACCTCGACCAGCCCAGGCAGAGTCTGGCGATCGAGGCGGATGCTCTTCGCACCACCGCGCGCGAGCTGGACGCGTCATTTCGGGCATATACCGAGAGACTGAGACGCCTGATCGGAACCGCGCCCGGCGCCGTGCCCGATGTCCAGGGTGTCGCCACCCTGTTGCGCACCGCCGCGGCGTTCGAAAAGACGAGTGCTGGTTTCGAGACGGCCTTCGCTAATCCTGCCGACCTCCAACTGGAGTTCAAGTTCGACCTGGCGAATCGTCGCATCGGCGATCTGCTGGCCGATGTCCAAAGCCTCAACGCCGCTGTTCAGAGTTTCCCCATCGTCGACTCGCTCTATGGCCAGCCGCAGAGCCTTCAGTACCAAATGGAGAGTTTTGAACTGGGAGTCACGGCCTATTACAACGACATAGAGACAGTCCGGGCAGCGGCGGGACTGCTGGGGCAGTTGTTGGGCGAGAAGCCAGACTATGTGGCGTGTCTGAATGATGCGGAAATCAAGAAGGACATCCGCAGCCACTATAGTCCGGGGAACACACCGACTTTGGACGACGCAACCATCGCTAGTATAGTGTCTCATAGATAGCTTTACCTTTAGGTGGTCTTGGTTCATACTATAGGAGCGATGCCCCGTGCTCCCGCTGCTGCGCTGGTTGTCACCGCTGAAGAACGCGGCGAACTGGTGC
>JBAVYH010000072.1:0-91075 GCA_049698695.1 Bryobacteraceae bacterium | reverse complement strand
GGAACAGCAAGCTAAAGAACAGCCATGCACGCATGCACTTCATTTTATTTTTGGCTCATCTCGCACGCAACCCTGTACACCGGACCGAGTAGTCGCTGATCTGCCGTGCTCCGATCGGAATACGCGCAACTCGGAGACTGACCCACTACCGGAAAGATGGTGGCAACCTGTCAACGGGAGCATAGGTCGCACAGCCGGCCGGGCGTCGAAGGGCCCGGACACGCGAACCATCTTCCTCCCGGTCGCGCACTTCCGCCGACGTACCAGAGCCGGGGCCGAAGGACGGCGAGACGTCCCGCGCATCCGGCGCCGCGTGGATGCGAACCGCCTTCATCTCGGTCCGCCTTGCCATTCGTGTGTGGGCGGCGCGACCTTTAGTCGCGCGGCCGGCCGCCCGTTCAGCCGGTGCGTGACCCGCTGCGCCAATTGGTGGCATACGGCAGCACGAACAAGTACAGACCGGTGAACAGGAGCAAGGCGAGCGGGAGCAGCGCCAAGAGGCCCACCCAGGCGGTATACTTCCCCCGTATCACGGCGACGAGGTTGACGGTGACGCCCACCGTGAAGGCAATGGACAGCCAGCGGTGGATCTGCCGAACCCATTTGTTCCAGTTCATTGGCACCTCCTCATTCACGACTTTTGAGCGGCCTTAGGCGGCCAGTTGGGCGCCTCAACGCCGAATTGCTTGGCGTACTCGGCCTTCAATCGCTGCCAACCCTCGAACCTCATCACCTCGCTACCAGCGATGAGGCCGATGGGAGTCCCACTGAGAAGGCGATCCAGAACATCGAAAGCAATGTGCCACCCCGCGGCGCCCCAGGAGATGAAGCGGCGATCGATGCTGTGCCACAGCGTCAGGCGCGTGCCGACGCCAACGACTTCGAGTTCCCACCGGATGTCGCCGTACTCAAGCAGCCTGAGAGCGTCGGCTCGCGTCACTGTGGTTTCGATCGGCTTGGGCGATCCCACCCAGGTGAGATTCACCTTGCTTCCAACCGTACCCAGGCTCCCATCGGCTACGAAGGGAGCCCACTCGCGCAGGTGCGCCGGGTCGGTGAGCGCCTGCCAGACTTTTTCCGGCGAATGGCGCATTCTCTGACGAGAATGAGCGTCCACTTCTCTCCGTCCTTGCGCACCTGCGCTCCGCTGGCCGGGCCCGGTGTGTAGTGCTCGCGATCGATCATCAATTTTCTCCTTGGCTTCCTTTTCGTTGGCGTGGATTGATGCATGCGGTTGAGGTGGCGTTCGAGAGCATCGACGTAAGCGGACCAGAACCGGCGAAGCTGCGCCATGGTGCGGAACAGCCGCATTTAATAGCGTGCCAGTTGGGTGAGCTGAATGAGATTGCCGCAGGTGTCGTTCAGCATCGCAATGGTCGAGGCGGTCACGTCGGTGGGCGGCATGGTGAACTGGGCGCCGCGGGCCTTGATCCGCTCGTAGTCGCCCTTGACGTCGTCGGTGTAGAACATGGCCGCGGGCTGGCCCTGTTGAAAGATCGCCTGCTGATACGCTTTGGCAGCGGGGTTGTCGTTCAGCGCCAACTGCAGTTGAGTGCCGTCCGGCTCCTCGGGCGAGCCCACGGTCAGCCAGCGAAATGGGCCCTGACTGAAATCGGCCTTCTTGGCAAAGCCCAGTACCTCCGTATAGAAGCGCAGGGCCTTGTCCTGGTCGTCCACGTATAGGCTGGTCACTTTGATTTTCATTTCGTTTCTCCTTTGTCACGTTCGCGGTTTGGGCCGCGCCGTCTGCTCCTTGTCTTCCTTTTCGTTGGTGTGGATTGATCCATGCGGTCGAGGTGGCGTTCGAGAGCATCCACGTGAGCGGACCAGAACCGGCGGAACGGAGCCAGCCAGGCCTCGACCTCCTGAAGTGGTTCCGGTTTCAGCCGGTAGAGACGCCGCTGCGCGTCCACCGTGGATTCCACGAAACCGGCCTCGCGCAGCACTCGCAGGTGCTTTGAGACGGTCGGCTGCGGCATACGAAGCTGACGCTCGATCTCTCCAACCGACTGTTGTGACGAGACCAGCAGGCTCAATATGGCGCGGCGGTTCGGCTCCGCAATGACTTCGAACACGGATTCCACTCTTTTGATATACCTCACAGAGCATATACGTGTCAAGGAATATAATGCAAAAACCCAGACAACGGTTTCAGGCGGCGTGCGCGAGAGCACAGTCCGATGCGTTTTTGACGGGTTGCGATTCAGGGCGCTGCGCGCTTCCGGACAGATTTCACTTGGCGAAGCCGAACACTTTCCAGCACAACCGAGAAGCCAGCGTCACTACGCTCCGATGGTGTTCGGGATCATTCACCCGCATCAATCTTACGTTCCGAAAGGTGTCTTGAGGATTCCGGCGAAGCTGAACGCTCGTTCCCGAGGAGAGCCGAACGGCATTCCAGAAGTTCTCCGGGCACGAGCATGTGTTCCACAAAGATGGCAAGCCGTTTGATGATCGCGAGATTCTGCGCGACATCATCCGGCCGGCGGCCGAACGTCTCGGATTTTATTTCGAGGGATTCGGCTGGCACTCCTTCCGCAGGCAGAACATCACCCTGATTCAGGAGGAGGGCGCGACGCCGGTTCGAGGCGATGGAGCAGGCAGGTCATAAGCGTTCCACCATGACCAGTCTCTACACGGTGGTTGCTTTGACGCGTCGCGAGCAGGCTGTCGAACGTGTGCAGGAACGGCTCTTCGGAAAGCAGGAGAAGAATGGTCCGGGTGTGGCTTCCCTCAAACTTGTGCGGGATATTGCGGGATGAAACTGGGGTCAAACTTGCGTAAGCTATTGAAAACATGGTCGGGCCGCCGAGATTTGAACTCGGGACCTCTTGCACCCCAAGCAAGCGCGCTAGCCAGGCTGCGCCACGGCCCGAAACGCTTATTGTACACGCCCTTGCGCCCATTATCCAGCACCATCCTCTTCGGTTAGCGTGCGCGCTCTAACTCCTTTAGGAGTAATGGGAGTACGGCGCTGGACCGTTGTTATCCTAGCGCAGCTTGTTGGGCGGGCCCGCACGCCTCTACGATTATTGATAGCGCACGGATGAACGTCCCCGGTACATTGTCTCTCATAGGCCCGCTTGTGGATTGGGGTGTAGAATTGCCGCCGGCGTTTCCGCCGCACGGGATCGTGCTTTATATCGCGCTAAAATTTGTCGCCGGCCCCGCGCCGGGCAGGAGGATTAATTCTTGAGCAACCAAATCGCATCACGCCCAGGTCCGGATCTCGAGTTGCTTGCCACGCGCTTCGCGCAAATTGAGGAAAGCCTGGGCGCCATCGCGGACCGGCTCGGCCGTCTGGAACAGACTGCCCTTGGCGAGCAGGCGTCGGTATGGCGGAATCGGGCGGATGCGGATAGTCGGCGGATGGAAAACCAACTGAAGGAGCTTACCGCGGCGATTGAATCTTCCAGCGCTGCAGCCGCCCAGACCGACAATCTGGTGGAGCGTGTGGTGGAGGCGCTCGAATCGCTCCAGTCTAGGGTAAGCGAGCGGGCCGCAAACGGTACGGTAGGCGTGAACTGACGTGCCGGCGACGAGCGAAACCGGTTTAGTGGCGCGAGCGCAGTCTGGCGGCGCGCCGCCGGCCGGAACGCGATCGCTGGCGGATGTGCTGGCGGCGGGTCCGCTGCCTCTACCGCTGGCTGTGGCTTACGCCAAGGAGATCGCATCCGGCGCAGCGACATTTCACCGTAGTGGGCGCCCCTATGGCGCCCTGGCTCCGGCCTCGATCACGGTCGGCCCGCACGGCCCCGCGCTGCCGCGGTCGAACCGCACAGCTGGCGCCGCCACTCTATCGTCGGACCTGCGCGATTTTGGATCGCTGCTCCAGGAGATGCTGACCTGCCCCGATCCCGGAAGCTGCTCGCCGCCAGCCAGTGCCGATGACGATCTGGGAATCTCGCCGGCAACGGTCAAATCCGCGGCTCTGCGCCTGGCCGAGCGTTGCCGGTGCGCGCCCGGCGAAGCCGATTTGCGGCACGTGTCCACCGAGCTGCGGCTGCTTCACATCATGACCAGCAGCTTCGGCGCAGGCGAAGTGGCCAGGCCGGTTGCCGAAGACCGCCCGGTGGAACAACCGGCCGCCTCCGCCCCGGCCAAGCCCGAAGAATCCGGCGTCCGCGATTTCGGCTGCCCGTCCTGTGGATCGTCGGACGTCTTCCCGGCACAGCGGCTCACGATTCTGGAGAAACTGCTGGCGGTTGCGGAGTTGAAGACCTATCGCTGCTACCGTTGCTGCCAGCGGTTCGTCAGCGTGTTCGGCATCAGTCTGCCGCGCCCCGAGAATGAGTGACGGGCTGGGAGCGTCCCTTCCACCGTCCGCCTTCGCCGCGCCACCATTTCCACGCCGAGTGGATGGTGGCAGCCAGATAGAATAGCGCCACCAGGGGAAGCCACAGCGCTTCGTACACGGGACGCCCGTAAAGACGCACGGCCGGCCAGTAGCAAAATGTCATGATGAGCCACGCCGCCGCTCCCAGCCAGCGCGCGTTGCCGCTGGCAGCAAGAGCCAGCGTAGGCGGCGCCGCGTAGGTGATCAGCAGCCCGGCCACGGCCGCTGCCAGCAGCCACGCCGAATGGCGAAGCTGGGTGAAGGCGCTGCGCGAAATCATCCCGCCGGCTTGGCGAAAACCCGCATAGCCGCGGAGGCTGAGCGTTTGCTCGCCGATTCCCAGCCAGACCTTTCCGCCGCCCCGTTTGATGGTGCGCGCCAGGGCGCAGTCATCGATCCAGGCTCCGCGAATGGCGCCGATGCCGCCAACGCGGGCGAGCGCCTCGCGCCGCACCAGCATGCATCCGCCCGCCGCCCCCGCCGTGGCCCGCCGCGGATCGCGAATCCAGGCCGGCGGATAAAGCAGAAAAAAGAAAAAGACGAAGGCCGGCATCAGTACCCGCTCGGCCGTGGTGCGGCAGCTCAGCCGCGCCATGTACGACACCAGGTCGTAGCCATCGCGCTCGGCGCGCGCCACCAGGTTGGACAGGTTGGAGGGCGGATGGGCGATGTCGGCGTCGGTCAGCAGCAGGAATTGCGGCGTGCGCCGCTCGGCTTCGGCAACGCCCTGGCTCACGGCCCAGAGCTTGCCGGTCCATCCCTCGGGTAGCGGCGCTGCGCGAACCACGCTCAGCAATTCGGCTCCCGCCGCCTGCCGCGCCGCGCCGGCGGTGCCGTCGGAGCTTCCGTCGTCCACCAGAACGATGTGAAACTGGCCGCGATAATCCTGCCGGGCAAGCGACCGAATCGCCTGGCCCACCACTGCGCCTTCGTTGCGTGCCGGAATCACCGCCACCACGGAGGGCAGCGGCACCGCCGGTGCGCCCATCGCCGGCGCGGACTCCATGCGCCAGAAGCCGCCGCGAAAGGCGAGCAGGTAAACCCACACGGCCAGCGTTGCCGCTCCCAGTAGCGCCAGTATCATTGAGCCGTCACTCGCTGCGCACAGTCACCCTCGAGGCGCGCCCGGAGGCTCGCCGCGGCCTGTCCGATCAGCGGCGCCGGCTACGGCATTTTGGCGGAATCGTCAAACGCCACCGTGATTTCCGCCGTCTGCCCGGGTTCGATCTTCACCGGCTCGGGCGTTCCGGGAGTCTTGGCGTACAGGCCCATCGAGGAGCCGGAAGGCGGCGGTCCGGATTGCCCGTCATACTCGCCCTTTGGGTCGTAGGCAACAGCCACGTAAATCGGCGAAACAGAGAGATCCGAAACCGTCACCGTTCCGTCCTTTGCGGATGTCGAACCGGAACCAATCGGCATGGATCCGCCTTGCATGAAATCCGGGCTGTCGAACACAAATAGAAAAATCTTGTGCTTCTCGTCCACCGCTCCGGCCCCGCTGTAACTGATCTTGGCCTTCAAGGTACGGCCGGCGGCCGGTTTTTCTTCAGGCTTTGGTTGCTGCGCCGTGGCCACCATGCATGTCACGCCGAGCAGACCGGCGGCAAACAACAATCGCTTCTTCGTGAGTATCATCCAGTCAGTCCTTCCGTATAAATACAGTCTAGCCGTATCTGGGTTCAGATACGCGGCAGCTCGCGGCGAAGTTCCGGGAATATCCCGACGGAATGCGCCGCAGGGTCCGGGCCCGCTTCGCGGCTTGCGCGGCTCGGCCGGGAACCGTGGCGCTTAATGCTTCGGAGCGGTGGTGTGTTTCCTGGGGGCCGGCGCCGGGCAGCGGTAACCGAGGTCCGTCAGCCTGGAGCAGGCCCGGGCGGCGAGGTTGTCCTTGGGAAAACGCTGGATCAGCTCCTTGTATTCCTTCTGCGCGTCGGTCCGGCGGTCCATTTTCACCAGGGTCTCGCCCTTGTAAAACAGGGCAGCCGGAGTCTTGTTGTTATCCGAGTACTTCTCCAACACGTTGTCGAAGTCCTGGGACGCCGTGGGATAGTCGCCTTCCGCATAATGAATGGTGCCGATGAAGTACTGCGCGTTCGGGGCGAGATCGGTCGAGCCGAAACAGCGCAGGTAATCGCCGAATTCCTGCAAGGAGACGTCGAGCTTGCCGCCCTCCAGGTCGCGCCGGGCGTTGGCGTACAGGTCCGTGGCGGAGCTGGGACAGGGATTCCCGGCGGCAGCCGGCGGCCCGCCGGCAGTGGACGGCGGCGCGGGCGCCGGAGCCTGCATCACCTTGACCGCGTTATTCAGGTCGGTCATTTGCGCTTGCAGTTTTTCCACCAGGCTGGTGAGGTCGGCGACGGACTGCTGCAGGGTGAGGAAATTATTCGACATGGTATCCATGCGGCTGGAAAGCCCGACCACCGGCGCCACTACTTTGCTTTCCTGCTGGGAAATATTCTGCTGGAAGCTGCTCTGGATGACGGCAACCGCGGTGTTGGCACGATTGGCGGCATCGACCGCCTGCTGCACCAACACCGTGATGGCGGCGAGTTGCTTGTCCTGCGACTGCTGGAGCTGCCGGACCTGCTCCTGCAACAGCGCGACATCGCGTTGCAACTCCTGCATTTCCTTGCTGGCCGCGGCATACGCCACTACCGGCGCGGCCGCCAATATCAAAACACAGAGACGTCGAAACATAAAACTCCTCTTAGGAGAAGGGAAGGGGGCGTGCACGCCAGCCCCCTTCCGGTGTTGCCGTACCACGGCGGAGCCTACTGGCCGGTCGAGAAGTGATCGTGCCGGTTCTTCTGCCAGCAGTCCTCGGTCTGCTCGGTGCAAACCGGTTTTTCCTTGCCGTAGCTGATAGTCTTCAGCTTCTCTGCGGGCACTCCCAGTTGCACCAGGAAGTCCTTGGCGGCGGTGGCGCGCCGGTCGCCCAGCCCGAGGTTATACTCGGCTGAGCCGCGTTCATCGCAATTCCCTTCGATGGTCACAGTGGCATCGGGGAAGTCCGCGAAGATGGTCTTCAACGTGGCTGCATCCTGCGTCAGCGCGGTCTGCGCATCGGCGCGGATGTCGCTCTTGTCGTAGTCGAAGTAGGCATCCTGCAGTCCCGAGATCCAATCCGACAGCGTCTTCGCCGGCGGAGGCGGCGGAGGCGGCGGAGGCGGCGGAGGCGGCGGAGCCGACACATTCACGGTGGTGCTGGCCGTGCTGGTGCCGCCCGGCCCGGTGGCGGTCAGCGTGTAGGTGGTGGAATCGCTCGGCGACACGCGTTGGCTGCCAGTGCTCTGCACCGTGCCGATGCCCTCATTGATCGAGACGGTGGTGGTCTCGCCGGTGACCTCCCAACTGAGCACGGACGACTCGCCGCGGATGATGGAACTCGGTTCCGCATCGAACTTCGTCACCACCGGAGCGGCGGGCGGCTTGGGAGCCACAGGCGCGGGTGGCGGCGGTGGTGGCGGCGGCGCCGGAGCCTTCTTCTTACAACCGGCCGCAAAGGCCGCCAGGCAAACCGCCAGAGAGATGAGAGTGATCTGTCGTTTGGTGAACATCAACTTGCCTCCTGATTTCATCTACTTTCCCCACGCGGGACTGTAATTAAGCCCATCGCGGGTTAGCTGCTGCTGGGCGGTACCATCCGCCAGCATGCTCCAAATTTGCGAGCGCCCGGTGCGGTTCGACATGAAGGCCAAGTGCGCACCATCCGGCGCCCAACTGGGGTTTTCGTTGCGGCCCTCATCGTGCGTCAACTGCACGTACTGGCGCGAGGCCACATCCATGGTGAAGATATTGAATTTGCCCTGGGCGTACCCGCGGGTCCAGGCGTAAGCGATGAGTTGGCCGCTCGGATGCCAGCACGGGTTCGACGCCTCGCCCGTGCCGTCGGTCAGCCGCTCGATATCAGCGCCGTCCATATCCATCATGTAAATCTGCTCCGGACCGGAGCGGCCGGAGGAAAACACGATTGTGCCGCCTGTCTTTGGGTTCACCTTGGGCTCGGTATCGATAGAGCCGCCCGACGTGATCGGCCGAAAGCCTCTGCCATCCAAACCCGCAATGAAGATCCGGCAACAGCGCCCCGCCGAGGAAGAGTAGACAATCTGCTTTCCATCGGGAGTGAACGACGGTTGCCCGTTCATCGAGGCAACCTGATTATAAAACCGCAAATCCCGAACCGGATTCACTGAAAACACAAATATAGCAGGTGTCCCCCTGGCGTAGCTAGTGAATGCGATCTTGGAGCCGTCCGGCGAAACCGAAGGCTCAATGGACAGCGCGTTGAAATGGGTGATGGCATGCTGGTTCTGGCCGTCCGGATCCATCACCCAGATTTCCTTGGGGCTGCGGAAGCTGGTCTGATGGACGTAATAGATATGGGTGCCCACCAGACTCTTGCCGCCGAACATCCCGATGATATCGGCGGCGAACTCGTGCGCAATCTGCCGCGCACCCTTCTCGTCGTCGGTTGAGGCCAGATAGCGGTTGCCGATCATCTGCGCGTTGGCGGGCGTACCGCGGGTCAAATCGAAGAGATTGCCGAACAACACCAGCACGCCGTTCTCCTCGGCGGTGTAACCGAAGGCCAGGTAATTGGCGCTGGCCGGGGGACTGGACCAGTCGCTCATCCAGAACCCGCCGCCACTGGGAGCGGCAACCATTTCGCCGTGCCGCGAGCGGGGCGCAACGGTGACCGGCGGGGGCTGGCGAAAATCCGACGGCTGCTGCGGATTACCCTTGGGATACAGAGTCTTCGGCGCCAATTTGAGCACACCGGAGCCCTCCAGGTCGCTCCACAGAGTCTGGTTGAATACCCCCATGTAACTTTCCGCCGCGCCTGTGCCGCGAAAATCCGGGACCGCAATCACGGGGAGCTGGGCGGCTTTGTTGACGTTCCCGGTGAAGACCGGCCCCTGCTGGGCGTCCACCATCATCAATGCCGCGGCCGCAGCCGCCGCGATCCAAACCAGCCTGTTCATCGCTTTCCTCACTTTAAGCTGAACCGCAGTTCCACTTCCGCATCGCGTCGCGGGTACTGCGGCGGCAATGGCGGAAAAGGCGAGGCGTCCCAAATCGCACGCTGCGCCGAAAAATCGAGCGTCGCATTGCCGCTGGGCTCGGTGATACGGACGTGGCTCACCGACCCGTCGCGGTTCAGGACGAAGGTTACCGCCGCCGTCTGAGTGACGTTCCGCAGATCGCTGGTGCGCCAGGCGCGGCCCACCTGGTCCACAATCAACTTGGCATACCAGCCGAACTGCATCCCAAACGGCGAATTGTCTCCCACCCCAACGCCGCCCCCGCCCTGCAGGCCATACATGGGCGAGCTCAACCGCTGGCCGGCTTCGCTATAAATCTGGTTGGGCCGGTCCCGCTGCTGTTCGCGAAACTTGTTCGGCGCGGCGCTTTCGGCAAGGTGCTTCTGCAGGTTGCGGCCCTTCAGCGGGATGGCGTCCGGCTCCGGTTCCTCAACGCGCGCCCTCGGCTGCGGTTTGGGTTTGGGCGGCGTGGGGACCTGCGATTCGGTCTGGTTGGCGACGGGATTCTCGGCCGCCTCGCGTGCCGGCAAAGGAATGCGCGCTACCGGGTTCACCGCCACGGCCCCAACGCGTCCTCCCGTCGGGCTGCCCCACTGCTCGACCCGCTGACGGAACAAAACGCCGTAGGACAGCAGCGCCACGACCAGCCCAACATGAAACCCGAGCGAGCCGAGGAACCAGGGGGCCAGGCGATCCGGTTGGTCGAGGATGTCGACGTGCTGCGCCATCACTTTCTGCCAGAATTGGAGGAGTCCTCCGGCTGCGTCACCATGTTGACCTGGAAGCCGCCCGCGCCCAGCTCCGCCGTCACCTGGGCTATCACGTCCCAGATGGCTTCCCGGTCGGCGCTCACATAGACGCCCTTGGCATTGCCGAAGCGTTGGTGAATGGCCGCGGCCAGATCGTAGATATTGGTCGGCTTGCCGTTCAGGTAGGAGGTGCCGTCCTTGGTGATGCTCACCACCGGCAATTCCTGCGCCGTGTCCTTCACATACCTGGTGTGGGGCACGTCGACTTCCAAACCGAACTGCATCACATGCGCGGTGAGCATGAAGATGATCAGCAGCACCAGCAGCACGTCGACAAAGGGCGTGATGTTGATCTCCGCCAGGGCGGTGCCGCCGCGCCGCCGCGAAGCGTGACCGTTGCCGCCGTTCGCAGAAAAAGCCATCGCTACTCTCCGAAGCTGCGCTCCGCCAGGTTCAGAAACTCGAGTGCGAAATCGTCCAGGCGCGCACCCATCTCGCGAATGCGGTTGCCGAACAGGTTATAGAACAGGGCCGCGGGAATGGCCGCAAACAAGCCGAGCGCGGTGGCGATCAGCGCTTCGGAGATGCCGGGTCCGACCGCCGCCAGGCTGGTGGCGCCCTGGTGGCCCAGGGCGTTGAAGGTGCGAATGATCCCGAGCACGGTGCCTAGCAGGCCGATGAACGGCGAAACCGAAGCCGTGATCGCCAGCCAATGCATGTTGCGTTCCAGCTTGGCCACTTCCTCGCTCACGCCCAATTGGAGCGCCCGTTCGAGCGCGGTGCGGTTGCTCAGCCGGCCATGCGCTTTCACCTGCCGCTCCACTTCCTCGTAGCCGAAATCGAACACTGAAACCAGCGGCGCCGGCCGGTACTGCTCGCTGGCCACCATCACCGCGTCCAGCGCGGGAGCCTTGCGGAACGCCCGCAGGAAGCGCCAATTCGTCTTGCGCGCGCCGCCGAGCGCGCTCAGCTTGGCGAAAATCACCGTCCAGGAAAAAATCGAAAAGAGGATGAGGATGACCAGGACAACCCATCCAGCGGGGCCGGCTTCCTGAACCATCTGCTCGATATCTGTTTGAAGAAGGAAGGCAGCGGGAGCTTCGAAAATCAATGCGTCTCCTCTCTAAAATCTATCACATGGATGCACGACGCCGCAGAAAAAGCGCGTTCCGCGTGAAAGAATATTAATCTGGCCGCCGAGAGGAGACCACCGCCGCTGGGTGCGAAATCACCCCGATCCAGCCAAAACAAAAGACTGGATTGTTGTTTTGGATCGGCACCTCCCGCGGCGGCCGTCCCGGCGGCGCGTGGTAGCGTGAGTAGAGGTCCGGGAGGGAAGATGCGAACGCACTGGATGTTGGCCCTGTTCGTCGCGGCCGCCGCGCTGGCCGCCGAACGCGGAGAGGAGATCCGGCTCTGGCCCAACGGCGCGCCGGGGTCGGAAGGCGAGACGGCGCCGGAAGTGTTCAAAGGCGACGCCAGGCTGCCCAGCAACTTTACGGTTGTCCACTACCCGTCGATCTACGTGTTTCTGCCGCCCAAAGACAAAACCAGCGGGATGGCGATAATAGTGGCGCCGGGCGGCGGGCATTCGCAACTGGTGATGGACAAGGAAGGCTGGGAGATCGCCGATTTCCTGAACCGCAACGGCATCGCCGCGTTCGTGCTGAAATACCGGCTGGCGCGAGCGCCCGGCTCCCACTACACGGTGGAAGGCGACGCCTTGCCGGATGCGGCCCGCGCTATGCGCACGGTGCGTAGCCGCGCCGCCGAATGGGGCGTGGACCCGGCGCGGATCGGCATCATGGGTTTCTCGGCGGGCGGGGAAGTGGCGGCGCTGATGGAAACCCGCTTCGACGCGGGCAACCCGAACGCGGCCGACCCGATCGACCGCGTCAGTTCGCGCCCCGATTTCGCGGTGCTCGTCTACCCCGGCTACCGGCCGGGTACCATCACCGTGCCCAAGGACGCGCCGCCGACCTTCCTGGTTTGCGCCGATGACGACCGCTCGCACGTGGTGGCCACCGTCAACCTGTACTTGGATTTGGAGAGGCAGCAGGTGCCGGCGGAAATGCACATCTACGGCAGCGGCGGCCACGGCTTCGGCCTGCGGTCCAAGCGCCCGGTCGCCAATTGGCCGGACCGGTTGCTCGATTGGATGAGGGACCGCAAGCTGCTGGCGCCGTAGGGCCGTCACCGCTCCCTCACGGTCGCGGCTCTGAACGCGCATCGGAGCCGCGACCGCCAGGGAGCGGTTGGTACGGTAATTTCTTGATGAAGCCTTAGTGCGTCATGGCGTAGACAATGTTGTTGACGCCGAGGCGGATGGCGAGGTCGGAGAATTTGGCGGGGTAGTTGGGGTCGTCGGCCCACTCCCAGGCGTCGCCGATATCGGAGTTATAAGAAATCGCAACCATGATGCGGCCCTGGCTGTCATAGATGGCGCGCCAGTGGGCGCCGCGGCTGGAAGGGCCGTTGTTGGATTTGTATCCGGCGTACAGGTGGGCCTCGCCGGGCACCTGGATCCGGTGCTCGAGATTGTAGACAGTGTGGAAGATGGGATCGTCGTCGGCAATCTCGCGGATGGGAAACTCGGGCAGTGCTTTGTGGATGCGCGACTCGAACTCGGCCCACTCGGCGTTGCCGTGGAAATCGTCGGCCATGAAGAAGCCGCCGCGCAGCAGGTATTCGCGCAGCTGCTGCCCCTGGTGGTCGGTGAGGCCCCACTCGCCGACCTGCACGGCGTAGAGCCACGGCCAATCATAGGCATCGCCCTCGTCCAGGTTCACCGGTTGTTCGACGGAGCGCACGTGGATGCGGGTGAGGCGGCGCACGGCGAGCGAGAAATGCCGGTCGGCGCGCGGGAAATCCTGGGTCCAGAGCGAGACGCCGATGTGCCAGTCGAGGTCGCGGTAGCGATAGCCGTTGAGCGGGCCGGGCGGATACATCAGGCGTGCGAAAGCCCACTCGGCTTTCTCGCGGTAGTCGGGTGGCAAGGGGACGTCGCCGATCGAGTATTCCACGCCGTCGAACTGGCGGAACGGGCGCTGGAAGGCGGACACCGCGGACAGGCCGGCGAGACCGCACGCCAGCCACTTGAGCACCTTGCCTACACGCATCGCGCCCCTCTTTGGTTTGAGGATAGCAGACGCGTGGCGCCTCGCGGCCGGCTGCGGTTAGACCACCACCGGCCCGGAGCACACGGTGATGCGGCGATGCCGCCCGGCCCCTACAGGCCTTTCTTGGCGAGGAACGCGATCAGGTCGACCACGCGGCAGGAGTAACCCCACTCGTTGTCGTACCAGCTCACCACCTTCAACAGGTTGCCATCGAGCACCTTGGTCATCTGCCCGTCCACGATGGAACTGTTCGGATTGTGCAGCATGTCGGTCGAAACCACCGGATCGTCGGTGTAGGCCAGGATACCCTTCAGCTCGTGCGCGGTGGCGTGCTGGAAAGCGGCATTGACTTCCTCGGCGGTGGCATTCTTGGCCAGCAACGCGACCAGGTCCACCACCGAAACATCCGGCGTGGGAACCCGCATCGAGTAGCCGTCCAGCTTGCCCTTCAGCTCCGGCATCACCAGGCCGATGGCTTTCGCCGCGCCGGTGGTGGTGGGGATCATGTTCAGCGCGGCGGCCCGGGCGCGGCGCAGATCCTTGTGCGGGAAATCGAGCACGTTCTGATCGTTGGTATAGCTGTGGATCGTGGTCATCGATCCCTTCAGGATGCCGAACTTCTCCTGCAGCACTTTCGCCACCGGCGCCAGGCAGTTGGTCGTGCAGCTGGCATTGGAAATGATGTTGTGCTTGGCCGGAATGTAGGCCGCGTCATTCACGCCGAGCACGATCGTGATGTCCTCGTTCTTGGCCGGCGCCGTGATGATGACCTTTTTCACCGGACCGCGCAGGTGCTTCGAAGCATCCTTGGCGTCGGTAAACCGCCCGGTCGATTCCACCACAATCTGCGCGCCCACCGAGGCCCAGTCGAGCTCCGCCGGGTCCTTGGTGGCGAAGACTTTGATCTTTTTTCCGCCGAGGGAAATGACATCGCCTTCCGCCTTGACTTCCTCATGAAGCGTGCCGAGCACAGAATCGTATTTCAATAAGTGCGCGAGAGTCTTGGTATCGGTGAGGTCGTTCACTGCCACGAATTCGATATCGCCGCGGTGCAGGCTCGCGCGGACGACGTTCCGGCCAATACGGCCGAATCCATTAATGCCGACTTTGACTGCCATGGTTGGTTCTCCTGTGAAATGTAAAGGGATTTAGTTGAATACAAAGGATATCAGGATGCAGTTTTGCAGGCAACTTGCCTATGGGGAGGTCAAACTCCGAAACTGCGCCGCCGATAGTGACTCTTGATCGCCCGTGGCATCCGCTCCCTCACGGCCGCGGCTCCGAAATCACCCCTACCGCTGGGCCGTGCCCGCCGTCCCGTCGAACGCCACCTTGCCGCCCACGATGGTGTACACCACCTGCGTTGCCGGAATCTCGTCGTCCGGAATGGTCAGAATATCCCGCGATAGCACGGTGATGTCCGCCAATTTTCCGGGCTCCAGCGAACCCTTGAGGTGCTCTTCAAACGCCGCGTACGCGTTGTTCCAGGTGTACGACCGCAGCGCCTCCTGGCGCGTCATCCGCTGGTCCGGATAGAACACCGACCCGTCCTTCGCCTTGCGCGTTACGGAAGCGTAGAAGCAGGCAATCGGGCTCACGTCTTCCACCGGAGCATCGGTGCCGTTGCCGACAATCGCACCCGACTTCATGAGCTTCTGCCAGACGTACGCGCCCTCCTCGGCGCGCTTCGGCCCCAGGCGCAGGATCACGAACGGCGCATCCGAGGTGCAATGGATCCCTTGCATGGCCGCGATTACGCCCAGCTGCCCGAAGCGCGGAATATCGGCCGGGTTGAGATGTTGCGCGTGCTCGATGCGCCACCGTAGATTCTTCATCTCCGGATGTTCGCGGAAGACCGATTCGTAGATGTTCAGCGCCTCGCGGTTGGCGCGGTCGCCGATGGCGTGCACGCACAATTGGTATCCGTGGCGGATGGCCAGCTCGGCGGTGCGGCGAATGTCTGCCGGATCCTCGACGTTGAACCCCGTCGAGCCCGGCGAATCGGTATACGGCTCCAGCAGCCAGGCCCCGCGCGAGCCCAGGGCGCCATCCATGTACCGCTTGACGGCGCGCACCGTCAGGTAATCGCCGCCTCCGCCGATGATGCGGTAACGGTCCAGGTCCGCCTCCAACTTCTGGTTCGGCTCCCGCAGCATCACCCACAGGCGCAGGCCAAGCTGGTGATTTTCCGCCATCCGCCGGAACACATCCACCGTGGAAGGCGGCGAGCCGGCGTCTTCAAACGTGGTGATGCCCTTGGCCAGACACTCTGAGGTCGCGAGGCCGATCACCTTGCGCAACTCCGCCGCTTGTTCGGCTGGGGTGCGCTGCGCGCGCCACTGTTCCAGAGCGCGGCTCGCCAGCCCCTGCGCCGTCTCGCGCAAGAGGCCGGTGGGATTGCCGGCGGCGTCCTTGAGAATTTCGCCGCCCTTGGGGTTCGGCGTGGCGCGCGTGATCCCGGCCAGTTCCATCGCCCTGGAGTTGACGAACGACGCGTGCCCGCTCGAGTGCTCGAGCAGCACCGGATGATCGCCGGAAACGGCGTCGAGCGAGGCGTGCAGGGGGAACCCTTCCACGTTGGGATCGGGCGCGGTAGCCCACTTCGATTGATGCCAGCCGCGACCCACGATCCACTCGCCCGGGCGGGCCTGCCGCGCCGCACGCGCCACCTGCGCCACGATCTCGTCCCAAGTGCGAGCCTCGCGCAAATCCAGGCCCAGCCGGTATTCGCCGATCGAGGTGAAATGCGCGTGGCCCTCGATGAAGCCCGGAATGGCAAGCTGCCCGTGCAGATCGATAACGCGCGTGTTCGCTCCTATGAGCAGCCGCATGTCGGCGTCGCTGCCCAGCGCGATGATCCGGCCACCGCGGGCCGCCAGCGCCTTCACCGCCGGCTGCGCCGGATTCATGGTGGCGATTTTGCCGTTCCGCAGCACCAACTCGGCCGGCTGCGCGGCGGCTGCGACTACAATCAAAAAGAAGAGGAGCATCCGCATGGCAACCAGCATACTGGAATCCATTCGCTACCAGGTGGAAGGCGCGGCGGCCATCGTCACCCTCAATCGTCCCGAGCGCCGCAACGCCCTTTCGCTCGGCCTGATGCTGGAGCTGACCGCCTGCCTGGAGGAAATCGGCCACAACCGCGAAATCCGCGCCGTCATTTTGGGCGCGGCCGGAACGGTGTTCTGCTCGGGCCACGATCTTGGCGAAATGACCGGCCGCGACGTCAACGAATACCGCCGCATCTTCGACGTCTGCACCGAGCTGATGACGAAGATTCAATCTATCCCGCAGCCGGTGATCGCCGCGGTGCAGGGTGTCGCCACCGCCGCGGGGTGCCAGTTGGTGGCCACCTGCGACCTCGCCATCGCCGCCGAAGGCGCCGCTTTCGGCACGCCCGGCGTGAAGATCGGCCTCTTCTGCACCACGCCGATGGTCGCGCTAACCCGCGCCATCGGCCGCAAACGCGCGCTCGAGATGCTGCTCACCGGTCAAATGGTGGATGCGCGCACCGCCGCCGAGTGGGGTCTCGTTAACCGGGTGGTTCCTGCCGCCGAGCTCGAAGCCGAATCGCGCAAGCTGGCGGCGAAAGTGGCCGAAGCCAGCAGCCTGGTGGTCGCTCTCGGCAAGCAGGCGTTCTACACCCAGATCGATCTCGACCAGCCCAAAGCTTACGCTTACGCCAAAGAGGTGATGTCGATGAACGCGCTGGCCGCGGACGCGCAGGAGGGCATCTCCGCGTTTCTCGGCAAGCGCCCGCCTTGCTGGACGGGCAAATAGGCCGCCCTTGGCAGGTCGGGGACCTGGCCCACTACGCGCCCAGAAACAGCGGCCGGATGTGGCGCTCGAAAAGATTGGTGGTGACGTTGCGTGCGATGCTCTCCTCGCATGCATCCAGCATCTTCGTGTACCGCTTGCCCATCTTGGCCGCGATCTTGTAACCCACGTGCAGCAACTGGCGCAGGTTCGGATTGAAGAGCGGATTCTGCCGGTCGTGGCGCAATGCGCCGGCGTACTGCTCCGCGGTCCAGCCGTTCACCGTCGCGGGCGTGGGAAGCTTGGAGGCATCAATGTCGATTACCGAAGCGTACGGCTCACATAACTCACGCCGGTGTTCGTAAGCCTCCGCGTAAATCTCCTTGGCCAGCGCCAGCCCTTCTCCGCCGGCTTCCGCCAGCCCAATCAGCTCCTCCAGCCAGGTGGTGCCCGCGGTCTTGACATGAACGCCGGCGCCGTTATTGCCCAGCGCGCGGCGAATGGGCGCGTACAGCGAGAACTTGTCGCTGCCGGAATGCACGCTGAGCTTCAGATCCTTGGGCAGTTTGTAGCGCTCGACCGCGTGCGCGATCACGGCCACGTCGCTCGAGAACTCGCGCTCGAACTGCTCCACGTCGCCTACGTAATCCACGCCCTTGTTGAAGCGGCCGGTGAACTTGGGGGCGATGGTTTGGACGGGGATGTTCTCGTCGGCCAAGGCTGCCAGAATCAGCAGCAGTTCGGAAGGCGTCTGCGGCGTATCGGTCTCATCCATCGAAACTTCCGTGATGAAGCTGCCGGCCGCCCGCTGCGCGATGTGCCGGTAGATGGCCGCGGCTTCGCCGACCGCATGCAGGTATTTGGATGCGGCGCGGAAGGCCTTCTCCTTGCTCATCGCCAGCGGCTCCGCCAGTCCGGCGATCTCGATGCGTCCCACCAGTTCCCGATGGCGCGCCAGAAACGCTTCCACCGCGCCGGGCTTCGGCCGCTGCGCGATGGCGTGCGCCACATCCAGCGTGAAGAAGTCGCACGACGCCAGAAACCGGTCGACCGTCTCCAGGTTAATATGATCCGCGTCGAGAAAATACGGCTCCTTCCAGCCCAGGGCCTGCACCGCCGCATCGGCGGCGGCGCGCGCGCTGGCGGGCTCCGAGCCCACCGTCTTGTGTTCGCGGTTGGACTTGTTCCAAACCGGCGTCACCGAGGCGCCTTGTGCGGCGGCGCACACGCAGGCTGCCAACTGCGGTTTCGCCTGGTGGGCAAACCGGTCGCCCATTCCCAGCGAATATCGTTCTAATTGAAGTCCGTTTTGATCGCTCACAGTAGTTCCGCCAGACGCCAACCTGTAGACTAAAAAGATCTTCTTCGGTTCTGAATATATTGGGGCGCACCTGAACGGTCAAGCCCGCGGCGTTAAACCGCGGTTTTAGGAAAACTCAATGAAAGCGCAGAGCGCAGCGCCTATAATGATCGGGGGAAATAGACAATGACACGCCGCAAACTGCTGGGAGGCGCCGCCGTGCTGGCGGGCGCGCGCTTCCGCCTTCGCGCCGAACCGGCCGCCGCTCCCGCGCGCCAGTTGGAGCAGATTCTGGCCCGCATCCGGCCGCCCCAATTTCCGGACCGCGTATTCGACATCGCTCATTTCGGCGGGCGCGAGGGTGGAGCGATCAAGGCCACCGAGGCCATCGGCAAAGCCATCCAGGCCTGTTCCGCCGCCGGCGGCGGACGGGTGACGATTCCCGCCGGGGTCTTCCTCAGCGGCGCGATTCATCTCGCCAGCAACGTCAACCTGCACCTGGAAGATGGCGCCACGCTGCGCTTCAGCCGGGATCCGCAAGACTATTTGCCTGTCGTTCTCACCCGCTTCGAAGGCACCGAGTGCATGAACTACTCACCCTTCATATACGCCTTCGGGCAAACCAACATCGCGGTCACCGGAACCGGCACGCTCGATGGCGGCGCGGACGCGGAGCACTGGTGGTCTTGGAAGAAAAACGCGCCGCGCGGCCCGCACACGCTCTCCGCCGACAACCGCAGCCCGCAGCCTGCCTCTCCGGACAACCGCGCCCTGCTGGAGCAGGGCGAAAAAGACGTACCGGTAAGCCAGCGCGTCTACGGCGCGGGTTCCACGCTGCGGCCCAACTTCGTGCAGCCCTACCGGTCGACGAACATTCTGATCGAAGACGTCACCATTCGCAATTCGCCGATGTGGGAACTCAACCCGGTGCTATGCAGAAATGTCACCGTGCGCAACGTGAAGATCTCCAGCCACGGTCCTAACAACGACGGCTGCGATCCCGAGTGCTCGACTGATGTGCTGATCGATGGCTGCGAGTTCGATACCGGCGACGACTGCATCGCCATCAAGAGCGGCCGCAATCGCGATGGCCGCCGCGTCAACGTTCCTTGCGAAAACATCGTGGTGCGGAATTGCCGCATGAAAGACGGCCACGGCGGCGTCTCCATCGGCAGCGAGGTATCCGGAGGCATACGCAACGTGTACATGGAAAACAACCGCATGGACAGCCCGCACCTGCTCAACGGCCTGCGCATCAAGACCAACTCGTACCGCGGCGGCCGCCTCGAAAACTTCTACTTCCGCAACAACACGATCGGCCAGGTGGCGGCCGCCGTGATCGCCGTCGATTTCTATTACGAGGAAGGCCCCGGCGGCCCGTTTACGCCCAGCGTGCGCAACGTGGTTGTGGAGAACGTCACGTCCGGGCGCAGCCGCTACGCGCTCTATCTGCGCGGATATGAGAAGGCCAAGATCTCCGGCGTCCGCGTCGCGCATTGCGTGTTCAACAATGTCGCCGGCCCCGACGTGATCGAGAATGTAGCCGGCCTCGAACTCGTCGATGACACCAGAAACGGCAAGCCGATAACGGAGAAATAAACGCCAGCCGTCAAGCCAATGACTACCCCATCGCTGCTCGCGCGCGCCGCCGATTCCGTGCTGGTGATCGTCGATATCCAGGACCGCCTGCTGGCGGTAATGCCCGGCGGCGAGCGCGAACGGATGCTGCGCAACAGCCGGATTCTCGCCCAATCCGCGGCGCTGCTCGCGATACCGGTCCTGGTGACGGAACAGTATCCCAGCGGCCTTGGCCGCACCGCGGCGCCGGTTGCGGAAGCGCTGCCTGCTGCGGCGCCACGTGTCGATAAGACCTGCTTCTCCTGCGCTGCCTCCGCGGCATTCACCGCGGCGCTGGCCGCGTCCGGCCGCTCGCAGATCGTCCTCGCCGGCATGGAGGCGCACGTTTGCGTCCTCCAATCGGCGCTCGATTTGCGGGCCGCGGGCCGCGAAGTCTGGGTGGCTGAAGATGCCTGCTGTTCGCGCAACCCGGCCAACCACCGCAACGCCATCGACCGCATGCGCGCCGCTGGAGTGGTGGTCACTAATACCGAATCTGTGGTCTTCGAGTGGCTGCGCGATGCGAGCCACGAACACTTCAAGGCCATCTCGGCGCTGGTGAGGTAACACATCCGCGCGCCAGGCTGAGTCGTTGGCTCGAATAACGTGATGGCAAGCTGAGCAATGTCTCACTAACATCGTGCATGCCGTCGGCGGGGCATGCTTTGCTTGCCCGTAAGGCCCTTATGTCCTCTCTTCTTTCCGAGGCCTGCTATTCTGGAGACCGTCGATAACCCAAGTTATGAAAGCTAAATTTGCATCCGCACTTCTGCTGATCCTTGTTGCGCCGCTCGAGGCGCAGAAATTCGAAGGGCTGGCTGCCACGCCGCCGATGGGATGGAACAGTTGGAACACGTTCCAAGCCAACATCAGCGAGAGCCTGATCCACGAGATGGCCGACGCCATCGTCTCCAGCGGGATGCAGAAGTCGGGCTACCGCTACATCGTGATCGACGATGGCTGGGAGGCGCCGGAGCGCGACGCCCAGGGCAACCTCCGCCCCGATGCCGCGCGTTTCCCGCACGGCATGAAGGCCATTGGCGACTACCTGCACGCGCGCGGCTTCCTGTTCGGCATCCATAACTGCGCCGGCACTAAGACCTGCGCCGGTTTGCCCGGCGGGCGCGGCCATGAGTATCAGGACGCGCGCACTTATGCCTCCTGCGGAGTCGATTATCTGAAGTATGACTGGTGTAACCACGGCACGGCGAACGCCGAGGAGACTTACAAGACGATGCGCGATGCGCTGCACGCCGCCGGCCGGCCCATCGTCTTCAGTCTGTGCGAATGGGGCGACAACAAGCCCTGGCTTTGGGCCAGAGATGTCGGCCATCTGTGGCGCACCACCGGCGACATTATGGATTGCTTCGATTGCCAGGGCGTTTACTCGCTCGGCTGGAAATACATTCTGGAACTCCAGGTGGGCTTGGAGCAATACGCAGGCCCCGGCCAATGGAACGATCCCGACATGCTCGAGGTCGGTAATCCGGGTCTGAGTATGGCCGAATCGCGTGCTCACTTCACTCTGTGGGCCATGCTGGCCGCGCCGTTGATGGCCGGCAACGACGCGCGCAAGATGCCGCAGCAGGTCCGCGACATTCTCGCCAACCCGGAAGTCATCGCCATCGACCAGGACGCGCTGGGCAAGCAGGGATATCGCTTCATGAAGCATCCCGGCAAGCAGATCTGGGTGAGGGAATTAGCCGGCGGCGATTGGGCGGTCTGCTTCTTCAACGATGGCGACGATACCGTGCAATTGAGGATCGACTGGACGCACTTATCGTTCCTCAATGGCACTTACCGCGTACGCGACGTCTGGCAGAAGAAAGACCTGGGCCGCAGCGAAGGCGAGTTTCGCGCGCCGCTGCCCTCGCATGATGTGGTGCTGCTGCGCCTGACGCCGGTGAAGTAGCGCTGGTGGGACAGGCGATCGGGTTGTGTCGCCTGTCGCCGGCGTCGTCGGCACTTTCGGAAACGTTCGCGGGGCGCGAAAAATGACAGACCACAAAAGGCGATGGTCTGTCCTACCTTATTTCACGCGATCCCCCCGCGCAATAAAGACGCGGCCGAGGGCGGCGCCACGGTGCGCAGCCCCGCGGCGTCTTCGCTTTCCTCCACCTTGTCCCCTTCGCCCGGAGCCAGGAACAGGTTGGCGTCGATGCCGTGCTGGCGCGTGTAGAGGTCGTAGTAGCGCCCGCCGAGCGCGTACAGCGAGTCGTGTGTGCCGCGCTCCAGGATGCGGCCCTCTTCCACCACCAGGATCTGGTCGGCGCGGCGGATGGTGGAAAGCCGGTGCGCGATGACGAACGTGGTGCGTCCCTTCATCAGGTAAGCGAGGCCCTCCTGAATGGCGGCTTCGGATTCGGAATCGAGGCTCGAGGTCGCCTCGTCCAGAATGAGAATGCGCGGGTTGGCGAGAATGGCGCGGGCGATCGAGACGCGCTGGCGCTGCCCGCCGGAAAGCTTTACGCCGCGCTCGCCCACGATCGTGTCGTACTTCTTTTCGAATTTCTCCGCGAACTCATCCACACGCGCGATACGGCAGGCCTCCAGAATCTCTGCTTCCGAAGCGCCGGGCCGCGCAAAGGCGATGTTCTCGGCGATGGTGCCGTCGAACAGGAACGTGTCTTGCAGGACCACGCCAAGCTGCGTTCGGTAGGAATCGAGGCGCACCACAGCCAGGTCGGTTCCATCCACCAGGATGGTTCCTTCGTCGGGCTCGTGAAACGCGGCGATCAGGCTGATGATGGTGGATTTCCCGGAGCCCGACGGGCCTACCAGCGCGGTGACCGTGCCGGGGGCCGAGGCGAAGCTCACGTCATGCAGCACCGTCTTGCCTGGGTCGTAGGCGAAGGTCACGCGGTCGAACGTGAGATAACCCTGGATGGGCCCGATGGCGATGGTGCGGCGCGGTTCCTGGTCTTCGGGCCTTTCATGCAGCACCTCCTGCGTGCGGTCCAGGCCGGCCAGCGCTTCGGTGATCTGTGTTCCGATGCCCACCACCTGGAACATGGGTGCCACCAGGAAGGCCAGGAAAGCAGTGAAGCTCATGAAGCCACCGAGCGTCAGCGTGTGGGCGAGAATCTCGCGTGCGCCGAGAAACATGACGGTGGCTCCCACCAGGCCCATCAGCACGGTGGCGGAGAGGCTCATCAGCGAAATGGCGGTGAGGCTCTTCAACACATTGTCCAACAGCCGCTGCACGCCGGCCGCAAACACGCCGGCCTCCTCGGCTTCGGCGTGATAGCCCTTCACCACGCGCACGCCGGCCAGCGATTCGGTAAGCCGGCCGGTGACTTCCGCGTTGATCTTGCCGCGCTCGCGAAAGATCGGCCGGATGCGGCGAAACGCCTTGTTCAACCCGAAAGAAAAAGCGCCGATAAACAGCAGCGCCAGGCCGGTGAGCAACGGGCTGATGTAGACCAAAGCGGCAAGCGAAAACAGCGCCTTCATGATTCCGCCCACAAAGTCCACCAGACCGGTGCCCACCAGGTTGCGGACGCCTTCCACGTCGGTCATGATGCGGGACACCAGCGCGCCGGTTTTGTTCGAATCGTAATAGGCCACCGGCAGGCGGCCGATGTGCTCCTGCACCCGCCGGCGCATTTCCGCAATCAGTCGCTGCGCCTCTTTGGAAAGTAATTGGGTGAGCGAATAGGATGTGACGCCCTGAATCAGCGTCGCCACCAGAACCGCAGCCACTAACGGCATCAGCAGTCTCACCTGATGTTTGCCGATGACGTTGTCGATCAGGAATTTGGTCGAACCGGGCAGCACAATACCGCAGACGCTGTTGATCAGCGTCAGGAACAGGCCCAGGGCGAACAGGGCGCGGCGCGGCCGCACCAGTTCCAGAACCAGCGGCCAGGCGCTGCGCAGCGTTTCCGTGGTCTTTTTCTTGGGACCGGGAGACACTGCCTTCAGATTCTTGGGGACGGGAGACACTAGTTTCAGATTACACTGGGCGCGTCTCGCCCGTCAGCCTGCTCTTTCGGGCAGGGTCAAGCGGCGTGCCCACAGAGGCTGCAAGTGGCGATGCCGCCTCGACGATTTGGCCGAGCGATTAGATAGTGAGGCCGCCCGGCGCAGCGGGGTGGCGGCCCGGAGATAATAGAATGTCATGATTGAAACCGGACTGGCTGGAAAAGTCGCGATTGTCACCGGCGCGGCGGCGGGTATCGGCAAGGCCACGGCGCGGCGCTTCGCCGAGGAAGGCTGCAAGGTCGCTTCCTGGGACGTGAAGGAGGCGGCGGCGGAAGCGGGCGGCATCTTTCAGAAAGTGGATGTCGCCAGCGCGGCCTCGGTGGAAAGCGCCTTGGAGGAAACAACGCGCGCGTTGGGGCCGGTGTACGCGCTGATCAACAATGCCGGCATTCTGCGCGATGGGCAGCTCGTCAAATTCAAGGAAGGCGCCATTGCCGGCACGATGAGCGACGAGCAGTTTGACGCCGTGCTGGCGGTGAACCTGCGCGGCGTGTTCGTGGCCACGCGGGCCGCTGCCGCGCGCATGATCCAGGCGGGTGCGGGCGGGGTAATTCTGAACGCCTCCAGCGTGGTCGGCCTGTACGGCAATTTCGGGCAGACGAATTATGTTGCCAGCAAAGCGGGCGTAATCGGGATGACGCGCGTGTGGGCGCGGGAGCTCGGCAAGTACCGGATTCGCGTCAACGCCGTGGCGCCGGGCTTCATCGCCACCGAAATGATAAAGGCCATGCCCGAGAAGATACTCGAGGGCATGCGCGCGCACACGCCGCTGGGCCGCATGGGGCAGCCCGAAGATATCGCCAACGCGTACCTGTGGCTGGCCTCGGACGCAGCGTCGTTCGTCAGCGGCATCGTGCTCAGCGTCGATGGCGGCATTGTCACGGGGACGTAGGGGCTTGACGCGCGGCCTTCACTCGTTCCGAAGCGCGACTGCGGGTTCCACCTTGGCAGCGCGCCAGGCGGGCCGAAGCGCGGCGAGTGTGGCGGCAGCCAGCAGAAGTGCGACCGGCAAGGCGAGGCTCCAGAAATCGCTCGCCTTCACTTCGTAAAGCAGGCTCTCCATGGGGCGCGCCAGCAGTCGGCCAAGCACAAGGCCGGCGGCCAGCCCGATGGCGGCGGCCGTGACAATTTCGCGGATTACCAGCCGCACCACCGACGCCTGCTTCGCGCCGAGAGCCATGCGGATGCCGATTTCTTTGGTCCGCCGCAACACCGAGTAACTAAGCACGCCATACAGGCCTACGCCCGCCAGCGCTACCGCCGCCAGGGCGAAGAAGCCAGCTAGCAACGCCAGCAATCGCTCGCGCACCAGGGCGTCATCCACCAGCGTGGATTGCAGCGTCACGTCGCCGTCACGAAGGGAATGGCCGAAGCTGCGGATCTGTTGCCGCACCAGCGGCACCACTCTCCATGGATCGCCATCCGTGCGCACCGCGAGGGTCCCGGAAAGAGCGCGCATCGGCTCGAACAAGTTGGGCGGCGCCGGGTCGCGAACGCTCTGCAGGCGAACATCCTGAACAACGCCAATGATGTCTTGCGGAAGGTCCCGGTCTTTTTCGGCGAACGCGAAGCGCTTGCCGATCGGATCTTCCCCCGGGTAGTAGCGGCGCGCGAAGGCCTGATTCACCAGCACGACCGAAGACGCCGACGTCACGTCGCGTGGCGTGAAGGAACAGCCCTCCAACAATCGCACGCCCATGGTTTCGAGGAATCCCGGCGAGACGGGTACGGCGTTTACGCCGTCGTCGCCGGGCGCGCGTCCGGGGACCCGCACATTTTCGGTCATCCACGAACCCGTGAAGAATCCGAATTCGCACATCGCCGCGTTACGCACGCCCGGAAGCTCGCGGACGCGGTCCAGCAACTGAAGCGCGGCGATGCGGCCGGCCGGCGTGTGCGTGGCAAAGATGTCCGGATTCGTAGTACGCACGTCGATGAGTACGACCCCGTTTCTGTCGAAGCCTAGATCGACGTGCGTCAACTGGCGGAACGACAACAGCAGCAGACCGCCGACGAACAGAACTACAAAGCTGAATGCGATTTGAGCGGCCAGCATGGGCCGGAGCGTGTTGGTTTGGGCAGACTGTTTACTGCCGCCGGACTTCAGTGCTTCGTGAGGAGACACGGCGGATGCCCGCAACGCCGGCAGCAGGGCGAACAGCAGCGTGGCCGTGGCGCAAGCCAGTAGCAGAAAGGCCGTCATTCGCCAGTCCGGATGGAGATCCAGGCAGACCTGGTTGTCCGATTTGCTCAGCAGTCCGACGATGGCGGGTGCGGCAATCGCCGCGAACGCTGCCGCGAGCAAACTCGCGGCGGAGGCCAGCAACAGGCCTTCCACCAGCAATTGTCGCATCAGGCGCGCGCGACCGGCGCCGATCGAGATCCGCAGCGCCATCTCGCGCTCCCGCGCCAGCGCGCGCGCCGTGAACAGGTTCGCCAGGTTGGAGCAGGCGATGAGCAGAAGCAAGCCGGCCACCGCGGCCAGAATCCACAGCGGCCGCGCGAATGTCTCGCGCAATCGTGACGGGCCGCTTGGGGCGGGCAGCACGTGCAGGCGGCCGCGTAGGAAACGATCGACGAGTGTGCGGGATTCGTCCGCGCGAAATCCCGTCGCTTGCTCACGAAGGAAATTCGTGTACACGGCCTGCAAGGCCGGACGGACCGCTTCCGCCGTCACTCCCGGCCTCAGCCTTCCCAGCACGCTGAACCAGTAAGTGCCCGAGTTCGACAGATCTTTCGGATTCCACCACATCATGGTCGGCACCCAGAGATCGGTGCTGATGCCAGGCTCGACGCCGGTGAACCCTTTCTCAGTCACGCCGACGATCTGAAACTGCCTGGTTCCGTCGCTGAACCATTGCCGGCTGAACCATTGCCCCAATATGGAAGGGTCGCCGCCGAAGCGGCGCATCCAGAAGTTGTAGCTGGCCACGGCCACCGGGTGGGCGCCGGGGCGCAGGTCGTCGCTGGGAGTCAGCAGGCGGCCCAAGGCCGGCCGAATGCCGAGCGAGGGCAGAGCGTTCCCCGAGACGTATTGCACCCGAGCCTGTTCCTCGCGGCCTCCCGACTTAGCAAACTCGACCGGCTCGGGAAACTGGTTGGTCATGGCGAAAAGTTCCACTTGTCCGCGCGTAGCCAGGCGGCAACGCTCGAAAAGAGGATAGTTGAAGGTTTGGTTCGGGTGCGGGTCGCTTTCGTCCGTGGTTGTCAAGCGAACCAGCCGATCGGGCTGGTATACCGGCAGCGGGCGTAGGAGCAGCGCGTCGACCAGCGCGAAAGCGGCCAGCGAGGCGCCGATCGCCAGCGCCAGCGATGCCAGCGCGGCCGCCGTCACGGCGCTGTCTTTACGCAGCATGCGGAAGCCGAAGCGCACGTCCTTAAGCAACGATTCCAGCCACGGTATCAGCCTCGCATCGCGGCTGGTCTCGCGCGTGTGCAGTGGATTGCCCAAGCGAAGCCGCGCCTCCCGGGCGGCATCTTGCGGATTCATGCCGCGGCGGATGGCTTCCTTCGCGCGCGTTTCCAGATGAAAGCGCAGCTCCTCCTCGAGTTCGCCATCCAGCCGGTCGGGCCGGAACGCATTCGTCAATCGCGATAGCCAGGACATCGATTTCTCCTGTTTTGACCTTGCGCCAACCGCTCCCTAACGGTCGCGGCTCCGATGAGCCGCTGCCGCGCCTACGCCTGCTCCAAAACCGCGTCCACCGCCGCGGTGATCGAGCGCCAGCGGCTTTCTTCGCCTTCTAATTGCTTCCGACCGGCGGCGGTGATGTCATACGCCCGCGCGCGGCGGTTGCTCGGGGTAGTGGCCCATTTCGCCTTGATCCAGCCAGCCTCTTCCATGCGATGCAGCGCCGGATAGAGCGAGCCCTCTTCTACCCGCAGGATATCCTCCGACATAGCTTCGATCTGAACGGCGATGCCGTAGCCGTGGAGCGGCCCGCGGCGGGCGAGAATCTTCAATACCAGCAGCGGAAGCGATCCCTGCAATGCGTCCTGTCGCGCCATGCCAAGACCCCTTACTAAGATGTCTTATTATGGAGCCGCAGTGGCGCGCCTGTCAAGTGATCAGGCACGCTCGCAAGTGTTTTCGAATTTCCTCGTGCCGCCGGTTCGAGTGCGTGGCTTATTGCAGGGATACGTAGACCGTGTTGGCCGGCGTTCCAGCCACCGTCAAAACCACGCTGACCAGGCCGCTGCCGGCCAGCGACGGGGGTAGCAGTACGTTGACCTGGTCGAGACCCGGGTACTGCTGCTGCGAGCCTGCGTAAGTAACAGTGGTGCTGACGCCTTGTACGTTCACCACCGCCGAAGCGGCGCTGGCGGCATCAAGGCCGGTCCCGAACAGGATCAGGTAGACTTGGCCCGGTGAAGTCAGATCGATGGGCACAGGCACGACTTGCCCCGACTGTGCGGTGAAGACCGGCTCTATCGTCTGCGCGCCTCCCGGCGCCACCCGAACCACGTAGGCGGCGGCGATACCGTCAAAACCCACCGTAAAGAGCGCGGGCGAAAATTCGACGATGCTGGTTGTAGCGCCGACCGCCTTGCCATCTCCGGAAGTGACCGTGATGGTGGCCTTGCCGAGCGCGGTCGCGGCCGGGATCAGAAAATTCACCTGCTGCCGCGAGACGAAGTAGAGTGGCGCGGGCCGGCTGACGCCGGCGGAATCCTCGACGGTGACGGTGGTTCCAGCGAGGTTGGTGGGCAGAGAAAGCGTCGTGGCAGCCGCGGTTGCCGTCGCGAGATCTTTGCCGAAACCGCTGGCGACGGTGTCCGCAGCCAATGGGCCTAGCGCAAAGCTTGCCCCGGACACAACCGCCAACGGCGGAAGCGGCTGCGACAGATTCAGAAATGTCGCCACGCCGTTCGGCAGGCTGCCAGCCACGTCCGGCGATCCGTCTCGATTGAAGTCCGCTATGACTAGGCTCTGCAGGGTGGTGGATGAGATCTGCGTCTCCGGCTGGAAGGTGCCATCTCCGTTTCCGAGCAATACGACGGTTCCATTCGGCGCGCCGCTCAGAACCAGGTCGGGAATCCCGTCGCCCTTCAGATCGGCCGCAGCGAGGCTGTACGCAGTTTCCAGAAGGATGGCCGGCGTCTGGAATGTGCCGTCGCCCTTGCCGAGGAGAATCGCGATGCCGAGGCCGTTGCCAGAGTTGTCGATGAGGATCGAGGCAAGATCGAGCCGTCCGTCGCCATTGAGGTCTGCCGCAACCAGATTTTCCGCTCCGTGGGCAAAGGACCCAGCAGGAGGGTTGGACGGCACGGGAATCGAAATTGAACTTGCGGCAAGGAATGTTCCATCGCCTTTGCCCAGCAGCAACGCGATCGCACTCTGACCTTGGTTGGCAGTGGCGACGGCGACATCAACCTTCCCGTCGCCGTTGAAGTCGCCGAAAGCAAGCGCGCCATACGCTCCCTGAACGGGATACGACGCCGGCGCGGAAAAGGTCCCGTCTCCTTTACCGATCCACACCCATATCGCGTCTTGAGCCACTACAGCCAGATCCGGGATTCCGTCGCCATTCAGATCGACGGCGCCGAGAAAGCTTGGGGAGCCATTAAAAACGGCATCGGGCGCCGATAGCACAAGCGGGGCCGCGAGAGTGCCATCGCCCTTACCCAGGAACAGCAACACTTCGACCGGGTAGCGGCTCGGCAGGAACACGGCCACATCGGGCGTGCCATCGTGGTTGAAATCCGCCACGGCCAGGGACCCCGGGAAACCGTCCTCAAAGTTATAAACGAAAACAGGCGAGAATTCGCCGTTGCCTTTTCCCTTCAGGATGGTCAAGTTAGCGCTGCCATCCGCGGTAACGAGGTCCGGAATGCCGTCGCCATCAAAATCGGCGGTCGCGATGAGTGGGTTCGAACCTGTTAAAGCAACGGGCGCTGCCAGGAATTCGCCGCCGCCCTGGCCGAAGAGAACGGTTAGAGTGGGAATGGTGGACGAGGCCGCGGGATTTTCAGCCGCGGAAAAGGGATTCGCAATGCCGGACAGGAAAGTGGGATTGCCGGTGCCGACGATGATGTCAGATTTGCCGTCCCCGTCGAAATCGGCGAGCATGACGGAGCCGCTTCCCTCGATTACATAGTCCCTGCGGGTGGGGAAGCCGCCTGTGCCGTCGCCAAATAGAATCGATCCCCCGGCGGTTACGATGTCGGGAATGCCGTCGCCATTCACGTCTCCCACTGCGACTGTGGCATCGCCGGAGCCAGTCAGGGCTGGAAAGGACTGGAAACTTTGAAAGGTGCCATCGCCATTTCCCAAGGAAACCTGCACGTTGGGCGCACCTGCCGTCGGCGAGGGCGCGAAGATCAGGTCCAGCTTTCCGTCGCCGTTCAGGTCGGCGAGGGCAATCGATCCGCCCAGGAGGATTGAAGAAAGCGGACTGGTCGCGGACAACTGGTTGAAGGTGCCATCTCCGTTGTTGAGAGCGATGACAAGAGGCAGGTCGACGAAGCTAATGACGAGGTCCGGCTTTCCATCGTTGTTGAGATCGCCCACTGCAAACGACACGGGGCCCCGCAAAGGAGTCGCGGTAAGAGCCTGCCGCTTGCCGGTTTGGAACGTGCCGTCCCCGTTTCCAGGAAACACCCACACGCCCGGGAACCCGAATCCATGTCCGGTCGGAATTTCGGAAACCGCGACCAGGTCCGCCTTTCCGTCTCCGTTCATGTCCGCAAGCGCGAGGCTGTAAAACACCTCGCCCGCGGTGCTCGACGAAAAAGTGGTTTCGGAGACCAACTGGAGCCCGCTGTCGAAGATGTCGAAATAGATTGTCTCGGGACCATAGTCGCCCGCGCCGCCAACGCTCGCGACCAAGTACTGCCCGGAGGGAGTAATCTCCGAAACCACCGACTGTGACCCCGCTCCCGGCGGATTCGCAAGCGGCGGAGTGACCACCGGCGAGGTTGGAAACCCGTGATGGAGGCAGGCGCCGAACTGCATTTCAAAGTGAGGCGTAATCGATATGACGCGGTATGGTGCTGTGTCGGCCACTTCGAATCCGGTGTAACTGCCGTCACTCTGGCGGACCACGTTGATGTGCGATGTGGCGCTTGGTTTCAGGTTGACGGTTTTGGCGTTGAGAAAGTTCACGCCCGTGCAGGTGGATTGCGCCATCAGGGGCATCGATAACATGAAACTTAGAATTACTGCGTGGTTAAGGTTAGACATACTTGTCCGAAGACACGTCTATTAGATAAAGCAATTGGCGGTCCACTCCAATTGCAGTGACTTTGCCATCCCGGAGGTCAAACCTCGCGGGCACCAGCGACACACACGTGTAGCTTCGCAACCCAATGCGGCAGCTTGCTGCGCTTGCTCGCTGGATCAATTCGTGAACCGATGGCGCTTGCGCCGGCGCAGTTCAGCGGCGCCGCCGGCAACGACCCATTCCCCGCCGCCGGCGGCCCGCAGCGCGGTTCACCCCAAACGCGACTTCCTACGCTACTAAGACCCGCGGACAGCCAAAACAACTACACCGTCCAGTAAGTTTTGCGCAGGCGCTTGCTGGTGAACCGCAGAAAGCCGGTCGACAGGCGAAAGCGCCCGTCTCTGGAGTTTCTACATTTCCGAGTGCGCGGGAATCCGGTCCGCGCGAAGTTCCACGGTGTAGCTGCAGACTCGTTGTGTATCAGGGCACGGCTTCAGCCGTGCCGCAGAAGCGTAGTAAGCAGTCGGGCTTCAGCCCCTGAGGATTGTCCCAACCTGCCGACGCGGGTTCTCCGAACAGCGAGTCGAGAGCCGGCAAAGCCTTGGCAGCACCGGGGACACATTGCAGCGAACCCGGTGAAAGCTGGAGTCGCCGGCGCACGCTTGGAATTCACGCATTGCTTTATCTACACGGCAAGGAAAAAGCGGCAGCGGCTAAAGCCTCCAGGGAGCCGCATTTTTCGGCACGGCTGAAGCCATGCCCTGATACAAGACAGCACGAGCGGGTGGGCGGGGCGAGTCGTCGCCGAACGCCCGGAGATGTAGAAACTCCGGTCGACCGGCGAAAGCGCCTGTCCACACTGCGCCCGCACACATCTGCTACGCTGCCGATGGAATGACAATTGCACCTGCCCGCCAGACCGCGTTTGCCGTGCTTCGCAGAGTGGAGGGCGGCGGCTGGGCGTCCGACCTGCTGCTGGCGGCGACGGCGGCGCTCGATACGCGCGATGCGGGCCTCGCTTCCGAGATCGTCTTCGGTGTGTTGCGGTATCGGGCGCAGCTCGATTTCCTGATCGAACACTTCGGCGGGCCTCGGCGACTGGACGTGGAAGTGCGGCTGGCGCTGCGCATGGGCATCTATCAGCTTCGTTACCTGGAGCGCGTTCCGGCGCACGCGGCGGTGGCGGAGAGCGTGGAGCTGGTGAAGCGGGCGCGCAAGCGGTCGGCGGCGGGGATGGTGAACGCGGTGCTGCGCAAAGTGGATCGAGAGCCGGTGCCGTGGCCCACGCGCGAAGTGGAGCTCTCCTGCCCGGAGTGGCTGCTCGATCGCTGGGAGCGGCACCACGGACCGGATGCCGCGCGCGCCATCGCGCTGGCCGCGCTCGAAGAGCCCCAAAAGTACGTGCGCGTTTCCGCCGCGGGCACACGCTTCCAGGACATCGGCTCGCAATCCATCGTGCCACTGCTCGAGCTGAAGCCGGGACACAGCTTTCTCGATTTGTGCGCGGCGCCAGGCAACAAGACGGCGCAGGCGCTCGAAGCCGGAGTGCGCGCGGTGGCTTGCGATCTGCACTTGCATCGTTTGCGCGCTCTGCGCTCGCTCGCCGCCGACTTAGTGGTTTTGGATGGCACGCGGCCGCTGCCGCTGGCGCGCCACTTCGAACGCATCCTGGTGGATGCCCCGTGCTCGGGGACGGGGACGCTGGGGCGCAATCCGGAAATCAAGTGGCGCTTGCGGCCGGACGATCTCATTGATCTGCGCGGCCGCCAGACGGCGCTCCTGCGAAACGCGCTGGCTGCGCTGGCGCCGGGCGGGCGGCTGGTGTATTCCACCTGCTCGCTGGAGCCGGAGGAGAACCAAGAAGTGGTAGCGGAGGCCGCGCCGGGGCGCGCCGTTACCGTGTGGGAGCGGCTTCCGGGGCGCGACGCGGGCGATGGTTTCTGGGCCGCTGTGATAAAATCGGAAGAACCCGCACATGATTGAAATCGTTCCCTCAATTCTGTCCGCGGACTTCGCGCGCTTGGCCGAGGAAATCGCCTCGGTGGAGCGCGGGGGGGCCACCATCCTCCATCTCGACGTGATGGACGGCCATTTTGTCCCCAATATGACGATTGGGCCGCCGGTGGTCGAATCGATTCGCAAAACAACGCGCGCCCACCTGGATTGCCACCTCATGATCGAGCGTCCGGAGCAGTACGCCAAGGCCTTTATCGAGGCGGGCGCCAACTCGGTTTCGGTGCATTATGAGGCGTGCCAGCACCTGGACGCCACGCTGACCATGATCAAGGATGCGGGCGCCATGGCGGGAGTGGTGTTGAACCCGGCCACCTCGGTGGCGATGCTGGAAGATGTGCTGGAAGTGGCCGACTACGTGCTGCTAATGAGTGTAAACCCGGGCTGGGGCGGCCAGAAGCTGATTCCGTATGTGCTCGAAAAGGCGCGCAAGCTGGAGCGCATGCGGCGTGAAAAGAAGTTAGCTTTCCCGATCGAAATCGATGGCGGAGTCCACCCGGAGAACCTGGCCGAAGTAGTGCGTGCGGGGTGTGAATGGATCGTCACAGGGTCGGCCATCTTTCACAGTGCGAGCCCTGAAGCCACCACGCGCGAGATGCGCGAAATTGCCGCCCAGGCAACCGCCATTCAGTGTTGATGATCACGGCGGCGGAAGACCGCCGGCGAAGAATTGCTGGAGAAGTGAAGTGAAACTGGAATCCTTTATGCCGCGAAATGTCATCCGTCCGGCTGCCGTGGTGGCAGTGATGTGCGTCCTGGTGCTGGCTCCCGGTTGCAGGAAGAAGAGGTACGAAAATCCCATCTCCAAGGACACCCAGCAGCCCGACAAGGTGCTGTTCGACCGGGCCGTCGACGACATTGAACACGCCCGCTACGAGCAGGCGCGGCTGACGCTGCAAACGCTGATGAACACCTACGACACCAGCGAGTATTTGGCGAAAGCCAAGCTGGCTGTGGCCGATAGCTGGTATCGCGAAGGCGGCAGCCACGGTTTTGCGGAGGCCGAGGCCGAGTACAAGGATTTCATCCTGTTCTATCCGCAAATGGAGGAAGCCGCCGAGGCCCAGGAAAAAGTCTGCAAAATGCAGTACCAGCAAATGGACAAGGCCGACCGCGACCTGACGCACGCGCGGCGCGCGGAAGAGGAATGCCGGCAGCTTCTGGTGCAGTTTCCGAACAGCAAGTTCGCCCCCGACGCGCAGCAGTACCTGCGCACGGCGCAGGAGGTTCTGGCGGATGCGGAATACCGCGTGGGGTCGTTTTACTACCGCAGCAAGGGCAGCTTCCCGGCGGCCGCCAACCGCCTTTCTGCGCTGACGGACCAGTTCCCGCTGTACAGCCGCTCGGATGATGCGCTGATGCTGGAGGCCGATTCCTATCATCGTATGGGCGACCGGTTTGAGGACCAGCAAGCGGCGGCATACACCAAACTGGTGCGCGAGTACCCGTTGAGCCCGCACGCAAGCGACGCGGCGAGCCAACTGAAAGCCATGAACCGGCCGGTACCGGAGGCCGACCCGGTGGCTTATGCGCGCCAGAAATACGAGTTGGAGAACCGTTCCAGGCGGAGCCTGCTGAGCAAGGTTTGGGGGCCGTTCAGCGCGCATCCCGATATCACGGACACGGCCAAGTCCGGATCGCCGCGGATGGAGACGCTCAAGCCCTACATGCCGATGAGCATACCGGTAGCAGCCAAGGGCGGCGAGGTGCCCGGCACAACCGGCGTCACCGCCAGCGGCGGCGGCAGCGATGTGACGGCATCCACGGTGAACGACAGCAAGCTGATTGACACCGCGCCGGACGCTCGGCTCAACCAGCCTGAGGCGGCGCAGGCGCCGGCCGCCGGCGCGGCAAACGGCAAGACCGGCGCGGGTGAGAAGCCAGCCGTCACTAACGCCCCGGGCGCTCCCGATGCTTCGCTGCCCCAGAACCACACCGGCAAGATTTCCGCGCGGGAGCAGGCCAAGCTGCTGAAGAGACAGCAAGACATGCTGCGGAAGAAGCAGGAACAGGCCGCCAAGGAGCGGAAGAAGGCGCTGGAAAAGCAGGCCAAGAGCAAGAAGAAGAAGAAAGAAACCACCGCGCCAACGGCGTCCCAAGCGCAGCCGCAGCCGGCGGACGCCGGAGGTAGTAACATCAAGCAATGAGCCGCGTTTTGCTGGTGGATGACAGCCCGCACGCCCAGCGGATGGGCGAGCGCATCCTGGCCGAGGAAGGCTACGAGGTGGTCACCGTCAGCAACGCCGAAGCGGCGCTCATCCGGCTGCAGGACGTGGATCCGGACGTGATCGTGGCGGACACGGTGATGCCCGGCCGCAACGGCTACGACGTCTGCCAGTACATCAAGATGAGCCCGCAGCACCGGCACGTGGGCGTGATCCTTACCGCGGGCGTGCTGGAAAAGGTGGACGAGGCGCAAGCCCAGCGGGTTGAGGCGGACGCCGTGCTGCACAAGCCGTTCGAAGCCTCGGCGCTGGTGGCGGCGGTGAAGCCGTTGGCCGAAGCGGCGCAGGCGGCGCGCAGCCAATATCCGGACGCCGGGCCCGGCGATCGCCACACCGCTGCGGAAGAGGCGCCGCCGGCGGTGCCTTTTGTAGCCGTGGTGGATGCCGAGCAGGTGCGCGCCGCGGTGACGATCGCGCTCGATGCTTCGATGGAGCGCATGGTGGAGGAAATCTCCCGGCACGTGCTCGCGGCGCTCGAAAACCAGGAGCCGAGTCGCTCGGCGGCTCTGCTGGCGGGCGCGCCATCGGCGGATGAGAATGTGATGGAAGAGGCGGCGCCGGCGGAGCCGGAAACGGCGAGTGACCAGAGTCCCTGGCCGGAACCCGCGCGCCGGGTGACGCCGCTGCGTCGCCGCCCGGGGTCGATCCTGGGCCTGGATTTCCCGTCCGGCCCGGAAGAGCCGGGCCCGCCCGAATAGACTATGCCCGATAACAGCTTTGATGTGGTCTCGAAAATCGAAATGCCGGAAGTGCTGAACGCCATCCAGCAGGCGCAGAAGGAAATTCAGCAGCGCTACGACTTGAAGGACTCTCATTCCTCGATCGAGTTGAACGAAAAAGACAACAAGCTGGTGCTGGCAAGCAAGGACGAGTTCAAGCTCAAGGCGGTGGTGGACATTCTGGAATCGAAGCTGGTGAAGCGCAAGGTGCCGCTGAAGAACCTGAGCTTCGGGACGGTGACGCCGGCGGCGGGGTCGACCGTGCGCCAGGAAGTGACGCTGCAACAGGGCATCCCGACCGAAAAGGCGCGCGAAATCGTAAAGAAGATCAAAGACGGGAAGCTGAAGGTGCAAGCTTCCATCCAGGGCGACTTCGTGCGTGTTTCCGGGCGCGACCGCGACACCTTGCAGCAGGCGATTCAACTGTTGCGGGCGGCCGATTTCGGACTCGACATGCAGTTCACGAACTACCGCACGAATTAGCGGCGGCGGGCCGGCGGTGCGGCTCTACAATCCGAATCGGATTCCGGATGTAACCGCGTGGATTAAGTGTAAGATATCGTTTAGGTACTTTGGCAGTAGAAGCGAGATGATTGCGACCACCCTTATTCTAATGGTGGCCTGTGCCGCCACCGCAGCGGACAGCCGGGTCGCGACTGATGGCTGGGCTTTGTACCGCAGCGCCGCAACTGGGCTTTCCTTCCGGCATCCGCCGTCCTTGCGAGTTCACGAACGCGATCCTCAAGAATTCGGCCTGCAAGACGCCGAATTGATAGTGGATCTAATCAGGGACACGAAGCTGAATCCTGGAACAGTGGTGCTGCGCTTCATAGTGAATCGCGGCGGCGCAACTCCGCAAACTGTGTCGCAGAGATTGAAATCCTTGCGCATGTCATGCAGGTCACTCAGTTTCGTGTTCGTCAACGGGAACCGGACTCCCGTATGTGTGTCGTGCGGGCGGGCAGCGTGCCATTGGACCGTTGATGTCCTTCAGCCCCGCGAATGCACAATTCTGACTTTATTGGCGGGATCTGATGCCGATCAGGCCCAGCCGCCTCCACACGACGGCATTTTGCCCCTGCTGTCAATCATTGAGACGGTTCATTTCGAATGAATCTGTCTTCTCCGAAAACATCATCCATGATCATAGCTTCCCGGTAAAGCTCTAGACCTCGACCGCCCATGACTCGCCGCATTGAATCGCACGAAATCGCCGGGCCGGAGGGCCGCTTGGAAGCACTGCTCGAAGAGCCGCACGACCGCGACCCGTGGTGCGCGGCGGTGGTCTGCCATCCGCACCCGCAGCACGGCGGCACGCTGCACAACAAAGTGGTCTACCGGCTGGCGCGCGGATTGCGCCGCGCCGGTCTCGCGGTGCTGCGGTTCAATTATCGCGGGGTGGGCCGCAGCCAGGGCGAGTACGGGAACCTGGAGGGCGAAATCGAAGACGCCCGCGCGGCCCTCGAGTGGCTGCGCACGCGGCACCCCGGGCTGCCGCACGCGCTGGCCGGTTTTTCCTTCGGCGCGCGGGTGATCACGCGCCTGGGATGCGAAACCGGCGGCGCGCGTTTTCTTCTCGCCGCCGGATTCCCGACCGCCATGGGCGCCGCGGAGTACCTGGAACGCTGCGCGACACCGAAGGTTTTCGTGCAGAGCACGCACGACCAATACGGGCCGCGCGCCGAACTGGAAGCCGCCTTCGCCCGGTGGGCCGCGCCGAAACGCATCGTGTGGATCGAAGCCGCGGACCACTTTTTCGCGGGCGGCCTCGAAGCGCTGGAGGAGCGCGTGACGGCAGTGGCGGCGGAGCTCTAACTGTGGGATGCTGAACGGTTCGTATGGATATCATCACGGGCAACGCCGGCTGGATTGAAGTGATTTGCGGCCCCATGTTTTCGGGCAAGAGCGAGGAGCTGATCCGCCGCCTGCGGCGCGCCATGATCGCGCGCAAGCGGGTGGCCGTGTTCAAACCGGTGCTCGACGACCGCTACTCGGCCGAAGAGATCGTCTCTCACGGCGACCTGCGCTTGCATTCGCAAGTGGTTTCGGGCGCGGCCGAGATACTGGAGCGGATCGATTGGCGCGCCGAAGTGGTGGGCGTGGACGAAGCGAACTTCATGGGCCCGGAGTTGGTGGAGGTGACGGGAAGGCTGGCCGACAGCGGCAAGCAGGTGATCGTCGCCGGCCTGGATACGGACTACCTGGGGCGGCCGTTCGCGCCGATTCCGGATCTGCTGGCGCAGGCCGAATCTATCACCAAGACGCTGGCCGTGTGCGTCCGTTGCGGCAATCCGGCCAAGCATACGCAGCGGCTGCGCGGCTCCGATGACCTGATTGTGGTGGGCACCGCCGATATGTACGAAGCGCGCTGCCGCCGGTGCTTCGAGCCCGGCATCCCCAAGCAGCAGGAGATCGAATTCGTAACCGCCAAGCGGCGCGAGCCGTGAGAGCCTCCGGCAGGCGGCGCTGCAAGTTAGAGTGATAGAGAAGGAGTGTGCGCTTTGCACAAGTTCTTATTGATTCTCCCGCTGGCGGCCTGGAGCCTCTTGGGGCAGGCGCCGGAAAAGCCGGTGAGTGCGCTCGAGTTCAGCGTGAAGAACATCGACGCCAGCGCCAATCCGTGCGTGAATTTCTACCAGTACGCGTGCGGCAGTTGGATGAAGAACAATCCGATTCCCGCCGATCAGGCGCGGTGGGGCCGTTTCGGCCAGGTGGAAGAGCACAACCGCGACGTGCTGCGCCAGATTCTGGAGGCAGCCAGCAAGCCGGATGCGGGCCGCGACGTGACCACCCGCCTGATCGGCGATTACTACGCGGCTTGCATGGATGAAAAGGCGGTGGAGGCCGCCGGGCTGAAGCCGCTCGCAGACGAGCTGGCGCAAATCCGCGGCTTGAAGAACAAGGCACAACTAGCCGCCGTGGTCGCGCGCCTGCAGCGCGGCGGCGTAGAGGTGATGTTCGAATTCGGCTCCGGACAGGATTTCAAGGACTCCAACCAGGTGATCGCGCAAGTCGATCAAGGCGGTTTGGGGCTGCCGGAACGCGATTACTACCTGAAGCAGGACGCGCGCAGCGAGGAATTGCGCCGTAAATACACCGAGCACGTGGCCCGCATGTTCGAGCTGGCCGGCGAGACGCCGGCCGAGGCCAAGGCCGGCGCGGAGACGGTGATGAAAATGGAAACCGCGCTCGCGCAAGGTTCGCTCGACAACGTGTCGCGGCGCGACCCGGAAAAGATTTATCACAAGATGAGCACGCAGGAAATGGAAGCGCTGAGCCCGGTGTTTCACTGGAAAGAGTACCTGCGCGCGAGCGGTTCGCCGGAATTTGCGGCCATCGACGTAGTGTGGCCGGTTTTCTTCCAGACGCTGAACGGGGCCATCGGGCGGTTCAGCCTGGAGGATTGGAAGACATATCTCACCTGGCACCTGCTGCATGCCGAGGCGCGCCTGCTGCCGGCCGCGTTCGTCAAAGAAAATTTCGAGTTTTTCGGCAGAACGCTGACCGGCACCACCGAGATGCGGCCGCGCTGGAAGCGCTGCGTGGATTTCACCGACGGCGAGCTGGGCGAGGCCCTGGGAAAGGAATTCGTGGAAAAGACGTTCGGCGCCGAGGGCAAGGCGCGAACCCTGAAGATGGTGGAGGCGCTTGAAAAGGCGCTCGGGCAGGACCTGGAACAATTGCCCTGGATGACGGCGGCGACCAGGCAGCAGGCGCTGGTGAAGCTGCACGCGGTCGCCAACAAGATCGGCTACCCGGACCACTGGCGCGACTATTCGAGCGTGACCATCCGCCGCGACGATCCGGTGGGCGACACGATGCGCGCCGAGGCATTCGAGTTCAACCGGCAGTTGAACAAGATCGGCAAGCCGGTGGACCGCCAGGAATGGGGCATGACGCCGCCCACGGTGAACGCGTATTACGACCCATTGATGAACGACATCAACTTTCCGGCGGGCATTCTGCAGCCGCCGTTTTACGACAACGCAATGGACGATGCGGTGAACTTCGGCGCCATCGGCGCGGTGATCGGCCATGAGCTGACACACGGTTTCGACGATGAGGGCCGGCAGTTCGACGCCAAGGGCAACCTGCGCGACTGGTGGACGCCGCAGGACGCCAAGGAATTCGAAACGCGCGCGGCTTGCATCGAGCGCGAATACTCCGGGTTCGAGGTGGCGCCGGGCGTGACGGTGAACGGCAAGCTCACGCTGGGCGAGAACACGGCGGATAACGGCGGCGTGCGGATTGCACTGATGGCGCTGTTGAACAGCATCGACGGCAGCCGCCGGAAAATCGACGGCTTCACCCCCGAGCAGCGGCTGTTTCTGGCCTTCGGCCAGGTGTGGTGCGAAAACGAGCGGGACGAAGCGCTGCACCTGCAGGTCAAGACCGACCCGCATTCGCCGGCCCAGGAACGGGTGAACGGTGTGGTCGAAAACATGCCCGAGTTCGAGCAGGCGTTTTCCTGCAAGGCAGGCCAGCCGATGGTGCGCGCCAACGCGTGCAGGGTGTGGTAGAAGGGGAAGGGAAGCGCTATTCAGTTCGGCTCATACTTGTGCCGGATGAGCGGGCCGCCGCCGGCCGCGCTGGCGAGCCTCAAGACATAGAGGCGCGGAGGCTTGCCTTGAGCGCGCCGGGCCATTCTGCTATTCTCAATGAGTTGAATTCATAAGCAAGTTCTTTCCCGGCCGCGTGAGGCCGGGTCACTCCGAGGTTGCACCATGTCAGGCCATTCCAAGTGGGCCACCATCAAGCACAAGAAGGCGGCTACGGACGCGAAGCGCGGGAAAGCGTTTACGCGCATCATCAAGGAAATCACCATTGCCGCGCGCAGCGGCGGCGACCCGGACGGAAATCCCCGGTTGCGCAGCGCAGTGCTGGCGGCCAAGGCGGCGAGCATGCCGTCGGACAACATCAAGAAGGCGATCATGCGCGGCACCGGCGAGATCGAGGGCGGGCAGATCGAAGAAGTGATGTTTGAAGGCTACGGGCCGGGCGGGGCGGCGGTGCTGGTGAACGTGGCCACCGACAACCGCAACCGGACGGTGAGCGAGCTCCGCCACGTCTTCTCGAAGAACGGCGGCAACCTGGGCGAGCAGGGCTGCGTCGCCTGGATGTTCGAGCGCAAAAGCCAGATTTACGTCGCCGGCGAAAAGGCGGGCGAAGACCAGCTCATGAACGTGGCGCTGGAAGCGGGCGGTGACGATCTGCGCCAGGAAGGCGAAAGCTGGGAGATTCTTTCCGCTCCGGAAGCGCACGAAGCGGTGCTCAAGGCTCTGGAGGCGGCGGGCATTCCGGTCGAGGACGCTTCGATTGGCATGGTTCCGAAGAACCTGGTAAGGCTGGAGGGCAAGAATGCGGCGGGCATGCTGCGGCTGAACGATGCGCTGGAAGAGCACGAGGACGTGCAGAACGTCTACTCCAACTTCGATATCGACGAGAAGGAGATGGAGGCCCTCGAGCGGTAACGTGCGGGTGCTCGGCATCGATTGCGGGTCGGCGCGCACCGGGTACGGCGTCATCGACAGCGACGGATGCCGGCACACGATGGTGGTCGCGGGGGTGATCCGCACCAGCACGCAATGGCCGTTTGAAAAGCGGCTGCTCAAGATCGGCAACGAGTTGCGCGCGCTGTTGCGGGAGCACGCTCCGGATGCGGCGGCGGTGGAGGGTGTGTTTTATTCGGCCAACGTGCAAACCGCGCTGAAGCTGGCGCAAGTGCGCGGGATCGCGCTGCTGGCGGTGGCGGAAGCCGGCGTGACGCTGGCGGAGTATTCGCCGCTGGAGGTGAAGACCAGCGTGGTGGGCTACGGACGGGCGGAAAAAGCGCAGGTGCAGTTGATGGTGAAATCGCTGCTGAAGCTGGCCGCGACCATCGAGTCCGAGGACGCCGCCGACGCGCTGGCGGTGGCGATTTGCCACGCCACGCGCGAGGCCACGCGCTTGAGGATGGGACCGGCATGAAGGGTGCGGCTTGGCTCTGCCTGCCGCTTTGCGCGGCGACGGTTTTCGGCGCTGGCGATGCACGGCTGTTCTTTTCCCGCACGTTTCCGGGCAGCGCGCCGCCGTACCTCGAAGTGCGCCTGGCGCGGACCGGCGACGCCGAATACCGCGAGGCGCCCGACGACCAACTGCCGCTCAAATTCAAGCTATCGGAAGAAGAGACGGCGGCGGTTTTCGGCCTGGCCCAAAAGCTGGATTACTTCCGGCATCCGCTCGAATCGCAGGCCAAAGTGGCCTTCATGGGAACCAAGCTGCTGCGCTATGAGAGCGGGAGCGACAAGAACGAAGTGAAGTTCAATTACACCGCGGATGTGACGGCGCAGACGCTGGTGGACTGGTTCGAGCGGATGGCGGAATCCGCCCAGCTTCAAATCGATCTGGAGCGCACGGCCAAGTACGACCACCTGGGCGTGCCGCACGCGCTGGACAGGCTGGACGAGGCGATGGAGGATAACCGGCTGGTGGGCGCCACGCAATTCCTGCCGCTACTTGACCGCATCGCCGGCAACGAAACCTACATGCACACCGCCAGGAGCCTGGCCGCGGACCTCGCCGCAGCGATTCGGAACCCGAAGAAGTAGGGCGTGGAAGCGAGCGGAATTGTGTAATTGCTTACTGTCCCCGGTTCCGGTTCGATGATCTTGCAAAACGGGCCGACGCAGAGGTGGCCCTATCACCGGCGCTTGACGAAGACACCGTCATTTTGGTCGTGCACCCGAAATAGCTAGCCGGAGCGGAGAACGCGACTACGACTACGAGCAGGGAACCAAAATAGGACGCTAGCCTACGCTGGAGACCTCCGTCACGTTTGTTATAGTTCGGGGCTCACGACGTCTGACGACCGCTACGGTACTCGGCTCCCGCTTTCGCGTTTGCGGCCAATCCCGATTACACTTACGGCGGGCCAGGGGAGGGCGCGGTCGATGCGGCGCCAGAGCCAGACCAGGCGGTCGAAGAACCAGAGCATGATGCGGCTGGAGCTGCGGCGCTTGAGGATGCGTCCGGTGAACCACCAGCCGGGGCGCGTGATGCGGTTGAAGTGCAGGACGCGCTCGACGGCCAGGCCGGCGGCTTCCATCTTCGTGCGCAGCTCGGCTTCGCTGTAGCGCCGGTAGTGGCCCAGTTCCTCGTCGAGCGTGCCATAGATCCCTTGGTCTTGCGGCACCAGCACGATGGCGACGCCACCGGGGACCAGGGCGCTCGAGATATTGGCGAGGCCGGTGGCGTCGTCCTGGATGTGTTCGAGCACGTTGAGGCAGATCACGGTATCGGCCTGGCCGGCGAGCGCGGCGAAATCGGCCGGCGCGCTCAAGTCGCAATGCAGCAGCTTCACGTTGGGGCGGTTCTGGAAACGGACGCGGAGCCGGGCCAGGTGTTCGGGGTCGATATCGCTGGCGATGTAGAGCTGGCGGCGTGCGGCCAGGTGCCGCGAGATGTTGCCGATGCCGGAGCCAATCTCGAGCACGCGCGCGCCCACCCAGGGGCGGATGGTATCGGCCATCCAGCGATTGAAGCGCGGGGTCTGGGAAAGCGCGTCCAGCATGCCGGCGCCGCCATCGCGATAGATGTCGCGGCGCAGGCCGTACCAGAGCACGGCGCACAACGCCCACGCGGCGTCCCAGAAGCCGATCTTCTTGCCTTCCTCATAGGTGCGGCCGCGGTAGCTGATAGGGACCTCATACAAGGCCACGCGGCGCTGGGCGAGCTTGACGGTGATTTCGGGATCGAAACCGAAGCGGTTCGAGCGTAGCGGAATGGAACGCACCAGCGACAGGCGGAAGGCTTTGTAGCCGGTTTCCATGTCGGTGAGATTGAGGTCGGCGACGGCGTTGCCCACGGTGGTCAGAAAATGGTTGGCCAGGGAATGCCAGAAGTACATCACGCGGCGCTCGCCGGAACTGGCGAAGCGCGAGCCGTAGACCGCGTCGGCGTGGCCCTCCAGCAGCGGCGAGAGCACGCTGCCGAGGTCGAGCGGATTGTACTCCAGGTCACTATCCTGGACGACCGCGAATTCTCCCGAAGCGTGCTCGATGGCAGTGCGGATGGCCGCGCCCTTGCCGCGGTTGCGGTCGTGGCGAACCACCTGAATGATGGGATGCTGCAGGGCCAGTTCTTCCAGAGTTTCTGTTGACCCGTCGCTGGAACCGTCGTCAACGGCTACGATTTCGATCGGCACCTTCTCCCACAGCGGCACCGCCAGCAGGCGCGCGATGAGTGCTGGCAGGTATTCCGCCTCGTCATAGACCGGGATGAGAATCGAGACTCGGGGGTTCGCGGGTGTCAAAAGAAGATGGTAGTACGGCACGACGGGCCCGCGGGTGCAGGGCTCGCCAAACCGGCGGATTAGGCACCGTCGTGTTGCACGGGTTAACTGTTGTACGGCGGCTCCAAATAGCGCCTACATGGCTCCAAATAGCTACAGGCAATGCATTGACTTCGCGTACAATAGAGTCACACTGTAATTGAGCGAGGTGGATCATGAAACCGATCGGGATCGCACTTCTGGCAATCGCACTGCTGGTCCTCACTGCGACTCCAGGCATGGCGCAATACGTCGTTGCCGCCAAGTCCGGCACCGTCAATCTCACGGAAGGCCAGGTGCAGTTGGACGGCCATACCGTGGAATCGTCGCTGACCCAGTACCCGAACATTAAAGAGGGAAGTGTGCTGCGCACCGAAAACGGGCGCGCCGAGGTCCTGCTCACTCCTGGCGTCACGCTCCGCCTGGGCGAGGAGAGCAGCTTCAAGATGATCACCAACCGGCTGATCGATACGCGCCTGGAGTTGTTGGGGGGCGAGGCCGTGGTGGAGGCCGATGAGATCGATAAGGACACCAGCGTCACCATCGTCGTCAACGGTGCGGCGGTGTCGCTGCCCAAGGCAGGCATTTATCGATTCAGTTTTGCGCCTTCGCAGTTGAAGGTGTACAAGGGCGAGGCTGCCGTACTGGCTGGTTCCGAAACCAAGCTGGTTGGAGCGGGCAGAATGTGCGCCCTGGGGAGCACCGCGGCTGTGGTCGAGAAATTCGACGCGAATGACACGGATGCGCTAGACCATTGGAGCCATCGGCGGGGCGAACTCATGGCCATGGCGAACGTGTCGGGCGCGAACTCGTACAATTCGAGCTCGGGCTCATATTACCCCTACTACTCGGTGGGGATGGGGATGGGGATGCCATACATGGGCTGCTCCGGCCTCGGGTACATGCCCTTTGGTTACTATGGGTCAGGCTTCTGGTCTTTCAACCCCTGGTATGGCATGTACACCTACATTCCCTGTTATGGCATGGCATATAGCCCTTACGGTTATGGATTTTGGAGCCCGGTCACGGTTCAAAGCATAGTCGGCTCGCCTGCGGGATATCGCGGTGCCGGCATCACACGCGGTCCCGTACGTGGTCCGGTCAGTCTTCCGGGACGTGTCCCGCTGGCACTGGCGGTGAACGGATCTCATACGCCGGGGTTCCGAGGTGGAACGGGCATTACATCCGCTTACAGTGCGGGGCGGTCGGGATTTGGTGGTAATGGAGGTAGCGTATTCGGCGGATCGGCCGCGCGCGGGGGCTTTAGCGGCGCCGGAGTCACCAGTGGAAGCGGCGGGTACAGCGGTGGCGGTGGATCCGCGGCAGCGGCGGGCCACGGCGGTTTCGCCGGCGGCGGCGGGGCGGTTAGCGGCGCAGCGGTAGGCGGCGGTGCAGCAGCCAGCGGCGGCGGTCACCGGTAAGGAACGGCTTCCCTAACGCGAAAAAGGGGCCCGATGGCACGACGTCCATCAGGCCCCTTTTCTTTAGTTTAGAGGAAATTTTGGGAAACGCTCGACTCGCCGCTGGCGGTGTTTTAAACGGCTTGCCGCAGGACGCGATGGCGGCGGCTGGCACGAACGCCGATCAACTCGGCTACCTCGCCCAACAGCACCGGCAAATTCTCGGTATAAATCGAGACCTCGGAAACCTCAGGTTCGTACCGGTCCTTGGCCTTGGTGTGGCCGGACGTGATGAACGCGGTGGCCGGCCGATAGTCCTTGACGCGAGCATAGGCCAGCAGATTGTGGCCGGCGGCGTCGGAACCGCCCTCGGTGTCGCTCAGCACCAGGTCGTATTCTCCCTCATCGAGCTTGGCTAAGGCCTCAGCCGGGGTGGCGGCGGCGTCTACGGCATACCCACTAGCCTGGAGAATCGTCTGAATAGTTAGCCTTGGTGCAAGGTCGCCATGCATCAGCAGTATCCGGGCAAGCTCCAGCGCCCGGCGGTTCGAATTATAGCCAGCGGTTATCTGCATCATTGGCTCTAAGACTACTTTAACCGAGAATCGTGAATTTGAAGCCGAAAATTTTGATGCTCAATGGTTTAGGCGCCTTAACGCTGACCATTTTCGCGAATACTAGTACCTTTGGTATATGCATGTCGCGGCGTTCGGGCCTTGTTCTGAACCTCATCACCCTAAGGTACCCATTTTGCCGGAACTGAAGTCATCTACCGCCCTGGCCGGCGATGAGCAGCAGGCTAAGCGGAATGGAGCCACTGTTGGGAATTTGGACAGCTCCGGCCGTGCGGTCGAACAGCACCACCTGATTGTGGGATACAGCCGCGGCGCCGAACGCCGCCTGACCCTCGATCAGCGGGCGCTGATATCTGATATAAGGCTCAGACGGGAATTTATGCGCGGTCGCCGATCGGCGCAGCGAATTCCACGAAGCCTATCCGGAGCATCGCGGCAATGTCGTCCCGGCGGTAGCCGTCCCGCGCCAGGCTGGTGAAGCGGGCAGGCATGGTCAGCTTTTCCCATAATGCGGCCTCGCGGGAGGAAGCCGCCCGCCACAAGCCTTCCAACCCTGGAGCGAACAGAATGACGGTCGCGGCGGCCGATACGGGCGGAAGGGCCTGATGCTGGATCAGCGCCTCGATGATGGCATGCGGCTCGCCGTGAAAGGCGACTAATCCGGCATGCCGTCCGCGGCGCAGCGCGCAGCGTGGCGCCTGCAAGCGATCGGGATCGGGCGGCCTGAAGCCGATTGCCTGCTGGTTGGCGCGCAAGGTGGCTTGTTCGAACCGGCAGGCAGTCAGCTCATGCGAGGGATGCGGCAGGCGGCTGGCGATGAAGTCGAGGAAGGCCTCCGCTTCAGCGGCGAAGAAGGAGGAAGTTCCGCCGCCCGCTTCCGTCCAATCGTCCAGCAGGCGGCGCCGCAAGTCTTCGGGCAGGATCGAGAGCGTCAGATAGCCGGCGCGCTCGGCGCGCCCGACGCACCAGGAACGCTGCACGCCGACGGTAAACCGGTAGCCGGCATTTGCTTGCAAGCCTTCGATCGAGGCGCGCTCGGCCTCATCCAGGCGGAGTGATCGAAGAGGGTCGGTTCCATCCGGGGCGCGTACCAGGCGGCCAAGCGCGGTTTGGTAGTCGAGCAGCGCCATGTTTACGACGGCCGGCAGCGGCGCCAGATTTCGCCGGCCCGCCGCAGTTCCTCGCCGATCGCTTTGGCGCCGAGGGCGACCGCGAAATCGTCGAGCATCTCAAAGACTACGCCGCCGGCCCTGGGAGCGCGAGATAGCGTGTATTCGAGGAGTTCCCATACCGGCTCCGGGACGCGGCTGTTATGGCCATCCATCCAAAAGCCGTCCCGCGAAGCGCCACCGGCGACGTGGATTTCGACCACCCGGTCGAGTGGGGCCCGGTCGATTACGGCCAGCGGGTCGATCCGGTGGTTCAGCGAATTGCAGAACACATTGTGCAGGTCGAGCAAGAGAAAACAGCCACTGCGATCCATGATGGCGTTGATGAGGCCGATGTCATCGCCGATCTCCCGATCGCAGGGCAGATCCGAGATGTAGTAGGCCGGATTCTCCAGCAGGAAGGGCGGCTTGTAGCGCCGGCAGATTGCAGCGGCACGCCCGCCGATCAGATCCGCCGCTTCTTTGGTGGGGGGCACGGGAAGCGGCACGCCGACCTCGATGCTTGCCCCGTCTCCGCCTGGAATTGTCTGAAATCCGAGATGCTCGCTGTGCCATACAAAGGGCCACATCGCCTGGAATGCATCGAGCATCTCAAGGTACGCCGGGTTCCAGCCATGCGCCGAGCCGATCGAGAGTTCGACGCCGTGAATCACCATGGGCAGCGAGGCGCACGTTTGGCGCGCGCGGTCCATCTGTTCCGGCACGATTTCGATGGCGACCCCTTTCCCTACCGCGCGCTGCCGGCAGATCGTCTCGGGGGTGACCTCGACGAAATCGACGAGGCCCGACCGATACAGCTCCGCCGGCAGTTCAGCAATGTAAGGAAAGCCGATTCCTAGCGACGGAATCAGAAGCCCTCCGTTTCCACGGCAATCGCGCCGGACTTGGCGAGATCCGGATCCGGGTCCCCCAGGAACTGGAAGTCCAGGTTGATCAGGCGGCCGCACGTCCTGCAGCCTGATTTGCCAATGATGCTGCCGACAAGGGCGGCGATCGTTTCGAGGTTCTGGTTCTGCGGCGTAAGAGTGACCTTGGCGGTCTTCACGCCGGTGAATACTGGCATCTTATTACCCTCCTAATTGATGTCTCAGGCCGGTCAGTCCGGCTCCGAGATCGATGCTGTGTAGTGATCCGGGGAGGGGTTTCGTTTCAGATTATTCCCAGGGCAGGGATGGCCGGGCGGTGGAGCGTGCGGCCGATTACACGCGTTTGGCAACCACCAGGGTGATATCGTCGGCCTGCGCGGCGCCGGCGGTGAATTCCTTGAGCGCGTCGGTAACGGCGCCTAGGATCTCTCGCGCCGAACGAGCGCGGTTCTCGCTGAGAACACGGATGAAGCGTTCCTCGCCGAATTCGTCGTAACCCGGGTTGTTAGCCTCGGTGACGCCGTCGCTATAGAGCACCAGCAGGTCGCCGGGAGCGAGGCTGGCGCTCTGTTCGCCGTATGGAGCCATGGGAACGATGCCCAGCACGGGACCGCCGCCTTCGAGCATCTGCGGCTCACCGGAGGCGCGCAGCAGGACCGGCGGATTGTGGCCCGCGTTGGCAAACCGCAGGTCGCCCGTGGCCGCGTCGAGCACGCTGAAAAAGAATGTGATGAAGCGGTTGCTGGGGCAGTTGGCACAGGTGGCTTTGTTGAGCCGCACCATGAAATCGCCCAGATTGCCGGGGCTCTCCGCCAGCACGTGGACGCGCGCGTGGAGGCCCATCATCATCAGCGCCGCCGGCATGCCCTTGCCCGAGACATCGCCCAGCGCCAGGCCGACGCTGGCTCCGGCGTAGGGGAAAAAATCGTAGTAGTCGCCGCCCACGGTGCGGCAGGGCACGTTGAAGCCGGCCACATCGACGCCGGGGATTTCCGGCGCGCGGGCGGGCAGCATGCCGCCCTGAATCTCCGCGGCCTGCGACAGATCGCGCTGCATGATGCGCTCGGCGGCTTCCACTTCGGCCAGCCGCGCGTGCTCAATGCGGATGGCCGCCACGTTGGCCATCACGGTCAGCAGGCTCAGATCGTTCTTGGTGAATTCGCGCAGGATGAACGGAGAATCCACGTAGATCAAGCCGATGATGCGGTCCTTGGTTTCGAGAGGAACCGCCATCATGGTGTGGACCTTCTGTTCCACGATGCTCATCCGGCCCTTGAAGGCGTCGTCGAGCTGCGCGTCGCGCACCAGCACGGACGATTTATCCTTGAGCACCCGGTCGCGGACCGCAGTCGAAATGCGGAAGCCTTCACCTTTGTGGGCCTTGGCGGCGAGCCGCTCGCCTTCAAGCAACAGCAGCACGCCGCGCTGCGCGTTGACGGCCTGAATCGACAGATCGAGGATGAGCGGGAACAGGTCCGCCAGCGGCCGGTTCTCGGCCAGCTCCTGGCCGGCGTGGATCAGCGCCTGCATGGCAGCCGAAGGTTTGGCGCCGCCGCCGGGGTCCACTACGATGGTGCGGTTGGCGCTTTCCAGGCTGGTGACCAGGGTGGAAGTGCTGGGCGAATCCGTCTCGCCGCCCTCGAACACCACCACGCCGGGCGCGGCAGCGCCTTGCTCGGGAGCGAAGACGATGGAAAGGTGGCCGGCGGTGATGTGGTCGCCGGGGCGCAGGGTGAGCCTCGCTTTGAGCGGAATGTTGTTGACGAAGGTGCCGTTCTTGCTACCCAGATCCTGCACGGTCCAGTCGTCGCCGGTGAGCTCGAGGGCGAAGTGCTGCCGCGACAGACCCGCATCGTCGGGAAAGCTCAACTCAGCTCCGCTGGAGCGTCCCACCACCAGCCGGGTGCCGGCCAGCGGAACCGTTTTCGCCTGGCCTTCGGGACCTTGAATCAGAATTTCGCGTGCCATCAGTGTGAACCATTCTAACGCGGGCGCATTGCGAGCGAATGGGACGGGTGGGAACATATTTTTATGGCCCTACAGGGTACCCTCCTGGCTTTATTCCTCATTCTTCCCGGATTCGCGCAAAGCTCGCGCACGGACCGTCCCTTCGGCGCTTTCGCCGGCGAGTCCATCGAAACCCGCACTTTCGGCGGGTCCGGCAATGATTCGATCAACGCCGCCGCGGTGGATTCGGCCGGAAACATCTACGTGGTGGGCACGACATTCTCTTTCGACCTCCCGCTGGCGAACGCTTCTCAGAGCGCCAACAGCGGCACGCAACTGACCGTCAGCGGCGATGCCGGCGCCACGTGGCAACCGCTCGGGACGCCGTTTCCGGCCGCTTCTTCGGTTTGGATTGCGGCCGACCCCACCAACGGCCAGATTGTTTATGCAGCTTCCGGTAACAGCGTCTGCAAGAGCACCGATGGCGGCCGGCAGTTCAACTGCGTCACCATCGCCTTCGCTTCGCACCAGACCACCATCACCTCGCTGGCCATCGACCCGCAGCAACCCCTGACCGTTTACGCGAGTGCCTCGCCAACCGGCGGCGTGTTCAAGAGCGTGGACGGCGGTGCTGCCTGGGCGAATGCGAGCCAGGGCTTTCCGCCGCAGGGATTGATCGACTCGGTCACGCTCGATCCGTTTCACACCAATGTGCTTTATGCCTGGGCGAACAGCGGCGGCTTCGTATCCACCGACAGCGCAGCGTCCTGGACGGCCTCCAGCTTGCCGTGGCCGCAGAACGTGTCGGTTTCGAGCGGTGTGCGCTTCACCTTCGACCCGGTGAAGCCGGGAATTATCTATGGCCCGGGGTATGTGAATGGCCAGGTCAGCATCCAGAAGAGCTCCGACGGCGGCGCCACCTGGGTCCAATTGACCACTCCGTTCATCGGTTGCTGCGGAGTCCCCGACCCGATGGTCTCAGGGCTGCTGTATGCATTTGGTCCGACCACCAGCAGCCAAAGTCTTTCGCTCCGGTTTTGGAAGAGCAGCGATGGCGGCACCACCTGGACATCTTATCCGTGCCCGGCCGACTCACTGGGCGTTCTTTCCGTGGATCCGGCGAACCCGCAGATCATACTGGCCGGGGAGTTTCGCAGCACCAACGGTGGCCAAACGTGGAGCCCCACAAACGTTTCCCGCGACATTCAGGCCGTTTTCGCGCCCTCCTCGGCCGGCCTGGTTTACGCGACCGCTCCGATTACCTCCGACGCATTCGTCGCCAAGTTTCTGCCCGACGGCAAGACCCTGGTTTTCTCGACTTACTTCGGCGGCATGGGAAACGACACGGGGCAGGGCATCGCGCTCGACGCTTCCGGCAATATCTGGATCACCGGCAGCACTTCGTCGTATGACCTGCCGGTGACGCCAGGCGCCTTTGAGGGCACGCTGCACGGAGAAACGAATGCATTCGCGGCGAAGTTCTCGAATAACGGCAAGCTGCTGGCGGCAACTTACCTGGGCGGCTCCAGCAGCGATACCGGCCTGGGAATCGCCATCGGCCAAGGCAATCCCTGGTTGATCGGCAATTGGACCTCGAGCGATTTTCCCTTCACCACAGCGCCAGCGGGGGCGAGTCAGAGTCCGGGTCTCGGGTTCGTCAGCGAACTCGATCCATCCGGTGAGCGGCTGCTCTATTCCACCAACGTCGGCGCTATGCTCGATGGCAAGGGCAAAGGCATTGCCATCGATCCTTCGGGGAACGTTACGCTGACGGGCGCGACGTATGCCGCTTTCCCCATCACGCCGGGCGCGTTCCACGCGGGCGAGGCCAGCGACGGTGCACCCAAGGCTTTCGTCCTCAAGATCGCTCCATCCGGGAACGTGATCTACTCAACCTATTTCGGCGGAAGCGAAGGCACCGAGACTACCGGCTCCTACGAGAGCGAGCAGGATATTGGCGTCGCGGTTGCCGTGGACAAGACAGGCAACGCCTACGTCACCGGTCACACCAGCGACGCGGATTTCCCGACTACGCCGGGCGCGTATCAGACGGCGCTTGACGCCACGTGTCCGTATCCCGCCTTCCAGGTTTTCACCGGATTCATCGGCTCGATTTTCGAGTGGTATGTGGACGACGTCTTCGTGGTCAAGCTCAGCCCGGATGGCAAAACCGCGCTGTTCTCGACTTTGCTGGGTGGGGCGTGCGATGACCGCCCGACCAGCATCGCGCTGGATGACGCCGGGCGGATTTACGTCGCGGGGGAAACCGATTCGGAAGACTTTCCGCTGCTTTCGAACCTGGAACCCCCGCCGTCGGATTCTCAATTCGCTTCGTTCGTCTCGGTGTTCGATCCGGCTGGATCGGCCCTGGTCTTTTCCACGTACCTGTATGCAGGCGCCGCTCCCGCCACCGTCGTCGGCCCCGGCAGAGCGATTCACGTTGCCGGCAGCACGGGCGCTGGCGCACAAACCAGTGCCTTGGTAAATGCCTGCTTCGTCAGCGCTTGTCCCGTCATCGCCACGGACGGCTATCTGGTGCTCATCAAGCCGCGGGAAGAGCAGTCCGCTCCCGGCCTGCCGCAGCCAATTCACCAACGGGGCCCGATTTAACGCGCAAGCGGAGCCGGCTCCAGGTACGCCGATGCGCGAAAACGTTACTGGGTGCGGAACGGAGTACCGGCTTCGTAGAGGGCGATCCTGGTGTTCAGGCCGGCGACTAGTTGGCGGTCGTTCTGCTGACTGGCAATCGCGAGCGCGCGCCGGGCGGTCTCGGTGGCTTCGGTGAACCGGCCGGCTTCGGCATAAGCCGCAGCCAGCGTGTCCAATATCGCCGGCTGCTTGCTTCCGGTCAGTTTGGCGGCGCGCTCGGCGAGCTCGACGGCTTCGCCGCCATTGCGAAGGCTGGGGTTGGGATTCGAAGCCAGCACCCGAGCGAGGTGAAACAGAGCCGGCACATAGTTCGGATCGAAGGTGAGCGCCTTGCGCCACTCTCCCACGGCATTGGCAATTCGGTCCTGGCCGGCATAGGCAGTTCCCAGATGATAGTGGGCGTCGGCGCTCTCGGGAGCGGCTTGCACGGCCTGTTCCAGGTGCGGGATGGCGGCTTCCATGCGGCCTTGCTCGACCAGCGCGGCGCCGAGGCTGTTTTGGATACCGGGATCACCGGGAGCAAGCTGCGCGGCCTTTTCCAAGTGCGGAATGGCCTCATCCGTTCTCCCGGTCGAGATCAGCGCGATAGCCAAGTTGACCATGGCCTGCAGATCCTCCGGATGCGCATCCAGGGCGTTTCGGAAATGCGGGATGGCCTCGGCGATTCTGCCCCGCTGGGCCAGGGCGGCGCCCAGGTTGCTCTGAAAACTAGCATTATCGGGAACCAATAGCACGGCCTTTTCAAAATGCGTGAGGGCTTCTTCCGGCTTACCGGCGTTCGACAGCGCGATAGCCAGGTTGGTGTGCGCCTGCGCGTCATTGGCGTCCAGGGCCAGAGCCTTCTGGCAGTGAGCGATGGCATCGCCGAGTCGGCCCTTCTCTGCCAGGGCGCCGCCGAGGTTGCTTTCCGCCCCCTCATCCTTCGGGTTGAGCTCCAGTGCTTTATCCAGGAGCGGAATCGCCTCATCTGCCTGCCCGGATTTGGCTAGGGCAACCCCCAGGTGCGCATACGAACTGGCATAGGTGGGATCGATTTGGAGCGCCTTGCGGTACTCGGCGATGGCTTCGCCGGGGCGACCCGCATAGGCCAGCGCCATGCCGAGGCTGTCGAGGAGCTTGGCGTCATCCGGCTTCAACTGAACGGATTTCTCGTAATAGGGAACCGCATCGCCGGGTTTTCCCGTCCGAACCAGCAATGACGCCATAGCGCTGTACGCGGAGGCGTTCACCGGGTTGAGGTCGATGGCCTTTTGAAAATGCACCAAGGCGGCATCGGCCTGACCGGTTTCCGCCAGTGCCGTGCCCAGGTTAATGTGGGCCTTGGCATCGTTGGGATCCATCTCCAGAGCCTTTTTCCATTCCGGGATCGCAGCCTGGTATTGATGCTTGTCGGACAGCGCGAAGGCCACGTCGAACTGCTTGTAAAAATCGGTGGCCGGCACGTCGATCTTCTCGATACCATCCGGAGGGATGTTGACGAATTCGGGGATGTTCACGGCGCGATTGGCGGCCGTCGAATGCTCAATCAGTATCGCCGGGCTGGCGTTGCCCTGCTCGTCCAAATGGGTGAGGAACATCTGGGTGTAGGGCGACCGGCTCTTGGAGGAAAACACCAGCCAGTGGCCGTCGGGGGAAAAGCTGTGCCATGAATTCATCAGCGGCGTGTTGCACGCGAGGCGGCGCGCTTCGCCGCCCTGCACGGGCACGATGTACAACTGGCTGTCAGGCCGCATCAACTGCCCGTTCTTGCATTTCACGAAAACGATCCAGCGGCCATCCGGCGAAACCTTGGGGAACGTGTTGCTCATGCCGTTGGCGGAGGCGCCTTCGATCCGCTCGGGCTGACCGCCCTGCCCGTCGTTGAAGGGAATGCGGTACAGGTCGTACTGGATCTGCACTTCGGTGGGATCGTTGGCATACTCGGCCAGCTTGCCATCGGCGGGGTACGGTGCGCGGGCTTCCGCGCGGGCGAACACCAGATACTTCCCGTCGGGGCTCCAGACGCCGTCGGTCTGCACATAGCGGGGATCGTCGGCGCCGGGCACCGGCTGCTCGCGGCCGGTGGCACGATCATACCAGGCCAGGATGCCGGCGGTTGGATAGAAGACCTGCAGGAACCGGTAATCCTTGAAATTGACGACGTAGAAATTGCTCTGCGTGGGGCGCACGGTTCCGCTGATCGTGGTGAGGACATACTTTCCATCTGGCGAGACCTGCGACATGAAGCCCACCCGGCTCTGGCCGTACTGCCGGTCCGCGGAACGGTTCCAGGAAATCATATCGTCGGTGCGGATCGTCATTTGTGGCTTGACCGCGACCAGCGCGTACAGTCCTTTGTCGTTCTGTGGCCCATCCAGGTCCATGCCCAGGGTCTTGCCGTCGGCCGAGAACGAATGGCAGTTGGCGCAGGTGTGCATGCCGGTGAGCACCACGCGGCTGCGGGGCTCGGCAATGGTGCGCAACCGCCAGGCGATGAGGGGAATGGCCTTCGTCGCCAGCGGCTTGATGAATCCCTTTTCCGTTTCCGAGGGTGCCAACGGAACATCCCGATAGAAAATCGGCGCGCCCACCGGGTCCTTCGAAGTCTGGATCTCGACCTGGCCCCGTGAAACCAGCCGGCCGCCGGCGATACCGGCGATGGTGACCGTAGCGGCGCGCTCCACGGAGCGGCGCTTGATCGCGGCCCAGGTTGCGGCGTCGGGAGTCCAGGTATGCGAAACCGCCTGCTGCGGCGTCAACTCCGGCAGCTTGTTGGTGGGAGCAATGCAACGTTCGTCGATCTCGCCCACCCGCATCAACTCGCCTTTCGATTGCACGCGGATAGGAGCGCCGCCACCCGAAAAGGCGATGTCGATCTGCCACACTGAGACATTCTGGGTGGCATCGCGCCACAGGAACGTGGGAGCTGCAATATCCGGAGGGAAGAGGGAACCTTGGCTAGGATAGTCGATGGTCAGGCGGTCAGGTCGGGCCGCAGTTTCCGGCACCTCAGGGGCACGCTGCGCCAAAAGCAGGCCGCCCAGACCCCCTGCCACCAGCGCAACACCAAGGGTAAACACGCAGATCGCAGGACCCTTCACAAAACCTCCTATTTTCTCCTGACCCTCCCTCAAACATACCTATAGTACAGGAATCCGGAGGGCTTACCCAAAGAGGAGAAGCGGAGTTAAGAACTGTAAACCGACGGCGGGGCGGTCAGACGGTGCGCGAAGGGCATGCTGTTGGCTGCGCGGGCAAGCCGCCCAGAAAGCCTCACACCTCCGGCCGCGGCTTCTCCGCTATTGCCCGGCGTGAGCGCGGTGGTGCGCCGCGGTTTTCGGTTGCAGCAATTCCTGGAACTGCGCGGCGGGCATGGTCAGTGAAATGTTGACCGTGGCGCCGTTGGCGCTCACCGTCAGCGACTTGGCCAGTGCCTGAACCTGCGGCTGATCGGCGGCTTTCATCTGCGCCATGTTGACCAGGAATTGGATCAGGCTGGCGATGGAGGTGGCATTCTGTGCGGTATCGGCCTGCGCCTGGGCGGCGATCACCACGTTGGCTCCGAACTTGATGCCGGCGTTCGCGGACTGCACGGTTCCGAGCATGTTCTCAGCGCCGTTGCCGATGCCGGGAACGGCGGGCGCGTTGGATGACGGTTTCAAACTGGAGGGCGGCACGGTGGTGAGCAGCCAGGCGTCGTTGGCGGCGCTCAATTGCCCGACTTCGACCAGCAGGGAAGCCGGCAGGATGGATGGCGACGTCAGGCGATCGATGGCGGCTTTCAAATTGGTGAGGTCGCCGGCGGCCGCAATCGAGCCGCTCAAGAACGCCAGGCCCGCCTGCTTTTTAGGCTCCTCGAAAATGGTCACCCCGCGATAGGTTTCCGTGCCGACTTTCTGCTTTGCCACGAAGCTGCTGATGGCGGCCACGTTGAAGTTGCCGGAAGCCAGCGCCAGGCCGGCGTGTTGCGCCGCGCCGTTGCCGGCCACCAGCAGTTCATTGACGTCATTGGCCGGATCGAAGCCGGTGAGCGCGGCGATTTGCTGCAACGACTGCGTCTCCACCTGCATCAGCACATACTGGCCGAAGGGCGAAGTCTTGGCTTGCGCCACGTTGACATCGGCCATCACCTTGACGTCCGGCATCACCAGGTTGAGGAGCTGCGGATCGGCGGCAGACAGCACGCCGGAAAACAGGGCCGCAAGGGCCGCGGTGGAAGTGATTATGGCTTTCATACCAGTGGGGACGCGGGGGGTGGGTGATTATTAACCGGAGCGCGGCGCGCGAGATTCAGTGCTACCGCTCTATTACGGGGCCTAAAGGCCATGTTTAGCGAGTCCCACGCTGGCACGGCTGAAGCCGTGCCCTGCCTGATACAAGACTCCGGAATCATGCAGCGGCCTTGTGAGGCAAGGCACTAGGACGATGCGCTCGGCACAATCGCGGCGTCGAAAGCAGGCACCGGCACCTGGTCCACGATCTCGATGCCGAAGCCTTCCAGGGCGACAATTTTGCGCGGGTGATTGGTCAACAGGCGAATGGTGTGCAGGCCGAGGTCGGACAGAATCTGCGCGCCGATGCCGTGCTCGTGCTGAAGCTGTCGCTGGCCGGCATCGCCTTGGTAGTGCAGAAACTCGCGGGTATGCGAGAGCATGTGAGCCGGGCCGCTGGGGGAATCTTCGGTGCGGAAGCCCGGCCCGGTTTCGTGCAGATAGACCAGCACGCCGAGGCCTTCGCGGGCGATGGCCTGAAGCGAACAGCGCACCAGGCGGCCGCAATCGCAGGCGGTGGAACCGAAGACGTCGCCATAGAGGCAGCGGGCATGCATGCGGACGAGCACGTCTTCCCGTCCGGCGACCTCGCCGCGCACCAGCGCCAGGTGGTATTCGGGATTGAGATCGCTGGTGTAGGCAACGGCGCGAAACGCGCCGAATTCGGTCTCGATGGAGCCCTCCGCCACGCGCCGCAGGAAACGTTCGGTGTGCATGCGGTAGCGAATCAGCTCGGCCACCGAGATCATCTTCAGCCCATGGACGGCGCAGAATTCCCTGAGCTGTGGGACGCGCGCCATGGTGCCATCCGGGTTCATGATTTCGCAAATTACGCCGGCGGGCGAAAGGCCGGCCATGCGCGCCAGGTCCACCGCGGCTTCGGTCTGGCCGGCGCGAACCAGCACGCCGCCCTCGCGCGCGCGCAGCGGGAAGACGTGGCCGGGGCGGGCCAGGTCACCCGGGCGGCAGGCAGGATCGATGGCCTTGAGAATGGTGCGCGTGCGGTCGGCGGCGGAGATGCCGGTGGTGACGCCCTCGCGGGCATCGATCGACTCGCAAAACGCGGTGCCGAAGTTGGAGGTATTGAGCGGACTCATCGGCGGCAGCCGCAGTTGGTCGCAGCGCTCGCCGGTGAGCGCCAGGCAGACCAGGCCGCGGCCGTGGGTGGCCATGAAGTTGACGATCTCCGGAGTAACCTTTTCGGCGGCAATGGTGAGGTCGCCCTCGTTCTCGCGGTCCTCGTCGTCCACCACTACCAGAAGGCGCCCGGCACGCACTTCCGCGAGCGCATCCGGGATCGAAACGAACGGCATGATTCATTGTAGCCGGAGGGTCTGTGGGGCAGCTTGGCAAGCTGCGTGCCGATTGATAATCGGCACTCGCGGCGATTGGCAATCGCCGCGCAGGATGTCATCCTGCCCCACAGGAAAGCACCCCGCCGATGGCCAAGGCGGCTAGATTAGTTACCTGATGCGCTATGGTTCCGCATTAGTATACGGCTCTTGGGGTGGACGTACAGGCCGCGCACTGCCTGTGGGCACCCGCGCCGGCTCGCATCTGTCAATCTCCATTCTAAGCTGGACTTCCCCAGAGAGCCCGGCCCCGCCCTAAGCTAAGATGAAGGTTCGGGAGTTAGCGGTCCCGAATCACCGATCCATGCCGCAATTACTCAGTCACTTGCCGTCGCTGCCGGAGCTGGATGCGAGCGGTGTCATTGACATCCTGGTGGTGGCGTTTCTGATCTACCAGTGCCTGATGGTGGTGCGCGGCACGCGGGCCGGGCACATCCTGCTGGGCATCGCGGTGATTGTCTGCCTCTACGTGGGGGCGGTGTGGGCCGGCCTGGAAGCGCTGCATTCGGTGCTGTCGCTGATTGTTCCGTACATCGGCCTGGCGGTGATCGTGCTCTTCCAGTCCGAGATCCGGCGCACCCTGGCGCGCCTGGGCCGCAAGCGGCTGTTCGGCCTGGCGGGAGGGTTCCACGCGCCCGAAGCGGCCAGCGAGATTCTGATGGCGGTGGAACATCTGGCGCAGCAGAAAATCGGCGCGCTGATCGTGCTCGAGCGGGACATCGGCTTGCGCACCTTCATCGAGAGCGGCGTGCGGCTGGAGGCGCAGGTCTCGCGCGATTTGCTGTTGAGCATCTTTCAACCGGGCCTGCCGCTGCACGACGGCGCGGCGATTATCCAGAAGGAGCGGGTGGCGGCGGCGGCCTGTTTCCTGCCGCTCACCATCAACCCCACCTTGTCGCGCAAGCTGGGCACGCGCCACCGCGCCGCCATCGGCATCACCGAGGAAACCGACTGCCTGTCGCTGGTGGTTTCCGAGGAAACGGGCCGCATTTCGGTGGCGGCATTTGGCGAGCTGACGCAGGGCCTGTCGGTGCCGGACGTGCTGGACCGGATTCACCGGCATTTCGGAGTGGAGCGGGCTTCGCCGATGCAGATCGAGGAATCCGCGGCGGACATTCCGCTGACGCTCAAGAACGATACCGCCAAATCGGCGGGGCCAGCTCAGGAAGGGGTGAGGCCCTCATGAAGGCACTCCAGTGGGTGACCCGCCCGGTCAGCCAGAATTTCTGGTGGAAGGTGCTGTCGCTGGCAATCGCCATCCTGATCTGGGCAGTGGTGGCAAGCGAGCCGGAAGTGTCCACGTTCATCACCGCGCGCCTGGAGTACAAGAACCTGGCGGGTAACCTGGAACTGAGCTCGGACCCGGTGACGCAGATCGTGCTCGAGCTGCGCGGTCCCTCCGGAGAGCTGCGCGGCCTGGGCGACGGGGGCCAGCATCCGGCGGCGGTTCTGGACATGAGCAACGCGGCGCCCGGCGAGCGCACCTTTCCGATTGACGCGGCCAACGTCCGGCTGGCGCGCGGCGTGCACATCGTGCGTGCCATTCCGTCGCAGGTGCGGCTGACGTTCGAGCCACACATGGAACGCAGCGTACCGGTGGTGGTGCGGTTTCGCGGCGAGTTCCACGACCACTACCGGGTAGCCAGCGCCGAGGTCGAGCCGGCGCAACTGACGATTCTGGGCCCGCAGAGCCACGTGGCGGGCGTCAATTCAGTAGTGACCGATCGGGTGGATGTTTCCTCGTTGACCGCTACCGGGCGGTTCCAGGTGCACGCTTTTGCCGGCGATCCATTCGTGCGCTTCCGCTCGACGCCCACCGTAACCGTGACGGTGACCATGACGAAAGAAAAAGAATAGGAGACTCGCAACCAGGTGGCGAAGCAGCTTTTTGGAACCGATGGCATTCGCGGCGTAGCCGGCCGGTACCCGCTGGATCGAGCTACGGTCTACGCTTTTGGCGTGGCTCTCGGCGACGCGGCGCGTTCGCATACAAGCCGCGAGATCCTGATTGGCGCCGACACGCGCGAATCGGGCGCATGGATTGCGGCCACCGTTGCCGCCGGCCTGGCCAGCCGCGGCGCCGAGGTGCGCTACGCGGACGTCATCACCACGCCGGGTGTGGCGTACCTGACGCGCACCGGTCCGTTCGGCGCCGGGGTGATGATTTCGGCGTCTCACAATCCTTACCAGGACAACGGCATCAAAGTATTCGGCCACAGCGGCTTCAAGCTGCCCGACGCGGAAGAACACGCGATCGAGCAGGAAATTCTCGCGCTTCGCGAGCACCCGGTCGAGCCGCAGCAAGCCGAGCTGACGGCCGAGGAAGGGCTCGACCGCGCGTATTTGGAGTTCCTGCTTTCCACCATTTCGGTGCGCCTGGATGGCGTCAAGCTGGCGATCGATTGCGGCAATGGAGCCGCCTGGCAACTGGGGCCGGAACTGTTCCGCCGTCTGGGAGCCGAGCTGGTCGAGATTGGCTGCGAACCCAATGGCCGCAACATCAATTTGAACTGCGGTGCGCTGCACGTGGACGGGCTGAGCCGGCTGGTGGTGGACTCGAAGTCCGAATTCGGCGTGGCCTTCGATGGCGATGCCGACCGCGCCATCTTCGTCGCGCGATCGGGCAGAATCGTGGATGGCGACGCGGTGCTGCTGATGGCGGCACGTGCCATGAAAGCCGCCGGCCACCTGCCGGGCGACACCGTGGTGGCCACCGTGATGTCGAACCTGGGCCTGGAGAAAGCCCTCGCGCGCGATGGTGTTCGCATGCTGCGCACTCCGGTTGGCGACAAATACGTGTTGGAAGAAATGGTGCGGCTGGGCGCGGCGCTGGGCGGCGAGCAGTCCGGCCACGTCATCTTCCGCCAATATGCGACCACCGGCGATGGCCTGCTCACCGCGCTCCGCGTGCTGGAGATCGCGCGCCGCGCCGGCGTGGGCCTGGACGAGCTGACCGCGGATCTGCGTATCTATCCGCAGAAGCTGGTCAACATCCGCGTCCGCGAGAAAAAGGATTTCGCCGATGTGCCTTCGGTGAACCGGGAAATTCAGCGCGCCGAGGAAGCCATGGCCGGCACAGGCCGCGTGCTGGTGAGATACTCCGGCACCGAACTGTTGGCCCGCGTGATGGTGGAAGCCGACGACCAAGCGCACGTCGACACCTTCACCGCCGCCATCGCCGAATCCATCCGAAGGGAGATTGGGGAGTAGGAGTTGGGAGGACTGTTCCTGTTTTCGCGTAAGATAATCGATAGATCTCGGTTATGCCGCACAACGCCAAATGGGTGGAAGTTGCTTGCATCCTGATCCTGGGTTCAAGGCTGGGATGCGGCCAAGCGCCAGCCGCGCCGGCGGCATTCGAAGTCGCGTCCATCAAACCATCTGATCCCGCAGAGACCATCTCAATCAAGCGCTCCGGATACCACCTGGCGACCACGAGCACGTCGCTCGAGATGCTCATCACCTGGGCTTATGACATCCAGAGCGATCGCCTCTACGAGAAACCGAAGTGGCTGGACTCGGTGCGGTATGACGTTGTCGCCAATGCCCCCGAGGAGGGCCTCTCGGCCGTGCGGGTTCCGGGCCAGCCGACCCGGTTGCAACAGATGATGCAGACGCTTCTTGCGGAGCGCTTCAAGCTGGTGATCCACCGCGAAACCAGGGAGCTTCCGATGTACGCGTTGGTCGTTGCCAAGAACGGCCTTAAAGTACACTTGACCGAGGCCAGCGGCAGCATGAATCAGAATCCCTTCAGCATGCCCGGCCAAGGCCGTTTAATCGGCACCAGGGTGTCGGCCGCCATGCTGGCCAAGGCGCTGTCCAGCCAACTCAGCAGGTCGGTCGAGGATCAGACGGGACTCCAGGGAGTCTTCGATTTCACCCTGGAATGGGAGCCGGATACACAAGCCACCGACGCCGATGGCGTGCCGACCGGCGCCGCGGAGGCTCGCACCGGCGCGTCGCTTTTCACCGCGCTACAGGACCAACTCGGACTAAAACTGGAGCCGCGCAAAGGCCAGGTTGAGGTCCTCGTGATCGACCACATGGAACGCACTCCAACCGAAAACTAGGGCGAACATTTTCTGGAGGCCACGTCTCAGCGCGGCTCCTCGCGGGGCCGCGGAGCCACATCGCCGCAACGAGTACCCCAATTCCCCCGAGGCCCACGTTCGAGTTCCGTGTGTACGCAAGCGATATTGATGAGCGGCTACGAATTTCTTGAGTGATCGGGGGCTTAATGACATTTTTCACAGCCGGTTTGCGCATTAGAGTGGGAAGGTAACTCGAGCAGGCCGGATCCGGCCGACCTCTGCGGAGCGGCCGAAGCACGGCCAAAGGATCGACGCCCAAGGGGAAACCGGGGACGGTAACCAATTGCACAGTTCTGCGAGAACTCCAACCACAATGCTCACTGTGCTTCTATACGGCACGGGCGGATATTCTACCGCTGGCGAGCAACCAGGCGATCCAGTCCGGCAGCTATAATCTTGACAGAACGCCATGCGAATTCTCAGCCTCTTACTTCTCGCCGGCGCCGCCTGGGCGCAGGGCGATGGATGGACCAACATCTTTCCGGACGCGAGTTTCTCCCAGTGGACGCGCATCTCCATTCCGCCGGGCAAGCCGGTGAGCCAGCCCTCGCAATGGAAGATTGATGCGGCGGCGGGCACGCTGGTGTGCGAAGGCAACGGCGGGCACGAAATGCTGCGCTACAACACGCCGTACAAGGATCTCGTCTTCCACGTCGAGTGGAAGTTCACCAAGTTGCCCGATGCAAACGCCAAGTACAACAGCGGCGTTTTCATACGCAATGACGCGGACGGCACCATCTGGCACCAGGCGCAAACCAGCCTTGCCGGCGGATACCTGTTCGGCAATACGCCGGTCAACGGAGTGCCGAAGCGCTTCAATCTGCAGCCGCAGATGACGGAAAATCGCGTTAAGCCGGCCGGCGAATGGAACACGTACGATATCACCGCCAAGGGCCACACCATCTCCCTTTCGGTGAACGGCAAGGTGGTGAGCGAGTACACCCAAGCCGAAATCCTGGAAGGCTACGTGGGGCTCGAGGCCGAAGGCTACCGCATCGAGTTTCGCGATATTCGGGTGAAGCCGCTGTAACGTCGCCTGCGCGAAGCCGGCCACGTGCCGTATTGGGACTCCGGGGTGCAGGCCACAAGAGTCGGACACGAGGACACATCGGGGCGAGCCCGCCAGGGCGAAAGAGAATAGCCCAGCGCGTGAGCGCTGGGACCAGGAAGTGAAATCCCCCAGCCCCGGAACGGGGCGTAAGAGCGGGCGCGGTTCACCTGCCGGTTGCCGGTCCTCTTACACCCCGTTCCGGGGCTCCGCGGTTTGATGCCAATTCCCAACGCTTACGCGCTGGGCTACTGTCTGTCGCCCCAGCCGGGGCTCACTCCGGTCTCTTTTTGGAAGGTCATGCGTGCAACCTACGCTCAGAAACTGGCTGTTCGCGGCGCACCGGCGATGCCACGACTCCAATGTCCCGAACCCGGGCTGCCGTAGTGGGACTCTGGTCCCGTTGTATGATGTCTCAATGCGATTTCTGCTGACGATGCTGCTCGCGCTTCCGCTCTGCGCCCAGGCCCCACAAAGTTCGCCTCCAGGTCCGCCGCCGGGCGGTGGCAGGATGGCGCCGCGCGCTCCCAAGAACCTGCAACTGCTCAAGCCCGAGGAGGTGCGGGACACCATGCGGGAGTTCCGCGTCGCTCTGGGCGTGGAATGCACTTTCTGCCACGTGCGGGGCGATTTCGCCAGCGACGAGAACCGCCACAAGGTGGTCGCGCGCAAAATGATTGAGCTGGTGCTATCCATCAACCCGGAGTTTGGCGATGGCAAACAGCACGTCACCTGTTACACCTGCCACCGCGGCGCGGAACACCCGTTGATGGCCCCGCCGGTTAATCTTGTTACGCCGGTCGAGCAGCCGGCCCAAGTCCATCCCGCGGCGCCAGAGCATCCATAAATGGATATGAATGGCGGACCCGCGCGCCCGGTCCGCCATGACGGCTGGCGCGCAACCGTTGCGCTGCCTGCGCCATGTTAAATATAGGATTCCCCCTTTGGGCGCGTGCATGAACAGGCAGGACACACCATTCCGGCTGCTGGCCTGGGCGGTCGCCTTTGCGGAAGGCTTTTCCACCCTGGCTGTGGAAGTGATTGCCATCCGACTGGCCATACCGGTGGTCGGATCCAGCATGACGCTCACCGGGGTTTTGCTGGCCGTGATTCTCTTCGCCTTGAGCGGCGGTTATTGGCATGGGGGCCAGTTGTCGTCGCGATGGAGCCATACCCGCACGCGCAAGGCGCTGACGGTGAACTTGCTGGTGGCGGGCGCCATCTACGCGGCCGTCTCGTTCCCCTTTGAAGCCTCTCTTCTGGAACGCCTGCTGAATGCGGGGCTGAGCCTGGCGCCGGCCATCGGCGTCGCGGCCACGCTGTTGTTTGCCGTGCCGGTGTACCTGGTGGCGCAATCGGTCCCGCTGCTGGCCGAGCTCACCGACGACGAGGGCAAGGCGGGCAAAGCCTCCGGGCGCGTGCTGTTCTACTCGACCCTCGGCAGCGTCGCCGGCGGCATCGTCACACCTGTTTATCTGTTCCCCGCGCTCGGCGTGAAAGGGTCCACTTACGTGATTTGCGGGCTGCTGTTCGCCGCCGCTGCCCTTTGGACCGCCAGCCACGCGCGGAGGTGGATGGTGCTGGGGGTCGGCGCGGTTTCGCTCGCCGTGGTGAGCCAGGCGGGTCTCGGATCGCCCGTGCCTGCCAGCCAGCGGTTTCGCTTCGACAGCCCCCACCAGACAATTCGCATCGTGGAGGAGCCCGACGACAAGGGGCGCCTGGAGCGGGCGATGTATCTGAACGGCGGCCGCGCTTCCTCCATATTTACCGATACCGGCGAAACCTCGGCGCGCTACGTACTGGAGACGGACCGACTGCTGGCCGCGGCGCCCTGCGCGCTGGTGCTGGCGGTTGGCGCGGCGGGATTCACGTTTCCCAGAGATGCTTCGGCCCTGCCAGCGGTCGAGCACGTGGATGCGGTGGATGTCGACCCGGATGTGCGGGACATCGCCGAGCGGCACTTTCTGCCGCAGCCGCTGCCGGCCAAAATCCGTTTCTTCCCGCTCTCGGCGCGTTACGTGCTGCGGCGCTTCCGCGCACAGGGAGCGCGGTACGGCTTCACCCTGCTCGACGCATACACCGGGAAGGCCATTCCGGCCGAGCTGCTCAGCCGCGAATTCTTGATCGACGTGCGCGCCGTCTCCGCGCACACCGTAGCCAACGTCATCCTCGACCGCGCCGGCGAATCCGATTTTGCGCGAAATGTGCTGGCCACATTTCGCCAGGTATTCGGACGAGTATGGATCAAGGACGTTGACCCTGGCGATACCGACCCCACCAACTTCCTGATTACCGACTGGTCCATTCCCGGGTCGGCCGAATGGACCGGCTCCGGCCGCGTCTACGTGGATGACCGCAATACCGCGGACCGCGACCACACACGCATGATCTGGAGCGACGAATAGCGCCATGGCGGGAACCACCGATCCGCTAGCCGGCGCGCCGCAGCTCCCCGAGCCTCTCGCCGCGCAAGAAACTGTCGCGGCGCCGGCCGGTAACCAGCCGCGCGAAAAACTCTGGCGCCGGCCATGGGCGCCGCTTGCCTTGGCGGCGGCACTCCTGACCGCCGGGCTGGCCGTCTATGCGCAGACTCTCGCCTTCGCCTGGGACGAAGGATTCCACCTGCTTGCCGCCCAGCTCATCGACAGGGGAAAGGCGCCCTACCTGGATTTCTTCTTTCCGCAAGCCCCGCTGAACGCCTATTGGAATGCCGGGTGGATGCGATTGTTCGGCGATACCTGGCGCACTGCGCACGCGGTGGCGGCGATGATGGCCGCAGCGGCCGTGCTGCTGGCCGCGCAGGCGGTTTATGCACGGTTCCCCATTGCCCGTTGGCGCCTGGCCGGTGCCTTAGCGGTGGTGGCGCTGGTGGGTCTGAACCATCAATTGGTGGATTACTCGACGATCGCGCAAGGCTACGCACTCTGCTTCTTCCTTCTGGTGGTGGCGTATCGCTGCGCGCTATGGTCGGTGGAGCGCCGCGGCTGGCTGCTCGCGGCGGCGGCCGGGTCCTCGGTTGTGGCCGCCGCCGGCGCCACCCTGCTCGCCTCGGCGGCGGCTCCCATCCTGCTGTTGTGGCTGCTGGTCTACAATCGCGCCGGCGCTCGCTGGACAAAGCTGGCGGGCTTCCTGGGCGGGGCGGCGGTTCCGCTGCTGCCGTTTCTCCCGCTGCTGCTGCGCGCCCCGCGTGCGTTGATCTTCGACGTCTTCGAATACCATCTCCTTTACCGCCAAGTGGCCTGGTCGGGCGCCACCGCGCACGATGCCGATGTGCTCACCGCCTGGGCCAACGACCCGCAGGCGATCTTGCTCGCAATCCTGGTGGCGGCGGGCGTGTTCTTCGTCCGCTTCCGCAGTGACTGGGACCGCGCGGCGCGCGCGCCATTCTATCTGTGCGGCTGGCTGGCGCTGGGCATGGGCTTGCACATTTCCACCGCGCATCCCACCTTCGCCCGGTATTATCTTCTGACCCTTCCGTTCCTGGCCATCCTGGCGGTGGCGGGGTTGTCTTACATCGTGTCGCTGTTCGCCAGACCCGTGCGGCCGCGCTGGGCAGCGGCTTTCGTGAGCGCTATTCTGGCGATCTCGCTGGCCAGGGACCTGTACGACGATTGGGACGGGGCCGAGTGGTGGGGCCGGCTGGAAGCGATCGCCCGCAAGCTGGACCAAGTCGCACCGCGCGGCGCGCCCGTGTTTGCCGATGAGGCGATCTACTTCCTGACCCGCCGCACTCCTCCCCCCGGCATGGAGCACGCCGATTCGCACAAGCTCAACCTGAAACCCCAGATGGAAAAGTCGCTGCACATCTTTCCCAAAGCGGAATTGATCCGGAAAATCGCCGCCGGAGACTTCGCCGCTGTCGCCAGTTGCGAGGACTCCGACGAGTTGGATAAGCTCGGCGTCGCCGCCGCGTTCGACAAGAAGTACGAGGATAGCGAACAGGACTGCGTCGTATATTGGAAATGGAAGCCACCGCCTCCGCCTCCGCCCAAGAAAAAGTGAACCCGTCATGCATTGGTGGGGCGGGCTTCAGCCTGCCGACGCCCGCTTGCGGGCGCAGTCTTTTGTAGCTTTTGGCAACACGTGGCTCCGAATCGGTACCGTGCCGAGCCCCGCGCGCCGTAGGGGCCGTGTATGCCCGGCCCGTGCCCGGCACAAAAAATAAGTCGCCATGGTAAACCCCGAGCAGTCCAAGTACACCGAACAGCGGAGGGAATTCTGGGACGAATTCGCCCGCCAAATCCACCGCTGGCAGCCGCTGCGCCGCTATTACCGCGACCAACTCGCGCGGTGGTTCTCCTTCGCCATTCCTGCGGGCGCGCGCGTGCTCGAAATCGGCTCCGGTACCGGCGATCTGCTGGCTGCGTTGCGCCCGTCGCTGGGCGTCGGCATCGACTTCTCCGCCGAGATGGTGCGCCTGGCCGAGCAACGCCATCCCGAACTGCGCTTCCTCCACGCCGACGCGCACGATTTCCGCCTCGAAGAGAAATTCGATGCCGTCATTTGCTCCGATCTGATCAACGACGTTTGGGACGTGCAAGCCGTCTTGGCGCGCATCGCCGACCATTGCCATCCCGCGACGCGAGTCTTTCTCAACTTCTACAGCAGCCTGTGGGAAGCTCCGCGCCGCGTGGCGGAAACCCTGGGGCTGGTGAAACGCCTGCTCCCGCAAAACTGGCTGACGGTGGGCGATGTCGTCAACCTGCTCGGCTTGGCGCGCTTTGAAGTGATCCGCCATTCGCGCGAGCTGATGTGCCCGGTATATGTGCCTCTGGCCGGCGCGCTGGCAAACCGGTACCTGGTGCGGCTGTGGCCGTTCTCGCACCTGGCGATCACCAATATACTGGTGGCCCGCCCCCGGCCGGCGCCGCTGTCCGGCCGCCAAGCCAGCGTGAGCGTGATTGTGGCGGCGCGCAATGAGGAGGGCAACATCCCGCGCATCTTCGATCGCCTTCCCCAAATGGGCTCCGGCACCGAGCTGATCGTCGTCGAGGGCCACTCCCAGGACGGCACCTACCAGGCCGTGGAACGCGAAATCGCCCGCCGCCCCGGTTATCCCGCCAGGCTATTCCGCCAAACCGGCAAGGGCAAGGGCGACGCCGTGCGCCTGGGCTTCTCGCAGGCCACCGGCGATCTCTTGATGATCCTCGATGCCGACCTTACCGTCGCCCCCGAGGACCTCCCGCGCTTTTATGACGCGTGGCTGGCCGGCTGCGGCGATTTCATCAACGGCGTCCGCCTGGTTTATCCCATGCAGGATCAGGCCATGCGGTTTTTCAATTTCCTCGGCAACAAATTCTTTAGCCTGGCGTTCAGTTGGCTGCTGGGGCAGAACATCAAGGACACCCTCTGCGGAACCAAAGTGCTGGGCCGGCGCGATTACCGCGTCATCGCGGAGAACCGCTCATGGCTCGGCGATTTCGATCCCTTTGGGGATTTCGACCTGATCTTCGGCGCCGCCCGGTTCAATCTCAAGATTGCCGACATGCCGGTGCGTTACGGCGCTCGCACTTACGGCGAAACCAACATCCAGCGCTGGCGGCACGGCTGGATGCTGCTGCGTATGGTTGCAGTTGCGTTGCGCCGCATTAAGTTCGTGTAATCATTCATCTAACTACGGGAAGTTATGCAATTACTTCCGGATAACTCAGACTATGACCGAAGGATAGTAAGCGTTTATTGACCTCGGTATTCGGTACTGGTACCGTTAACAAAAGGTGACAGGGTTGAACGCACGTTACAAATGCCGGAACATCCGAACAGCCGGACCCCACGCCGGCTGGTTTCCTGCTCGATCGGCGGCCTGATCGCGGCGCTGCCTGGCTCGGCGGCGCTTAACCCGATATTCGACAGAGAACCTTTCAGCGCTCCTTCCCGGTTTCCAGGCCGGGAGGGAGCGCTTTTTTTTGCTTGCGCGTAGCCGCTTTATGCTACTCGCCGATTCGGCTACAATCAACTGCTATGCAACGTCTGGCATTGATCCTGTCCCTGGCGGCGGGCTTGGGGTTTGCCGCCGCTCCCGAAGAATTCGCAACCTCCGCGGGTACGCTCCGCATCACCCCCATCCAGCATGCGAGCCTCATGATTCAGGCGGGTGGAAAAGTGCTCTACGTCGACCCTGCTTTCGGTTCATACGACGATTTGCCCGCGGCCGACTACATACTGATCTCCCACATCCACGCCGACCACATGGCGCCGGCCATCGTCGACAAGCTGCGCAAGCCGGGCACGGTGATCCTGGGGCCTAAAACCGTCGCTGCCAGCATCACCGGTTGCACCGTGATCTCAAATGGCGAACGGAAAACCCTCGGGCCATTCCTGGTTGAGGCCGTGCCGGCGTACAACCTGACGCGCGGCCCCCAACCGGGGGAACTCTACCACCCTAAGGGCCGCGATAACGGGTACGTGGTCACGTACGGCGGCAAGCGTTTCTACTTCAGCGCCGACACCGAGGACATCCCCGAAATGCGAGCGCTCAAGAACATAGACGTCGCTTTCGTCTGCATGAACCTGCCTTACACCATGCCCCCACAGGAAGCAGCCGCGGCGGTGCGCGCGTTCCATCCGTCGATTGTCTACCCGTACCACTACCGCGGCAGCGACCTGACCGTCTTCGCCAAAGCTCTCGCCGGCAGCGGCATTGAAGTGCGCTTGCGCGACTGGTACGGGAAGTAGGACAAGGTAGGACAGACGATCGGTTTTTGTCGTCTGTCAACGCGGCGCGGTTAATTGAACGATGACAGACCACGAAAGGCGATGGTCTGTCCTACTCGCGCTATCCGGCTGCGATCAGGTGCACCGAGGTCGTCTTGATGACAGCGGCCAGCGATTCGCCGGGCTGCAGATTGAGGTCTGCTGCGGATTGCGCCGTGACCAGCGCCATCAGAGGGAATCCGCAATCCATCTCGACGCGCGCCAGCGGGCCTTCGACGGTAATCGCACGCACAACGCCGCTCAGCCGGTTGCGCTGGGTGGAGGCGCGCGCCGGATCGCGGGTAAGCGCCACGTCTTCGGCGCGGATCGAGGCCAGTAGCGGCCCGCTTTCGCCGCCATCCAGGCACTCGATCGCGGCGCTGCCGACGGCCAGGCGCAGCAGCCCGCCGGTGCGCGAGACGATTTCCGCCGGCAGAACGTTTTCCACCCCCACAGCTTCGGCCACTTGCGCCGTGGCCGGCCGCGCGAAGACCTCGCGCACCGGGCCGGTTTGCAGGATGCGGCCGTCCACCATCACCGCCATCCAATCGGCCAGCGCGATGGCCTCGGTGCGGTCGTGTGTGACAACGATGCTGGGCACGCCCGCCGAAGCGAGCAGCCCGCGCAGCTCGCGGCGCGTGCGGACGCGCGCGGCCGCGTCAAGCGCCGACAGCGGTTCGTCGAGCAACAGCAGCTCCGGCTCAGCGGCCAGCGCGCGCGCCAGCGCCACGCGCTGTTGCTCGCCGCCCGAAATGGCGCGCGGCATCCGCCCGGCGAGGCCGGTGAGCCCGAAGCGTTCCATCATGCGCGCGGCCGCTTGCGCATCCGCGGCGAAAGCCACGTTGCGCTCTACCGTCAGGTGCGGGAACAGCGCGTAGTCCTGAAACACCAGCCCGGCACGGCGCTGCTGCGGCTCGAGCCAAACGCCGCGCGCGCTGTCGCACCAGGTTCGATCGCGGAAAACGATTTTGCCCGCGGCCGGCCGTTCCAGTCCGGCCAGCAGGCGCAGCAGCGTGGTCTTGCCGGCGCCCGAAGGACCGAACAGCACCGTCACCGGCGCCTGATCGAGGGGCAAGGTCAGCGCCGCATCCAGCCGGAAGCCTCCCGGCAACGCCGTGCGGCACTCGGCGGTTAGTGTGGCGGCCATAACATCCACGCGCGGCGCTGCCACGAATACGTAGCGGCCAGCACCACGAAGGCGAATCCCAGCAGCAGCAGCGATGTGTGCCAGGCGCCGGTGTAATCGAGCGACTGTGCCTGGTCGTAAATCGAGATCGAGACAGTGCGGGTGACACCGGCGATATCGCCGCCCACCATCAGCACGACGCCGAATTCTCCCACCGTGTGGGCGAAGCTGAGGATGGCGCCGGTGGCGATGCCCTGCCGCGACAGCGGCGCCACCACGCGGCGAAACGTGCCGGCGCGGGAAACGCCCAGGCACCACGAGGCTTCGAGCAGCTTGCGGTCCACGCTGCCGAAGGCCGCCGCCATCGGCTGCACCGTGAACGGCATGCTATAGAGCACCGAAGCCACCAGCAGCCCGCCAAACGAAAACGGCAGCAGCCCGCCGGTGAGCCGCGCATAGAGCGCGCCTACCGGGCTGCGCGGGCCGATGGCGATGAGGATGTAAAACCCCAGCACCGTCGGCGGCAGCACCAGCGGCAACGCCACCACCGCCTCCACCAGGAATTTCCAGCGCCGCCGCGAAAACGCAACCCACCACGCCAGCGGGATGCCCACCACCTGCAGCACCAGCGTGGTGGCGAGCGCCAGGCGCAGGCTCAAACCGATGGCTTGCCAATCCATATTATTGCGGCGCCGAAAAGCCGTATTCTTTCAAGATGCGCCGCGCTTCTGCGGAAAGCAGGAAGGCGCGGAACAGGGCGGCGGGGCTGGCCGGCGCGCGCGTCAGGATCACGCCGCCCTGCTCTATTTTCGGATACGCCTCCTGTGGAACTTCCCAATAGCGGCCGTGGCCGCGCGCGGCGGGCGCCAGCGCCAGCGAGAGCGCCACGATTCCCACTTCCGCCGCGCCGCTTTCCACGAACTCGAAGGCCTGAGCGATATTCTCCCCTAGCACCAGCTTCGGCGCCACGCGGTCATACACGCCGAGCGAGCGCAACGCTGCAACGGCCGCGCGTCCGTACGGAGCGTGTTGCGGGTTGGCGATGGCGATGTGCCGCACCGCAGCCGCTCCCAGCACGCGGATTCCAAGCGCGGCCGGGTTGAGCCGGGAGGCCGCAGGCACCCACACCACGATCCTTCCCACGCCGTAGAGGAACAGCGAGTCCTTACTTGCCAGACCGGCCGCGATCAGCCGCCGCGGATAGTCGACGTCGGCCGACAGAAACACATCGAAAGGCGCGCCATTTTGAATCTGCGCGAAGAAGTTGCCGGAGGAACCGTAGGTGATCGCCAGGTCCACCGCCGGGTGCGCGGCGCGAAATTGAGGCGCCAGTTCGTCGAGCGCGAAACGCAAGTCCGCTGCTGCGGCAACGGTGAGTTTCTGCGCGCCGGCCGCCGATGCAGAGCCCGGGCAAACCGCGAGCGCCAGCAGCAGCCACCGGGATAAGCATCGCAGAAGTTCCATAGATATTGGCAAAGCACCATGATACGAGAAGCGACGGGGCGCACGCACTCCTGCGTGCCGCGTCGAGACTCTTCTCGACGCCTAGTCACCCCGTGCGAACAAGAAATGTCATACTGGCGGAGGTGTTTTCTTGCGGATGAAGCCGTGACACATGGGTCACATGCATGCTGGAAGTCGGCCGTCGTCTATGCCCACCAGGACGTGAAGGTACTCCTCGGTGTTCTCCAGTAATTGCACTTCCACGTTGTAGTTCTTGGAATCGAATTCGACCCCGTACGCTTGCACCTCGCGTAACTCGGAAAGTAATTCTCCGTAGGTCTTGGCGGTCCAACGTTCCACCTCGGAATCGAGAACCTTCTTCCACTCTTCCCGTCGACGCGCGTTCATCTCTCCGTAGCGTAGCGCCTGTGCTCCGGCGGTAGGACAGGCGATCGGTTTTCGTCGCCTGTCGTGCGCTGACCGGCGACAGGTCACAAAGTGCGATGGCCTGCCCTGCCTCGTCTCTACAACTGCTTCTCGAGCTGTTGCGCGGCAATCAGCAGAGGGTCCCAGACGGGGGAAAAGGGCGGGGAATAGGCCAGGTCCAGGCGCTCAAAATCTTCCACGCGCATGCGGTTATGCAGGGCGGCGGCGATGACGTTGATGCGGCCGGCGGCGCCGTCTTCGCCAATCACCGACCCGCCAATGAGGCGGCTACTAGCGCGATCCGCCACCAGCTCGACCGTCGTTTTGACGCCATCGTAATAGCGCGGCCGCGAGAACGCCTCAATCCGCGCGCTCACTGGTGCTAGTCCCTCAGCGCGCGCCTGCGCTACCGAAAGTCCGGTAGCGGCGAACGCGGTCCCAAAGATTCCCACAATGCAGGTTCCCACCACGCCGGGAAAGCGCTCGCGCCCGCCGGCGGCATTGGCGCCCGCCACGCGGCCGGTCTTGTTGGCGGTGGTGCCGAGCGGAATCCAGGTTGGCCGGCCGGTCACCAAGTGGGTTGTTTCGGCGCAATCGCCGGCAACGAAAATGCCGCGGACGTTGGTCTCCATGTGATCGTCGGCGGCGATCGCGCCGGTGCGTCCGATCGCCACGCCCGCGTCGCTGGCAAGTTCGGCGTTGGGTCTGAAGCCGGCCGCGACCACTACCAGGTCGCAGGGCACATCCGCCACACGGTCCGCTTCAATCGCCTCCACCTTCACACCGCAGCGCAACTCCACGCCGTGGGTCTCGAGCGTGCGGCGTACGGCATCGGAAAACGGCGCGTCGTCGCGCAGCAGAACGTCGGCGCCGCGTTCGAGCACGGTGACGCGCAGACCGTTGCGGCGTAGCGCGTCGGCCGCTTCCACGCCGATGTAGCCGGCTCCGATCACCACAGCGCGCCGCGGCTGCCGGTCGCGCAGGAAGGCGCGCAGCCGCTCAGCATCTTCGAGCGTGTGCAGAGTGAAAACGTGCGGCTGGCAGGCGCCGGCGATGGCGGAGGTGTCGCAGCGCGCGCCGGTGGCGATGATGAGGCGCTCGTACTTGATGCGCTCGCCCGATTCGAGCGCCACTTCGCGGCGCGGATGGGAGATCGCGGCCACGCGCGCTCCCGTGCGCACTTCGATGTTGCGCTCCTTGCGAAAGTACTCGGGTGTGTGGACGATCAGATCGGCCGCTTCGCGTACGCGGCCTTCCAGCAGGTACGGCAGGCCGCACGCCGAGTAAGAAACCGCCGCCCCCTTCTCGAGGACGACGATGGGAAGACGCGGGTCCAGGCGGCGCGCCCGCGCGGCCGCGCTCAAGCCGGCGGCCACGCCTCCGACGACAACCAGCGCCATCGGCGCCTATTCCTCCTTCTTCATGTCTTCGACGAAGCTCAGCACGTCGAACGGCTTGATCTTGCGGTCGGGGAAAAAGCTGTTCACCGCGTCCTGCTCCTCGGTGAAGATTTCGAAGACGGTGGCGAGCTTGGTCATCACCAGCAGCTCGCATGTTCGCCGGTTCAGGCTGAGCAGCTTCACGTTGCCCTGGCTCTTGCGCAGGCTGGTGGCGCACATCACCAATGCGCCCAGACCGGTGCTATCGATAAAATCGATGCCGGCGAGATTGAGGACCAGGTTGTGGCTGCCGGCGTTATTTAACTCTTTCACCTTGTCCCGCAGAGCGCTCGCCTCGGGTCCCAGCGTGATGCGGCCTTTGAGGTCCAGAATGACGATGCCTTCGTGTTCCCGCTGCTGGATTTCGAGCCCCATGGCGTGCGCCTTTTACTATGGGTACCATGATCGGGGGCGCCGGTGGGAAGGGCTGCAGCGACTTCAGGCGCGGCCTGTCGCCGAGAGGGCGGGCCCCAGGGCCGGTCAGGTGATAACGAGTTCAAGTTGCCGGCAATCGCTCCCTGACGGTCGCGGCTCCGATGACAGTTCAGAGCCGGGCCCATAGGGCACCCCGTGAGGGAGCGCCGGTAGGGCTTGCGGTACGAGCCGTTACGCTTCCAGCGTGGCCGACAGCGTGATCTTGGTGTTGTAGAGTTTGGAAACCGGGCAGCCGGACTTGGCATTGGCCACGGCTTGGTCGAAGGCCGCCTGGCTGGCCCCGGGCACTTTCGCCTTGAGTTCCAGGTGGCTTTCGGTAATGGCGAAGCCTTGGTCGCCTTTTTCCAGGCTGATGGTGCAAGTGGTTTCCAGGCTTGTTGCAACCAGCTTCGCCTCACCCAGTTGCGCGGAGAGGGCCATGGTGAAGCAACCGGCGTGAGCCGCTGCCAGAAGCTCTTCGGGGTTGGTCCCCTTGCCGTTTTCAAAGCGCGTGCTGAAGGAGTATTGCGAATTCTCCAGCACACCGCTCGAGGTGGATACGGTTCCCTTGCCGGTCTTCAAATCGCCGCGCCATTGCGCGCTCGCTGTGCGTTTCACTTGTGTCTCCTGCCTCCTTGATTCTGGATGGGGCAGGCGGCAAAAAGATGCAGGAAATAGCGCGCCCGGCGTTTGTTCAGGACTCGCTCGGTAATTTACTACACCAAACCGCTCCCTGACGGTCGCGGCTCTGAACGCATCGGAGCTGCGACCGTCAGGGAGCGGTTGGTGCTGGCTGGTTACGCCCCGGCCCTAGCGAGAGAGGTCACGCCGCGGTCTTGATGGCCGCCGGGTGCGATGATTCGTAGGCGCGGATGGCGGCTTCCCGCTTCAGGATGTAGCCCAGCTCATCGACGCCTTCGAGCAGGCAGTGCTTGGCGAAAGCGTCAATGGGGAACTGGACGCGGCTGCCGGCCGGCGTGGTGATGGTCTGCGCCGCGAGATCGATTTCGACCGTGGCATCGGGATTGGCGGCGACCGCCGCAAACAGCTCCGCATGCACGTCCGGCGGGACCGCAATAGGCAGCAGCGCGTTCTTCAGCGAGTTGCCCTTGAAGATATCGGCGAACGAAGTGCTCACCACGGCGCGGAAGCCAAACTGGGTGAGCGCCCAGGGGGCGTGCTCGCGCGAGCTGCCGCAGCCGAAGTTATCGCCAGCCAGCAGCACCTGCGCTCCCGCCGCGCGTGGCTGGTTGAGGATGAAATCCGGCTTCGGGTTGCCCTGCGCATCGTAGCGCCAATCGCAGAACAACTGCCGGTCGAGGCCCTCCTTGGAGGTCGTCTTCAGGAAGCGCGCCGGAATGATCTGGTCGGTATCGATGTTGTTGATGGCCAGCGGAACCAGGCGGCTGCGGAAATTGGTGAACGGCTTCATAGCAGTGTCCTCACGTCGGTGACCACGCCGGTGATGGCGCTGGCCGCCGCGGTCAGCGGGCTGGCCAGAAAGGTGCGGCCTCCTTTGCCCTGGCGTCCTTCGAAATTACGGTTGCTGGTGGAAACGCTGTATTCGCCCGGCGCCAGTTGATCGCCGTTCATGGCGATACACATCGAGCAGCCCGCGTCGCGCCACTCGCAACCCGCGGCGCGGAAAACATCGGGCAAGCCTTCAGCGATAGCCTGGCGTTTCACCTCCTGCGAGCCAGGCACCACCAGCACTCGCAGTTTGGGATTCACTTTGCGGCCCTTGAGGACGGAGGCGGCGGCGCGCAGATCGGAAATTCGCGAATTGGTGCAGCTTCCGATGAAAACCACGTCGATAGCATGCCCGGCCAGAGGTTTGCCGCCTTCCAGGCCCATGTAAGCCAGCGCCTTCGAGATGGAATCGCGCGCCATCGGATCGCTGACATCTGCCGGCTTGGGCAGCGGCGCGTTGATCGGCACGCCCATGCCGGGGTTAGTGCCGTAAGTGATCATCGGCTCGAGCGCATCGGCATCGATGGCGACCTGGCGGTCATAAGTCGCGCCCGCATCGGTCGGCAGTTGCTTCCAGCGCGCCAGCGCCGCGTCCCATGCCGCGCCCTTCGGCGCGTGGGGCCGGCCACAAAGATATTCGAATGTGGTGTCATCGGGCGCGATCAGGCCGGCGCGCGCGCCGCCTTCGATTGACATGTTGCACACCGTCATGCGCTCATCCATATTCAGCGCGCGAATGGCGCTGCCGGCGTATTCGAACACGCATCCCGTGCCGCCGCCCACGCCGATCTTCGCAATCAGCGCCAGGATGATATCCTTGGCGGAAACGCCGCGGCGCAGCGTTCCGTCCACGCGGACTTCGAACGTCTTCGACTTACGCTGTAACAAACATTGCGTAGCCAGCACGTTTTCCACTTCGCTGGTGCCGATACCGAAGGCCAGCGCGCCGAAAGCGCCATGCGTGGCGGTGTGGCTATCGCCGCACACCACTGTCATGCCCGGTTGGGTGAGACCCAGCTCGGGGCCGATCACGTGGACGATGCCCTGGCGGTCGCTGTGCACGCCCAGACAGCGGATGCCGAATTCGGCGCAATTGGTCTCGAGTTGGGCGAGTTGCTTGGCTGCGATCGGGTCGACGATGGGCAGCGAACGGTCGGTGGTAGGAATGCTGTGATCGGCGGTGGCAATGGTGAGATCGGGGCGCCGCACTTTCAGGCCGCGCTCGCGCAGGCCCTGAAATGCCTGCGGCGAAGTGACTTCGTGCACCAGGTGCAGGTCGATGAACAACAGCGCCGGTGCGCCGGGCTGTTCTTCGACCAGGTGCGAATTCCATAGTTTTTCGATGATGGTATGAGGCATATGAACAGGGGCCGGAGACGATGGTCAGCCAGGACTAGTCCCGGCGTTCGACTACGGATCTTCTTCTATTATGGCTGAGGCAAGACCGTTGAGGGCCTGCCCGGAAGTAACTAGTGTAATCGCCGACAACCGCTCCCTCGCGGCTCTGAACGCACATCGGAGCGGCTGCTACGGCTGTACGAAACAAGTCCTGGTTTTGGCTGAGGCGGGGCCGGTAAGCCCCGCCTCAGCCGATCGCGGCGCACACCGCTTGCCCCACCTGTTCGGTGGTGGCGGGAGCGCCGGGAGGTCGCAAATCCGCAGTAACTTTGCCGCTGGCGAGGACCGTCTCAATGGCCGCGTCCACCGCGCCGGCTTCTTCTTTCAATCCGAAACTGTATTGCAGCATGGCCGCAACCGAGCCGATCGCCCCCAGCGGGTTGGCTTTGTTCTGGCCGGCAATATCGGGCGCCGAACCGTGTACCGGCTCGTACAATCCCACCCACGCGCCGGAGGGTTTCTGGCCGCCGATGGACGCGGAGGGCAACATGCCGATGGAACCGGCCAGCACCGCGCCTTCATCACTCAAAATGTCGCCGAACATGTTTTCGGTGAGCACGATATCGAAGCGCCGCGGATTCAAAATCAGTTGCATGGCGCAGTTATCCACCAACAGGTGATCGAGCGCTACATCGGGATACTCTTTCGCTACTTCGATCACCACGCGCCGCCATAACTGCGAGTTTTCGAGCACGTTCGACTTATCCACCGAAGTTACTTTCTTGCGCCGCCCGCGCGCCAGGTGGAAGGCCATGCGCGATACGCGTTCGATTTCCGAGCGCGTATAAGTCATGGTATTGACCGCTCGCGTTTCCCCGCCGTTTTCGATGATGCCGCGCGGGGTTCCGTAGTAGATACCGCCCGTCAGTTCGCGGACGATGATCATGTCGGTGCCTTCCACCAGACGATTCTTCAGCGGCGAAGAATCCAGTTGCGATGCGTAGGCGCGCACAGGCCGCAGGTTGGCGTACACGCCTAAAGCCTGGCGAATCCCCAGCAGTCCTTTCTCGGGCCGTTTCTCGGGCGGAGCGTTGTCGAATTCGGGCAACCCCACCGCGCCCATCAGGGTGGCATCGGCTTCGGCTGCGAGGCGCGCCGTCGCTTCCGGGAACGGCGTGCCGGTGCGATGAATCGCTACTCCGCCGAGCAATCCTTCCGTCAGTTTGAGGTTATGATGCCATTTCCCGGCCACGCGGCCGAGCACCCGGACGGCTTCGCGGGTAACTTCCGTGCCGATGCCGTCACCGGGCAAAACCAGAACGTTCAGATCCATGCCTTAGCCCGCCACTGCCGTCTTGGCGGGCTGGCCATCCAGAATCAGCGCTTCAATTTCCTTATCCATGAGGCCTTTCTTACGCTGGTCGGCGACCGCGGTGAAGCGGTGGTACAGCTCATCGAGCTGCTGGCGGTCAAGCTCGTAGCCCAGGCTGCGGGCGCGCTGGTGGAGCGCGTGACGGCCGCTGTGCTTGCCCAGCACCAGCTTGCCTTCGGGAATGCCCACCGTGCGCGGGTCGATAATCTCGTAGGTGGTTTTCTCTTTCAAGTAGCCGTCCTGATGAATCCCGGCTTCGTGTGCGAAGGCGTTGGCGCCGACGATCGCCTTGTTCGGCTGCGGGCCGAAGGTGATGAGGGAGCTCAGCAACTCGCTCGCCCCGTACAGGTGCTCCGTGCGGATGCCGGTGTAATAAGGATAGGTATCGGAGCGGGTCTTCAAAATCATGACCACTTCTTCGAGCGAACAATTGCCGGCGCGTTCGCCGATGCCGTTGATGGTGCACTCCACCTGGCGCGCCCCGGCTTCGATGGCGGTGAGGGAATTGGCCACGGCCAGGCCAAGATCGTCGTGGCAATGCACGCTGACGATGGCGCTCGAGCCAAGCGCGCGGGCCACCTTGCCGATCAGCTCGCCGTATTCCTTGGGCGTCGAATAGCCCACGGTATCGGGGATATTGACGGTGCCGGCGCCGGCGGCCACCACGGCTTTGGAGATTTCGATCAGGAAGTCGACATCGGTGCGGGCGCCATCCTCGGCGGAGAACTCGACGTCATCGACATGACGCCGGGCCAGCTCGACGGCCGCGACGGCGTCTTCGAGCACCTGCTGCCGGGTCTTGTGCAACTTGTAATTCAGGTGGATATCGCTGGTGGCGATGAAGGTGTGGAGACGCGGCTGCCGCGCGGGTTCGAGTGCCTGGACGGCGCGTTCCACATCCAGCGTGCAGCAGCGCGCCAGGCCGGCCACGCGCGCTTCGGGGAACTCGCGGCTCACCTCCCGGACCGCCTCGAAATCGCCGTCGGAAGCGATGGGGAAGCCGGCTTCCAGAATGTCCGCACCCAGCTCAGTCAGTTTGTGCGCCATGCGAACTTTCTCCGGCACGGTCATGCTGCAGCCGGGGGACTGTTCGCCGTCGCGCAGCGTGGTATCGAAAATGTAGACGCGCTCACTCATGTTTGCCACCGATACTCTGCATTATGCGCATCCGGCATCGGATTTGGCAAATTTATAATCTTACAGGTGTCTATTAGCAGATGTTATAATGAAACCGCCATGGAACTGAATCCGCTGCAGGTGTTTCTGATGGTGGCGACCGAAGGCAGCTTCTCACGCGCGGCGGAGAAGCTGCTGCGCACGCAGCCGGCGGTGTCGCTGGCGCTGCAACGGCTCGAGCAAGAGCTGGGCGAAAAACTGATCGACCGTTCCGGCAAAGAGCTGCTGCTGACCGATGCGGGCCGCAGCGCGCTCGATTTCGCGCGCCGCTTCGAGAGTCTGGAGCGGGAGCTGGAGAACTCGCTGGCCGAGCTGCGCGATAATTCCGCCGGGCGGCTGACGGTGGGTGCCAACGAATCCACCACCCTGTACCTGCTGCACCACATCGAGCGGTACCGGGCGCTGCATCCTAGGATCAAAGTGACGGTACGGCGCAGCATGGGGAGCAAAATCCCCAACGAGCTGATCGATGGCAACCTGGAGCTGGGGGTGATCAGCTACGATCCTGGCGACGACCGGCTCCGCTCGAAAGTGATTTATACCGACGCGGTGGCCCTGGTGGTTTCGCCGCGCCACCGGCTGGCCCGGCGCAAGAGCGTGTCGATCGCCGATCTGGCGGAGGAGAATTTCATTGCCCACAACGTGAACTCCCCGTACCGCGACGTGGTGATCCGCGAGTTTCAGGCGCGCAAGGTGCCGCTCCGCATGGATGTCGACATGCCGACCATCGAGAGCATTCGCAAAATGGTGCAGGACAACCAGGGCGTGGCGTTTCTGCCGCGCATGTGCGTGGAGCAGGAAATTGAGCAGAAGCTGCTTTGCGAAGTGCGCGTGAAGGAAATGAACATCGAGCGCAAGATCCGCCTGGTGTATCCCACCCGCCGCGCGCTGAGCCACGCCGCGCGCGCGTTTCTGGAAATTGTGGGGTGAGTTGTCACTGGACTTCTTCACCTTCGACAGCCATGCCCGATGTTAAGAATGTCGAAGGCAATTCGCCTTTGCCGGCCAGCGTGAAGTTCGAAAAGCGCTTGAACCATTTTCCAGTTGGCACGGCAGGATCGGACTCGATCCAGCGCTTCAATTCCAGGAGATCGGTGGATGAGATGAGACGCTCCTGGTGGCGCCGGAGAAGGTGATCCATGACTCTCTGCGGTGGAGGCCTCCTTATCCTTGGCATTTCTAGCGTGGCATTTGGGGCTTGGCACCTCGAACCGGCTCGTCTAGCCGGCCGAACCGCCGATTCTAAGTGTTCTCGAACTGCTTGTGGAATATCACGCGCGCAATCTTATCGGAAAGGCGGCGGAACTCAGCCCGACTGTCGGTTGCTCTGATGCGCTTCAACAGGGATAGGAGCGCTTGGTCCGAATTGTCCGCAGTGGTAGCGACTGTTGCAGAAGGGATGCGTTGGCGAAGCTTATGGCCGCGGCCATCTTTTGCCCTCGCCCAACGCGTCTGGACGGCTTTGCGCGCGATTTCGCTGCGCCGCTCGCGACTGAGCTTGGCGGCTCTTGCCGGCCCGCCGATTTTGCCACCTTTGCGCCCCAAGGCAACGGCGGCTGGATCCTTCTTGGTTACGGCCATGATTCATTATACCTGAGCGATCAAGAATTGACCAGTACGTGAGCGGTCAATTATGCTGCCGCGTCCCATACAACCCGTGCTGCAGGATGTAATCCTGCACTTGCGGCGGGACCTCGGCATCTAGCTCGCCGCGCTCCGCGCGTTGCCGGATGGCGGAGGACGAGACATGCAGTTGCGGCGAGTCGAGGCGCTCGGCGCTCACGCCATCCGGTATCGCGAACGAATACCCGGGCCGGCTAACGACCAGGAAGACCACCTGCCGGGCCACGTCTTGCCAGCGATGCCAGGTTTGGATTTCGGCGAAGGCGTCGGCGCCGGTTAAGAAGAACAACTCGTCGGCGGGACCGAGCGAGGCGCGCACCTTTTCTATGGTGTCGATGGAATAGCTGCGGCGGGTGCCTTCTTCCAGGCGGGACACCGCGAAGCGCGGCTCGTCCGCGCAAGCCAGCTCAGCCATGCGGACGCGATCGTCGAAAGCGGCCGCGGTTGCGCCGTCCTTGTGTGGCGGATGCTCGGCGGGGACGAAGAGCACTCGGTCCAAACGGAAATGGGAAAGGGCTGCGCGGGCGATGGCCAGATGGGCGTTGTGAATCGGGTCGAAGGTGCCACCGAAGATCGCCAGTCGCATGGGGGGCCGAGCGAGGGCGCCGCTACTCCCTCTCGATCTTGACGGAAAGGATCTTCACATCTTTCGAAGGGCGATCCTGGGCGCCGCGCGGCGTCTTGGAGATCTGTTCCACCACGGTGTACCCCTCGGTCACTTCTCCGAACACCGTATGCTTATTGTCGAGCCAGGGTGTGGCGGCCACGGTAATGAAGAACTGGCTGCCGTTGGTGTTGGGCCCGGCATTGGCCATGGAAAGCACGCCCGGCTTGGTGTGCTTGAGGTCGGGATGAAACTCGTCGGCAAATTTGTAGCCCGGGCCGCCGCGGCCGGTGCCCTCCGGATCGCCGCCCTGGATCATGAAGTCCGGGATCACGCGGTGAAAAATGGTGCCGTCATAAAACGGTTTGCCGGTCTTGGTTCCATCGGCCAGGGAGACGAAGTTCTCCACGGTGCCGGGTGCCTGGGCGGCGAACAAACGGACCTTGAACTTACCTTCGGTGGTATCGAAAACTGCGTAGATTTCGTTGGCCATCAGAGCGATTGTAGCAAGTCCCGACGACTAAGCCGGAAAGGGCCGTATGTTACACTGTGGTGGCGCTGCGCTGCCGCGCGCAGAAGTGGGGCGTGTCCGGCGGCGAAGCCGGCCCGATCTTATGCAAGAGATATCGACCATCCCGGTCGTGGACACGCCTTGATGCGCACGGGAAGCCCCCAGCCTCTAACCCGCGAGGAACATCTGGAGCTGGGCCGCGAGTTAAAGAAGGCGCGGGTCCGCCTCAAGGAACTGGCTGCCATGGTAGTCGACGTCTACGGGCCGCAAAACCACGCGGCCCTTGCGTTCCAGAAGATCGTGGAGTCATTGGAAACCCTCAGCGGGGACCTGCAAGCTCAGGCGGCGGAGGATCTTCGCGTCGAGCCGGCCGAAGAGTTTTACACCTGAGCGGGTGCTCTGCGCGACGCGCCTGGACGCGCGGACCGGGAGGCAGCACCTTCGCCGCCGAATAACCGCCGGCGTTTAGCCGATGTATTCTCAAAAGAGACTGCAATGTCTGAAACCGTCAAGCCGTGCGTCGGCTTTACGCGCCTGGCGATAGCGTTGTGTGTAGCCGCGGCAGCCTGCGCCGGCCAACAACCGGCTCCTTCTGCGGTACCGCCAGACCAGCCGGAGATCAGCACCCAAGAAGAAAAGGCCACGTTCACGTCGCACGTCAACCTGGTGATGGTACCGGTGGTGGTACGGGACAACCAGGGGCGCGTTATCGAAGGCCTCACCAAGGAATCCTTCCGCCTCTACGACAAAGGAAAGCTGCAGGAGATCGAGCGGTTCGCCGTGGAGCGGCCTGGCGCTATCTCGAGCAACCTGCCGTCGCCTGAGGCCGCAGCGGAGTCGGTGCGTGACCGCGCCGCGCAGGCCTCCACGCCGCGCCGTTTTATCGGCTACCTGTTCGACGACATGCACACGGAGTTCGCGGATCTGGCGCAGGCTCGCGAGGCGGCCGAGCGCCAGATCTATGCGGATCTCGGGCCTACGGACCGCGCCGCCATCTTCACCACGTCCGGGCAAGGCCAGGTGGATTTCACCGACGACCTGGGGAAGCTGCGGCAGGCGCTGCTGCGCCTCTTGCCCCACCCGATCGGACGCGCCGCCGGCCTGGGCAGCCTGGGCATGAGCTTCTACCAGGCTGACATGATCGTCAACTATCACGACCCACTGGCGCTTGCCGCGGCCGTGGGTGCGAACATGTATCGTCTTGACTGGGATCAAAAAGCGTCGGCAGTAGAGATTGAAGCGCGGCGGATGCTGAGCATAGGGCAACAGGAAACACAGGTCTCACTGGCGGTGATCCGCGACGTTGTCCTCCGCATGTCGGCCCTGCCCGGAGAGCGAGTTCTAGTGCTGGTTTCTCCGGGGTTTTATACCCTCCCAGAGCACCAGTTCGATGAGTACGACGTGATCGACCATGCGCTGCGGGCCAACGTGGTGATCAACGCGCTGAACCCGAAGGGTGTTTATGCACCCCTCGAAGGCTTCGATGCCTCGCGCCCGTCGGCTTCCGCGGGGGGTGTGTCCACGGCCAAAATCGCATTTGAGCACCAGACGGATATGGCCGAAGAAGGAACGTTAATGGGATTTACTGCCGGCACGGGCGGCTATTATTTTCACAATAACAATGACCTGGCGGCAGGCTTCCGGCGCACGGCAGCGGCCCCGGAGCTTTACTACCTATTGGGCTTCCAGCCGCAGAACCTGCGGCTCGACGGGAGTTTTCACGGGTTGAAGGTCACGCTCGAATCGAAAGCCGGCTACAGCATCGAAGCGCGCCGCGGCTACTTTGCTCCCCGCCGCTCGGAGGACGCCGCCGCCACAGCCAAGCGGGAGATCGAAGATGCCGTATACTCCCGCGAAGAAATGAGCGATCTGCCGGTCACCATGCACACCCAGTTTTTCAAGGGCGCCGGCGACGCGGCTACGGTGACAGTGCTTGCGCACGTGGACCTGGCGGGCGTGAAGTTCCGTCAGGAGGGAGGACGCAGCCTGGATAACGTGACGGTGGTCTCGGCGCTATTCGACCGCAACGGGAACCTGGTGGCGGGGCTGGTGAAGCACGTCGACCTTCGCTTGCGCGACGAGTCTCTGCAATACCGCCTGGCGCACGGCATCACGGTCCGCATCGGCCTGGAAGCCAAGCCGGGCGCGTACGCAGTGCGGCTGGTGGTGCGGGATTCGGAAGGCTCACTCATGTCTGCCACCAATGGCACGGTGGAGGTACCGTAGGCCGTTCGGGCGGGTGCTATCATCAAGAGGATTTTGATGGCTCGCCTTTCGCAGCCGCGCGCTTGCTTCGTGCGCCTGGCCGTAGCGCTGTGTCTGGCCGCCGCCTGCGCCGCTCAACAACCAACTCCTTCCGCGCCGCAAGATCAGCCGGAGATCAGCACCCACGAAGAGAAGGCCACGTTCACGTCGCACGTCAACCTGGTGATGGTGCCGGTGGTGGTGCGGGACAAGCAGGGCCACCTTGTGGAGGGGCTGGCCAAGGAGTCCTTCCGCCTTTTCGACAAAGGAAAGCTGCAGGAGATCGAACGGTTCACGGTGGAAAGGCCGGGCAGCCGACCGGCTCCCGCACAGCCGGTGGCGGAACAGCGGAAAGGCCTGAGCGAAGCCGCTGCGGCCCCGGTCCCCGCGGCCGCCATGCCGCAGCGCTTTATCGGGTACCTGTTCGACGACGTGCACGTGACGGCGGAGGACCTGATCCGCGTACGCGCCGCCGCAGAGCGCCACATCGAATCCGAGTTGAAGGCTACCGATCGCGCCGCCATCTTCACCACCTCGGGTCAGGGTACCCTGGACTTCACCGACGACCGCGACCAGCTCCGGGAAGCTCTGGCGCGCCTGGTGCCGCGTCCCATTGCCCGTGCCACGTTGCAAGAGTGCCCAGACATCAGCTACTACCAGGCCGACCAGATTGTGAACCACAATGACCCGGACGCCACCGCCGCGGCAGCCACCGAAATCGTGATCTGCCGTCACCTGGATCCGCAGGATTATCCCCAAGACGCCAACGCGGCACAGGCGAGTGCGATGGTAGAAGCGCGGCGCGTGCTGATCGCCGGGGAGCAGGAGACACAGGTTACGCTGGCGGTGCTCAAAGACGCGGTGCGGCGTATGTCGGCCATGCCCGGCGAGCGGATTCTGGTGCTGGTGTCCCCGGGATTCCTCACCCTGAGCGAACACCAGCCGGACGAGTACGATGCGATTGATCGCGCCCTGCGCGCCAACGTGCTGGTGAACGTCCTCAACGCCAGGGGTCTTTACACTACAAACATTGACGCCTCGCACCAGGTGTTGGACTCGAGGGCCGAGCGGACCAAGCAGGCCCTCTTGCGCCAGAGCGAGGCGCTGCAAGAGACTCTGTTGGCTGAGATTGCGGCAGATACGGGCGGCACGTATTTCCACAACAACAACGATCTGGACGAGGGTTTCCGCCGTATCTCTACGACCCCGGAAGTCTATTATTTACTGGGCTTTCAACCGCAGAACCTAAAGCTGGACGGCAGCTTTCACGGGCTGAAGATCATGGTGGAACAGAAAGCCGGTTACGGCATCGAGGCGCGCCGCGGCTATTATGCGCCCACGCGCCTGGAGGACGCGGCTGCCACCGCCAGGCGGGAGATCGAAGACGCGGTGTACTCACGCGAAGAGATGAGCGATCTGCCGGTCGCGATGCACACGCAGTTCTTCAAAGGCGCGGGCGATGTGGCCACGGTGACCGTGCTGGCCCATGTGAATCTGGCCGGCGCGAAATTCCGCAAGGCGGAAGGCCGCAACCTGGACAACATCACGGTGGTTGCGGCGCTGTTTGACCGCAACGGGAACCTGGCTACGGGGCTGGTGAAGCACGTCGACCTGAGCTTGCATGACGAATTCCTGCAAAAGCTGCTGGCGCATGGTCTCACGGTTCGCATGGGCTTGGAGGGCAAGCCCGGTTCGTACACGGTGCGGCTGGTGGTGCGGGATTCGGAAGGCCAACTCATGTCTGCCCTCAACGGCACGGTGGACATACCTTAGCGGCTGCGAGCGGTTTCCGCAGCAGCGGCGAACGGGACGCTCAGATGCGCGCGCTCAGCGAGATCAACGCGCGCTACTTCCGCAATCGCGCCTGCATCCGAGGCAATGTGGGCCACCTGTCCGTTCAGCCTTTCATCGCCCAGCGCACCATCTCCGCCAGTTGCGGCGGCTTGCCTTGCATGAGGATGGCGACGCGGAAGATGCGGGAGGCGGCCCAGACGGTTGCGGCCGCGAAGACCAGGACGCCCAACAATCCCACCCACGGCTGCCACGCCGGGACGCCGTTGGGCATGGCCTGGCGGAGCACCATCAGGATCGGGGTAAACGGGGGAACCAGCGACATCGCCGTGGCCAGCATGCCGTTGGGCTCGCGCAGCACCGTCACCAGCATGAACAGGGGGATGATGCACGGCATCAGCAGCACGATGGCCAGATTCTGCGCGTCCTGCGGAGTGCTGCAGCACGCGCCGAGGGCCGCGGCGAAAGAGCAGAGCATAACCACGTCGGCGAGCAGGTACGCGTAAAACCAGGGGATGATGCTGAGCGGCAGCAGGCCGGCGACTCCCATGGCGTTTACCGCTACTGCGCCGGCAGCCACGTACAACACGGAACTGGTCACCGAGACCGCAGCCGAACCCAGCACCTTGCCGGTCATAAGCTCGAATGGAGTGGCTGCGCCCAGCAGCGTCTCGACAATGCGCTGGTTCTTGTCCTGTGTCACGTTTTGCAGCATCGGCGCCGAGCCCACCATCACGATCATGGCGAGGATGATGGCTACGGCGAAGGGCACGAAGACTTCCAGCTCGCTGCGTTTCCGCGCTTCATGCACGTCGCCCGTCTTTTCGTCGCGCTCCACCAGGCTGAGACCCTCGATGGGGACCGAGGCCGACAGGTCCGGATTGCGGCTGATGTCGATGCCGAGTTTCGCCAGGCGCGCCAGGCGCACGCCGTCGTGGATGGGGCCGGTGAGCCACATGCGCATCTCATCGATGCCTCCGGCGTTGGTGTAATAGGAGACGCAGGAGTCGGGGTCGGCCTTGCTTGTCCCCAGGTCGGAATCGGTGGAATCGTCGGTGGGTTTTGGTGGGCGCAGCGCGTCTTTCCCGATTTCGAGAAATGCCACCAGTTGCTTGCGGCGGACGCGGTCGGAGAGCGCGAGCAACTGATCGACGCGGCCGGAAGCGGCATCGGCAGCCGGCGCGATCACCTCGAAAACATAGCGCGGCGCGATCTGCCGGCGCGTCTTCTTGTCGAACAGATCGCGGTTGTTCTTCTCCCGCGCAGTGCGCACCACGGGGCCGGCCACGACGCCGGTGTGGTCGATGATGGCAACATGGCGATCCTTCAGGTCCGGTTTGCCCTTGAGGAACGCCATCCCGATGGATCCGCCGCCAAACAGGATAGGGGCCACCACCAGTCCGAAGACAAACGCCTTAGTGCGAACGGTCGCGAGGTAGTCGCGCTTGGCAATGGTGAGGACCTTATGCGTTCGCATGGGTTGACTCCTCGGCAGCGGGGCCAGCAATTCGCATGAAGATATCGTGTAGGGAAGGCTTCATGAGGGAGAAACTGGTCACGCGAGCCTGTGCCACCAGGGCGCGCAGGGCCTCCTGCGGGTCGGCGCCGCGCGCCAGGCGCAGTTCCTGAACCTGTCCCAGGTCGCGGATCTGCTCGACGCCGGGAAGCTGCTGCACCGCCGCGCAACCGCCGTTGGCCGTCACCTGAATGGTATCCTCGCCGTACTGATCCTGAATCGAACTGAGGGTGCCGTCCAGGACCTTCCTGCCGCGGAAGATCATGAAGATGTAATCGCACAGGGTTTCCGCCAGATGCATGTCGTGGGTGCTGAGGATGACGGTAACGCCGCGGCGGCGAAGATCCAGAATGGCGGCGCGGATGGCGTCCGCACTCACCGGATCGAGGCCGCTGAAGGGTTCGTCCAGAATGAGAAGCTTCGGCTCGGGAATCACGGTGGCGATGAACTGAACCTTCTGGCTCATGCCTCGGCTGAGCGTTTCCACCTTATCGGAAGCGCGGCTTGCCAGGTCCAGTCTCGCCAGCCAGCTTGCAACTTCGGCTTTCACAGTGCGGCCGGAACGCAGCTCGCCGTAGAATTCCAGCAGCGCCTGGACGGTCATTCTCTGGTAAAGGCCGCGCTCTTCGGGCAGGTATCCGATGAAATCCGTGCTGGTCTCAGGCCGGCGATCTCCGAACAGTCGGATCTCGCCGCGGTCGGGATAGAAGATGTTCACGATCATCCGCATGGTGGTGGTTTTGCCCGAGCCGTTGGGGCCGATGAATCCGTAAATCGAGCCCTGGGGCACGGTGAGGGTTAGGTCGTCCACCGCGGTAACGCTGCCGAAGGTTCTGGTTACGTGTGAGATCTGTACCGCGTCCATCGGCTGGAATGGTAACAAATCCACTTACCAGGCTGCTTACAGACGAATGAACCAGCGCCGGTGAGATTTCTGCGGAGCCGGGTCCCGGTAACCGTAGAAAAGCCCCACACTTTCGATGTAGATACAGAGAGAGCCGGCACGGCAGCGCGGCGGGGAATAGCTCGGAAGAGTCTGGTGCGCACTGTGTCTCTCAGCCAGACTGAAGTTATGAAAGCAGCGGCCGGCAGTCTCGCTGGCACGTGGTACACTTCCGGACAGCGGAAGGCGAATTGAGGCTGGCAAGCAACGGGACCGTGGACATACTATAGAGGAACGAGAGGCAATGATATGCGAGTCCGCGAACTAGCTGGAATCATTTTTCTGGCGGCGATGGCGGCGCCGGCGCAGCAAACCGGGCCGGCGGCCACTCCGAGCGTGGTGATTCGAACCGAAACCAAGCAGGTGTTGGTAGACGCGGTGGTGACCGACAAGAAGGGCAACTACGTCCCGGATCTCGAGCAGAAAGATTTTAAGGTGTGGGAGGACAGCAAGGAGCAGCCGATTCGCAGCTTCTCTTATGAAGCCGAGTCGGCTTTGCCCAACAACGCCCAGAAGCATTACCTGGTGTTGTTCTTCGACAACTCGACCATGAATTTTGGCGACCAGTCGGTGGCGCGCCGGGCGGCCGGCAAATTCGTCGAGGCCAATGCCGGCCCCAACCGTTACATGGCGGTCGTCAACTTCACCGGCGGCGTGAAGATCGCGCAGAACTTTACCGCCGACGCGGAGCGGCTGAAGCAGGTGGTCAGCGGCGCGAAGCTCTCCAATGTCGATCCGAACGCGGGAACGATGACGATCGGCGGCGATGCCTCCACACCGGCCGGCCCCGCGCTGGGCAGCGGTATGCCGCCGAGCTTATCGAGCGGCGTGGAAGCGGAGTTCGGACAACGCGATCTGCTGCTGGGTTTGCGCGCCATCGCTAAAGGACTGGAGGCGATCCCGGGGCGCAAAATCCTGGTTCTGTTCACCGAGGGATTCCCGCTGACCACGGAGATCCGGTCCGAGGTGCTGGCGGTTACCGACACGTGCAACAAAGCGAATGTGGCGATTTATCCGATCGATGTGCGCGGCCTGCTGGCAGCGCCTCCGGCGCAGGGACCGGTTCCCGGTTTTCCGCAAGGCCCACCGCGTGGTGCTTTGAACCCGGCCTCGCATGGCGGCGTTTTCGCGGCGTTAGGGCTGGCGGGCGGCTACGGCCTGGTGCAGCCCGCCGCTTTTCTCCAGCACGGTCCCTCCGGGCCTACGGGCGGCCCGCCGGCCGGCGGGGGCGGCACGGGCGCCTCACCGGGCGGTTCGAGACCCGGGGG
>JBAVYH010000071.1:0-42027 GCA_049698695.1 Bryobacteraceae bacterium | reverse complement strand
AACTTCCGGCGCCCGTGAACGGCATGCGGGGTCCCCCTTGGGCTGGACTCCCGACGGAAGACTTTGGATTCTGGAATCCATCACCGCCGGCGGTATACGGATAGCTATGATTGCCGCCCGCCGGATAACAGAGAGTAAGGAACGAATCGACCAGGCAATGCTCGCCATCAAAGCGGGCCAATACATTGAAGTTTCTACTCAAATCATCGGGTGGCCGAAACGCACGGCGATAAGTCCGCGAAACCCCGGCCACCCCGCAACGTAATCTCCTTCTAACCCATTTCTCTCGCCCGTAGTGTATCCAGCCTCATCAAACTGCCTCGCCGCATATGTGGCGCACGCACTCGTGCGTGCCGCGTCGGGAATCTTCGCAACGCTTGACAAAACTCGACACGCTGGGCTGGACAGCCTTCGCCGTGGCGACCGGGTGAAATCATTAAAGTCGCACGTGCCTAATGCGCAGCCGGCCTTGGCGTGGCATCGCCCGCGGTCAGGCCCAGCGCCCACTTCACGGCTTCGATCCACATTTTCTGGATGTCGGGCAGGTCCCAGACTTCGTCGCGGTGGCCGAGCGAGGAGTAGAAGACGCGCCCCTTGCCGTAGTAGTGAACCCAGGTGACGGCGAAATCCTTGTCGGTGCGGTGCACGCGCGGGTTGGTGAGATCCACCGAATCCGGGTCCACGCTCATCAGCACGCGCACTTTCTCGCGCGAGTAAGGGGCTTTGAACTGGTAAATCTCGTCATAGAAGGGGAACTTATCAGGGAAATGGGCGGTAGCGGGGAATGTCTTATCCTCGGTGCGGATGGTGCAGTGCACCTGGCCCCAGGGATGTTGGTCGAAATAGGCGCCGACCAGGTCGCCATACTCGGGCCAATCGTAGTAAGTGTCCGTGGCGCTGTGCGCGCCCAGGAAGCCCTTGCCATCGTCGCGCACGAAAGAAAGAAGGTCCGCCTTCTGCTGTGTGGTGAGGCTCAGGTCGCCGGTGGTGTAAAACCAGACGGCGTCGAAATAGTTCAGGTTCTTCGCATTGTTGCCGAGCTTGGCTTTGGTGAGGAGTTCGGCGTCGGTGCGGATGTAGGTGTCCCATAGGCCGGTCTGGCGGCCGAGCTTTTCGATAGTCGCCATGGCGTGCGACACCGAGTCGTGCTCGAAGCCCTTTACCTCACCGATCACCAGCAGCTTCTTGGCGGGCGGCTGGACTTGCGCGGAAACACAAGCAGTGAGCAACAGCCAAACGAATCGAGACAGGGATTTCATTTTCATGGCTACGATCATACTCCCTGGCGCGGAGCGCTACGCTGGCGCGGGGCGCCAACTGGCCGGCCGCCCGTCGCCGGGGGCTTAAAGCGCAACGTGTGCACGGCCGCCAGCAGCAGCACGATGATGGCGGCCTGCAACCAACCGGCCGGCAGGATAGGGATGAGCGCCAGGATTGCAATCGCGCGAGCCAGCACACCGGGAAAGCGGCGGGCTTCCAGAATCAGCGGGAGAAAGAGCAGACCGTCGGATATAGTGTTGTGCGGAACAATGAGCACTCCGCCGGCGAGGACCGCGGCCAGGGCCAGTTCGATCGAGCCTCGATGGTTGATGAAGCCCGCGAGCAGCACCACAAAAACGGCAGCAGCGATCCAGATCGCATGGCCGTGAAACAGACCATTGAGGTTGACCATGTGGTAGTAAGCCGGGTTCAGCCGCCAGTCGCGCAAGGCATTCCGGTAGGCGTGCAACCAAGCCGGACCGTACGCCGCAAACGCGATTCCCAGCAGCAGAGCGATGGTCGCGACGGCGGAGGCAGCGGTTCGCCACAGCCTGCGCCGCAGCACCAGCAGCGGCAGCAGCAGGAAGAGGTGAAACTTGATGGCGCCCAATCCGAAGAGCACGCCGGCGGCCACGGGGCGGCCGGTCTTCAGGCAATAGCAGGCGCCGGCGGCCAACGCCAGCACGAACGCAACGTCCTGCCCCATGGTGAAGTTGGTGGCTTCGGGCAGAAACCAGGCGCACGCGGCGGCGGCCACCAGGCGGTCGCAGGGCCAAAGCCACAGGAAGATGCCCAGCGCGGCCAGCCCGAGAAACCGCCACAGCCAGAGCGCCGTCTCGAACGGCAACCGCGCCAGCGGCATCATCATCAAGCCATAAAAGGGCGGCTTGATGAAAACGAGATTCTGCGTGTGGCAACCCACGGTGCGGTCTTCAGCGGCGAAGACGGCCTCGGGCGAATACATCGCCACGCTGCCGGCCAGCGTCCCGCCCGCGTAGAAGGCGCCGAAATCCACGCTGCACAAGGCGAGATCGCGGTTGAGGTGGCTGACGATCCAGGCGCGCAAAAGAACGCCCGCGACCAGCAAACCGATCACAGCCGCACGGTGCAGTTTCATAAAGCGGACTCGCCGGATTCTACGGAATCGTTGGACGGCCCAGCGCCGAGGCGTGCCATGACTTCGCCTCGCGCCTGTGAGTCGAGCCACGCAACCCCGGCCATTCAGCGCGCCCAGGGAGTGTGAACAAACATCCAGTATAACGGCCGCGCCCGGCGCCGGCGGCGCATCCGGGAGCGGCCCGGCAAGCGGCGCAACCGTGCACCAAGTCCGCCATTCCGCGTAAACCGCCTCAACGTGCAAGCGCGCCCGCTAGAATGAGAACAGTGTCGGTTCCATTTCGTTCTTTCGTGCTTGTGTCGCGAGGCCAGATCGCGCGCAATTATCGGAACGTCTGCTCGGTGGTCGGCCCCGGAGTGGAAGTATTGGGGGTAGTGAAGGCCGATGCGTACGGCCACGGCGCCATCGAAGTTGCGCGAGTTCTGGCCGCCGAAGGCGCCCGCTGGCTGGCGGTGAGCTCGGTGGATGAAGGGGTCACGCTCCGCGCCGCGGGCGTGGCGGCGCCGCGCATTCTGGTGATGGGCGGATTCCTGCCGTTTGAAGGACCGGCGCTGGTGGAGCACGATCTCACGCCGGCCGTGCACTCGCTGACGCAGATGCGCGATCTCGACCGGCTCGCCGCAGCGGCCGGAAAGACGCTGCGCTATCACCTCAAAATCGATTCCGGCATGGGGCGGCTTGGCACGCGCGCTCCGGCGGAGGAGATCGTGGCGGCTCTTGCGGCCACGCCGCACGCGCAACTCGAGGGGCTGATGACACACTTTGCGTCAGCGGCCGACTACACCAGCACGCAGACCGCCGATCAACTGGCTTACTTCGAGTCCATCGCCGCGGCGATCGAGCGCGCCGGCCACCGTGGCCTGCGCTTGCATACTTCGAGCACCAATGCCATCGCCTATGGGCGCGCAAGCGCCGGCCATGACCTGGTGCGCGCCGGCCACGCGCTTTACGGGTACGTATCTCCGGCGCGCGGGGAGGCGCCGCCGCAGCACCTTGAGGTTTATCCCGCGCTCACCTGGAAAGCCAGGCTGCTGGCCGTGAAGGAATTGCCGGAGGGCGCGCTGGTGGGTTACGGCGGCACGTTCCGCACGCCGCGCCCGATGCGGATCGGCGTGCTGGGCGCTGGTTACGCCGACGGCATCTTCCACCGCCTCTCCAACCGCGGCAAGGTGATCGCCGACGGCAAACTGACACCCATCCTGGGAACGATTTCGATGGACCTGACCACCATCGACCTCAGCCACACCAGCGCCTTAGGCCCGGGCGACGAAGTGACCCTGCTTGGCCAGGAAGGCGAGGCGCGGCTGGACGCGCAGCAGATCGCGCGCGTCGCCGGCACCATCTCTTACAACATTCTGTGCAGCATCAGCGCCCGGGTGCGCCGGGTTTACGTGTGACGGGCGAAACATCGCCTTGCGTTTTGTTTTGGGCTCGGTGTTCACTTGCTTGGCGGCAAGAAGAGTCGAAACGAATCTCGGCGCGGCAGGCAAGAATGCCCGCCGGCGTTCACTCGCCTTCCGGCACAATCTCGAGGTAATCGAGCGCGGCGGGTTCGCCTCCGTCGGGGCGGCCTTCAATGCGAATCGCGTCGCCTGGGCGTAGCGCCACGCCGTGGATGACGCGGCGCGTCGAGGAAGTGGAATCGAGCCTGGTGGTGGGCAGTAACAGGTCGGCCTTCCACTCGTCGATCGACTGTCCGGCCACGCTCAGCCGGTAATGCGAGATGCCGCTTCGCTGGTCGAAATACTCGACGCGCAGCGTGTACCACCCTGCGGCGCCGTCAAACTTCAGTGTGGCGCTGCATTCCGCGGCGCCGCAGGCGACGGCTTTGCCGCCCGAGGCGTCTTCGGGGGGCACGATATCGCGTACCTGGTAGCCATCCAAAAGCATCGCCTCGGCTTCGAAGCGGCCGGGATAGTGGCCCACGCGGCCATGGATGTCGGCGATGCCGGAAGTGCGCCGGAACCACTCGGTCACCGCATCGCGCCAAACCACTGCCTGTCCGGCCTGGTATTCGAGCTGCGCCAGCACTTCGCGGTAGCGGTGCCCATCCATCAACCCCGCCAGCGCCTTCCATTGGCACACGTAGGCAGCAACCGCCTCCGCCCCCTCGTAATGGGAATCGTAGATGTATTGGATGACCGTCTTGCCGTCGTGCAGAACGTAGGTATAGGGAACGTGATGGAAAAAGAGCAGCAGATCGTCCGGGCAGGCCGCCAGCGACTCGAAGACGCGGGCCACCGCGGACCGATATTGGCCGATGAAGCCGGTGCCGGTGGCGACGGTGCGGTCCATGCCGACGCCCTTTTCATCGGTGCGATGCCACTGGCCCCAGCCGTTGCGCTCGCTGGCCTCGACGTTCACGCCATAATGATTGCCGGTAATGTCGGTTAGCGTCTGCAGGCCCAGCGGGCCGGTGTAATTCTCATAGGTGCGCCAGGAGCTGAGCTGGATGGCCGTAACCGTGTCATCGACTTTCGGATCGCCGCCGAAAGTCAGGCGCGTCCACTCGTCGACGATCTGCCGCGAGCTCAGATCGGGGTTCCAGGCGAGGCGGCCGAAGCCGTACAGGTTGGCCTGCGACAACTGATTGCCGCACCAGTTCTCGTCGAGCCCTACGTTCGCCACGCCGACGAAGCCGCCGGCCGGCCGATCAAACGTCTTGCCCGCCACCAGCGCTTTCACCGGCGTTCCGGCGCCGCGCGCGTGCATGTCGAAATCGAGCGTCTCTATCCACATGGGCGCCAGAAAAACGGTGTGCCGCGCCTGGCCCGTGTATTCCTGGGTGATTTGGAGCTCGATGGCCTGATTGGTTTTCTCGAGTGCGCCGAAAAGCGGCGAGGCGGGCTCGCGCACTTGAAAATCGATGGGCCCGTTTTTGATTTGAATTACCACGTTGGAATCGAACTGGCCGTCCAAATCGTGGAAGTTGTCGTAAGCCGCGCGGGCGCGATCGTTCTTCAGGTTGCGCCAGTCCATGTGATGGTTGTAGACAAAGCCGCGGTAGAGCAGCAGGCCGCCGTGCGGCGCGAGAGCGCGCGCCACCACGTTCGCCGCGTCGGCGTGAGTGCGGCCGTAGGTTGAGGGGCCGGCGCGGCCCTCGGAATCGGCTTTCAACACAAAGCCGGCGAAATCCGGAATGGCCCGATACAACTCATCTGCCTTTTGTTTCCACCAGGCGGCGACGCTGGCATCGAGCGGGTCGTAGGTGTCCAGGCCGCCAATCGTCTTCGGGGTCGCGAAATCGACCGAAAGCACCACGCGGACGCCCCAGGGACGAAGCGCGGCGGCGATGCGAGCGATTTCGGGGATCATCTCCGGGGCCAGCAAGCGCGGGTTGGCGTTGACGTTATTGATGGAGCAGCCGTTGATACCAATCGAGGCGAGCAGCCGCCCGTAGTCCGCGACGCGAGTCAAATCGCTGCGCGCATGTCCATCTTCCCAGAAGATGGAGCGGCCGCCGTAGCCGCGCTCAATGGAGCCGTCCAGATTGTCCCACTGGTTCACCCAGCGGATCGGCGCGTAAGGCGCGGAGCGTTCATCGAGCGCATCGACGGGCCCGCCGAGAGCGATCTTGCGCAGCAGCGCGAACGCGCCGTACAGCACGCCGCGCGGATTGGAGGCCGTGACAACGGTGTAGCGGGCGCCCCGCTCCACCACCGTTTTCAGCCAGTAACCGTCTTCGGCAAGCTGGGCGTGCAAGCGCCATTGCGGCGCGGCGCGGCCGACCTCATCCAGCGTTCCCAACACAATGGCGCTTTCCCGCGGGATTCGGTCTTCGGCGCGCAGCGTTCTTCCCACGAGCCCGCGCAGGCCGCGGATCAGCTCGATGCGTGCGGAGACCTCCGGGTCGGCGTCATTCAGAGTTACTACGACCGCCGGCAGCGTAGCGCGAACACGAACCAGCGCGGCGCCTTCGATGGGCCGATAGCGCAACCAGGCATCATAGCCGGTTTCCGCGTGAAGACAGGCGATGGCCAGCGCGGTGGCGAAGATGGATTTGAGCAGCATGGCCGCTTCTCCTTTACGAATTGACGCCAGACGCCATGTAGCCTCCGTCGACGGTGATTGCCTGGCCGGTGAGGAAACTGGCGCCGTCCGACGCCAGCAGGACGGCCACGCCCACCAGTTCCTCGGGCTTCCCGAAGCGGCGCATCGGTGTGCGCATCAACATCTCACGCCCGCGGGCGGTGCCGCTCACCAGGTCGTCGTTCAGTTCCGTGGGAAAAACTCCGGGCGCGATCACATTCACCGAGATCCCCTCTTGAGCCCACTCGCAGGCCAGGCTGCGCGTCAGCGAGAGCAATCCGCTCTTGGCCGCGCAGTAGGCCGCCACTTCGTTAAACGCGACGAAGCTGCCAAGCGAAGCGACATTGACGATGCGCCCGTGGCCGCTGGCCTTCAGCGGCGCGTGAAAGGCCTGGCATGCCCGCAACGCACCTGTCAGATCGGTGTCGAACAACTCCTCCCACTCATCCTCCGATACCTCCAGCGTAGGTTTGCGAAAAGTGATGCCGGCTGCGTTGACCAGGATATCCACGCGGCCGAAATGTTCCATCACCTGATCGCGCAGAGCCTCGATGGATTTCCTGCTGGTGATGTCGGTGATCTGGCAGAGTGTCCGGCGCCCCGCCAGCTCAATTTCCCGGCAAATCGTTTCCACCGCGTCTCTGCGCCGGCCCGTGGGAACTACGTCCGCGCCGTGGCACGCCAGCCCCAGTGCCAGCGTGCGGCCGATGCCCGAAGTGGCGCCGATTACCACGGCGACCCGCCCCGTCAGTTCCAGGCAATTCCTCATCATTCCCGTTCGTAGTCGAGAAACAGAGCGCCGTCCTCGACCGTCAGCCCGACACCCGCCGCCGCGGCAGCCTCCGCCAAGGCCGCGTCGAGCATCGCCACCGGATCCGCGCTGACCGCCAGCCGGCGCATCAGCCCTTCCCCCTTCCTGCCGCCCACACTGAAGACGACTTTGAGTCCGCGCCGCTTGCACTTCACCGGCGTGCCGTCCTCCAGCTTTACGTTCATCGGTTTCACGTACGCGTCCACGTAATGGACGCCGATTCCGGACTTGTCGTCCGTCAACTGCGGCAGTTTCTCCCGCGCCGCGCCATTCACATCACAGAGTCTGATTCTCATGTTCGGGTGCGCTCCGGCGCCGGTTGCTTTCGAGATAGGCGTTCATCCTGCTTCGAAACGCGCGAATGTGTTCCGGCGTGCTGCCGCAGCAGGCTCCGAGAATGCTCACGCCCGCCGCCAGCACCGGCTCGACGCCGCGCGCCATCTGCTCCGGCGTCTCGTCGTAGACCACTTTCATGTTGACCAGCTTGGGCTGGCCGGCATTGGGTTGCGCCATCACCGGAAGGCCGGACGCCGCGCGGTATCGTTCCACAGCTTGCCGCGCATGTTCCATATCCATGCCCGTGCCGCAGTTCAAAGCGACGATATCGGTGCCGCGCTCCTCCATGAACTCTGCGGCCCGTTCGGGGTCGACCCCCATCATGGTGCGGAAGGTCGAGCCGTCCAGCGTCACATCGTATGCCATCGAGCCGATGACGCACGGTGCGCCGGCCTCCCTGGCGGCCTCGATGCCGATCCCCAGCTCCTCGAGCGAGGTCTGCGTCTCGATGATGATGGCGTCGGCGCCCGCATCCACCAGGGCCTTCGCCTGTTCCCGAAACGCTTCCCGCACCTGCGCTTCGGTGAAATCGCCGTAGGGCTCCATCAATCCGCCGAAGGGTCCTATGTCGCCGATCACGTAGCCAGGCCGGCCGTCGAAGGCCTGCCGCGCAATCTCGACTCCGGCGCGGTTGATCTCCACCGCTTTTCTCGCCTGGGAATGCCGGTTCAGCATGATGCGTGAGCCGCCAAAGGTGTTGGTGAGAATGCAATCGGAACCGGCCTCGGCATAGCGCCGCTGAATCGCGAGCACGCGCTCCGGATGCGCCAGGTTCCAGGCTTCGCCGCAGTTTCCCTGCTCGAGCCCGGCCAGCATCAATTGCGTGCCCATGGCCCCGTCGCCGAGCAGCGGGCGGATGCGAATCGCGTCTTGCAGGCGTGGCTTCATTTCGATGTCTTTGTTTGTCCTGATGCGCTCTCCTGTCCGAGCAGCGCGTAATGAATCGTTTCGAACACCAGGCCCCACTTATGCTGGCGGCTGGCCGGCTCGCAATAGCAGCCGGCGGCGCTCGGCGGGCGCTGCCACTGGAGCACCTCGTGGAGCGGCCGTCCCAGCAGCGGTTTTTCGGCGTCCACCGCCGCCAGCAGCCTTCCATCGGCGTCGTACTGGCACATGAAAGTGTGGCCGGTGTCGCCCGGCGCCGGGCCGCAGCGCGCTTCCAGGACGGGATACCCTTCCTCCCGGCGGCCCAGGCTCACGTGATAGTCGAATTCAAGCGCCCGCCCCATGTTGGTGCAGGTCGTGCCTTGGTAGCGGAACCGGGCGCCCGTGGTGCCGTCATCGCGCCGCGAGATGGTCAGCCGCTCCGCCGCCCATCGCCGGAGCGCTTTGCGATTCGTCGAGTAACCGGAGGCGCCGTTGTAGGTGACGAAGCGGACGCTCTCGATGGGTGCCGCGCCGGCGCCCCGCACATGCGCGGCGCGCCGGAACTGGCAGGGCATGTACGAGCAGTTCTCGCACGGCGACAACTCCGTCAACGGACGCACGCGCTCCGTGTGGCGGGTCAATCCGAACACCGCAAGCTGCGACTTCTTGGGACGCAGCGCGCCCGATTCGAGCGTCTCCAATTCTCCGGGCAAGCGTTGTCGCCCGCCCTGGCGAAGCAAATCGAGCAGCCGCGCCTGTTCGCCGATATCCCAATCCGGGTAGCCGGGGCTGTCGTGCGGCAGCACCGCCATGCCGCGTGTTTCGGCCCAACCGCAAAGGCGCGCGCCGGCCATGGTGACGAGGCGCTCTACTACCGCTGAGCCGAACACTTCGAGGAAGAAGTATTCGTCGGGCTTCTCTTGGCGCCACAGCCGCTGCGCTTCCACCTCGAGCGCGCCGCCCGCGCTCGCCGCCACCAGAACCGCGCCGCCGGCCGCGGCCTGTTCGAGCAGCGCCAGCAAGCGCCGGCTGTGGAACGGCGCGCCGTCGAGCCGGACGATGCCGCCGGCCAGTTCAAGCTCGCCTGCCTCACGCGCGTATACCCATGGCTGCCCGTTGGCGCGATACCACGCCCGCGCCCAGCCGGCCAGCTCCTGCGCTCGCTCGCTCAACGCCGCCCCGCGCGGATAGCCCAGCAGCCGGTGATATTCCGGTTCCAGGACGTCGACTTCCGGGAACGCATCCGCCAGTTCGAGCCTCATCCGGCCACCCCAACCGCTTCCAGCGGTTTGAACTGGCATCCCTCGACGAACAAATCGAAGAAATGCGGATGAGTTTCCAGGCGGCAATGCTCTACCTTCCGAACCAGGTCCTCCAACTCGCGGCGCTTGGCCATCGAAAGCAAGACCATCGACGCGCCCTCGATGGCCGCATTCCCCGCCTGCACCACCCGCGAGGCCGGCAGTTTCGGGATCAGTCCGATGCGCGTGGCCGCTTCGACCGGGAGGTTGCGTCCGAACCCGCCTGCCAGGTAGAAGACCTCGATATCGCCGAAGTCCGCGCCGTAAGTGCCGGCCACCACCTGCAGGCCCGCCACGTGCGCGCCCTTGGCCTGTGCCAGTTCACTGACGTCGTTCTCGAGGAAGAAAACGCCGGCAGCCGGATCGAGCGCTATGCGGCCGCCGTCGGCATCGGCGAGTCCGGCTCCGCCGTCTACGAAACGGCCCATGGCGTTCATCCGGCCGGTACGCAGCAACTCGCTCAGAAGCGCGATCAGCCCGGACCCGCAAATGCCCTGCGGCGGCCCGCCACCGATGACGCGCAGTTGAAAATTACCGGCGGCATCCACCCACACGTCCTCGATGGCGCCATCCAGGGCCGGCATGCCGCAGGCAATCGCGCCACCCTCGAAGGCCGGCCCCGCCGGGCAGGAAGCCGCCAGGATGCGATGCCGATTGCCGACGATCAACTCGGTGTTGGTGCCGATATCCATCACCGCGATCAGGCGGTCCTCGTGCGCCACATCAACCGCCAGCAGGCAGGCGGCCGCGTCGGCGCCCACGTGGCCGCTGATGATGGGCACGCCATAGACGCGCGCCCGCGGATGAATCGGCAGCAACGCCTGCCGCCCGGTCATGCTCAGGCTGGTGGTGGCGCGCTTGCCTTCGGCCATTTCGATTTCCGTGATCGACCGGTAGGGATTCTGCCCGATCGAATACACGTTCTGGCCGAAAAACAGATCGCGCATCGTGGAGTTGCCCACCACCACCATCTCGTAGATGCTGCTTGGGGCGACCGGAAATTCCTCGATGGCATGGCTCAGGTACCCGGCCAGCGTGCGCCGCAGCAGTTTGCCCGGATGCCCGCAATCGTAATGGATGCGCGACATCACGTCGGAACCGCCAAACCGCTGCGGATTTTCGAACGAAGCATCCGCAATGCGCGCGCCGGTTTCCAGGTCGAAGAGGCGCAGCACTACGGTGGTGGTCCCCAGGTCCATGGCGATGCCGTAGAGTGGGCCCGCCGCGCGTTCGATCTCTTCGCCATCGAGCAAAATGCGCTCTCCGTCGCGCACCACCGCCGGATCGAGTTGGGTGGCCCTCAGCTCCACGGGGAGACCCGTGGACTCTGTTTCGACGCGCATGGTGCCGCGCCGCATGGTATGGCAGCGAACCTCGCCGCTCGCCGCCGCCACTTTGGTACGGCAGGAGAGGCGGAATTTGCCGCTGAGGTGCCGCTCTTCTTCGGTGCGCTCCGAGAGAAGCTCAGCCCCCTCGGCCACCTCCACCATGCACTCCTTGCACTTGCCCTGCTTGTGGCAGGAAGTGGGGACGTGGATGCCCAGGGTTTCGGCGTGATCGAAAATCGATGCCGCCGGGTCGGCATCGATACTGTGTCCGTTAATGGTGAGAGTCGCTGCCATAACTGCGCGGCTTACCAGGTGGCCTGGGCCTCCAGTTCGGCTCGCACCGCTTCCGCTACTTCGCGCGCCGAGCCCTCGCGTTCCTCCTCCTCGCTCCACCGCCATTGCGCCAGGTAGTCGTCGGAGCCCTGCAGGCCCTGCTGAACGGCCAGGCGGTCGATGCGCTCCATGAACTTCGCCGGGAGCTCGACGGTCACGTCGTCCGCGTCGTCCTCAGCCTTGATCTGTGACGGTATTTCCTGCCAGTAAAGAATCTTGTAGGTCGCCATCTTGCTTCCTGGATGCCGCCAGCCGCAGAAACAAATCGACTGCGGCCGAAGCGTTCGCGCCGTATCCGTCGGCGCCGATTTCATCGGCGAACATCTGGCTGATCGGCGCGCCCCCGACCGCCATCTTGATGTGCCCCAGCCCCGCCGCCTCGAAACCGTCAATCACCGTCTTCATGTACGTCATGGTGGTGGTGAGCAGCGCGCTCATCCCGATGATGTCGGGGCTGCACTTCGCCGCCGCGGCCATGAATTTCTCTACGCTCTGATCCACTCCGATATCGTGTACTTCGAACCCCGCACCTTCCGCCATCATGCACACCAGGTTCTTGCCGATGTCGTGCAGGTCGCCGCGCACTGTGCCCATCAGCAGCACTCCGATCCGTTTGGCGCCGCTGTCCTTGGCGCTCAGCAGAGGTTTCAGCACCGCCATCCCCGCTTTCATCGCGCGAGCCGCAATCAACACCTCCGGCACGTAGAGCACGTTGTGCCTGAAATCCTCGCCCACAACGCTCATACCGGCAATCAAGCCTTCGTTCAGAATTTCCTGCGCGCTGCGCCCCTCGGCCAGCGCGTCCCTGGTCATCTGCTCGACTTCTTTGGCCTTGCCCTCGTACAGGCACTGGTTCATCAGGGCGTAATCAACCATGCCGCGCCCCATTGCCGCCCGTGCGGCTCGCGTTGAATTCCTCGAGCGCCTCCAGCATGGCCACGATGTTGGCGCGCGGCATGCCCGGACTCACTCCCCCACCCACCGAGAGGACGATGCCTTCGCCCTCGGAGCCCTCCAACACATCGAGCGTCGCTTCCTTCACTTCTTCGGGCGTGCCGCGAACTGCGATCTCCAGCGGATTCACGTTGCCCATCAGGCACATCCTCTTGCCCACCCGCTGCTTCACTTCGCGAATGTCGTGCTGCTTGCCCCAATTGAGCATGTTGAAACCTGCGTCCGGCAGGTGGTCGAGACAGGCGTCCACTTCGGCGTCGTTGTGGTAGAGTTTCACCCAGTCCGCCGGAAACGCGTCGCAAATTCGCTTCAAATACGGGTGCGCGAACTCCTGGTAATGTTCCTCGTTGACGAAGCCCACGATGTCGTCGAGGATGAAGATGCCCTCCACCGTGTCGCCCATCGCCTTCTGCTGCGCCTTGAGCCAGTCGATCACCACCCGGGTGCACAGGTCGATCAGCTTGTGCGCGCCCTCCGGATTCTCCACCAGGTCGATCATGAAATGCGTGGTGCCGCGCACGAATCCGGCCGTGCACAGCGGCCCGCGCGAAGTCACCATGGGCAGGATGTAGCCGTGGTCCAGAATGCGCTGGCGCTCCATGCCGATGCGGTGCAGCGTCAGCGCCGCGAAAGCGTCTGCCTCCACCTCGTATTCCGGGAACTGATCGATATCTTCCAGGTGATACAGCGTGTGATACTCGCTCGGCGTGTTGTCCTGCCAGAACTTGATCTTCGCCCCGAGCACCGAGGGTTCGGCCGCCATCCCGTATTCCATCCACCAGGATGGAATGAAGATAATGTCCGGAAACTCGCGCATGATTTTCAGGTTGGCCTCAAACCATACTTCGCGGTCGAGGTAGTAGTCCAGGTGTTTGATGCCCAGGAAGCCCGGGATCCACGGGCTGTCGACGATCAGCGCGATCGGGATCCTGTCGAGTCTCTCGAGACGGGCGGCTTTCTTAAATGTTTCCCATTGTTCTGGCAGCATATCAGTTCCTATTCATCGCAATCCATCGCCGGCGCACCTCGGCCCATCGGCTCAACATGGAATCTCCACCGGACGGCCGTCCGTCGGGTCGGCCCAGCGGTCGTTGGGAACCGTCGGCGCCCAACCGGGACGCGCCGGGTCCTGGTCATATGGGTAGCCTCCCAACCGCCGGTACAGTTCGGCGTACTCGCGCAGCTTCTCGCGGTTGAGGCGCACGCCCAGGCCGGGGCCCTCGGGCACCCGAATGGCGCCGTCTTCGTAATGCATTAAGCCGCCTTCGATGATGTCGTCGGTCAAATGATGATAGTGCGCGTCGGCGGCGAACGAGAGATTCGGGATCACCGCCCCCAGATGCAACATAGTTGCAAGTTGAATTCCCAGCTCGCCCGAGGAATGCACCGCGACCCCCAACTGAAACGTGTCGCACACCGCGGCGGCTTTCACGCACGCCCGTATCCCGCCCCAGAACGTGGTGTCCAGCAGAATCACGTCCACCGCGGTATCGAGCGCGTTGGCGGCCAGTTGCTCGAAGTTCACTACCACGGTGTTGGTGGCCAGTGGCACCCGAACCATCTGCCGTGTCCGCCGCATACCGTTCAGACCGAAGACTGGATCCTCCAGATAGTCGTTGCGGAGGCCCTCGATAGCCTGGCCAAAGCGGATGGCCTGTTCCACGCTCCACACGCCGTTGGGGTCGAAGCGCAAGGAATCGCCGGGAAACGCGGCGGCCAGCGCGCGGTAAACTTCCAGCTCATAGTCCGGCGGAAACACGCCCGCCTTCAGTTTGTGAGTGGAAAAACCGAAGCGCCGCTTCCATTCGGCCGCCTGGCGAATCACCTGGTCGATGGTGCGAACCTCGCCCGCGCCCGTGCGCGGATCCGGGTAGCGAAAGAAAACGTAGGTGGCGAAACGGACGCGGTCGCGCAAGCGGCCACCGAGAATCTCCGAGACCGGCACGCCCCACGCCTGGCCCAGGATATCGAGGCAGGCGAATTCGAGGGCCGCCAGCACCTGCGTCCGGTTGTTGTACAGCGACGCGGTGGGATTGGCGATCCGAAAACGCATTTCTTCCAGCCGCGCCGGATCGTGCCCCACCAGGCTGGACTTTAACGCCCGGAACACTGCTTCGGCGGATTCGCCTCCGCCGCCCATTTCGCCCAGACCGATCAGCCCGTTATCGGTCTCCACTTCCACAATGGTCCGCACGAAGCGGCCCCAGTGGCAGCCATTGGCGTGGCGCAGCGGCGCCTCCAGGGGAACCGTCACCGTGGTGGCTCGAATGTCGCGAATCTGCATCGGCCCTATGGTACAACTTTACTGCACTCATATAGTTTGACGCTACAACTAAATCTGCCCCCCGGCCGTGGCACCCCGTTCCCGGAGGGCCACCCTAATGGGCCGGGGTGGGCGGCGCGGAAGTGCTTGCGCGAGTGCCACATCGTGAGAGCTGGGAGGTGACGGAGGGTCCGACGTGGAATCGACAAACCGTGGAGGACCTTTCGGCGAGCCGCCCCAGCCACTTATGGGCGGAACGCCAGGCGGCTCAAATCGGGCTGAGCCCGCCGCCCCCAAGCCGGTCGAGGAGATCTTTCAGACGCCGGCGACTGACCTCGAGCCGGATGCCGGTCGTGAGCACGACATCGGCTGTGCCGCCCGTCAGCGGCTGGACCTCGGTCACATAATTCAGATTCACGATCGCGGCCCGGCTGACGCGGAAGAAGAATGCCGGATCGAGACGCCCCTCGAGATCGTTCAGCGTCGGGTCGAGGACGTAGGAGCGCTCGCGCCCGCATAGCTTGGTGAGGCCGCCTTCAGAAAGGAAATAGACGACTTCCTGTTGGGGAACCACCCGGTATCCGTCGCCGCACCGCGCCAGCAAGCGGGTATTCCTGGCGCGCAGCGCCTGGAGCGCGCGTTCCACCTCGCCGCCCTCATGCGAGTCGCCGCCGCGAACCCGCTCGATGGCGCGCCCCAGCCGCACCCGGTTGACCGGCTTGAGCAGGTAATCGACGGCGTTGATCTCGAACGCGTCCACCGCGTATTGATCGAACGCCGTGCAGAAGACAATCTCGGGGCGGGGAACTGGAAGGCAGGCCGCCACTTCCAGGCCGCTGCAGCCGGGCATCTGAATGTCGAGCAACAGCAGATCGGGATGCAACTCCACCACCTTCTGAATGGCCTCTTCGCCGTCGGCGGCTTCGCCCACGATCTCCAGGCCGGGCATGGGCTCGAGCATCTGCCGCAGTCTTTCCCGCGCGGCCTGCTCGTCGTCCACTAACATCACGCGCATCATTCCACCCTCACTTCGGCGGCACACGGGAGCCTCAGCGTGACCGCGGTCATTCCCAACGCGGTGTCCCGATCGATGTGCAGGCCGGCTGCGTCGCCGAAATGCCCTTGCAGGCGTTCGCGGACATTGCGCAGCCCATAGCCGCCGTTACTGGCCGGCAGGCCCTCCATCGCAGCCGGCGGAAAACCAGGCCCGTTGTCGCGGACCACGATCGACAGCGCGTCAGAACAGACACTGGCCTCGATCTCGACCACCGCCTGCGTGCGGATGGCTCCCGCGCCGTGTTTGACCGCGTTCTCGACCAGCGTCTGCACGGCCATCGCCGGGATGTGCATCTTCCGTGCCGCTTCGCTCGACGCGATGCGCACCGCCAGGCGATCGCCGAAGCGCTCCCGTTCCACGTCCAGGTAGGCGCGCACGGCTTCGAGTTCCTCGTCGAGCGTCACCCATTCGCGGTCCGACCCCCGCAGCGTGTAGCGAAACATCTCCGCCAGTTGCTCGATGGTCTTTTCGGCTCGATCGGGGTGGCGCGGGATGAGGCTGGCAATGGTGTTCAACGCATTGAAGAGGAAGTGCGGATTCACCTGCGCGCGCAGCGCTTTCAGTTCCGAACGGTTGGCGTTGAGCACCAATTCCCGCTCCCGTTTCTCGTGTTCCAGCCGCTTCTCGCGCAGGCGCAGGTTCTCGAGCAGAAACGAGAAGACCTCTGCGAGCGACTGGAGCAGCGCCACATCTTCGCTGAGAAAGCGCGGATTGTGGGCCCGCGCCCGGACGCGGATGACGCCTCCCAGTTCGCCGCTCAATCGGATCGGCGCCTGCATGGCGTCACCACCATCGGCGGCGGGCCGGCCGGCTACGAGGATGACTTCCGCCTCCGACTGGAAGATGGCGCGCAGCCTCTGCTCCGCGCGACCTACCAGTTCCGCTTCGCTGATGGCGCCTTGCAACCCGTCCCGGAAATGCTCGCTGGCCTCGGCCGGTGTGAAGCGGCGTCCCAGCCACAACCGGTCGAGCCAGGCCGAGAGCTTTCGGTAGAGCCATGGGTTCACCAGAACAATCGGCCACGCGGATAGTGCCCACACCAGAATGCTCACCGGGTAGTGAACCATCACGGGCATCACCCACATGAAGTACATAGCCAGCAGGAACAGGGAAATAAAGGCTAACACCCCCTTTTTCATCAGGACATCGAAGAAGGCCAGCCGCTCCACATAATAAGTGACGACGAAAAGGAAAATCAGGGGGCAGATATCCTTGGCCAGGAAAAGAACTGGAGCCTGTGTCATCTGGCAAAGCACCAGAACGCACGCCCACGCGATGCACAGGGCAAGCACCCAACGGCGCCGGCGGCGTTCGATCGGGCTATTGAAGGGACGGCGAGACACGCACAGCAACCCCACCACGCCTGCCGCACCGAACGCTTCAGGCCCAGGGAACCGTGGGCCCATGTCGATTGGGAGGCGGGACACGATACCCAGGAAGAACGCCACCACGTCGATGGCAACCGCCAGCCCCATCGCGTATAGCAGCATCAGAATCGCTTTCCAGATTTTGCGCCCCGGCAAATATTCGCGTTCGTTGTGGTAGAAGGCCTGGAACAGCAGCAGCGTAATGATCACCGGGCTGGCGGTCTCTACAGCCCTGAAAAAGATCACGGGATGGCGGCCCGTCAGGCCGGAAACCACCTCCCCAACCACGAGACTGAGGTAGAGCACCGCGAAGGTCACGATCAAGCCGGAGTAAGCAGGGCCGCCCCAGCGCGTTTTGCGAACGCGGTAGTCGCGGATGGCGAGGATGGACATCAGGAGGTACGAAATCGCGTTGAGGCTCCGCACCGAAATCAGCGCTACCCAAAGAAACAACGTCATCCGCACTTCTGCCTGTCTCCCGTTCAGAACCTATAGCTAGCCATCATCTGGACCACGCGGTTGCCGGTCGTGTAGAGCGGCCGGCCACTCGGCGACTAACTTCTTGAACCATCCTATTCCGCAGTTCTGCACGGCAGGCTGTTCCGACCTGTCGCTGACGTTTGCGGCCGCGGCGGCCGGCACCACCAATTCCAACTCCGCGACGAGGCACGCAGCTCGATCGGATGCCGGTCCTTGTACTTAAAGGTCTTGAAAATGGCAAGGTCGCTATCGATATAGCGCGGGCCGTGTATGTACGGCCAAACCGCAGGGCCGTTGGTTCCTTGCGGCCCCAGCGCGAAGCAGTTCGGGTTGAAGTATCTGGCCCGCTTGCAAATTCCTTCGCGGATCGCAGGTGAGCTTCGGGAGGATTTCCGCGGAGTTGGTTCCGAGCCACGTCAGGCTGTTCAACGCGCCCACCGTTACCAGGTTCAGATTTCCCCCTGAGTTCGGTTGGATCGGAGCGCCGCTCTGCACCTGAACCACCCCGGAAACCGACCAGCCATTGAGCAGGCCGCCCAGCAACTGGTTGCCTCGATGGATGGGTATGGGCAAATGGATCGTGTACGCGACATTAAAGATCTGCGTGTGGTCATACGCGAGTGGGCCATAATTGTCTTTCAGATTCCACGGATCGGCGGCGGGGCCGTTGCCGGCGCCGTTATCAGTGTTGCCGTCGCGGATACCGAGCACTTTGCCGAACGTGTAATTCACCATGAACGTGGCCAGTCCGGTCCGCTTGTTCCAGGTTGCTTGCAACGCGTTGTAGTTCTGATATCCGGCATGGCTGCTGAGTAATATATTCTGGTAGTTCCGATAAGGAAGGTAATCCTGCCAAAGCAACTCCGCCGCGCCGGGATCGTTTACCACACCGGTCACCGGGTCGGGCAGGAAGTAAGCGCCAAACGGAGTCTTGTTGAGATTGCCAAGACTACCCGAAACAAGTAAGTCGTGACTCTGGTTTCCCGAGTATTGAATTTCGATGAGCGAGCGCCAGGGCACGCGCTGGGAAAGGGTGAAGTTATAACTTTCCGTGTAAGGTGTGCTCGAGTCGCCCTGTTGCATGGCGGCGATGTTCGTGCCCAGGCCGGTCACGCCACCATCGGGCAGCCCGTACTGCGCGAAGTTCCACCCCAGGTTCATCGGATTCAGGATGTAGTAATTGGGCCGGTTGGCGGGCTCGTCGTAAATGCCATTGGTGACGGCGCTGTTGAAGGAGAGCTGGTAGCGGTAGACGCCGAAGCCGCCACGCAGAACCGTTTTGCCGTTTCCAAACAGATCGAAGGCAAACCCTACACGCGGTTCAGGGAAGAACAACCTCGAAGGAAAGCCGGAGCGCGGAATGCTGTTATCTCTGGCGTGCCACAGCAAGCCCGTCCAAGGTCCCGCTTGCGCGGTGTCGCTGTAAGAAGCCTGATTCCACACAGCCAAACCAGGGCCGTTGGTGGGATACCACTGGCCCATGTGATCCAGGCGGACGCCATAAGTCAGCGTCAACCTTCGTAGTGCCTTCCACTGGTCCTGCGCGTAGAGCGAATACTGGCTGTACTTCATGTCGTAAACGCTGACGCCGGGCACCTGCTCGAAAGACTGCACGCGGCCGGTGAGGAAGTCGGCCATCAGGTTACCGCTGCTGGTGGCGCCTGAATTATCGAAGTTGAGCAGGCCTTGGGGCACGTTGCCCAGGCCGCCGGGCTGGTAGTTTTCGGCGAAATCCCAGTAAACTCCGAACTTCATCGAGTGCGTGCCCGCCACTTTGGACAAGTTATCCGCCAACGACGGGTCTAGCGACATCTTGCCGAAATCCCCTCCGTAGAAACTGGTGCCGAACGCCGGCGCAGCGTATCCGGGAACGGCGTTGCCGGTGCTGGTAAGGTTCGGGATTTGCGGCATGTCCGGATCCGGAGTCAGGGGCTTGTAGCCCGTCATCCCGACCGTGACCGGATTCACTGCCGATGGATCAGAAAGCCGCACCGGGTTGAGGAACTTCACCAACGTGGCTACCGTCTCGTTGGTCAGCGTGGGTCCTAACATGCGGGTGAGGTTCGCGCTGTAAACCTGCGTAGCCTCGTGTGCCGGCATGGGCGATGGGTACGGAAGAGCGTCGTAAGGGAAGTACCAGATGCCGATCGGGTTCTGATCGAATTCGTCCTGGCGGTTCCACGAGACAAACAGTTTGGTATTGTCGCTGATGTTATAATCCAGGCGGATTCTCAACTCAAATCGATTTACTTCGTAGTCCTGGTTGAAGTAAGTGTTGTAGCCACTCGCCGGATCCGGCTGCGACAGCTTCACTGGCAGGAATGTCGCCGCGTAGGCAAGAGAGGTCGGATCAATCAGAGACTGAGGAACCATGCCGCCGGGATAGACGCTCGCGGCGCCGTGCAGCGTAGGCTGCAACGCGTCTTCGGCGTAAACGGACGCGAAGCCTTTGCCGAGACTGGTGAGATAGGCCGGCGAGAAATTCCCCGCCAACATTTGCGCAGTGGGAACAAAATAGGCGTGTCCCTGGGGCAGCGGAACCTGGTTCATTCCCTCCGGTGCGATGTAGAAGAAAAGCTTGTCCCGCTTTCGGTTGAACTTCGTGCCGGGGATCAAAACCGGCCCGCCGATATCGCCACCAGGATACACGGAGGTGTAAGAGACGCTGTAGCCCATGCTCTTCAGGTACGCATCCGTCGAGTCCAGAGACGAGAGGTGGCTGTACACATAGATCCCCCCGTGAAACTGAGCCGCACCGCTCTTCCCGATGGCCTGGAAGGTTACCGGGCCTTTGGCGTATTCGGCGCCATAGGCCGAGTTGAGGAGAGTCATCTCGGCTATCTGGTCCTTGTTAATGTTGCCCACGTGCGTCCCCTGGTTGCCGGGATCGAGCAGATTGGCGCCGTCCACAGTTATGGTCAGCGCCCCGTAGGGCTGCGTTCCGTTGGCAGAGTATTGCCCGACCGGACCCGAGTTGCTTTGCGTCGTCAGGCTATTCCACCCGCTCTGCGCCAACCCCCGGTTCATTCCCATGCCGGGCATGATTTTGATCAGCTCAGACGCGTCGCGGCCCTCGATGGGCAGGTCTCTCACCATGGCCGCGTTCAAGGTCTGGCTGGATTCGCCGGTGTCGGGAGGCGCCACGGCTTCGGCACCTGCCGCCACTTCAACTGTTTCGGTGGCTGTCTTTACTTGAAGAACCAACCCAGGGAGGGTTCGACTTTCACCTTGATTGAACACGATGGTCTTTCGCTCCCAGACGGCGAAGCCCGGAACTGAAACCGTCAACGAATACGAGCCGGGTTGAATGGCGACGATGTCGAAAAAGCCGCTGCTGTTCGAGACCGTATCGCGCGCGCTTCCCGTAGTCTCGTTGGTCAGCACTACCTTGGCATTGGGCACCACCGCGCCACTCGGGTCCAAAACTGTGGCGCTTAATGAGCTACTCGCGTTCTGGGCGCGCGCGCCTGCCGCCGCGAAAAGAAAAGCCGCAAGAATAGCAATGATGGCGTGTTTCGACCCGTGCATGGCGACTCCTTTCGTGCATCGTGACGCCGGTCAACCCGTTACACATGCACTTCGCACAGTGCAGCGGGACCGGCAGACAGGCCGTCGGCAGGGCCACTCGGCGAATTCGGGACAAACGCCCGACACGCGGCCGGGCCAGCCACTACAGCCATCGGATACCGGATACGGAAGAGCGCGGGGCCCGGCTTCATCCGATCCGATTGTACGCGGATAACTGCGGCGCGCAAAGCCATTTCGGAAGACTGGCGCCGCCCGGGAGATGACCGGCAGGTGTTGCCCATGACTGGCGGCGCATCCGGCCCCATTGCTGAAGTTACCGCTGGTTTGGGCGGCCTCTGCTACGATGAAATTTCCCTGCAATTATGGCGCTGCGCTTTTATAACACCCTCTCGCAGCGCGTCGAGGAGTTCCACCCGGCGCGCGACAATACGGTGCGCCTGTACACCTGCGGTCCCACCGTGTACAGCTACGCCCACATCGGCAACTTCCGTACGTTCACCTTCGTCGACATCCTGCGGCGGTGGCTACGGGCCAGCGGTTATGGCCTGAATCACGTGATGAACATCACCGATGTGGACGACAAGATCATCCGCAACGCGGCGGCCGAAAAAAAGAGCCTGAGCGAATACACGGCCGTATACACGCAGGCATTCCTGGAAGATTGCGCCACCTTGCGCCTGGAACTGGCCGAGCACCTGGTGAAAGCCACCGACCACATCGGCGACATGGCGGATGCCATCGCGCGCCTCACCGCCGGCCAGCACACATACACAAGCGACGGCTCGATCTACTTCCGCATCGCCTCGTTTCCGGGCTACGGCAAGCTTTCCCACAACGACTTCAGCGGCAACCTGGCCGGCGCGCGCGTCGACCTGGATGAATACGAAAAGGCCGACGCGCGCGATTTCGCGCTGTGGAAGGCCCCCAAGGAAGGCGAAACCAGTTGGAATACCGCCATCGGCACGGGCCGGCCCGGCTGGCATATCGAATGCTCCGTGATGGCCATCAAGTACCTGGGTGAGACGCTGGACATACACGCCGGCGGAGTCGACCTGATTTTTCCGCATCATGAAAACGAGATTGCCCAGTCGGAGTCGCTCACAGGCAAGCCGTTCTCGCGTTTCTGGCTGCATGCTGAGTTTCTGATGGTGGAAGGCCAAAAGATGGCCAAGTCGCTGGGCAACTATTTCACCCTCCGCGATCTCATCGGGCGCGGCTACCGGCCGGAGGCCATTCGCTATCTGCTGGCCTCGGTGCCCTACCGCAAATCGCTGAACTTCACCTTCGACGGCCTGCAGGGGGCGCAGAGGACGATCGAGAGGCTCCGCAACTTCAAATTGCGCCTGGACACGGAGAAGCTCCCGGCAGGCAGCATTGACCGGATGACGGCGCGCACCGAGGCCGCCGCGCAGGCCTTTGTCAACAGTCTGGACGACGACCTGAACACCGCCGAGGCGCTGGCGGCCATATTCGAGTACGCGCGCGACGCCAACAGCGCCATGGATGCGGGCCAGTTCGGCGCCGATAACCGGGCGCCGGCGGAGCGGCTGTTCGAGCAGTTCGATGCCGTGTTCGACGTCCTCAAACCCAGCAGCGTAAGCGCCGGCACAGCCGATTCCGAAATCGAATCGCTGGTGGCGAAACGAGAGGCCGCCAGAAAATCGCGCAAATTCGCCGAGGCCGATCAGATTCGCGACCAGTTGCTCGAACAAGGGATCATTCTCGAAGACACTAAGTCCGGCGTGCGCTGGAAAAGGAAATAGTCATGAAGATTCAGACCCAGGCCGTTCACGCGGGCGACCGGCGCAAGGCTCCCGGCGCGATTCCGGTGACGGCTCCCATTTACACAGCGTCGAGCTTTTTCTACGAAACCACCGAGGAACTGGACCGCGTTTTCGGCCTGGAGCAGGCCGGCTATTGTTACGCCCGCTACGACAACCCCACGGCGGCGGCACTGGAGGAGTTGGTTACGGTGCTTGAGGGCGGCCGCGGCGCTCTGGCCTGCGCTTCAGGAATGGCAGCGCTGCAACTGGCGATCGAAACCGCCCTCGCCGAGCGGCGCAAGTCCATCGTGGCGGCGGAAGCCCTCTACGGTGCGTCCATCAAGCTGTTGCTGAACGTGCTCGAGCCGCGCGGCGTGGAGGTGCGTTTCGCCGATGCCTCCGACTTGGACGCGCTCGGTGCCGCGGTCGGCCAGGCCAAGCCCGGTTGCATCCTGATGGAGACCGTCTCGAATCCCCTGCTGCGCGTGGGCGAGATCGACAAAATCGCCGAAATCGCGCGCGCGGCCGGAGCCGCCCTGGTGGTCGATAACACGTTTGCCACGCCGCTGATCGTGCGGCCGCTCGAGCTGGGCGCCAACTTTTCGGTGCACAGCCTCACCAAGTATCTGGCCGGGCACGGCGATGTCCTGGGCGGCGCCGTGGTAACCGATGCCGCCCACTATGATGCCCTGCGCACGCTGGCGCGCGTGGTCGGCCCTCTGCTCGGGCCGTTTGAGAGCTACCTCGCCATGCGCGGCATCAAGACGTTCCCGCTGCGCATGGAGCGGCAGTGCGCCAACGCCTGCCGCGTGGCGTCCTGGCTGGGCAGCCATCCCAAGGTGGAGCGGGTGCACTTCCCGGGCGACCCGGCGCATCCCGACGCGCCCGCCATTCGGCGCTTATTCGCAGCCGGCCTTTATGGCGCCATGGTCAGTTTCGAGATTCGCGACGGCGGCCGGCCCGAAATCTTCCGCTTCCTGGACCGCTTGCAGTTGGTGGTGCGCGCCACTTCGCTCGGCGACGTGCACAGCATGATCCTGTACCCCTCGATGAGCTCGCACCGCGATCTCGCCCCCAAGCACCGCGAGCGCGTCGGCATCCGCGACAACCTGGTGCGCCTTTCCGTCGGTATCGAAGCCGCCGAAGACATCATCGCCGACCTCGACCAGGCATTGGCGTAAAGTCGTGGCGCAGGCTGTCAGACGCTGCTGAGCCTAGATTTATCTCGGCTTTGCTCTTCTGTTTTACGGCAGCTCGCCGAGCATGTGGTCGATATCACTCGGGCTGATGTAGAAGTGGGGAGATGTGCGCACCCAGCCGGCCCGCGGAGCACAGGAGATTCCGGCCTCCCGCAGCCGCCGCACAAGCAGCGGAGCTTCCAGGCCAGGTTTGCGGAAACTGACGATTCCAGAGCCACTTACAGGCGTTCGATTACCCAGCACCTGGTAGCCGAGCGTCTCGACCCCGGTCGCGATACGGTCTCCGAGATTCTGGACAATCGGAGCGATTTTTCCGGGGCCGACTTCAAGCAGAAACTCAATTGCCGCCTTTAAACCAAAACATCCGACAGTATTTAACGTACCGCACTCATACCGGCCGGCATCTTGGCGCAAAGTCATGTCGCGGGACCCGTAGTCCGCGTACTTGGCGACGTTGGTCCAGCCGAATTCCACAGGCTCAATCCGGTCCTGAAGTGATTGACGAATATAGAGAATGCCGCAGCCCTCGGGACCCAGCAACCACTTGTGTCCATCCGCCGCCAGGGCATCGATATGACAGGCCTGCACATCGACCGGAAAAGCGCCGAGTCCCTGAATGGCATCCACCAGAAAGATGCAGTTGTTGCGCCGGCAGATTTCACCGATTGCTTGAATCGGAGCCCGATAGCCGGTCAGGAATTGTACGAAGCTGATCGCCAGCAGGCGCGCGCCGCGGCAAGCTGCCTCAATCTGCTCCAGCGAGTCGGTAACGCTCAGCCAGGTGACTTCGATCCCCTTAGTTTCCAAGCGCTTCCACGGGTAGAAGTTGGCGGGGAACTCCTCTTGAAAGCCGACTACGCGATCGCCCGGCTTCCAATCGAGGCCCAGCGCCACCGTCGCGATGCCCTCCGACGTGTTCTTTACCAGCGCGATCTCCGAACGGTCGGCGTTGATCAACCGCGCCGCCGCAACGCGCAGGCCTTCATAAGCGCTCATCCACTGGTCGTAATGCAAGCTGCCGAAGCGGGCGCAGTCGTCGGCCAGGTTCCGCATAGCGTCCGCGGCAGGCTTCACCAGCGGCGCCACGGCGGCATGGTTGAGGTAAATCAAATTCCGGCGAATCGGAAACTGGTCCGCATAACGTTCCCAGAGCGGGGGCTCCTGCTCCTTCACGGGCTGGTCAGTCATTGGTTTGAAGAATCGAGTCCTTTCACGGGCGACGCCCATGGTGGCGCCGGCGCCCTGGCTATCGCGTTCGCATCGAGGTGCGGCAGACACTTCCGTAGGAATGGATAAACACGGCGAGCAAATCCGGCCGCGGCAACGGCTGCGCCGTCACCCGGCTGAATAACCGGGACTACAACCCGCACCAGCGCCGTGTCCGTGCGGTGATCGCGCGCGGCGTCGAAGAGAAGCCACAGTTTTGCTGCCCATTCGCCCGCCACCACGCGTCGCGGCGTTTGGTACCAGTAGAGAACCACCGCCTGCGCCCGCTGGTTGGCGACGATATAGCGGTTCACCGTGATCGCGCCATCGGCAGTGTCGAGCTCCATGGTTCCAGTCGAGATCGGGAACCATCCCGATCCGGGGAGACATACCTTGGGCGAATGCGGCTGGCGCTCCCCGGAGCGCTGGGATTGGAACCAGGCGATGAACAGTTCGGCCGAAGTGTTGGCCTTCCGGTCGTAATAGGTACGGCTGAGCACACGGTCGGCCTTCAATTCCGCCGCCACATCCGGCGCCAGGGGATTATCCGCGATGCCCGTCCACTCCCCTATGGCGCTTGGTAGCGCGGCCAGATCCGGCGGTGCGGGCGGGCGCTCTGTGCCTGCCACCCAGTCGACCACAACCGCCTGCACGACAAGGAATGCGGCGACCGCGAGTGGCGGCGGGCTATGCATGGGCGCTGCTCCCTAGTTTGTTCGAAACCCAATGCACCACGCCAAGCCCGGCGACGCAGAGCACAAAAAGAACCCCTCCCAGAACCATATGGAGGGCGCCAACCGCGAGTGCCGGGCTGCCTGCCGCCATAGCGACTCGCAAGGCGTTAACCAGAATTGCCAGCGGCACCACCGCCACAAACAGCGTCAGGCGCGTCCCTAACTTCGCGGATACCACGTGCCCATATACCAGCGAAAGGAAACCAAGCGGCAGCAGGTAGCGAATGCCGCTGCAGGCCTCCGCTACGGCGATCTGGTGCCCGTGGACCTGTAAGATATTGCCTTCGCGCAGCACGGCCACGCCGGCCGCGGTGAGGCCGAAAGCGGCAAGCCGGCTGGCCAGAAGCTGCAGGGGCAGCGTCGTCTGGTTATACACGATTGCCAGCTTGGGCAGCATGAACAGCATCAGCAGGAAGGGAAACGCCAGAGCACGCAGCAGGCGGCCACCGCCCAGCGCCACCACCAGGCCGGCAAGCGAGACCAGGAACGCCAGCGATCCGGCGAAGAGACCCGCGCCAATCGCCGCCGCGACGTTCAAGCCGGCTGCCGCCGCCAGAATGGCGATGCCCCAATAGCTGGGCGGCCCGGCCGCGGCCCGCAACCGCTGGCGCTCTTGCCAGACCACCCACCCGACGACGAGAGGCACGAGAAAGCCATGACTCATGTCTTCATCGGTGCTCCACTGATCGGCCATCCCATGCAGGAACGGCGCGTAGCAGACGAGCAAGGCGCCGGCTGCCAGGAACCAAGCTATGAGATGTTTGCCGGAGGGCATGAGGCGAATCGCACTGATTCGAACGAGATCTAGGGACCCTTACTATAACAACTGTACCAACCGCTCCCTTACGGTCGCGGCTCCGATGCGCCTTCACAAGCCCCTCGAGATGGGCAGACCAATTTTCCTCTTGACCAACGAACACTTTCGTAGTAAGGTCTTCGTAGATGACAAAATCAAGCGACCTGCCGCGGCCGACCGATGCCGAACTGGAAATCCTGACGGTGCTGTGGAGCCGAGGGCCGGCCACGGTCCGCGACGTCCATTCCACCATTTCCCGCCGCCGGCCGGCGCACTACACCACGGTCTTGAAGCTGATGCAAATCATGACCGAGAAGGGCCTGGTGAAGCGCGACGAAAAGCAGCGGGCGCACATTTATTCCGCCAGCCGCCCGCGTGAATGGACGCAGCAGCAACTGGCCGGCGACCTGCTCGAGCGGGCCTTTGCGGGCTCGGCCAGCAGCCTGCTGGTGGGAGCGCTGGCGGCGCGGAAGGCGTCGGCGGCCGAGCTGGCCGAGCTGCGCAAGCTGCTCGAAGAATATGGGGAGGACAAGCCATGACACTCCATCTCTGGCTGGCTCCGCCGCTGGCGCACGCGCTGGGACGCGCACTGGCGCATTTCCTGTGGCAAGGCGCGTTGCTGGCTGCGGCGCTCCGCGTGACCTTGTCTCTGGGAGCGGAGCGATCCTCGAGGTGGCGTCACCAGGCGGCTCTGTTTTGCCTGCTCGCCCTGCCTCTGGCGTTCGGCATCACACTGGCGCTGTCGCTCAGCGGCGGCCACTCGATCATAGCTCCCCTGCCCGCGGCGCCACGAATGGTATTCAATCCGGTGACCGCCGCCGGCGCGCCCGCCGCGCCCATCGACTGGCTGGCATGGCTGGCGCCGTTATGGATGGGCGGCGTGATCCTGTTTTACGCCTTTCGCCTGGCGGGATGGCTTCGCGTTGACCGCATGCGCCGGCGCGGCGTGTGCGCCGCCCCTGCCGAATGGCAGCAACGCCTCCGCGCGCTGGCGGCGGCGGTACGCGTCTCGCAGCCCGTTGTGCTGCTCGAATCCTGCCTCGCCGGCGTGCCGCTGGTGATCGGCTATTGGCGTCCGGTGATTCTGATGCCGCTGGGAGCGCTCGCCGGCTTGAGCGTGGAACAGGTGGAAGCCATCCTGATTCATGAGCTGGCCCACATCCGCCGCGCGGATTACCTGGTCAGCATGGCGCAGAGTTTGATCGAAGGCTTGTTCTTCTTCCACCCGGCAGTGTGGTGGATCACCGCCGTGGTGCGCGCCGAGCGCGAATATGCTTGTGACGATGTGGTGGTGGCGCTGCGGCCCGACGCGCGCGCTTACGCCGCCGCGCTGACGACTCTGGAGCAGAGCCGGTGGCCAGCAATCCAGTCAGCCGCGGCTTCCAATGGAGGAAACCTGGTGAGACGCATTCGCAGGCTGTTAGGTGAGCCCGGGTCCGCGCGGGTTCCGAATGCCCGAGTGGCAGCCCTGGCCGGCGCCCTGGCACTGGTGGCCGCCGTTGCCGCCGCACTGGTGGCGTGGCCGCCCGCGAAGAGCTTTGCTCAGTCGGCTTCGCCGGCCGAATCCTCAGCGGAGCAGGAACCGGCCAAGGGACTTGAGCCGGCGCACCAGAGCATAGAAGACTTACAGGAGTTGCTGGCGGGCAAGCAGAAGAAGATCCAGGAGGCGGCAGAGACCGTCGAGCGAGCGCAAGAACTGCTCCAGCGCAATGCCGCCGACCTTGACCGCGCGCTGCAGAATGGAGGCGCGCATTCTGTTGATTTCGCACTAGTGGAGGAGCGGATGCGAAAGGCCGAGGCGGCGCTCCAGGAGTTGGCGGCGCAGGTCAGACAGTCACAGGACCTTGTCGATCAGCAGCGGCTCACAACGCTCCTCAAGCAGTTGGACGCGGACCAGCAAGCGGGAAAGTCGCAGCAACTACTCCAGCAGCAGGAGCGGGCGCTTCAGCAAGCCCAAAAGCAATTGCAGGAGCTCGCCAACGGAAAGCTCGATGCGATGGTCCGGCAGCAACAGCAGCAGATGGCGCAGGCGGACCTGGCGCTACAACAGGCGCGGGCGGCGAATGGCGATCAATGGCTGAACGAAGACGTGGCATACATCATTAGCCCCGAGGAACGCCGCGAGTTTCTGGTTTTGCAGACCGACGCGGACCGCGACCGGTTCATCGAGAGATTCTGGCAGCGGCGCGATCCGACGCCGGACACGGCAGAGAACGAGTTCAAGGAAGAGCATTATCGGCGGATCGCTTACGCAAACGAGCACTTCGCGTCGAGCGTCCCCGGCTGGAAGACCGACCGCGGCCGGATCTACATCGTGTACGGGCCGCCGGATGAGATCGAGGACCACCGGTCGGAGAGCGTGCCACGCCAGGTCTGGCGCTACGTCCACATCGATCGAGTGGGATACGATATCGAAGTCGAGTTTACCGATCCCGGTGGAACGGGAGAACTCCGCATGGTGGCGGCGCCGGCGTCGCGCGGGTCATATTGGCAATTGATGGTGAGCGTCAGCGACGCGGCGGGAGCTGTTGCCCGATCGCTCCGGACCGGGGGGTTCCCCGTCCTCACGTACCCTGTCCCGGGCCGGCCCGGCATGGCTCAGGTGCTGGTGGGACCTTATCCGGATGAGGCTTCGCTCGCCAAGGCAAAGACAGCGCTTGAAGCCGCGGGCTACCATCCCGTGCGAATACAGTAACCAGCCGCACGCGCTGCGCTGCGACGGCTTAGCCGCGCGCGGCCGCAATGATCCTGCCGCATGGGCCGGGCTCACCGCCCGGCTGCACCGATTGACAATCGGTGCGCGGGTTACCAACCCGCCCCACAGCTCCTGAGAGTCTACCGGCCCAAGCTGGCGCGCTCGAAGTCTTCCTTCAACTGCATGGTGATCTTGTCCGCCACGTCGGCGCTGGCGCCGTGGAACCTGGCGCCCAGGCTTTCCTGCGTGGTAGACCAGATGACATCGCCATCCTTGTTGACCAGACGGACGGCGGCAACCGCCTCGTGGCGCCGCTCGGCCGAGTGATCGGATTCGTTATCGCCGATCCCCAGTCCGGCGGCGCTGCCCTTGCCGTAATTCCCGGCGCCCGTGCGGTTGCTGAGGTTGAGATGGGCGTTGATGCTGTCGGAGGATTGATGCGTTTCGGTAAACACCAGGTCTTCGGCCGCGCCGCGCAGCACGGCGTCGGCGCGCTCCTCCTTTTCAGTCAGGATGAAAAGCTTGGAGCCGGCCAGGCTGCTGATGATGATGTCGCGCATCTGCGCGGCGGTGTCGCCGCCGGTGAGCCGGTCCACGTAGATGCGATGCACGGAAAGCAACTGGCGCAGGTTAACGGCTTCAATGGCGGTGGCGGTCGTGGCCGAGTCTCCCGCCACGCTCGTCAATGGGGCGGCCAGTGCGGCCGCCAACAGCAGTAATGGTTTCATCCTTTACCGGCCTTGCGCGCCTCGTCGTCGAGGAACTCGACGCGCCGTCCGGTGCGCGCCTCCAGGCCGGCCAGCACGCTGCGGATATCGCTCTTACTCACGCGCAGCACCAGCGCCTGCTGCTTGCCCTCCGCGTCTACGAACCCGAGAGTCACGAAATGCTTGCGCGCTTTGCTCAGCAGCAGCACCGGCGAAATCAGTACCGCGGCGGCATAGCGCCGGCTGACCGTCTGGCCGTATTCGAGCGTATTGACTTTTTGATAGAACACGTGCAACTCGGTCTTGCCCGCGTGCAGCAGCATCACTTCGGTGCCGGACAGATCCAGGCGAACGCTGCCCTTGGTGGGGAACTCGCCCGGAGTTCCGCCGACCAACTCGGCCTTGAATCCCGGCTCGGCCGCCGTAAGCGCCAGCGACGAAGCCAGTCCTGCCAGCACCACTACCAACGCTCGTACCATTGGACGTAATGCTAGTGCAGTGGCCGCGCGTTGGTTCTCAGGATTAATCTTCGGCAGGCAAGGCCTGGGGGCTGGACTGGTTCAGTTTGGAAAACCCGTTGGCGAAGTCCCGCCGCCAACGAACCGGAAGCCAGCATGAGCTGCGGGAGGAATTTGGTAAGGATGGCGCGGTGAATGGGATTTTTGGGAGATTTCGGTAGTCGGTGAAACTGGGCGGTCCGCTTCGCCGTACGGGGCGTTTTGCGGCCACTTGACGGAACCGGACGACCACAACGCCGGTCGCGCTATGCTCTCAGCAGGAGCCAAGTGTGATCAAGCGCATTATGGTGGCGGCCGCCGCTGTGGGGCAAAGGCGGCCGAGAAGCAGACGCATCGAGCTTTATAGTAGCCAGACGGCGCGATAAACTAGTCTCGAAATCACTCAGGAAGGAAAAGTCAGTCATGACTTGTTACGGAGCAAAAGAGCTCGCGCGATCGTTCCGCACGGTCCGCAATAATACGATCAAAATTGCCGAGGAGATCCCGGAAGAGAAGTACGGTTTTCGTCCGGCGGAGGGATGCCGCTCGATAGCGGAGACGCTGGTGCACATTGCGGTGATGTCGCGCGTGCAGGAGCAGATCCATGCGGTCGAGCACCGCAGCACGCTGGTTGGCTTCGATTTCTTCGGGTTCATGGGCAAGCTGCAAGCAGAAGTGAAGGCGCCGCGCACAAAGGCGCAGGTACTGGAACTGTTGCGCACCGAGGGCGAGAAGTACGCCAAGGTTCTGGAAGGCGCCTCGGAGGCCTTCTTGGGTGAGCAGGTCGCGTACCCGGAAGGGATGGAGCCGCGGGTGAAATCGCGGTTCGAAATGCTGATCGCACCCAAGGAACACGAGATGCATCACCGCGGGCAGTTGATGGTGGTTGAGCGGATGCTCGGCATCACGCCGCACCTCACGCGGCACATGGAGGAGCGGATCGCGGCGATGTAGTCGACACAGGCGAGCCGATAGACATCAGGAGGCTGGCGGTAGTTGATACAACCCGCCGCCAATCACATCATAAACAGCAAGCCGAAACCATTGGCCTCGATCGTGGGGCCGATCCACGATCTCCCGTTTGCGATTCAATGTCATCATGCGACGCTCTACTGGCTCGCACAGGCTTAGTTTGAGGCGCCGTTCGTTACGGTCCGGTCGGGCCAGCCATACGACGTCCTGGTGGGCGACATCTTCACCCGCAGGTAGTCGCCACGCGATTACTGACGTCCCTCGGGAGCGTTCCGGCCGGACCACGGCGTAGTCGCACGGCGATCCACGCGCCTGCTCTGCCGACTCAGAGTGTCCGCGTCACTTTGCTCAGGGTGCGGGGGCGGTCGGGGTCGAGGCCCTTCTCCACGGCCAGGCAGGAGGCGAAGATCTGCGCGGGCACGATGTAGGGGATGGGCGTGAGCCCTTCCGGAATCGGTCGCGGCAGGCGGATCACGCGCGCGGCGCAGGTTTCCGCCTCGCGGTTGCCGGCATCGGTGATGGCCAGGACTTCGGCGCGCATCCGTGTCAGCTTGTCCAGCGTCTGCCCGATCGAGGGCCAGGTGACGCCCGAGGGCGCAAAGGCAAACACCGGGAAGTTGGCCTCCGCCAGTGCGATCGGGCCATGCAGGAAATCGGCCGAGGAAAACCGTTCCGCCACTACGTAACAGGTTTCCATCAGCTTCAGCGCGAACTCGAACGCGTTGGCGTAGTTCAGCCCCCTGCCCACTACCGCCGCTCGATTCATGAACCGGTAGCGCGCCGCTAACTCGGCCACCTCTTCCTCCAGGCCCAGCGCGTCTTCCACGATTCCCGGCAGGCGCTCCAGGTCGGACAGGCGGATGCGCCCGCCCAGCGCGTAAGCCAGCAGGTAGAGCAGCATCATCTGGCCGGTGTAAGTCTTGGTTGCAGCCACGCTCCGTTCTTTGCCGGCGCGCACCAGCCAGACGTGCTCCGCCAGGCGCGCCAGCGTGCTCGCGCGCTCGTTGGTGATGCCCAGGGTCATCGCCCCGCGCGTCCGCGCCCATTCGAGCAGAGTGTTGGTATCGGTGGACTCGCCCGATTGCGACAGGGCCACTACCAGCGCTTCCGAATAGTCCACCTTCGCCCGGTAAAGCGTGGCGATGGAGGGTGCGGCCAGCGAGACCGGAATGCCTGCCGCGATTTCGAGCAGATAGCGGCCGAACAGCGCGGCGTTGTCCGAGGTCCCGCGCGCCGCCAGCACCACCAGCCGCGGCCGTTTGCCTTCCAGCAGCCGCTGGAAGCGTTTGGCGTTACCGATGCCTGCCTTCAGGGTGCGTGCCAGCGCTGCCGGCTGCTGCCGGATCTCTTCGAGCATGCGCGACATGGCTACTCCACTCTAGCAAGCCGCCCCGGCCGGCACCGTCGGCAGCGCAGCATCTTACCGGGCTGGCCGCCTGTGCTACGCTGGATTTCTCACTCGAATCCCATGCGCAACGTCGTCATCATCGGCTCCGGGTGCGCCGGTAATACCGCCGCTATTTACGCCGCGCGCGCCAATCTCAAGCCCTTTGTGGTCTCCGGCCACGAAGCCGGCGGGCAGCTTTCGCTCACCACGCTGGTGGAAAACTTCCCCGGCTTCCCGGAAGGCATCAACGGGCCGGAGCTGGTGGAAAGCATGAAGCGGCAGGCGGAGAATTTCGGCGCCGAATATGTCCACGGCGCCGTTCTCGATACCGATTTGTCCAAGCGCCCGTTCCGCCTCAATATCGAAGGCGAGTGGATCGAAACCCGCACGGTGATCATCGCCTCCGGCGCCTCAGCGCGCTGGCTCGGTCTCGAATCCGAGCAGAAACTCATCGGCCACGGCGTCAGCTCTTGCGCCACCTGCGACGGTTTTTTTTACCGCGGCAAGAAGATCATGGTGGTGGGCGGCGGCGATTCCGCGATGGAAGAGGCCAACTTCCTCACCCGCTTCGGCAGCGAAGTCGCCCTGGTCCACCGCCGCGGTGAGTTCCGCGCCTCCAAAATCATGCTGGATCGCGCGCAGCGTAATCCCAAGGTCAAGTTCCTCACCGACACCGTGGTGGAAGAGGTGCACGACGTGTCGAAGCACCTGGTCACCGCGGTGCGGCTCCGCAACGTCAAGACGGGCCAAATATGGGAGCAGGATGTCGACGGCTTTTTCGTCGCCATTGGCCATATCCCGAACACCAAAATCTTCAAGGGGCAGATCGAAACCGACGCCGAAGGGTACATCCTTTCTCACGGCGGCGCGCGCACCAACATCCCCGGTATCTTTCACGCGGGCGACGTGCAGGATCGCGTCTACCGCCAGGCCATCACCGCTTCCGGAGCGGGCTGCATGGCTGCGATGGAAGTCGAACGATTTCTGGAAGCGGAAGGACACTGAACATGATCGAGCGCATTCACCCTCCGGGCGCGCCCGCGCCGCGCGGCCCCTATTCGCCCGCAGTGCGGGCCGGCAACACGATCTACGTTTCCGGCCAGGTCCCGGTGGACCCGGTCACCGGCCAAGTCATTAGCGGCGATGTGCAGGCGGAGACGCGGCAGGCGCTCACCAACATCCGCAACATCCTGGCGGGCTGCGGCGCGTCGCTGGCGGATGTGGTGCGCTGCGCCGTCTACCTCACCGATGCCGCCGACTTCAAAGCCATGAACGAGGTCTATGCCGAGTTCTTCGGCGACGCCAAGCCCGCCCGCACCACGGTGGTGGTTGCCGCCCTGCCGCTACCGGGCGCCAAAGTGGAGATTGACGCCATCGCCTATCAGCCTTCCGCAGCGCGGCGGGGCTGAGACGCTACGCGGAAACGGCCCTCGCCGCGAAACGGGAAGCGGGCCGGGCATGCCCGTGCCCTACAAAGCGCTCGGTTCACCCTTCGAGGAACATTTCACCGCAGACTGCGTCCCAATCGGCGGTGGGATAAGCAGCGGCGATGTCGGCAACCGGGACGCCGCCATCGGCCAGCGCGGGCGCTGCGCCTTCGGCGGTGAGCGCCAGTTGCAGGCGCTCGATTTCATGCTGGATCCAGGGTTTAATTTCAGCGCCGCATAGCAGGTGTTGGAACGCTTGCACGTTCTTGCTATCCGGCTTGATCCGCAGGTACCAGCCGCGCTCGGCGCTCCCGTCTTCTACCACTTTGCCGTCCACCGGGCACATGACGCGTACCTTGGCGTTGCGGCGGCGCACCTGGAACGCTGTGCCGTTCGCGTGGACGCGGCGGCCGGGTTTCGGCAACCGCAGCGCATCCGGCCGGCCCAGCAAGCGCTTGCCCAATTCGTCCAGCCCCACCAGCACGGTTCCATCCCGATCGACCCGCGCCCACGTGTGGCCGCGATGGTAGAATCGGTCGAGCGGAAACGTCATGCCGCAAACTTCTTCCTGCGGCTCCTCCACCCGTGGCAGCGGGTTCCGCTCGAGCAGCCTGGCGTGCGTTTCGCATCCGCCGCAACAGAACGCGCGCTGGCACTTCCGATCGGGGAACTCACCGGTCAGCACGTGGCGGCATATCCGGTCGCTGCTCGGCAGGCTTTCGAAATTCTCATGCCAACGGATCGCGTCCACCTGGCCCGAGCGCAGCGCGCTCCATGAGTGGATAGCCGCCCAGGCCACCGTCGCCGCCACCACCGCCAGCACGGCGTAGAAAGCGCCCAGGAAGATGATGTGACCGGCATTCCAATCGAACCCATAATTCCACGGCAACACTGTTCTAATACCTCCCGGCCAGCGCGGGTTCTTCTTCTGCCTGCGCGGCCGCTTCGAGTCTCAGTTCGCGCTCTTCCGGGAACAGATTGAAGTAGCGGAACGAAAATGAATATACCAAAACTCCGTACGCCACAACGGCCAGGAAGGTCCCGACTTCCTGCCAGCTCGGAAAGTAAGAAAGGAAGGGATCGAATGACAGCGTGGGCAGCGCCAGCGTTTGCACCGTCATCACGAACCGGTTGAGCGCCACGCCGCAGCAGGCCATGGCCGCCGCCGTCACCAGCCAGCCGGTGTGCGCGCGCAGCCGCGGCGTCAGCATCACCAGGGCGGGCAGCAGGCCGAACAAGACGATCTCCGCAAACAGAATCCAGGTGCCGAACGGCTTCCAACTGTAATACTGCCAGGCCTGGAAACCGGTTTCGGGAGAAGTGCGGTTGATCCAGATCAGCGTATCCACCGCCTTGGCCAGCACATACACGGCGAGCAGCAAGCCGGAGATCCGCGCCAGCCGCCGGAACACTTCGGACCTCACCAGTTGCTTGCGCGCAAGCTTTTCTACCAGCCAGGTAGTCAGCAGGATGAAGCTCGGCCCCACCGCCGCCGCCGAAAGGATGAACAGGAAAAACGTGGAGGGCCACACCGCCAGGCCTTCCCGGAACGCAAACGGACGGCCGCGCAGCACGCCGTACAAGCCGCCCAGCGAGCCCTGATGGAAGAATGAAAGGAATGTGCCTACGCCGGCCAGTACGTAAGTCACCTTATGTAACTCGTACTCGAACACCAGGAACGACGGCACCTCGCGCAGCTTGCGGTTGCGCAGCACGATGGGCAGGTATTCGATGAACAGCACGGTCAGGTAACAAGTGATGCAGAAGGTGACTTCCGTCAGCATGGAGTGCACGTTGGGGTACCAGAAGGTGAACCACGCGCGCAACGGCTGGCCGACATCCACCGCCAGCACGGCCATTGCGCCGCTGTAACACACGAGGCCGATGACCACGGCGCTGTTGATCACCGAGCGCAGCTCGCCGATCTTCAAGATGTAAAGCAGGAACCCGGTGAAGAAGGCGCCCGCGCCCAGCGCGATCACGGTGAGGTCGAGGAAGATCCAGAGGCCGAAGGCGAAGCGGTTGTCCATGTTGGTCTGGTTCAGGCCCTTGACCAGGCACAACCCGGCGCAGTACAGGCCGAACACCAGTAAGGCAGCCCAGGGGAGAATCCACAGCAGGAATCGTCCGGTGGAGGAGCGGCGCAGACCGCGCGCGATGAGTCCCTTATCCACGGAGGCCATCCTTTCCTTCGGGCCGGGGAGCGCTGGCGATCTCCCGCACCCAGTCGCGCTGAGAGCGGTAATAAATCTTCGGCTCCGTGCCGAGCTTTTCGAGCAGCCGGAAACTTTCCGGCCGTTGCGCGTCCTGCGCCACCTCGCTCGATGGATCGTTGAGATCGCCGAAGCGCAGGGCGCCTGTGGGGCAGGCTTCCACGCAGGCTGGGACGTAATCGGCCGGATCGATTTCGGATTGGCCCGCGGCCGCGGCTTTCTGCTGGGCGGCGTGCCAGCGGCCGTGACAGAAATTGCATTTTTCCACCACGCCCCGCATGCGCGGCGCAACGTCGGGGTTGAGCGTTTTCTCCATGCCGGCCGGCCACTTCGGATCCCACCAGTTGAAATAACGCGCGTGATAAGGGCAGGCGACCATGCAGTAGCGGCAGCCCAGGCAGCGTTCGGGCATCTGGCCCACGATGCCGGTTTCAGGGTCCACATCCACCGCTTGCTGCGGGCAGACGTGCACGCAAGGCGTGTCGTGGCCGCACTGCTGGCACAGCACCGGCACAAACGCGATGCGCCGTTCCGGATAGGCGCGGTGGTTATCCACTTTATAGACGCGAATCCAGGTGACGCCGCGGCGATCGTTGGCGGCTTCCGGCAGCGGGGGGATGTTGTTCTCCACCGCGCAGGCCATCATGCAGGCGCCGCAGCCGTTGCACTTGTCGATATCGATCGACATGCCGTACCGCTTCGCTCGCCGGTTTTGATTTTGCGCCGTCATGCCCGCACCACCCTGGCGCGCAGGCTCGCGCCGCACAGATCGGCGATGTGCGGTCCCGCCGCCACTTCCACCACCCCGGCCGGCACGCCCGCATCAATCGTGGCCACGACGCTCAACCGGCCGCAGGCCGTTTCCAGCAGGCAGCGGCCGCCATTTTCGATACCGTTCGAGCGCGCGTCGGCGGGCGAAAGCGCCACGCGATTGGCGGCCATCCGCAGGTCCGACTCGCGTTCCAGCTTCGACATCAGCGGCGGCGCCAGACCGCCACGCCGCCCTCCGGCCGCCACCACCATCAGCGGCAGCTCGTCGTGCGGCGGCTCGCCGGCGGCGATGAACTCCAGCTTCCCAGGCGCTGTTTTCTTGCCCGTGTCGTCCATCCAGCACCCACCCTGGTTGAGAGTTTTCCAGAAATTGTCCGCGGTAACTTGCTTCGCCGGCGTCGACTTTCCGTCCGCATAGCTGAGCAGGGCGCCGCGCCCGGCCTGGTGAATAGCATCGGCCCGCTCGCGCAGCGGATCGGTCTGCGGCAGGCCGGCGGTCCGCGCCACGAACTCGCCCGGGTTCACCACCGGGACCACCGGCGCCAGCAGCGGCGCGGCAATGCGAAAGACCTCGCCTACGGTGTCGATGGCCGGCCCAACGTCTTCGGCCGCTTCCGGATACACCGGCGCCGGCAACACGTACCGGGCGTGGCGCGCGTAGCCTTCGGCGGTGGAAGTGAACACCACCACCACGGCATTCGCCGCCAGCTTCGGTTCGATCTCCTGCCACGGCACGTACCCGCCGGGCAGCGATTCGTCGATCAACAGCACGCGGATCGCGCCATCCGGCGCGGCGGCCATTTCAGTGACCGGCGCCGCTTTCTTCCACGCCTCCGGCAACGGCGATTCGCGCCGCGCCACCACCGTGCGCCCCAGCGCGCGGAGTTTCGCGTTCAAGCTCATCAGCGGCGAGCAGGGGTCGGCTGCCAGCACCACGGCCGGAGCGCTCTCGACGGCTTCTTTCACCGCGCCGATCGCTTCCTCCTCCACGCCGGTCACGCGCGCGGCTTCGGTGACGGTGGTTTCGCCTGCGAGGGCTGCGGCCATTGCCGTTTCGGTGCCCGGCCGGATGGGCAGCCACATGTCGGCCAGCGCCGCGGTCCGCGACTCCACCGGTTCAATCTGCACCAGCCGGAAATTGGCGCGCGCGGAGAATACGTTGCCCGGCGTTCCCCAACCATCGAAGAGCGGAGCGCCGAAGCTCACCACGGTTTCGGCCGCGGCCAGGTCGATCGAATAAGCCGGCTGGCGCGGCGCCAGGTAGAGGCCGTTATCGATTGCGGCCATGGCCCGTCGATAGGTCCAGGACACGGTGCGGCCGGGGCGCAAATCGAGCATTGCGACTCGCTCGCCGGCGCCTCGCTGCGAGATTCCGCGCGCCACCGCCGCCAGGGCTTCCTTCACGGGCCCTTGCCGCACGCGCGCCGGATGATAGGGCAGATGATGTCCCGCGATGCCCCACGGGCACAGTGCGCCGTGGCTGATGGGGTGGGGCTTCACGCCGGTGAGCGATACCGGCTGGCCGTTGACACACCGCGCGCGCACCGCGCATCCGGCCGGGCACAGCGTGCAGTGGGTGAACCGGGCGCGAATCTCGCCGCGCGCCGGCCGCGGAATCCCCGGCCAGTTTTCGCTCCACAGCGCGGTATCCGTGATCAACCGCCACGGAGCCGGTGTCAGCAGCGAGCCCACCGCTCCACCGCCCACGAATTTGAGGAGATTACGCCGCGTCGTCGTCATTTGTGGCAACCCATGCAACTGTATTCCAGGCCCTGCCGGCGGTGGCAGTCCACGCAGTCGTCCATCTTCATTCCGCCTTCGGTGCGCAGGCCGATCGGGCTCACCGGCCGCCCCCAGATGTCGCGCGAGTAGCCGCTGATCGGGTCCCGCTGGTAAGGCCGCAGCGTCGCGGCGCCGCCTTCGTTGCCGTGGCACTGTTCGCATTTCACGTGGCCCAGCTTGACGTGCGCGATGTGCGAAAAGTAGACGTTCTCCGGCTGCTGCGCATAACTCAGCCATTGCGGCTCGCGGTTGGGCGTCACGTACTGATCGATGAAATTCTTTTCCGCCACCGTGGTTCCCATGGCAGCGGCATGACAACCCGAGCACTTATCCAGCGTGGGGATGCCGGCGTAGGTTCCGTCGTCGCGGAACGAGTGGCAATCCTCGCACTTGGTGCCGGCCTTTTCAGCGTGTACTTTGTGGCTGAAGTTGACCGGCTGCAGCCGGGTTTGATACAAGATGCGCGGGAATGCCAGCCAGCCGCCTGCCAGCACTACCAGCATTCCCGACGCAAACGCGATTTTACCGCCGATCATTCAGAGATCCCTTTCCCACTCGCGAAGGGCGAGAAAAACTCGTGAAACAGGGCCGGCCTGGATTCGCGCCCCAGGCAATTCAACACGCCCGTTGCGAACAGCCCGCCATCGGCGGCCATGCCGGAGCCTTTTTGCAGCGATTCATGGATACGCCGCAGCTCCTGATCCATCCAGGCCTTGGCTTCCGAGCCTTGCATCAGATTGTTGGTGGTTCCCTCGACGACGCGCCCCTCGAACAGCCACCCCCCCGTGTACGGTTCGGAATTGAGGCGGGCCGGGTTCGCGCGCAAGTACAAGTTGCAGCCAGTCAACAGAATGGGATTGGGGAACACCACTCCCCAATCGGCTCCGCCCGCCGTCAGGATCGCCGCCGGCCGGTGCAGCCCCTGCTGCCACACATACTGGATACGTTCCACGTTGCCCAGCACGCGGCTCAGAAAGGCATCGATGCCGGCGTGGCATTGGCCGCCATCGCCCACCTCCAGCCACAGGTGGTTGGCCGCGTAGCGCAATTCCGGCGGCATGGCGATTCCGTCCACTTCGTCGCCGGCGGCCACCGGGTGCGCCATCGAGCCGTAGAGTTCGCAGTAACGGTGACTGTCGTTGCCGCACCGCGAAAGCAGCGACTCGCTGAACGGCACCAACTTCGCCACCGGCGCCGCGGCGCAGTATTGCATTAGCGATTCCCCCAGGCACGGACACGGCCCGGCGGCCGGTCCTTCCATGGGGTGCGATTGATACACCCGGCACGTGAGGTAGGCGCCCGAAGAACATTTCTCCTCGGCGCGTCCCGCCGGTGCCACGCTCAGCGGAATCAGCTTCCGCACGCTGGACGCGTGGCAGAATTTGACCTGAGCTTCTTTGAGGAAGGGGCAGGTCATAATTTCTACCGCTCTTTTTCTTTCTCGGCTTCCTTTGGTGGGACCGGCTCGCCGCCGTCCGCCATGGTGAGGCCGAGTTGCGGAATTCCGAATGCGTGTCCGTCGCCGAACGAGGCAGCCAGGTCGGACACCTCGTGATCGAGCGTCGAAAGCGCCGCCTGTTTCTTCCGTTTGGCGGCCAGCTCCTGTACCACGCCGAAGGCCACCGCGATGCAGCAAATCAGCGTCACCACTCCCAACCCGATGTTGGTGATGGTGAGCCAGTATGTAGATGGATCGCTCAAGATACTTCTCCCTTCGCTTCCAACCAATGCACGGGATGGGCCGTATTGAAAGAAAAGGAGTTAAGCTGGATAGGAGGCTCACCCGTGTCTGATTTTCAGACACCGAAGTCTGATATCCCGACATGGCGGGGCAATCCAACGGCGATGCGGTCCTATCTGGCCTGGCCTTTGAGAGCGGCGTCGATGGAGATGTGGTGGACCTCGAGGATGGAGCCGTTAGCGCGGTCCAGGGCGGCGCGGGCCTTGACGTAAGAGCTTTTGGCGGCGACTTCGGTGGAGCGCGCCTGCGCCAGCAGGCTTTCGTACTGGATGACAAAGAAAGCGGTGGAGGCGCCGACCTCGAAGCGCGTTTGCTCGGCTTCGAGCGATTCCTGCTGATACTTACGCGCCTGGACGGCGGCTTCCCAGGAAGCGCGCGCGCGGCGCATGGCGATCAGCGCATCCTCGACTTCCAGGCTGGCCTGGTTCTGTAACTGCTGCACGCGAATCTGGGATTGCTTGACCTGTAACTCATCGCGCGCCAGGTCGGCCTCGGCAATGCGGTTGCGAATCGGCAGGGTAACTTGCAGGCCGATGCCATAAGTCGGATAGTCGCGAGCCAGCGCCTGGCCGAGCGCGCTGCCGTAACCGCCAATTAGCGGCAGATTAGTGCCGGAAAGATAACCAGTGGCAGCCCCGGCGAGCCCATTATTCTGCAGGATGCCGACTAAGTCGACTTCCGGCCGGGTGGCGTTGCGGGCGCCTTCGAGACCGATGAGCGAGTCTTCCACTTGCAACCGCGCCTGGCCCAGATCGGGGCGGCGGGCAACGGCATCGGCCACCTGGTCCTGGAGCGGCCGCACCTCGTCTTTGTCCGGTATAGTGAGCGTCTCGGTGGGGACGATGTGGATGCCGCGCAGCGCGGCGCCGGCGTTGCGGGTCAGCACGCTCTTGAGGATGATTTCCTGCTCTTCGAGCAGGCCGCGCGCGGTGATCAAATCCTGTTCGGTGGAGAACACCTGCGCCTTGGCGCGGGTCAGTTCCACCGGCGCCAGCGTGCCTTCGTCCACCTGCGCCTGGGTGTCGGCCAGCAGCTTGCTGGCCGAGCGCAGTGTTTCCTCCTTCACCTTGACGTCCTCATACAACGCGACAAAGTCGGTGTACAGC
>JBAVYH010000070.1:0-2407 GCA_049698695.1 Bryobacteraceae bacterium | reverse complement strand
AGCTGGCGGCTGGCAATGGATGGATTCGCTGTCTCGATTCCTTGGTACGGGCTGGCGTGGATCTGGCTCAGTCATGTGTTTTTAGGCTTGAGCATCGGCGCGACCGCAGGATCGACATGCTGGTGGAAGCGCGGGTTGGTGCTCGGGCTCGTCTTCAGCATCCCTTCCGCCTTCGGCGCGTGTGCGCTGGGACTGAGGTGGGCGCCTTATTGCGTGGCCGCGATTACCGTAGGGCTGGTAGTCGGGCTTCTCATTGCGTTGATCGCGGATGCCCTCTTTCCGCGCCCACGGGCATCAACCCATCAACATTCACTGGGTCGGCTGTTCGGAACCGGCAGTGCGAAGTCCGAAAAATGCAGTGCGAGCACGATCTGGCCGCGGCTGGCTGAAAAGAAAGCCTGTCTGGAACACTTGGATTCCGAGCGGGCATGTCGAGGCAACTCAGGTTTCGGGAGGACCATCGAGGACAGGATCGTTTGGAGTGAATTACTTGATTTGGAATTGCAGAATATCGATGAGCAGGTGAGCCGCATCTGTCAGGCAGCGGGGGATGCCGGTGGCCCGCGCTCGCGGAGGTCCAACAACAGTCCTAAGACGTCTTCGAAATGATCGGCACCATGCGCAGGGGATGGAGTACCCGCGGATGCCGGCTGCCTGTACAGTCGACCTTACGGCGCACGATCCTTGACGCCCCGCCACAGCCGGCGTCAAATGAAATCGTAGCGTATCCGCGAAAAGGAGGTTTCTATGAACTCGACGAGTCATGCACCTCTCGACCTTAACAGCGAGGAGTTTGCGATCGTTGCCGAACTGCTGGAAGCGGCACAAACCAGGCTGCTGATTGAGATCCGACGCACCCATCACCGTTCTTTTCGGGACGAATTGCGCCACCGGCTAACGTTGGTGGAGAGCTTGGTTGAGCGCTGCGGGCCTACCCTGAGCGGCGGCTCGGAGAAAACGAGTCCCGCCGCGTGAAGTATTCACTGGAGGCAAAACATGCCAGTCACCGTTAAGAAGATCATCTTGTGGCGAAGCGAGGTCGATAACAAGCCGGGAACGCTTGCCAGCACCATCGAACCGCCTGCCAGGGCTGGTGCGGACCTCAAGGTAATAATGGGCTATCGGCATCCCACAGCCGAAGGAAAGGCGGCGATTGAAGTTTTCCCAATCACGGGCAAGAAATTGGCGGCCGCTGCCGGGGCGGCGGGGCTTGGCGCTGCCACCATTCCGACTCTGCTGGTGGAGGGAGACAACAAGTCGGGATTGGGTTACAACATCGCACAAATGATAGCCGAAGCCGGAATCAACCTCGCCTTTTTTGTCGCGCAGGTCATCGGGCGAAAGTTTGCGGCGGTCATCGGTTTTGAAACGGAAGACGACGCAAAAAAGGCTGCACCTCTGATCAAGAAGGCCGCGAAGTGCACGGGGGCCTGACACTGCTCGACAGTTCGTCGGGTCAGGCTCACGGCAGTGGAAAATGGTTGTAGCGAAAGCGTATGCCGTATTGCTCATGGATGGCAGTTGTGCGCAGGTCGAGAGATCTCCGAGACATTGATCTCCGACTTCATCCGGCCTGCGGTACAATCGGTCCCTCCACGAATGGCGAGCCAACTCGGGCACTGGCGGGCATCCGTTGTTAAAGATCTCGGCAGACCCTCAGTAGCCGATCGTGGGGGAAACCCGGATTATTGTGCCGCAAAGTCGGGTTCTCGGAGACGACGCTCTGAGACCCAGCGGAAGTCGATCATTGTCGCCAACAGCCCATAGCATCACGAAGCGGCTGGGAGTACGAGGACTGCACAACAGGAATCGCGTGATGCACGATATCGGGTCCAGTGTGGGGTCGCTCCTTAGCGACCTCCCGGTGATCATTCCGTTGATACTCTTGAGGAGGAAGGCGAAAGGGAACGTAACCTCGGCTGGCGTGCAATCAGGCAATGAGAGTTCTTCTGGTTTCCGCGAACACCGAAAGGACGGCCATCATCCCCTTGCCGCTCGGGCTGGCGTTTGTTGCTGCCGCCTGCCGGCGGGCCGGCCATGAAACCGCGCTGCTGGACTTGATGTCCGAGCGCGATGCGATACCCGCGATCCAGACGCGTATCGAAGAATTCCGGCCCGGCGTAATTGGCATTTCGGTACGCAACATCGATGACCAGAACATGGCGAGGCCAAAATTCTTATTGCCGGCGGTTCGAGAGATCGTGGCAGTTTGCCGCAGGCGATGCGATGTCCCGATCGTTCTGGGCGGCCCCGGCTACAGCCTGTTTCCTGAGAGCGTGTTGCGATTCCTCCAGGCCGACATGGGAATCCGGGGCGAAGGGGAAAAGGTATTCCCCGCGCTGCTGGAGCGGTTGGAGAGCGGCTCCGACCCGCATGGCTTGCCCGGCGTTTACCTTCCAGGTCATCC
>JBAVYH010000069.1:0-38015 GCA_049698695.1 Bryobacteraceae bacterium | reverse complement strand
CGGCCAGACCGCGTGCCGCCGCAACGCGGCCAACCGGGAAACCGGTCAGACCGGTGGCCGCGGTGGAGCACCGCCCCGCGCCGAAGCCGGCCACGCTGCTGGCGCACTCCGCTACAAGATAGCCGGCGCTGGATTTTTCCCTAGGCTTACCGTTTTCACTATTGCCTCTTCGGCAAAAAGGGGTATTCTAGGGTTGATTGTGCCCAGACGCAGGAGGCTTGGTGAATGTCGCATCGCTCACTGATCGTTGCCAAAGACGAAGAAGAGATGGAAGACTTCCACGACTACGAGGACGAAGAGCACGAAGATTTGGAATCTAAGCTCGACGAATACGACGAGGAAGACGAAGAGGAAGAAGAGGAAGCCATCATGGAAATTGACATTGTGGAAGGCGTAGCTCCTCCCGTAGCCCAGCCGGCGCCGGCTGAGTCCGGGCCGTCGGAACCCGCGGCCGTTGTGGAAGCCCCGCCCAAGAAACCTGTGAAGAAGGCTACTGCGCCCAAGCCAGCGCCGGCGAAAAAGGCGGCGGCCAAAGCGCCCGCCAAGAAAGCCGCGGTCAAGAAGGCTCCAGCGAAAAAAGCCGCCAAGAAAGCTCCGGTGAGGAAGGCCGCCAAGAAAATCCCGGCCAAGAAGGCAGCCAAGAAAGCTCCAGCGAAAAAGGCCGCCAAGAAGGCTCCCGCGAAAAAAACCGCCAAGAAATCCCCGGCCAAGAAGAAGGCCGCCAAAAGGCGTTGATCCACGGCGGGAACGCGCGCGGGCGTTCCCGCTAATCTTCCTGGTTCACCACCTGCCGGCAGCGCAGGAAGAGCTCAAGAAGCGCTTCCGCGTGCTCCTCCGCGGAATGGGTGCCGGGCTTTCCGGAAAAACCAGCCGAGGACTGGGGCGACTTGCCATAGCCCGTCTGCAACGCGATAAAGCGCATCAGTTCCAGCGCGACTTCGTCTTTTGTGCGTCCGCCCACCGGGGGCGCTTGGCCGCCGGCGTCGACTTCGTTCGTGGGGGTTCCCGTTTCCGCCATCTGTGATCCATCCCTCCGTGTGATACTACTCTAGGTTACCCGATTTTCCAGCCGATGCCGCTCACCGCTGTCCGGCACATCCGAAAGATGCGAGGAGGCGCCCAGTCCCACCTGCTGGAGGCCGACGACGGCCAGTGGTACGTCGTCAAATTCCGCAATAATCCGCAGCACCGCCGCGTCCTGGTCAATGAGCTCCTCGCTTCCCGCCTGCTCGCCTATCTGCAGGTGGCGGCCCCGGAAACGGCGCTGGTGCGATTGAGCGACCGGTTCCTAGCCGACAATCCGGCCATCCACCTGAGCCTCGGCAGCCGGCAGATTCCGGTCGAGCCGGGCTGGCATTTCGGCTCGCGCTACCCCGGCGACCCCGCGCGCACCGCGGTCTACGACTTCCTTCCCGATGCCCTGCTGCCCAAGGTGGCCAACCTGGAGGATTTCCGCGCCATCCTGGTGTTCGACAAATGGGTAGGAAACGCCGACGGCCGGCAGAGCATCTTCTACCGTGCCACGGTACGGCGCCCGGAGTCCGCCAGCGGCAGCCTGGGCTTCGTGGCGCGCATGATCGACAACGGCTTCGCCTTCAACGGTCCCTACTGGGATTTTCCGGATTCGCCCCTGCACGGGCTCTACCCCCGCCGCCTGGTTTACGAAGGCGTGCGCTCGCTCGGCGATTTCGAGCCCTGGCTCGAGCAGACCATGCACTTTCCGGAAGAGGTGATGGACCAGGCCTGGAAGGCCATCCCGCCGGAGTGGATCGAGGACGAGGAGGACGCGGTGGCGCAATTGCTCGACCGCCTCTTCGACCGCCGTAAACTCCTGCCCGAACTGATTGCCGCCTGCCGCCAGGCCCGCTCGAACCCATTCCCCAACTGGCGCTGAGCGGAAGGCATCACAGGGCCGCAGGCTCATGAGCACTCCGTTGAAGATCGTGCGGCGGCGGGTAAGAAAAGCCGGTCTTCTATTTCTGCGAACGCAGCACCCCTCGCAATCGTAATGAGTGGTATGGGCACATTCGCTTCCGACGTTCGCTTTGCATTCCGCATGCTGGCCAGGAATCCCGGGTTTGCTGCCATCGCGATTCTGGCGCTGGCGCTGGGGATCGGCGTCAACACCGCCATCTTCACGGTGGTGAATGCGGTGCTGCTCCAGCCCCTGCCTTACCCGGAACCGGACCGCCTGATGGAACTCGACCGCCAGTTTCCCAACGGCCGTGGGAATTCCATCTCCATTCCCAAGTACATGGCCTGGAAGGACAACCACGTTTTCCAGTCGATGACCCTCTATGCTCTGGCGGCCTCCGGAATGAATCTGGGCGCCAGCGACAGGCCGGAGCAGGTGAAGACGCTCCACGTTTCCTCGGGTTTCTTCCAGGTCTTCGGCGTCGGCCCTGAAGCTGGCCGCACCTTTACTGCGTCCGAAGATGTGCCAAACGGCCCGGCCGTAGCGGTGCTGACGCACGAAATGTGGCAGGCGCGCCTCGGCGGCGACCAGCACATCGTTGGCCGCCCCGTCCTGCTCAACGGCCAGCCTTATACCGTTCTCGGCGTGCTCCCCAAAGGCTTCCGGTCGGAGCCCCAGGCGGATGTGTTCTTGCCCCTCCAGGCTGACCCGCAAAGCACCAACCAGGGGCATTATCTGAATGTCGCCGCTCGTCTGAGGCCCGGCGTGACGTTGTCTTCGGCGCGTGCGGAGATGAAGATCGCCGGCGAGCGCTTCCGCAAAGAGAATCCGAAGTGGATGGACAAGGACGAATCCGTGGCCGTGACGCCCATGGGCGAAGCCGCCGTCAGCGACATCAAGACGGCCCTGCTGGTGCTGCTGGGCGCGGTGGGATTCGTGCTGCTGATCGCCTGCGCCAACGTGGCCAACCTCTTGCTCGCGCGGGCCGCAGCGCGGCAGCGCGAAATGGCGGTGCGCGCCGCGGTGGGGGCCGGCCGCTGGCGGGTGGTGCGCCAACTGCTCACCGAAAGCGTCCTGTTGGCAGGCATCGGCGGCGTGCTTGGCTTCGCGCTCGGTTCCTGGGGCGTGCGCGCGCTGCTGCTGCTGGTTCCCACCAATATCCCGCGGTTGATGGATGCCGACGGCATGCGCGCTGTGCCGCCGCCGCTCGATTGGCGTGTCGCCGCGTTCACTTTGGCCGCCGCTCTGCTCACCGGCATTCTCTTTGGCCTCATCCCGGCGCTGCAGGCGTCCAAGCTCGACCTCGTATCCGCCCTCAAGGAAGCCGGCAACCGCTCCGGCACCAGCCGCCGCCACAATCGAGCCCGGTCCTCCCTGGTGGTCGCCGAAGTGGCACTGGCACTGGTGCTGGTCGCAGGCGCGGCGCTGCTGATCCGCACCTTCGTTGGCCTCAGCAACGCCCAGCCGGGCATCGACCCGCACAATGTGCTGACAATGGCAACCTCGCTTACCAGTGGCGCTTATTCGACCACCGGCAAGGTGGATGCATTTACCACCGACACTCTGCGCCGGATCGAGGGCATCCCCGGGGTAGAGGCGGCAGCGACCATGGTCTTCCTGCCGGCGGGCAGCTACGGGATCGACATGCCTTTCAACATTGCCGGCAAACCTCCCGCGAAGGGCGACCAGTACAATGGCGACGAGCAATACCGGTTCGTTGCCGGGCACTATTTCCAGGCATTTCGCATCCCACTGCTGCGCGGACGGCGGTTCACCGAGACCGATACCGGCAACTCCTCGCCGGTAGTGATCATCAATCAGCAAATGGCCAAGCATTATTGGCCGAATCAGGACCCCATCGGACAAGTGATCACCATCGGTCTGGGCCTTGGCCCGCAATTCGCGGATCCTCCGCGGCAGGTTGTGGGCGTGGTGGGGACGGTCAAGGAAGCCGGCGTGGCTAATGGCGACATCGGGGTGATGTACATTCCGCAAAGCCAGGTGCCGCAGGGGATGATGGAACTGGTGCGCCAGCTCATTCCGCTGGTCTGGGCAGTGCGCTCGTATGGCGACCCGATGGCTCTCCGCGCTTCCACCGAGCATGCGATTGAAGCCGTCGATGCAACCATTACCGTTTCGCGCGTGCAGCCGATGGAGAAAGTACTTGCGTTAACCGTGGCGCGGCAGGATTTCAACATGCTACTGCTCAGCATTTTTGCCGCGATCGCTCTGCTGCTGGCGGCGATCGGCATCTACGGCGTGATGTCGTATTCGGTCGAGCAGCGCACGCAGGAAATCGGCATCCGCATGGCGCTTGGGTCCAGCCGCGGCGATGTGCTGAAGCTGATGCTAGGGCACGGCTTGAAACTGGCCGGAATCGGCGTGGCGATCGGCCTGGCTCTGGCCTACCTGCTGACGCGGTTCCTCGCCAGCCTGCTGTTCAGCGTCAAGGCCGGGGACCCGTGGACCCTCGCCGCGGTGGCCGCGATCCTCACGCTGGTCGCCGTCATCGCAACTTACATTCCCGCCCGGCGCGCCGCCGCCACCGATCCGGGCCAGGCGCTGCACTACCAGTGAGCGGTGGGTAGGACAGACCATCGCCTTTGGTGTCTGTCATGGCCCGCCAAAGCGCAACGTCTTTGACAGACGACAGAAAGCGATCGTCTGTCCTACCGTGGACTTGCAGGTCGGGGACCTGTCCCACGTCTTATGAAGCCAGCGTGCTGGTGCAGAAGGCGCACCTCTTGGCGGCGATGGGGACCTCGCTCAGGCACTCGGGGCACTTCTTGGTGGTCGGGTCGGGCGGCGCTTCGCCACGGTGCAAGCGGGCCGTCAGCGCATTCATCGGTGCCACCACGAAAACGTAGACCGCGAGCGCAATCAGCAGGAATCCCACAGCCGCGTTGATGAAGTCCCCAATCGGAAATCTGCTGCCATTGATCGTGAATACAATCCCGGAGAAGTCCGGCTTGCCTACCCCGGCCGCGATGATCGGTGTGATGAGATCTTTCACTAAAGCTGTCACCACCACTCCAAAAGCGCCGCCCATTACCACCGCCACCGCCAGGTCAACCACGTTGCCGCGCATGACGAAGTTTTTGAAGCCTTTGAACATTGGTGCTTTCTCCTCACGCTATCATGCCGAATTCGGGACCTTGTTTCAAGAATTTTCGCAAACGCTCCATCGCCGGCTCGAGGATTGACCGGTCCGCCGCGTAGCAGATGCGCACCGAGCCCTCCCCGCCGGCGCCGAACGCCACCCCGGGCGCCAACCCCACCCGGGTCTGCTCCAGCAGACGCCGGCAAAATGCAAAGGAATCGGCAACTCCCGCAATCCGCGGGAACAGGTAGAAGGCGCCATCGGGCTCGGGAACGGTGACTCCCGGCATGCCGCGCAGCGCCTCGAGACACAGGTCCCGGTTCTCCCGCAGGCCTTCCAACATGCGCGCCAGTTCGTCTTCCCCTTCGGCCAGTGCAGTCTCACCGGCTTTCTGGGTGAAGCTGGGAGCGTGCGACACGATGAACTCGTTCAACTGCGCCGCCTTCTCCGCCAGGTCCCGGCGGGCGATCAGGTAACCAAGCCGCCATCCCGTCATGCGATAGGTTTTGGAAAACGACTGCACCACGATCACTGCGTCGTCGCGCGAGGCCAGCCGCAGCATCGACGGCGCAGGCTCCCCGAGGGGCGCGGCCAGGTAGTTCAGCCGGTCGTACACTTCGTCGGCCAGCAGCCACAGCCCGTGGTGGCGGGCGAATTCGAGCAGGCGCTCCTGGTCGGCTTGCGTCGCCACCCAGCCCAACGGATTCGAGGGTGAGATGTAGGTCAGCAGGCGCGTGCGCGCGTTCACCGCCGCTTCGAGCGCGTCGAAGTCGATGCCGTACCGGCTGCCACACAACGGGTGCGGAATCTGCCGCGCCACTGCGTTCGAGAGGACGACGATCGAAGCCGCATTGGGCCAGGCGGGCGTCAGCAGCAGGGCTTCATCTCCGGGATCAAGCGTTGACCGGATTGCAACATTCAGCGCCTGCACGCCGGACGCCGTGATCACGATCTCGCCGTTCGGGTCGATCTCCACCTGATGCAGTTTGCGGTACGACTCGGCGATCGCGCGCCGCAGGGAAGGCAACCCCGCGTTTTCGGTGTAAAAGGTGTAGCCCTCGCGCATGGCGCGCACGGCCGCATCTTTGATGTAGTCCGGCGTGGGCAGGTTCGATTCGCCGAAATAGAGCCGCAGCACTCCGTCCATCGACATGGCAATGTCCGCCAGTTCGCGGATGCGGGAGTATGGCACTCGCTCGACGGAAGAGGCGACATTCGGCATCTCCGCTATTGTCGCACTGGTAAGCGCGGCGGCTTCGCCCTCCGCAGCGCATCGAAGAAACCAACCACTACAGGACGGTTCAGTAGTCGTAGTGAACGGTGGTGAGCATCCGATTGGTGTCGACGGCTGTCTTGCCCGTCAAACGTTCCAGCCCGGAAAGAAAATTACGGTACTCGCTCTTGTTCAACCTGAAGAGGACTTCCACCTTGGGCGTCCTTCCACCCGTCCTGGCGTTGTTCAGCCAGGTAACGCCCACGTAGTGGTCTTCGGTTTCTCCCAGGTGCATGCGCGGAACGACGTCGAGCACGGCGGCGCCAAGGCGGCGGTGGACGCCGGTGGCACAAGCAATCCCCGTAATACTGCTGGCCGGCACGGCGATCCGATGTCCATGCTGGACCAGGATCACTTCGTGTGCGCCCAGCGTGGCTTTCACTTTGCTGTGCTGCAGCGGCAAGGTGCCGCCTTCATAGTTGGCAGGATAACTGGCAGCCGCGACGCTCTTCAACTGCCCGGCGAAGGCGACGCCGGGTGGAACCATCGCCAGGAAGAATCCCAGCAGCGCGGGGAATTTCGTCAACACCATCCTCATCACAATTTTAGACGTCGATTGCCCGGCCCCGGTTACTCAGGGGCAACCGGCGCCGCATTTGGTTGGCATGCCGTGCGGTCGTCACTCGTGTCCGGCGCCGGCCCAGGCATCATTCAAGCAAAGGACTCTCGAGAACAGATCTCTGGCCATCTTACTGCGAAACAACGCCACCCCGGCACAGGTTCCAAGCGTGTTGGTAATGATATCCGTCATGCCGGAGTCTCGTGTCGGAAGATATGACTGGAGAATCTCGATAGTCAGACTCACCAAGGCTCCCACGACAATGGTTGTTAGTGCCGCCCGCCTGACACGGCGCGCCACGGACAAGCGCGCGCAGAAGCAGAAACCCAAAGGGACGAATCCGATGATGTTTTTGAGAGCCGCGCCCCAATAACTTCGTGACATGCTGAATTCCGTCCATAAGGGCTGCATGAAGATCTGGTCCAGGACCACATACCTTCTCGGAATCGATAGATCGACACCTGGTCTGACGCTGCTGTGGACGACGTTCCCCGCGTGCTCGTCAAGAAGGTAAAGCGCAACGTTGCCCTCATCCTTCCGGATCTCAGGACGGCCCGCGTGGGTCCAGGTTTGGTAGTGTCTTGAGAGCTGCGCCTCGGTGAGCTCGCGATCGTAAATCGCGAAGCCGAATAGCCGGCCCGACCAACTGTCGGGCTGCCCGGGTGAGTCGCCGAGGACAATGCGGCCTGCGAACTGATTCGGAGAAAGCCGAAACCAGGGCGCTGTTTTGGCCGGAATGCCGTCGATGTAAACCGCCGTTCCTTTCGCGCCAGACGTGACGGTTATGAATTTCGGCGCTGCGTTGCGATACGTAGCGTCGCGAAACGCATCTTCTACGTAGAGATTGATCGCTTTTGTGCGGTTCCGGCCGTTCGGAATCGCAGCTTGCAGCCGCAGGTCCGTTTGCGATTGGCGCAGCGAGAATCGAAAAAGATCCTCCGGAGTGCAAAATGCCAAGAAAGTGCCGCTGTCCCAGAGACGCCGGGGCTGCAACCAGATCTCGAGGCTGCCGGGTAGATCGTCCGGCTGAGAACCCGTCATCTCAAACGCACCGGAGCTGATCGCCGCTCCATACCTGCCGAAGTGGAGACCGTTGCGCGCCCCCAGCCAGGTGACGTCATTCTGGGGGGCATGAAAGGGCCACAGACCGAGCGTCAGAATGGTGCACAGCACGGCAAGACAAACGATGTCTAGAATCTTTGCGTTCATCCGGTGATTAGTCCAGCCTGGCTTGAGAGTTCATGGCACGCGCTAACTCCGCATTCGCAGCAGCAAGTACAGCCCCGCCAGGCCGAACATCACGTCCGGGGACCAGGCTGCCATGGTGGCCGGAAGAAGATTCACGTCGCCGATCTTCTCAAAAAGAATGCCCACACCCTTGTACGCCACGCCGATGGCAAGGCTGACGCCGATGCCGGCCATCGCGCCGCGGTTGCCCACCAGAAAGCCGTAAGGCACGGCGATCATCGCCATAATCAGCGCAAACAGGGGCAGCGCAAATTTCAGATAGAACTGCACCTGAAGCTTGCCGGTAGGGAACCCGCGCTCTTGCAGGTCGCGAATGTAGCGGTCCAGGCGGAGAAAGTTCATCTGCTTTTCCTGCACCGCCGCGGTTACGAAGTAATCGGGTGGTTCGGTCAAATCGGGGAACGTGGCGGCCTGAGACTCGCTGGCGCTCGAAAAGGACTGGTACGCGCTGCACGAGTCGCCGGCATAGCGGCAGCTCCAGCCGTTTTCGAAGACCCACGTCTTGAGCGCCGGGCTCCACAGCGCGCGCTGCGCCACTATCTCGCGTTTCAGACGGAATGTGTTGGTGTCCATGTCGAACACGTCCACTCCGTGCATCACGCCGGCTGTATGGTCGAAGAACTCGTAGTAGTAGACGCGCGAGTGGCCCATGATCCACTTGTGGTCCACCCGCTGGTACGTCTGCTTGGGCCGGCCCTTGATCTCGTCGCGCATGGCGTCCTGCTTGAGATTGGCGCCGGGCACGTAATAATAATCGAAGGCGAACAGCCCGCCGGCAAATACCGTGCCCGCTAACAGCAGCGGCATCGCCAGCCGGTACAGGCTCACGCCGCACGCCCGGAACGCGGTGATTTCGTTCTGCTTGCTCAGCACGCCCAGGTGGACCAACACAGCCACCAGAATGGCGAACGGCAGCGTTTCGTAGATCAACTCGGGCGTGAGGAAGAACAGATACGAGAACATCTCCATAAGCGGAATCTTGTTGCGGATCCAGTCGCCCATCAGCTCGAAAAAGTTATAAGCCAAAATCATCGACAACAGGCTGGCCAGCACAACGGCGAGATAGAACACGAAGCTGGTCAGGATATAGGCATCGACGATTTGCGGCAGGACGGGAAGCCTCCAGTGTGGGAGGCGGGCCGCCCGCACAGCCGGTTCTGGCTTGCCGCGCCGCAGCCAGGCGCCCATCCGGGCCAGCCTGCCTGTGATGCCGCCCAGCAGGTCGCGGTCTCCGGGGCGCTCCATGCGGTAAAGAAAAATCAACCCGGCCAGGAAAAATGCGGCATCGGGCAGCCACACCGCTACCGGCACGGATAAGGCTCTCTGCTTGGCGAATCCGATCAATGTGAGCGAAGAAAGGTGGTAGCAGAAGAAACTCAGAAATAGCGCGATGACGTAGCCGGCGGATTTACCGCCCTTGCGCGTGGCGATGCCGAGCGGTATGCCGACCAGGGCCAGCACGATGCAGGCCACGGGCAGCGAAAAGCGGCGGTGCAGCTCGATTTGCACCTCGGTCCAGTCTTCCCCGGAACGCGGATAGCGCACCAGCTCGCGCGTGTTCATGGCGGCCGTAGGCGGCGTCTTGTGCTCCGGCGGCGAGGCATCGAGCACCTGCGTGCTGATGGGCGCGCACGAGTCGTTGGCCACGCGGTCCTTGCCCATCTCATGCGAACAGTAATCGTAGAGCGTGATCTGGATGCGGTTGTTCTTTGGGTCCGGCATGGCGATGGCGCTGCGCGCCACGGTGATCATCGGCCCTTCCGCCTTTTCGCGCATCCCGGAGACGCGCTGCTCGGGTGGCGTAACATCGGCGATAAACACCGGCCGCCACTTCACCACCGGCCCCGTTCCTACGTCGCCCACATAAAGGATCCGGTTGGGAAAATTCTCGTTGAACACCCGCGGCGGAATTTCTGCGGAAACCTGCCCCTGCAACAGCTCATTGATAATGTCGGTGCTCCTGCGGTAGGCCAACGGCGTGAGCCGCAGCGACGCCACGGCTGCCACGCTCATCCCCAGCGTGGCGAAGAGCACCACCGGCGCGATCACCTTCCGGCTGGAGACGCCCGCTGCCCGCATGGCGGTAATCTCGCCATCCGCCGCCATGCGGCCGAGCCCGATCAAAATGCCCACTAGCACGCCGAAAGGAATGGTGAGCGGCAGCACCGGCGGCATCGCCCAGAGAATCAGCTCCACCACGGTGGAGAAGGACGCGTTATTGGCTCCCACCAGGACCGCGAACAGCTTGTCCGCCGCACGCAAGAAGATGACAAACGTGGCCAGTAGTGTGCCCAGCACGGCGCTGGTCAGAATCTCGCGAAATACGTAGCGGCCCAGCAGGCGCATAGCCGGCCCTTAACGCACCATCTCCGGCGGCGGCGCCACCGGCAGCTTGGGCAGTTCTTCTTCGACCGGGTGCAGCTCCAGGTCGTCGATGATGATCGAGGGCGCCACCACGCAGCTTTCCGTGGTGTAGCTGCTCGCTCCCACCAGCGCCAGGGGTGCGCCGTTGTCCAGGTAGTCGAATACGTTGCTATCGTCGCCCGCCACCACGATGTCCTTGAACGACCGCACGTCCAGCCCGCGAAAGCGAAGGCCGCGCACCAGCTCTTCACGGCCGTCCGGATAGACCTTGTAGACCAGCACCGGCGAGCTGAGCGGATGGGCGGCGCTCTCCGCCGTCGTGAAGATACGCCTCAATTCGCCGATCGACGCCGTGGACGGGTAATCCATCTCGCGCACCAGCACGCCGTAAGCCAGGCCGCGCGCCTGCACCAGCTCGATCAGTTTTTTCTTGAGATCGCCCGCGGGCGTGGTTTCCGAGGAACTGATGAACAGGTTGCCAACGCTGGCGGTGTCTGCGCCAAACCGTCCCGGCAGGCGGGCGTGGCCATTGGAGGCGGAAAATCCGTGCACCGGCTGCCGCGTCAGAAAGAAGTTCTTGAGAACGCCTTTTTCCACCAGGGTGAGCGGCTGTGCGCGGACACCTTCGCGATCCACGTCATAGCTGCCGAACAGCGGCCGGCCGCGCCATTCCCGCTGCGTCGGGTCGTCCACCACATCGAACGACTCGGGCAGGACGCGTGCGCCCAGGCGCCCTTCGAGCTCGCTGCCCTCGAACTCGCCGCGCGCGCCTTCCGGTTTGCGCGGCAGCGCCAGGTTGTGGCCCAGCACTTCGGCGAAGATCTGCGGGCCGGCTGTGCCTTCAAACAGGACCGGGCCGCTGTAATCCTCGCCCTTCGGGGCCTTGGCCAGCGCCTCCAGGTTCTGCGCCATCGCGCGCAGCGCGCCGCTCGCCGCGGCATCGCCCGGCAGGTGCGCCGGGTCAAGCGCGAGGAAGGTAACCGCGTCATGCAGCACCATGCCATCGGCCGCTTGCGAAATCGCCCGCGCCCGCAGCCAACTGGCATCTTCCGGCGCCCGCACCACCGTGCCTTCCGAATTCAGCACGTAGTAGCCGCCGGCTTCGGCGTCCAGCTCCACGCGCGAGTCCAGCACCCCGGGGTAATCGGCGAAGACCGCGGAAAGGGCGCGCACCCGCGCTGCCCAGTCGCCTTCGTCGATCGCCAGGCGGCCCAGCTCGTGAATATACTCCAGCGGCTGGACATGCGAAAAGTCGTCGGCCGGATTGCTCGCAGTGAGATCGCGCAGCGCGGCTCGCTTGCGCGCGATGGTTTCCACGGCGCCCTTGTACGCCGAATCGGTCGCCAGCCACAGGTAGCGGCGCAACACCGGGTAGGAATCGTCGAGCGGCCAGCGCCCCAGGTCATAGCGAGTGCCGCTCACGGCACCGGCGAAGTCCGTGTTGTCGAACTTATAATCGCCCACGCGCACGCGGATCTCCGGCTGCCGGATCTTATCGCGGCGCCGCGTCAGCAGGCCGCCAAGCGAAGCCGAGACGTTGAAGATGTCCCCCTCGTCGATCACGTACTGGATGAAGTAGGGGGCGTCGAGATTGGAGACGGTGAGCTTGCGCGCCCGCGCCATTTCGTCCCGCATCGCCGCCAGCAGCGGGTCCGGCGCTGGAGCATCCGCCGCCAATGCGGCTAGCGCCGCAACCAGCGCGGCCAGCATCAGGCGCTTCACCGGCGGCCGCCTTTTTCCAGATTCGTCGGCTCCGGAAGCAGGGGCGGCCGGTCATTCGCCTTGGCTTTCTTTTCGATCTCGATTTCCGATACCAGGATCGCCGGCGACACCGCGGCAACCGGCACGGTGCCGCTTTCCGCGCCGCAGTAGCCGTTGAACACTTCCGGCTTGTCCCCGGTGGCCAGGATCTTGGCGAAGCTCGCCAGCGGTGTGCCCACTATATCGACGCCGCGCACCAGCTCGTCGGGACGGCCGTCGGCATACACCTTGTACACAATCACCGGAATCACCTTAAAGGCCTGCAACCCGGCGCGGCTGGTGGTGGTGAACCCGTTGGTGATGTCGCGGAAGTAGAGGCCATAAGGCTTGTTCTGCCGCTTGATCTCTTCGATCAGCATTTCGCGCAGCCTGGCGTCGGAGACCACCTTGGCCGACTCCACGATCAGGTTCGACTGCCGGGAAACCACTTCGTAACCCGGCTGGCGCCGGCCGTGGCCATTGGACTGGCTGAAGCCCGCAATTGGCGAGCGCGACATGAGGAATGTCTTCAGCACGCCGTTTTCCACCACGGTCACCGGCCTGGCCTTCACTCCTTCATCGTCGTAATCGTACCAGCCGTAAAGGTCTTCGCCCGCCATGGAATGCCGCGTGGGATCGAAGATCACCGACAGGAAATCGGGCAGCACCTCTGTGCCGACGCTCTTGGTGAAGGTCTGGCCTTCGCCCTCATCCTTCTGCCGGTGGCCTTCCACCCGATGGCCGAAGATTTCGTGGAAGAACACGCCGGCTGCGCGGCCAGAAAGAACGGCCGGCCCAACGAACGGTTCGGCTTCGGGCGCGCTCAGCAGGGCCGTCACGTTTTGGGCAACGTGATCGATGGCCGCCAGCGCCGTTTTGTCGTCCGGCAAGTCGCCGGCGTCCTCCGCCTCGAAGCTGTCGAAGTCCGCGACGTCGGTGCCATCGGCGGCTTTGGCGGAGGCGGAAATGAAAATGCGCGCGTAGCCGCGGCCAAATTCGAGGCGCGTTCCTTCCGTGTTCACCAGGTACCGCGTCTCGGCCTGGCCGGTGACCGTCACCCGGCTGGTGAGAACGCTGGGGTAATTCTGGAAGCGCGCGGAGAGCTTGCGGATGCGCCCAGTCCATTCCTCGACGTCGAATTTGAGCGTGGCCGGCGCGGCGAGCGAAACCTGCGGTGGCGCGCTCGAAAAATCGGCCGAGGAGTCCTGTTCCGCCACTTTCACTTGCGTGTTGGTTTCGATCCGGATGAGCCGCTCCGCCGCCGCGCGATAAGCGCGATCGGTATCTTCCCACAGGCGCTGCTTGATGGAGTTGGCGTTGTCTTCGTAAGTGATCTGCGCCTCGGAAGTGAACTGCGGCGCGCCGCCGCCGGCGCCGCGCACGCGATGGTAGTTGTCCAGCTTGGGAGAGCCAACGCGCACCGAAACGTCCAGCAGGCGCGACTTCCCCCCGCCGTTCGAGTCGATCGCGCCCAAGGTGCCGGACACGGTGTGGACGTCTTCCTGGGTGACTTCGTAACTGATAAAGTACGGCGGAGGGCTGGCCCTATCCTTGAGAGCCTGGAAGTTGCGCGCCAATTCCTGGGACATGGCGTCCACCACCAGCGTGGATTGAGCCGTGGCGACGGCTGCCAGCCCGAGCGGCAGCGCCAGACGGAGCAGGATCGAGCGAGTCAAACTTCAGCATAGCAAACTAGCCTCCGCGTCCCGTTGTGATACAAAGCTAAGGTGGGGCGGCTGCCGACCGCATCGCCGCCTCGCGTGGAGGTATGCGGACATGACGAACCACCACCCAGCGACGAAGCTGCTCCTGCTGCTCGCGCTTCCCCTTTGCCTGCCGGCGCAAAACGCACCCGCTCCCGTCTGGAAGTTCGCCGTCTCCGGCGATTCGCGCAATTGCGGCGACGTGGTGATGCCCGCCATTGCCGGGCAGGTGCTGGAGAGCGGAGCCACCTTCTATTGGCACTTGGGCGACTTTCGCGCCATCTACGACTTCGATGAAGACATGGCGCCGCCGCGCGAGCTCCACCTGAAATCGGCGCACCTGAACATCATCACCTACCTGGAGAACGCGTGGCCGAATTTCATCGAGCACCAGCTTCGCCCGTTGGGCAAGCTGGAGGTTTTCCTGGGAATCGGCAATCATGAATTGATTTTCCCCAAGACGCGCAGCGCGTACCTGGCTCAGTTCGAAAGCTACCTGAACAGCGGGCGCCTGGCCGCTCAGCGCAAAGCCGACGGCGACCCGGCCGGCGCTCGCACCTACTATCACTGGGCAATGAACCATACCGATTTTCTTTCGCTCGACAATGCCAGCAACACCTTCGACGCGGACCAGATGAAATGGATCCGCGTCCGTTTGGACGCCGATCGCAAATCCGCGGACATCACCACCATCGTCGCCGGCATGCACGAGGCGCTGCCGGGCAGCAAAGGCCTGAGCCACAGCATGTGCGATTCCAGCGCGGGAATCGAAACCGGGCGCCAGGTCTACAACCTGCTCTGGGACCTCCAGCAGACTGGCAAGCGGGTCTACGTGCTGGCCAGCCACTCCCACTTCGTGATGGACGATGTCTTCCGCACGTCGTACTGGGGCGATCGCGTCCTGCCGGGATGGATCGTAGGCACTGCCGGAGCGGTGCGTTACCGGCTGCCGCCGGGGATCACGGGCGGCACCATCAGCCGCACCGATGTCTACGGCTACCTGCTGGGAACCGTCATGTCGGATGGTTCCATAAAGTTCGAGTTCCGACAGCTCAGCCTGGACAATCTGCGGCGCGCCAACGCCGGCATCAATCCGGATGCGCTAGTCACCTGGTGCTACGAGCGAAATCAGGACCAGCAAATCCCCATACCCGAAGCCTGTGGCGCGGGGAAGTAGGCCGGGGTGAGGCATATTCGGCAACCTGGGATCCTTGCCGCGAATCATCGTTGCGCATGACACGCACGCTTGCCCCGATTCAAACCTGGAACTCCGAGCTAACCAAGGTTGCGTCACTATGCGCAGACGTATAGGTCGAAACATGCTCAACAGGCAATCTATAATAACGGGCGCTCTGCAAGTGATCCCAACCAACGCCACTCAAACGATGATGGCTCGGCATGGCATTGTGCCGATGGATGATATACTAACGTCTGACTTGGACCGGGCGGTCCATAATGGACTTTTCTCATGATAGCGACTGCTAGTGAATTGCTCAGGCGAAAGGTCCCGCCTCAAGTCTTTCGGCGCGTTCGTTCATGCTGGTGGTATAGCCATTACTACTTGCCTCGTTCGGCCGCCTCCGTCTTCGTCCGGCGTACTCCAAAGATTCAGGGCTTTCCTGCCGGCGCGTCGGGACCCTTGTTGCACGAGCTGTCAAGTATCAACGTCCTCGCTCCGACCATGATGTGCCGAGTCATGACTAAGCACGGCAGTGACAAAGGCCAAGGTTGGCACAATTACACGACTATTTATTCTGTACTCTTCGGCAGACTCTGTGATCGGCCGCTCCGCATCTTCGAGCTAGGGTTGGGCACCGATGATCCAAAGCTACCTTCGACCATGGGAGTAACTGGGCGGCCTGGGGCATCTCTTCGTGGGTGGCGCGAACTCTTTCCACATGCACTCGTCTATGGCGCGGACATCGATCGTGGCACTCTGTTCGAAGAGGATCGCATCAAGACCTTCTACTGCGACCAGCTTGACAGTGTTGCTGTAGGCGACCTCTGGTCCCAGCCTTTATTGCAGGGTGGCATGGACATCATAATCGACGACGGCCTGCACACCTTGGAGGCGAATATGTCCTTTTTGGATGGATCGTTGGAGCGCCTTCGTCCAGGTGGAGTATACGTGATTGAGGACATTCTTCGGGAAACGATCGGGAAATGGCATAATCAACTGGAAACTACTTACTCGAAGCGGTTCCCAAACCATGAGTTCGCATTAGTGACGCTGCCGAATACATTCAATGATTGCGACAACAATTTGCTCATCATTCGCAGTCACACATAGCCAGTTGTTGGCTCACCTGCGCTTTTCCTCCGAACCTGGCACAGCCCAAACTTTTCGCCCGATACTCGTCCTTGAGCTCGAATGAATGGGCAACGCGTAGGTGCATCCGCCGCCTGTAGCGGGTCGTTCCGCGGCGTCGCGGCTACGGTATGACGGTTTCCAATGCGGCGGTGCAGTCATCAAATCGACCCGGACTGTCCCGCCGCCGCCCCATGGAAACGAAGCGCTGCCCATTGCTGTGGTGGAAGCGCAGGCGGCTGGTCTGCCGACTGTAATTTCGGATGGTGTCCCGCGTGAAGGAATCATTGTTCCAGAATTGGTCGCCCAGGTTCCAGTTGCTGCGGGCGCTGTAAGATGGGCCGACACAGTACTCGGCCAAGCGCGCCGGAGGGAAGCTGGAATTGCCGATCATGCCCTTGCCATCGCGGAACAATCGGACTTCAATTGCGCGCGAACCCTAGGCCCTCGCTAAGCTGTACGCCCGGGAGTCCGACGGTTGACAAATCGCGGGTGGTCCCAGGGCCATCGCGAGCAACGATCGCACCACCGTTTCAGGAGCGGCAATCGGCGGCGTTTGAACCCGCCGCGACCGCTTCGCTGTGATCGCCATGGGATTGTTGGCCGTTGCTGCCGGCTAGTTCTGGGGCGATCAGTCTGCCCTCCGCGAACTACTGGGTAACCTCTTACCCGACTGCTGCGATTAGCCAGTCGGCGCGGACTGCGGCTCGCTGCGCGACTGATTGCGGCCGGCGCCAAATGGTTACGGACCGGGATGATATCACACCGATGCATGATATACTAATATTTTCTGGTGAAGGGCCGGGTTTGAATAGTGCTCGAGGGCTACGGTTGCTCCGGCCCTGGTATCGCGCCTTCCGAATGATCCACCCACTAAGATCCCCTACGCCTCGATTCTTATGAAGATTGAATACCTAGATGTTAGCCTCACGCATCTCGACTTTCTAGGCCAGTATGTCGCGGGCAGGACGGTTTTGGACGTGGGGTGCGTTGAACACGTGGTATCCAATGAGGCGTCAGAGCGGTGGCTTCACCGCCGGCTGGTGGAAAGGGCCAAGTCGGTGCTCGGGATCGACGTCCTCGAAAGTGAAGTCGAAGAGCTCCGGAAGCGCGGCTACAATATTATTTGCGCGGATGCAATGACCGCGTCGCTGGGAAAGACTTTCGATGTCATAGTCGCCGGAGAGGTTATCGAACACGTGGTGAATCCCGGTGCGCTACTGACGAACTTGCGGCGCCACTTGAACGAAAACGGGCGGCTTGTTCTCACTACGCCGAACGCGTTCTTTTTTCTTAACGCCCTGATGGCGCTATTCCCTTGGCAGAAACGCCGGTGGCATCCGGATCATGTGGCATGGTACGAGCCGTATGTGCTCAGCACTATGCTGCGTAAGACAGGTTACGATCCCGATATCTGCTACTACTTCAACCGGAGCCGAAAACTGCGGAAGTTATTGAGGGTGTTGCATCTCCGGTGCTTCGGTTTTCTGTCCATATCGATCATGGTGATTGCGCGGCGCGCGCCGTCGATGGGTGACGTCGTAGACGGCGCCGCTCCGCGGGCGGACTGAGATCCGACAGGGGCTCTCGTGGCCGTTTCGGTTAGGGAGGACACTTGCCGGGCTCCCACCGAAACGCGGCCCGCGGTTCTCACAACCCGGCTTCACTCAGCACCGCACCTTCCTTGCGCAGGCCCAAGAGAAAATGGATATACCGGTTCAGCTTCTCGCGATAGAAGATCCACAGGAACCCGAGATAGGCGGTGCCTCCTGCAGCCATCTGCACCAACAGTCTGGCTACGGCCGGCGCGTGATCGCTCCCAACCCAGAGACGGACCGCAAGAACCGCCGCCACCATCACCGCGCATCCGGCCAGCGCGGGCATCAACATAACTAAGTAGTCTCGATATCGCACGCCAATGGAACGGAGTAACTTCACCGCGAACGGAAGTACGGTCACCGGACACAGAATCAACCAGCTTGCGGCCACCGCATTCGTGCCCCAGTGGCATGCGACGATGAATGCTAAAGGCATAACCACGAAGCTGATCAGGGAAACGCACATATTGAAACGGGTGTGCCGAAGCGAGGTGAGCACCTGGCTGAACAGCGTGGCCAGGGTTCGAGCACACATGAAAACAGCCAGCCACCGAATTGGCCCGATGGCTGCGCTCCATTTCGGCCCCAGTAACACCCGCACCGCTTCCGGCGCCACCACTGCCAAGCCGAGCAGCAGCGGGAAAACGCTCAGCGATACCGACTCGCTGATGATCCGGAAATAGCGGCGCACCAGTTCCTGGTCTTTCTGCACCCGCGCGAATAAGGGCCCGGTCACCCGCATCACCAGCAGCCCGACCTTTTCGGCCGGCGCATTGGCCAGAGACATCGCCATCTGGTACGCGCCGAGCGCCGCTCCGCCCAGCATTCGCCCCACGATCACTCCGTCCGACATCGAGTACGCCCCTCCTGCAATTCTGCCGATTGCCACATGGGCCCCCAGGCGCATCGGCGCCTGGATCTGTTTCCATCGCGGCAGCGCGAACGGCACCGGCTTCCAGTAGTACGTCAACGCCGCTCCTGCGATTCGCCCGGCAAGCGCGCCTATCACCAGCGACCAGTACGCGAATCCGGTCAGTGCAAATCCCACCGTGACCGCGGCCTGCACCAGGGTTGTGACCGACTCGCCCACCGACAGCCGGCGGTAGTCGAGGTCCTTTTCCAAGAGCCCGTTCGGCACCGATTGAAGCCCCGTGATAACCAGCCCGAGGCTGTTGACCACTACCAGCAGCTTGAGCTGTTCCGACTTGAAGAACGCCGCAATCAGCGGCGCAGCCAAAACCAGGAGGCCGTATGCCGCCGTGCAGATCGCCGCGCAAGCCGTGTTCAACTGCGCCACCGTGCCGGCCTCCAGCTCGGGCATCTGCAACACCGCCTGGCCCATGCCGAACTCGGCCAGCATGCTGGTCAGAACGTTGATGAACCCAGCCATGTTGACCAGGCCGAAGTCGGCCGGCGAAAGAAGATGCGCCACAATCAGGGTGAATGCCCAGGTGAAGAATTGCGTAGCCGACTTGGCGCCGGCGGCCCAGGCCAGTCCCCCCGCCAGCGCCTTGTCCAGGCTGCGAACGGAGTGCGGCGCGTCCGGGCTCACGGGGCGCCTCGCACCGTGGCCCCAACCATCGCGGTGAACTTCTCTACGTAGACCTGCTCGGTCAATTGCGTGTGCGCCAACTCGTAGCCGTTCGCACCCAGCCGGCGCCGCAGCTCCGGATCGGCCAGCAACTCGCGGAGCCGTTCTTCCAGCTCCCGGACGTTGCCTCCCGGCACGACAAATCCGTTTTCCCCTTGATGGATCAGCTCGGGGATCCCGCCAACATCGGAACCGACCACCGGGATGCCGGCTGCCAATCCCTCAATTACGGTCCTGGGCAGCCCTTCACAACGGGACGGGTGCACCAAGACCAGGCAACCGCTGATGATTGGCAAGATAACAGGGTTCGGTGCCGCCCGCACCAGCTCAATCTGTTTCGAGTCCCCGGCCAGCGCTTCCAATAACTCGCGCTCGGCTCTCATGTACCAGCCCACTATCTTGAGTTTGACATCCGGAAAATCGGGAGCCAGCCGACGGAATGCTTCGATCAATCGGTCAGATCCCTTCAGGTACGCTGGCGAACCCACCGTCAGCACGTACCGCTCCTCGCCTTCGGCGTGCGCGGGGATCACCGATACCGCAACGAATTCATGAAACACAGAGGTTTTGGCTTTGCGGAGCAGCGAATAGGCGGCGAGTTGACCCGGATAGAGAAGATGAACCCGGTCAGCCGTCCAGAGCGACAGATGCAGGCACACATCGGAGTAGAGCCTCATCAAGCGGTCGCCCAGCGAGGGCCGTGCCCGATTGGTCACGTAGATCAGTTGCGGCGTGGTCACCAGCTCGATGATCAGCTGCGCGCCCGTCAGCAGCTTCACCAAGGCCGCGACCAGCCCCGTCGTCATGTGGGAATAAGCGATGATGCAATCAAAGGCATTCTGCCGGTGAAGTTCCACACCCTTGCGAATGTAAAACCAAAACTGCGCCAGGCGCGGCCGCCTCCGTCCGTTGGGGCGCGACACCAGAAACCAGTGATAGCGAAATCGTCCCGACACATAAACCGGGAAGGAGCCGGGACCGAGCTCCGCTTCAACTTCTTCCGGCGTGCGGAACCAGAGCGGCTGTAGGACATCGCCTTCCAGCGTTTCCGAAAGCCAAAAAAAACGATCCGTGCGTGTGTCACGCGGGGGCGGCACCTGCGTCGAGTGGATGTAAAGGATTCGCATTGAGTCGGTTAGGTTAGACCTGCGCGCTCCCTCTCAGATTACTCGATAGCAGGCCTCGCGTGGGCCTCTTTGCAGCGGCAGCGACGCAGTCAAACGCAGCGGATGAAAGCCTCTGCTGTAGGGGCACGCATGTCTTGCCAGTCGCTGCGTCCCGCCCCGCGGTATAAAGGATGAGGGACGCGTCGTCCCAATCCAGCGGCAAGCGAGGACCAGTGACACCAGCAGCAGAGCCGATCATCGAGGCCCGCGCCATCGAGAAATTCTATGGACTGCCCGAAGCCCGCATCCAGGTTCTGGCCGCCACCGACCTGACCGTGTATGCCGGCGAGATTCTGGCGCTGCTCGGGCCATCGGGCTCGGGCAAGTCCACCATGCTGCGGATGCTCTCCGGCCTGGCTGCGCCCTCGTCGGGACAGGTGCTGTGGCACGGCCGGCCGGTGGCAGGCCCGTGCCCGAACGTCTCCATCGTTTTCCAGAGCTTTGCGCTGTTCCCGTGGCTTACGGTGCTCGACAATGTGGAAGCGCCGCTCAAGGCGCGCGGCATCGTGGCGCCGGAGCGCATGAAACGCGCCCTGCGCATCCTCGATTCGGTGGGCTTGGACGGCTTCGAGCTGGCGTACCCCAAGGAGCTCTCCGGCGGCATGAAGCAGCGCGTCGGCTTCGCTCGCGCCCTGGTCGTCGAGCCCGAAGTGCTTTTCATGGACGAGCCTTTTTCCGCCCTCGATGTGCTCACCGCCGAGAACCTCCGCTCGGAGTTGCTCGAATTATGGGACGGCAAGAAGATGCCCACGCGCGCCGTCTTCATCGTCACGCACAACATTGAAGAGGCGGTGACGCTGGCCGACCGGGTGGTCGTGTTGGGGAAGAATCCAGGGCACGTCCGCACCGATTTCCGCATCGCCATGCCGCGGCCGCGCGACCACCAGGATCCCCGCTTCGTGGAGGCCGTCGATTACATTTACCGCGTGCTCACCCAGCCCGACCTGGCGCCCGCGCCGCACCCCGGGCCGGAAGCCGCTGCGGTGGCGGCCGGCCCCGCGCGCGCCAAGTATCCGATGATGCCGCACGCCCGCCCGGGCGGAATCGCCGGCCTGCTCGAGCTGCTGGCAGACCGCGAAGGCCGCGACGACATCTACCACCTGGCGGACGATCTGGCTTTTGAGATCGACGACCTGCTGCCGATCGTCGAAGCCGCCTCGCTGCTGGGCTATATCAACGTCAAGGAAGGCGACGCCGAGCTGACTCCCGAGGGGAAGCGCTTCGCCGAGGCCGGCATTCTGCGTCGCAAGGAACTTTTCCGCGTGGCCGCCGAGCGCGTCCCGCTGATCCGCCAGATCAATCGCTCTCTGGCCAACAAAGCCGACCACTCCATGCCCGCCGATTTCTTTCATGACCTGCTCGACGAGCACTTCAGTGAAGAGGAGACCGAGCGGCAGCTCGAAACCGCCGTCACCTGGGGCCGCTATGCGGAGCTGTTCGACCGCGGTTCCTCCGGCCGCTTTTTCATTCCCGAAGAAGCCGCGCAGCCTGCGGGCGATGAGGCGGGCAACCGCTGATGGCCCTCCCGCTGCTGGCACGCTCGCTGATTCGGGAGCGCAATTGGTCCCTCCTGGTGGACGTGCTGGTATTCGCCGCGATCCTGGCGGGCATCTACGCTGTGCTGGCCACGGTGCGCTACTGGATGGGGGTGGTGACGCCGGCCGCCCACATCTCGCGGTCGCCGGCGGCGCTGCCGGCTTATGCCTTCTACTCCCTGATGCGGATGGCCGCGGCGTACCTGCTGAGCCTGGTGTTTGCCGTCGCCTACGGTTACATCGCGGCCTACAACCGGCGCGTGGAAATGGTCATGATCGCCGTGCTCGATATCCTCCAGTCCATCCCCGTCCTGAGCTTTCTCCCCGGCGTCATGCTTGCCATGGTGGCGCTTTTTCCCACCAGGCAGTTGGGAGTGGAATTGGGTTCGATCGTCCTCATCTTCACCGGCCAGGTGTGGAACATGGCGTTCAGTTTCTATTCTTCGCTCAAATCCATTCCACGCGAGTTGCGCGAGGCCGCCCTAATCAACCGTTTCAGCGCTACCCAGCGTTTCGTGGAGTTGGAGCTGCCTTTCGGGACCATCGGTCTGGTGTGGAATTCCATCGTTTCCGTGGCCGGTGGGTGGTTCTTCCTGATGGCGTGTGAAATGTTCGAGCTGGGCCACCACGATTTTCGCCTGCCGGGCCTGGGCTCCTATCTGCAGACGGCGGCAAGCACCGGCGATACAGCCGGAATCATCTGGGGGCTCGGCGCCATGATTGCGGTGATTGTCCTGCTCGATCAACTGGTGTGGCGGCCGGCGATCGCGTGGTCGGAAAAGTTCAAGATGGAGCAGGTGGAGAGCGCCTCGGAGGTCACTTCGCCCATTCTTCACTTGCTGCGCAACTCGGAGGTCTCGCGCTGGGTCGAGAAGCGAGCCGTAGAGCCTCTCTGGGAGCGCCTGACCACCAGTCCTCCCCGGGAGACGCCGCCCATCGCGCGGACGAGAAGCCGCGGCCGGATCGCCGGCGCCGTCCTGCTGCTGGCGCTGGCAGTGGCCGTACCCTACCTGCTGGTGAAAGCCGTCCTGCTGCTGAAGGGCCTCCACAGCGCGGAGCTGCTGGCGACTCTTCAGGCCGCGGGCGCCAGTTTCGGACGCGTCGCCGCGTCGCTGGTGATTGCGTCGCTGTGGGCCATTCCGGCGGGCGTCGCTATCGGCTCCAATCCGCGGTTGGCGAAGGTGGCGCAGCCGCTGGCGCAAATAGCGGCCTCAGTTCCCGCCACCGCGTTGTTCCCGGTGGTGCTGCTCGGCCTGGTGCGGCTCGGCGGCGGTTTGGGCGTGGGCTCCATCATCCTCATGCTGCTGGGCACGCAGTGGTATATCCTGTTCAACGTGATCGCCGGCGCCATGGCCATCCCCACCGAGCTGCGCGAAGCGGCTTCGGTTTTTCATTTCACCCGCTGGCACCGCTGGCGGACGCTCATCCTGCCGGGTATCTTTCCCTATCTCGTTACCGGCCTGGTGACTGCTTCGGGCGGCGCTTGGAATGCCAGCATCGTCGCCGAATACTTCCACTTCCAGGGCAAGATCATGACCACCTTGGGACTGGGTGCGCAAATCAGCTCCGCCACCGATTCCGGCAACAGCGAGCTGCTGCTGCTTTCCACCATGGTGATGGCGACGCTGGTGGTATGCGTCAACCGGGCGGTCTGGCGCCCGCTGTACCGCCTGGCCGAATCGCGATTCCGTCTCGAGAGTTGAGGCGGCGCGGGCCATTCGCGCACCGTGCGCGCCGTGATCGAAAAGCCGGTGCGCGGTCCCGTCGCCTCGCGCCAGCCGCATACCCCCAAAACGCGGCCCGTGATGGAATGCACCGCGGCGCCCCTCCCGGCGGCGGTAAAATATCGTACAGCTATGTTGCTCCGGGTGTTGCTGTCGACCATTGTCGCGGCGTGCGCGGCTAGCGCCCAAGGGTACGACGGACCGCGACCGCCGAAGCCGGACCTCCCGTACATCAAACACGCCGACAGGCTGCTCGCCACCGAAGCGGTGGAGGCGAAAACGGAGAAGAAGAAGGACGACACGGTGTATATCGTCGATGGCGCCAACTCGCCCACCAGGACGCCGCTGGCGGCGCCGATCCTGCTCTTCGTCAGCGACAAGATCGACCCGCAAAACCTCCAGTTGTTTAAGATGGAATCGAAGAACGGTCATCGTGAGTTTGTCGTCCACAGGACCGCGGAACCAATCCTCGTCGAAGTGACCAAGCTGGAGGGGCCGCTATCCAAGATTGAGCCCAACAACGGGCTGGACCCGGGCGAGTACGCGCTCCTTGCCAGCGGATCGAATCAGGTTTTCTGTTTCGCCGTGTTTTGACGGCTGGCCTTGGTGAGGCAGGTCCCCGACCTGCCTGCGGCGCTTCTACATTTTCGCGAGAGGCTGTAGCGCCGGCGGTCTTGCGCCGGTTCTTTGTGTGCCGCGCGTAGCGGGGCAGGATGATCCCTGCCAAGGGCTCAGGGACGCGCCCCACAGGCGCGTTATATTAGTACATTCCCATGCAAATTGAGAAGGTGTACGAGCCTCAGCGGTTCGAGCCGCACTGGGCGCAATGGTGGATCGATTCCGGCATCTTTCGCGCTGCCGCGGCGTCCGCGGCGCGCTCGTTTTCCCTCGTCATTCCGCCGCCCAATGTGACCGGATCGCTGCACATCGGCCACATGCTGGAGCACACCGAAATCGACGTCACCATCCGCTGGCACCGCATGCTGGGCGAGAACACGCTGTGGCTGCCGGGCACCGATCACGCCGGCATCGCCACCCAAATGGTGGTGGAGCGCAAACTGGCCGAAGAGGGAATTCGCCGCCAGGATTTGGGCCGCGAGGCTTTCGAGAAGCGCGTGTGGGAATGGAAAGCCGAGTACGGCGACAACATCAAGCGGCAGATGATCCGCATGGGCGCAAGCTGCGATTGGTCGCGCGAGCGGTTCACGCTCGATCCCGGCCTGTCGCGCGCCGTGCGCGAGGTTTTCGTGCGGTTGTACGAAAAAGGCCTTATCTACCGCGGCGAGTACATGGTCAACCGGTGCCCGCGCTGCCGCACCGCGCTATCCGACCTGGAAGTGACTCATTCCGACGTGCAGGGCCACATGTGGCACCTGCGCTACCCCGTGCACGGCTTGCCCGGCCGCTTCGTCACGGTGGCCACCACGCGGCCGGAAACCATGCTCGGCGATACCGCGGTGGCCATCAACCCGAAGGATGAGCGCTACCTTGACCTGCACGGCCGCACCGTCGACCTGCCGCTGATGGGCCGCGAGATTCCGGTGATCCTCGACGACCTCGCCGATCCCGAGTTCGGCACCGGCGTGGTGAAGGTCACGCCCGCGCATGACCCCAACGATTTCGAGGCCGGCCGCCGCCACAACCTGGCTAAGATCCAGGTGATCGGCGAAGACGGCGTCATCACTGCCGCGGGCGGTAAGTACGCTGGGATGAATCGCTTCGAGGCCCGCAAGCAGGTGCTGGCTGATCTTACGGCGATGGGCGCGCTCGTCAAGATCGAAGACTACGCGCTGAATATCGGTAAGTGCGCGCGTTGCGGCACGATTGTCGAACCGCTGGTCTCCACGCAGTGGTTCGTCAGGACCAAACCGCTGGCCGAAAAGGCCATCGAAGCGGTGGAAACAGGCCGCATCGTTTTTGTTCCCGCCAATTGGAGCAAAACCTACTTCGAGTGGATGTACAACATCCGCGACTGGTGCATCTCGCGGCAACTCTGGTGGGGCCATCGCATTCCCGCCTGGCACTGCAGGGAGTGCCACGAGATTATCGTGGCGCGGGAAGCGCCCGCGACGTGCGACCGCTGCGGCTCAGCCGAGTTGGAGCAGGATAGCGACGTGCTCGACACCTGGTTCAGCTCCGGCCTCTGGCCGTTTTCCACGCTCGGCTGGCCGGACCAGACCGAGGATCTTAAAACCTTCTACCCCACCTCTCTGCTGATCACCGGCTTCGACATCCTATTCTTCTGGGTGGCGCGGATGGCCATGCTCGGCATCGAGTTCATGGCCGACGTGCCGTTCCGCCAGGTCTACATCCACGGCCTGGTGCGAGACGCCGAACGGCAGAAGATGTCGAAGACGAAAGGCAACACCATCGACCCGCTGATCGTGACCGAGAAGTACGGCACCGACGCCGTGCGCATGGCGCTGCTGCAAGGCGCCGCACCGGGCACCGATATCGTGCTCACCGAAGAGCGCATGGAAAGCTCGCGTGCCTTCGCCAACAAAATCTGGAACGCTGCGCGCTTTCTGCTGGGCAAGATGGAGTTCTGCGGCGTGGAGCCGTGGCTTCCAGCCAGTCTGGAGAATTTCCGCCCAGAGGCCGACCCGGAAACCGGCGCGGTGCCCATCGAGGACCGGTGGATTTTCAGCCGCCTGAACGCCTGCGCCGCGCAGGTCAACCGCTCCATTGAGACCTATCGCTACCATGACGCCGCGCAGGTGCTGTGGCATTTTTTCTGGCACGAATTCTGCGATTGGTACCTGGAGCTGAAGAAGCTCGAATTTCGCGAGAATTCCGGCCTCACGCCAGGCTGGCGCAACGCGCTGGCTGCATTCGAAACTGCGCTGCGCCTGCTCCATCCGGCAATGCCGTTTCTGACAGAAGAGCTGTGGCAGCGGCTGGCGACCGATCACTCCGCACGCCCGCTCTCGATCGCGCTGGCCGGCTACCCGCAGTTCCGTGAAGAAGCAACTGACGCCGAAGCGGAGCGCGAGATAGACATCCTACAGGAGATCGTGACGGTGGCCCGCACGTTGCGCACGGAGGCGAAGCTCGATCCCAAACTGCAGGTCGCGGGCGTGCTGTATTCTCTCGGACCCGTGCTCGACGTGGCCCGGCGCAATGCCGAAGCCATTCGCAAGCTGGCCAACGTGAACCTGGAACTGAAAGCCGAAGCGGCTCCCAAGGCACCGGGCATCCGCTCCGGTCGGGAGTTCGACCTGGCGCTGCATCTTCCCAAAGCCCAGGAAGACGCGCAGCGCAAGCGCGAGGAGAAAGAGCGCGAGCAGCTTCTTAAAAACATCGCCAACAACGAACGCCAGTTGAGCGATGAGAAGTTTCTCGGCCGCGCCCCCGCGCACGTGATCGAGGGTATGCGCCAGAAGCTGGCCGAGTACAAGACGCAGCTTGGCAAGCTCGACCCGGGCGCTAAATGAGGTTCGACAAATTGAGCGACAGATCTCATCAACCCGGCATCGTGGCGCAGGCCTCAGCCTGCTGGGTCGAGATTCGTCTCGACCTTTATCCGGCGCCGTTGAAGAACGCCGACATGAGTGACGCAATAGGCGAGACCTAATAAGTGACACTGCTCGATATCGGCGGCCTGCGGCGCGAGTTTCCGGATCGCCGGATCGATTACTACGCGTCCATCGATTCCACCATGCGCGTGGCCGCAGCGCTGGAGCCGCGCGAGGTGGTGCTGGCCGAAGAGCAAACAGCCGGACTGGGCCGCCACGGCCACACCTGGCACTCCGAAGCGGGCAGCGGAATCTACTGCTCGCTGGTAGTTAAGCCGGCGCCGGTTCTTACCCTGGCGCTGGGGCTGGCGGTGCAGGATGCGATCGCCAAATCAACTGGCATCGCCTGCGATTTGCGCTGGCCCAACGACGTGATGATTGCGGACCGGAAAATCGCTGGCATTCTGGTGCAGTTGTCCGGCGCCAAGGCCATCGCCGGCATCGGCATCAACGTGAATCACAAGTCGTTTCCGCCCGAACTGGCGCGAGAGGCCACTTCGCTGGCTGAGTGGGGCAAGCCTCCCGGAGCGCCCATTGCCCGCGAGCCGATCTTTGCCTCGCTGCTGCGCGCCGCCGACGAGTATCTCGGCTACGACACGCCGGCCATCCTGCGCCTCTTCACGCAAGCCTCCAGCTATGCCGCCGGCCGCCGCGTGGAGGTGCAGCAAACCGATGGCGTGATTCGCGGCGTCACCGCCGGCCTCAACCCGGAGGGCTTCCTGGTGGTGCGCCGGGACGATGGAACCGATACCCTGATTATTGCGGGAGGCGTACGTGCTGCTGGCTCTTGACGCAGGCAACAGTAACATCACAATTGGCGCTTTTGAGGGAAGCAAACTGCTCTGCCAGTGGCGGCTGCGCACGGTCCATGAGCAGACCGCCGACGAGTGGGGCATCCTGTTGCACAATCTGTTTTCGCCGGTGAACCTCAATATCGACGCGGTCGACGGCATCATCATCTCGAGCGTCGTCCCGCCCATCGATTCCACGCTAGCCGCCATGACGCTGCGCTACTTCCATACGGAAGCCGTGTTCGTCGGCCCGAAAACCGATCTGGGAATCGGCATACTTTACGATAACCCGACCGAAGTCGGCGCCGACCGCCTGGTGAACGGCGTCGCAGGCTTTCGCAAGTACGGCGGCCCGTGCGTGATCGTCGATTTCGGCACCACCATAAACTTCGACGTGGTTTCGCGCGATGGCGATTACCTGGGCGGCGCCATCGCCGTGGGCGTCGGCATAGCAGTCGAGGCCCTCTTCACCAAGACAGCACGCCTGCCGCTGGTGGAGTTCCGGCCGCCGAAAAACGTGATCGGCACTAACACCGTGGCCAGCATGCAGTCGGGTTTGTATTATGGCGCGGTGGGTATGGTGGACGGGATCATCGAGCGCATCATCAAACAACTCGGCCCGGATACGAAGACCGTCGCCACCGGCGGCCAGGCCGGCCTGGTGGTCTCCGGCTCGCGCTATTTGAAGGTGGTTGACGAGCATCTGACGCTGGAAGGCCTGCAGATGATCTGGGAGTGGATTCACCGGCCGTGACACCCGAGCCCGATTTTCTCCGCAACTATTTCAACTACTTCACCGAAGTGGAGGAGCACTTCCAGCGCGCCCGCGGCACGGCACTGTTTCTGATGTCGCCGCTCGATTGGGCGCTGGTGGAAACCTGGAAGAACTCGGGGGTGCCGCTGGAAGCCGTGCTGCGCGGCATCGACGCGGCCCTCGAGAAATGGCGCGGCCGCACGGTGAAAACGCAAATGGTGAACTCGCTCGCCTTCTGCGCGCAGGCCGTGCTCACCGAGGCCCAGGCCATGGCCAGCCAGCCGGAGCCACGCGCGCGGCGCGAGGCCCCGCGGCCGTTTTCGCTGGAGGATCTGCGGGCATATCTCGAATCGAACGCCGCGGCATTGCGCGAGCCATACCCGGAAATCGCCGCTACTCTGGCTAAGTTGGCTGCCGAAGCCGAGACGCATTATCAGGACCTGGAAGACTTGGAACGCCGGCTCACCGTTCTCGAAGAGAAGATGATCGCCGCCGCCCGCGCTCGCCAAAGCGATGACGACTTACTCCAAGCCCGCCGTGAGTTAGACACCCAGTTACGTCCCTACCGGGGCAAAATGACCGCCGACCAACTGGCGATGTTAGAACGGCAATACCTGGAGCGCAGCCTGCTGGAGAAATCGCGCCTGCCAAGGCTGAGCTTGTTCTATATGAAGTAGGGTCCGGTAGCGCCGGCGGTCTCGGCGCCGGTGTCCGGTGTCTTGTGCGCGCTTGACCACGGCCACTGTTTGGGACACGCCGCCAGATCGCTTCAAGAAACACCGGCGGCAAGACCGCCGGCGCTACCGAAGAAGTAGAAACTCCAGAGCCGCGTGCCGCTTTCCCATCGCACCTATTGTTAGTCCCCCGCTCCCGCTGGCGCCACCGCCCTTGCTTCATCCGCTGCGATCTCGGCGTTCACCTTGCACATATGGTCGTACCAGGTGAACTTCAGGATGAGGGACGTCACCCCGACCACGGCCAGGCAATACCAGATGGCGGGAATGTTAGTCCGAATCACGATGTAGATCGGCAGCGCGACCAGGGCAATTTGCCAGGTTATGCCCACGGCGATGTTGAACATGTCGCGCGGAAAATCACGATTCGGCTGGAACGTGGGATACTGCGCCATTACTTTGGCCTTCACCGGACCCCAGAAACCCCACGGCCGCACGCGGCGGTAAAAGTCCATCAGAACCTCGTCCTCCTCGGGTTGGGTGAGGAAGGTGCCGAGCAGGCAGCCAATCATACCGACCACGAACACCAGCCCGAATCCGAGAGAGACGTCCAGGTTCAGCGTGTGCAGGCTCGCGTAGTTCTGCAACGAGGGAATCCGGCTGAGTATCCCGGGAACCGCCAGCGAGGCCGTGATGCCGCTGACCATGCCCCAGAAGTAGCCGTATCCATTGAAGCGCCACCAATACCACTTCAGGACGTTTGAGGCCGTGTAACCGCCCCATAGGCCGGAGACAATCCAGATCACCACCGAATTCACCGAAGAGACGTACCAGCCGATCAAGACTCCAATCAGCACCACCAGAAACGAGCTGAGGTAGCTTAGCCGCACATAAGTCCGGGGGTTCGCGTTCGGATTGATGTAGCGTTTGTAGATGTCGTTGACGAAGTACGGCGGCGCGGCGTTGACCGTCGCAGCAAAGTTCGACATATAGGCCGCCAGTAAGCCGGCGATGAGGAATCCCAGCAGGCCGGCCGGGACGAAGCGGCCCAGTGCATACGGCAGCACCAACTCGAAGTCCATCTTGGTTCCCATCCCCTTGATCTGGTCGCTGAAAAAAACGAGCGCCAGGATGGTCAGTCCGGTGATCAGGAAGTAGCGTGGGAATGTCAGCACCACATTGACCCAGCCGCTCATCATCGAAGCCTCTCGAGGATTCTTAGTGGAGAGCACGCGCTGCATGTCGTAGTTAGGGGCGGGGCCGGCCGCGCTGATGAGCACTCCCTTGAACAGCAGCGCCATCACGAAGAAGCCGAACAGGCCGTAGCCATCCTCGGCGATCTTCGCGTTGGCGGCCGGGATCAGGGTGGACCAGTCCATGTTGAGATGCCAGCCGAAGAAGAGGTTATCCCAGCCGGCGGGAACGAACTTGGTCAACGCTCCTGGCGCGATCTTCATCATGGCGATGATGCCCACCGCGAACGAGGCGACCGAAAGAATGCAGAACTGCAGCACCTCGGTGATCACCACGCTGAACATGCCGCCTTTGATGACGTAAATGGTCGTGATCGCGATCAGCATCAGCGCGTATTGGTTGGGCGTGAAACTCCACGGCAAAAAGTTGGCGGCGAATTTGCCGATGCCCTTGAATCCGTAACTGAAGAAGCCGATGATGCCGAAGAAAGCGTAAACCACCACTATGATGTGCGCAAGCTGCGCGCCGCGGCCCTTGCCGAAGCGCGTCTGAATCCAATCCGCGCCGGTCATGGCGTTGGAACGGCGCAGCCAGCTCGAGAGAAACACCATCAGGAAGACCTGGTTGAAGGTGGGCCACAGCCATGGAATCCACACGCTCTTCACGCCGTAAACGAATGCCCAGTACACCAGCAGCATGGTGCCGCTGACATCGAACATGCCCGAAGCGTTGGACACGCCCAGCACGTACCACGGCATGGTGTTACCGCCCAAAAAATAGGCTTTGATGTCGCGGGAAGCGCGATGAGAAACCCAATAGCCGACCAACACGGTGGTGGCTAGATAGAGGACGATAATCGCTATGTCGATGAAATGCAGATGCACCTGAGACCTAACCTCTCACGGCCCGCACCCGGTCGTCGCACGTGGGTACAGGCACACTCGAAGCAACCCGCGCCAGAGCCGCTCTTGAACCAAGCATCATAGCAGAATGGGTGTGAGGAAAACGGACCTGCTTATCCGCCTAAGCCCGTCGGTGCTTCGAGCGGCCGGGGAAACTACTTGGCGGGGGGCTGGGCCCTCATTCTTTCGGCTTCGGCAAGACGCGCCCGCGCGTTGTCGGCGTCACCGGCGTTGGGCGCCAGTTGGAGGTAGGCCCGGAGGTGCTCCGCGGCTGCGGCGTACTCTTTCCGGCTGGCCAGAATCACGCCCGCGATGCGTTCGATCTCCGGGAAAGCGTGCCGCGAATCGAGCGCCTGCGCCCGTTCGATGTCCCGCTCGGCCACGTCGGGTTTCTGCAGGTTGTAATTCGCCACGGCAGCGTACAGGAACAGTTGCGGGTAATCGATCGGATCCAGCTCGATTCCTTTGGCGCTGAGGTCCGCCAGTTCCTGCCACTTCCGGTCCCACAAAGCCACCGTGGCCAACTGGAGATATGCATCGACCAGATTCGGGTCGGCGCGGCGAGCGCGCTCAAAGGAGGCGCGGGCGGCATCCAGCCCGCCGCCGGCCACCTGCAGTTTGCCAAGCGCGCACCACGCGGCGGCATATTGTGGATAAACAGCGACCGCCTTCTCGAGGTACTGCTTGGCCCGATCGGTCTTTCCCGCGCTTGCTTCCTCCTGTGCGCGGTCGAAGAGCTTGCGAGCTTGTTTGGGAACGGCCAGCGATTGGGCGGTGACTACGGCGGTGCCGCCGGGCGCCGCGTCGGGCCGGATCACGATCACGCCGACATCCGGGTTCTCCATCAAATGCAGCGGCTTGATCGGCACGCCTTGCGAATGGTATCCGGCCAGCACGGCGCGTAACTCGCAATCGAGCAGCCTGTTGTCCGAGCTGATGGATGCACCCGCCTCGTCACCGCTGACGGAGGGCAAGACCTGAATTGGCGCGGTGGCGGACGGCGCGAGCCGATCCTGCTCGTCGGCGTCCTGGGTAACAGCGGCGGTCGAACCGAAGTGGATTCCGAAGTAGCCCTGCGCGTCGGTAAAGCCCTCGGAGTGCGGAATGGAATTGCAGACGCGCTCGATCTTGGCCGGGCGCGGCGGAGGCGATCCATTTTCCAGCAGCACGCGGCCCGTGAGCAGGATCGGCGCATTGGTCGTGGCGGTCGGCGAAAGCGTGGCGTTGCCGGTGGCAGTGCCGATCATCGCAGCGGCAGCCTGACTGCTGCTTGGCGGCGCCTGACCAAACGTCGTCCCGAGCGGCGATAGCACCGCGAGGAGCAACACCAGCGGCCGCATTCCTTCGAAGCGGGTCACCCGGCACGTCCCTCCTGGATCGCTGACGATATTATGTCACGAACGGAAGCCGCTGAACAGCGCCCCAAACCCGTTAGCGCGGACCGACTGCCGCCGGTCCCGGCATGCCCAAGCTCACGCGGTGCGCACTTGCGGGATGCGGGCCTCCGGCGGGGGCAGGGGCGGGAAATCGGTATAAGGCGCCGACTGATACCAGTAGGCCACGGAGAAGAAATTGTCGCCGCGGTCGTTGCCATGGCCGTGCTCGATGGTGTGTTTCAGGTAGCGCTCGAAGGTGACTGGGTTGTCGCCATGCCAGCGGTAGCAGCAGTAGCGGCCGCCGGTGCGCTCGGCGTCGGCGATCAGCGGCGCACCGTACATCTGGTGGCCGAAAGGCTGCGCGCCATTGCGGCCGCCAAAATCCCAGCTCCCCAGGAAGTAATCCTCCGACCCGGTGCCGTTGATCAGCGGCTTGGCCTCGTCGTCGACGAAAATCATGTCGTCGCCTTCGCCCCACCAGCCGTCGGCGTTTTCGAGCACGCCGAGCGTGACGCCCATCAGGTGGCCGCGGCCGCGCGTTTCCACAAAGACGTAGTTGGAGCGGCCGAGCGGGTTCAGCTTCGCGGCCTCGCCCGTCACCGGCACGCACGGTGCCGCCTGCCGGTACTGCGCGTGGAAGTACAGGGCGTCCGCGGGCAGCGACGGCACGGCCATGTAATCGATGTTCGAATAGAACGCGCCCACTCCCTGCTTGCCCTCGTTAGTCACGGTGAGCCGGGCGCCGCGGCGGTACGGCATGGCGAAGTAGCAGTTGAGCGATTTGCCGGGTGAGCAGGCCAGGTACCTGGATTGGTAAATCCGATAGTCGGCGAGGTTCAGGCCGAAAAAGTCGCCGATGGGGGTTTCGACGCACGGCCTGGCGTTGCCGTCCCACCAGGCGCGCAGCACCAACTCCTTAAGATGATGCTCACTGCCGGCGGCGATGGTGAACCAGATGTGGCTGATGACGCCGGCGCCTTCGGCCGCGAAAACTTCCTTGGCACCACCGGCGGGAATGCTCCAGAAGTCGTGGTTGCCGCCGGTGCGGTCGTAGCTCGATTGTTTCAGCGAGCGGTAATGCTGCGCCCGCGCATAGACGGGCAGCAGCGGCAAGGCCGCATTCCCGGCTTGCGCCACCGCGTCGGGCGACGCCGCGGCGCCGATACCGGCCGCCGCCAGCGCGCCGCGCACGAAATCGCGTCTTGGATGCTCGCTCATCGATCCCTCGCTCTCCCGGCCTCAGGCCTCGTTCCGTGACAACAGTACCAAGATACCAACCGTCGCGGTTGCGGCCCGGATGCGCCTTTCGGAGCCGCGACCGTGAGGGAGCGGTTGTGATTTCTCCCCACGTGATCTTACCGCGCCAGCGCCTTGGCAATGGCTTTCTCCGCCAGCGGCGTCATCACCTCGTAACCCGCGGCGTTGGGGTGCAGGCCGTCGTTGGTCAGGTCCTTGCGCAGCATGCCTTTGTCGTCCACCATGGCGCTGAAGTAGTCCAGATAGACGAACCTGTTCTTCCCGGCGTAATCCTTGAGCCACCGGTTGAGCGCCAGAATCTTCTCGGGAGGCCTCTGCGCCGTCTGCGGCTTGATATAGTCGCAAACCGGCAGCAGCGATGACAGCACGATCCTGATGTTATTGGCGCGGGCTATGTCAATCATCGACATGAGATAGTCTTCGGTAGCCTCCAGGGTCATCGGGCCGACATTGCCGCCAATGTCATTAGTGCCGGCCAGTATGACTACGACTTTCGGCTTGAGCGCGACCACATCCTGGTAGAAACGCAACAGCATTTGCGGCGTGACCTGGCCACTGATGCCGCGGTTGATGTACGGCTTGCCGGGGAAGAAGACGCCGACGCCGCGGCCCCAGAAGTCGGTGATGGAATCGCCCATGAACACCACGCGGTCCTCGCCCGCCGCCGGTGGAAGCACCTTCTCATCCTCGGCCGCGTAGCGCGCCGTGTTGCCATAGTCGTTCACCATTCGCGCCAGTGGGTCGAGCATGCGCACGCGCGGCGGCGGGGGCGGAATATCTCTGGGAGCGGTTTGCGATTGCGCGCGCGGCAGGAGGGCCGAAAGCACTAACAGGATGATTCGCATAGGCCCTATTGTAGGGCAGATGCACGCTAAGGGGCATGTTCGAGCTTGCCGATTTTCTAGGAGCAGACCTGCGCCGCGGCAGCACCTTACTGCTCGTAACCCGGCATGGGAGCCAGCGCCGGCGCGAGATCGCGCCAGGTCAGGACGTGGAAGCGCCGGCCGTCGGTGCGAATGCTGACGAGGCCATCCAGATCGGTGCGATAGACCACCGCATTGTGGTCGAGAAGGCGGTCGATCGCATCGGCATTCGGATGGCCGTAGCTGTTGTCCTGGCCGACGGAGATGATGGCGAAGACGGGCTTGATGGCATCCAGGAACGCCTGGGTGCTGGAGGTGCGGCTGCCGTGGTGCGCCACCTTGAGCACGTCGGTCGGTTGCAGCTCGTTTTCCGACAACATGCGGTGCTCGATCGGCCGCTCGGCGTCGCCACAGAGAAGAAACGAGTGCTTGCCGTAGCTTACGCGCATCACCAGCGAATCGTCGTTGGTGGGCTCGCCGGCCGGAACGTAATCGGCAAACGGCGCCAGGATTTCGATCTGCGCGCCGCCCCAGGCGAAGCGCCGCGGCGCCAGCATGGGCACGATTTTGACGCCCAGGTGCAGCGCCCGGTCGCGCAGGCCGCGCCAGGCAGGACTCTCGGGCGTGGCGCCGGTCCACAATTCGCGCGGGCGAAAATCGGAGACCAGCGCAGGCAGGCCGCCGATGTGATCGTCGTGCGCGTGCGACAGCGTTACCACGTCCACGGTTCGGATGTGGCGTTCCCACAAATACGGTGCCACCACGTCCTCGCCCACATCGAGCTGCGGCTTGGGCCGGTTGCCGAACGTGGGGATGCCGCCGCCATCGAGGATCATGCGCTTACCATCAGGAAAGACCACCAGCAGCCCGTCGCCTTGCCCGACGTCGATCACGGCGAGTTCCAGTTCGCCCCGCTGGATGTCGGGCGGGAACGGCTGCCACAACAGCAACACGAGCAGCGTGGCCACCGCCGCACCGCTTGCCAGCCGCCACCAGCGGCCGCGCGCCACGGCCACGGCGATCAACGCGAGCGAAAACGCAATGCCCAGCCACAGAGGCGGCGTCGGAATGCGCCAATCGGGATCGAGCGAAGCATGCCAGTGCACAACGCCGCGCGACAATACGAGCAGTACGCCGCCGAGCCGGGCTGTCCATGCCCAGCCGGTAAACACGGCAAGGAAGCCCACCGGAATCGCCAGCCCCATCAGCGGGACCACCAGAGCGTTGGCGGTGAGACCGGAAAGGCCGACGCGATGAAAGTACACGATCATGGGGAGGGCCAGCCCCGCTTGAATGACGGCCGAGATGGCGGTGATTTCGTAAAGGAAGAAGAGCACCCGCGCGTTCGCCGCCACGCACCTGCGCGCCGCGCCCAGCGAAAGCTTGAACGTGCCGTGCAAGGTTTCGGCGAGGAGGCGCATTTCGATGCGAAACTGCGCCACGCGCGGCTCCAGGTTGATGTCGCGGTCGCGATTGGCGAGATCCGCCAGGCCCCGCCCGAGCGGGCCCGAGGTGGCGCGAATCAGCGGCGTGGCAAATGCGCCCAGAAACGCCACCGCCAGAAAACTCAACTGGAAGCTGGCATCGAACAACTGATCCGGATCGAGGAGCAGAAAGCCGAGTGCCACGGCGGCCAGCAGGTTCAACGGCCGCTTCTGCCGGAAGAAATAGCCGGCCGCGATCACCAGCGTCAAAGCGGCGGCCGACCGCACGCATGGCGCATGGAACCCGGTGATCAGCGCATAGAGCCACGCTACCGCCGCGGTCAGCACCCCCGTCAGGCTTGCCGGAACGAAGCACAGGCGCAACACGAAAAAGACGAAAGCCGCCACGATGGCCACGTGGGTTCCCGAGATTACCAGCGTGTGAAAGGTGCCGGTGGAGCGGTAATCGTCGGTCCACACTTTTTGCATTTGAAACTGCTGCCCCAGCAGCACCGCCTGCATCATGGCGGCCTGGTAGGGATCGCCGCGATAGAGCGAGTCGATGCGCGCCATGGCGGCGGCGCGCAGATCCACCACCGCTTTTTGCAACCGCGAGCCGCAGCGGCCGGGGAGAACGTGAACCGTGTCGGCTGCCCCGGAGGCGGTCCAGTAAATGTCGCGGCGCGCCATATAGAGCTGGTAGTCGAAAGCGCCGGGGTTTTCGTAGTTGCGCGGCGGGTGCACACGGGCATCGAGTTCGATCTTGCGGCCGTAAGCCAGCGCCGGCAGCGCCTCGTCCGGTTTGGCATACAGCGTCACCTGAACGCGGGCGTGGGGCTCCAGCTCGAGCAGGAATCGTTCGCGCTCGCCGGAAAGTGCCGGCGGCTCAACCACGCAGCCGCTCAAGATCACCACTTCGCGGCCGGTGACATCCAACTCGGGCGCCGGGCCCGGCCGGTGCGCCAGGGCCGTAAGCGCGCCCGCCGCCACCAGGCCCAGCAGGCAGCAGATGCCGGCCAGCAGCCGCGCGCGGCGCATCATGGCGATGGTGCCGAGCGCCAGAAAAGCGCCGATCACCAGCATCAACTCGGATGTGCGGAAGGGCACGAAGCGCGCAGCCAGAATCCCGGCGATGATTGCAGTCACCGGCCCTATCAGGGGATCTCGCATGGCAAAGCCGGCTGCCGCGGTCGGCAGGGTCCGCCGCATTTCCGCGAGGAGCCCGATCTTCGCGACCGGGCGGAGAAGCGGGTTCGCACCGCTCACTCCGTCGCGTATTCGGCCACTGGATCGACCTGTCTCAGAGAAACGACAGCTCTAGTGTCCTGTCTCTAAAGTTCGTTTATACTTCCGCACCTTCCTGATGATCGTGTTGGCGCTCGCCACCCACTGGAACGGTTGGGGGGCCTTGTTGCTGTCGCGAATGTATTCGCGGATCGTT